>NZ_JBFTMO010000061.1:0-326 GCF_056396985.1 Rhizobium sp. 05N430 | reverse complement strand
GCCGAGCGCCTCGACGAGCTGATGGACCGCGTTGGCGAGCTTGTCATCGCCCAATCGCGTCTCAGCCAGCTTGCCAGCTCCAGTGCCGATATTGCCTTGCGCTCCGTCTCGGAAGAAATCGAGCGTCTGTCGGGCGAGTTGCGCGACACGATGATGGTGCTGCGCATGGTGCCKGTCGCCACGCTATTCTCGCGCTTCCGCCGCCTCGTGCATGATCTCGCCCGCGAAACCGGCAAAGTAATCGAACTGGTCACCGAGGGCGAAAGCACCGAAGTGGACAAGACCGTCATTGAGCGCCTTGCCGATCCGCTGGTGCATCTGGTCCG
>NZ_JBFTMO010000060.1:0-376 GCF_056396985.1 Rhizobium sp. 05N430 | reverse complement strand
TGGCGACGGCTGCCCATGAGATAATTTCCCGGTCAAACGCATCGATAATGAACGCGAGACGAACCACCTCGCCATTCCAGCAAGTGAACTCAAGCCCGTCCGAGCACCAGCGGAGATTAGACCGCATCACCATGACCTTGCCGTCGTGGACACGACCAATTCGCACCGCCGTGTGTTTCTCAAGGATCATGGCGTGATTGGCCATGATGCGATGCACTCGCYTGCGATTGACGACGGGCAGATCGGCGGCTCGCCGCTGCCTGTTGAGAAGGGCAGCGATCCGCCGATAGCCATAGGTCGGCCGAGCATCCACGAGTTTACGAATGGCAGGCAGCAGCTCGGCATCATCCGCTTTGAGATATGATCCACGCGGCTT
>NZ_JBFTMO010000059.1:0-387 GCF_056396985.1 Rhizobium sp. 05N430 | reverse complement strand
CAGTTTTCGTCTCCGGCGGGCAACGGCTGACCGCCAGGCCAGCAAATGGTCGCCACCGTCACCGAGGCCGGCCGCGGATCGCCCGGAACGTCACGTCTGCCAAGGCGACTCATCAGCAGGCTGTTGATCTGATTCATGACGGGCACGGCAGAGGCAAAACCAAACTGCCCGGCAACCGGCGTCGCATCCGGTCTTCCGACCCAGACGCCAATCAGATAACGGGGATTGATCCCCACCGACCAGGCGTCGCGGTAGCCATAACTGGTGCCGGTTTTCCAGGCCAGTGGCACCACATCGGGTACGCTGCCATTGCCCGCGGGCTGCGCTTCCCCGGCCAGGATACGCCGGATGATCCACGCCGACTCAGGCGAAAGCAGCGGCCGCTGC
>NZ_JBFTMO010000058.1:0-395 GCF_056396985.1 Rhizobium sp. 05N430 | reverse complement strand
GCCAATCGACCGCTTCCACGCGCGGTGCCGGCAACTTGGCGAAACGCGCGTAATCGCGGATGAAGCCTTCCAGGTGCCGCGCGCGATCTTCGATCGTGGCCAGCGCGTTCGGCAAACGCTCGTACTGCCCGCGCCGAACCAGCTCGGCGCCCGAATGCGCCAGCGAAGCGATCGGCGCCAGCGAATTGTTCAACTCGTGGCTGATCACGCGGATCACCTTCTTCCACGTCTGCACTTCCTGGCGGCGCAGTTCGGCGGTGAGCTGGCGCAGCAGGATCAACTCGTGCTTGCGGCCGTTGAGGCGGAACGTACGGCGCGAGAGGTGGTAGATCTCTTCGTGTTCGTCGTCGCCGACGGTGAACATGCCGTCGGCGCCGCGTTGCAGGGCTTCGCGC
>NZ_JBFTMO010000057.1:0-395 GCF_056396985.1 Rhizobium sp. 05N430 | reverse complement strand
GCATGACGACGTTGCGACCTTCTCGGGCGCAACCATTCTCGGCGACGGCAGCGTCGCCCTCATTCTCGACGTCGGCCATCTGGTGGCCGCCGGTCAGCAACAGGAATCTCCGATGAGGGTGGCAGGATGAGTGCGGTAGCCGAGAGAGTGGATCAGTTCTGGTCCTATGCCGACGAAGTCGAAGTTCTGACATTCGACATGAACGGCGAAACCTTCGCGCTCGAAGCCGTGATGGTCCAGGAAATTCTCGACCTTCTGCCTGAGACCGCCGTTCCCGGCGCTCAGTCCTTCGTGGCCAGCGTCATCAATTTTCGCGGCAAGGTCATCCCGCTTGCCGATCTGCGCCTCGCCTTCGGCATGGAAGCGACCGAAGCGACGATCGACAGCCGCATCAT
>NZ_JBFTMO010000056.1:0-422 GCF_056396985.1 Rhizobium sp. 05N430 | reverse complement strand
GTTCCTCAGCCCTGCGGGCCTCGTCATCCTCTGCAAATCAGGGTGATCACCCTGGCGCCATGCTGCCGGTTACAGTGAACGCTGTCTGTTAGGCCGCAGAAACGCGCCTGTAGGCTCAAGGTGCCGCAGGCGGCCCCTTTCCCCAACACCCGGACAAATCACGCCCTGTGCGCCGCTGACGCGTCACACAGCCCGCTCAGCCGGGCGGGCCGGGCGCTGTGCAGCAGCTGCGTGGCGTGTGAGGCCGTATCGGCTTAGCAGGRCGGGGGAAGGGTTTRCCACGGTATGCCGGGCCGTAACCGCCTGACGGCGGGCCTCGCCGCCCCTGACCGGCAGAGTTTCCCTTACCYGCATCYGGCGGCTTYCATGCCCTMCGGGCATCAGWGCGGAGAAAAACAACTTTACGCTATGCATCATATTAT
>NZ_JBFTMO010000055.1:0-430 GCF_056396985.1 Rhizobium sp. 05N430 | reverse complement strand
GTGCTGTTCATCGCGGACTACAGCTTCTCCAGGCGGACCGATGTGTATCTCACCACGGCGTACACGCGCAACGCGGCATTGAACATGGATTCCGCCGCGATCGGCTATGCAAACGGCTACTACCTCGGCAAAGACAAGAACCACATGTTTGGGGTGGCGGTCGGCGTCAGGCACAAGTTAGTTCTGAGCGCGCCGGGAGACCGGCAAGGAATAGGTGGTGCACGCCCACTACGATGAGGGAATGGAGCCATAACTCGGACGTCGGTCTGGTTCCTGAGCACCCGGAGCTTGCAAGGATGTCTACGAAGGCTCAGGCGTTCTTTGACGTACGCATCAATCGGATGTCCGCTCCGGGGAACGAACGTCGCGCAGAAGTAGGTCGGGAGCTGGGCATGAGGATCTTTTGGATGGCCGCAGCCAAGCGTAGAGC
>NZ_JBFTMO010000054.1:0-447 GCF_056396985.1 Rhizobium sp. 05N430 | reverse complement strand
GCCGACCGCAAGCTGGTCAGGCACCAGCGTCGTGACTGAAAATGGTAC
The DNA here is from genome assembly GCF_056396985.1 of Rhizobium sp. 05N430. NCBI lineage: Bacteria > Pseudomonadati > Pseudomonadota > Alphaproteobacteria > Hyphomicrobiales > Rhizobiaceae > Rhizobium > Rhizobium sp. 05N430. The sequence continues at coordinate 399 of NZ_JBFTMO010000054.1, read as the reverse complement.
GGCCGACGGCACGTTCATCACTCAGTCGGCGACGGGCACGCTGGTCTTCACGCAGGGTGCAGACGGCGCCAAGATCACCGATCTGGCGTTCCGCACGGCGATCGACATGACGCCGAACGGCCAGGACGGCGAAGGCTACCCGGCTCTGACGTCGCATGGTGTTGCGCTCCATTACGCAACTGCTGTTGTCGGCGGCCAGATCGTCCTGACGGCCTACACGACGGATGTTGGCCATCCRGTCTTCACATTCTCGGCAAACCAGGCAACGGGCGCCTATACCTTCACCCAGTTCGCCTCGATCGATCATCCCGATGCAGCCCGCACCGGTGCATCCGATGCTCTGCGTCTGGTCTTCGACTTCGCCGCAACCGATGGCGACGGCGACAAGACGGCCTGGAA
>NZ_JBFTMO010000053.1:0-507 GCF_056396985.1 Rhizobium sp. 05N430 | reverse complement strand
CAGATCGACGGGTCGCATCACTGGTGGTTCGAGGACCGTGGCCGCAAATGCGCCCTGCTCGTCTACATCGACGATGCGACCGGCAAGCTGTTGCATCTGCGCTTTGCCGCCTCTGAGAACACCTTTGACTATCTGCATGCGACGAAGGTTTTCCGCAGCACGCATGCCTCGATGACGGACCGCACGAGCGGTCTGACGCAATTCGGCCGGGCGCTTTATGAATTGAACATCGACATTATCTGCGCCAACACCCCGCAGGCGAAAGGCCGGGTGGAACGCGCCAATCAGACGCTGCAGGATCGGCTGGTGAAGGAATTGCGGCTGCGCGGTATCGATACGATCGAGGCGGCCAACGCCTATGCGCCTGAGTTCATGGCGGATTTCAATACGCGTTTCGGGAAGCCACCGCGCAATCCGAAGGACATGCACCGGCCGTTGGCCGATCATGAGAACCTCGATGATGCCATGTGCCGCAAGGAGGTTCGCAAGCTGTCGCATTCCTTGACC
>NZ_JBFTMO010000052.1:0-512 GCF_056396985.1 Rhizobium sp. 05N430 | reverse complement strand
ATCTGACCGGCGGTCAGGCCACCGATCTGGTCGTTGGTGAGCGAGCCGACCTGGGCAGCCGACAATGCGCCGATCTGGTCATCGGTGAATTTGGCAAGCTGGCCAGACGTGAAGGCGGTGATCTGCTTGGTCGTGACCTGCTTGAGCTGATCCGTGCTGAGCTTGCCAACCTGGCTTTCGGTGAGAGCCGCAATTACCTCATTGCTCAGACCGGGGATCGCCTTGGGGCTGAGGGCAGCGATTTCATCATCCGAGAACTTCTTGATGTCATCGGCACTCAGAGCACCGACCTGGGCCGCCGTCAGTGCGCCAGCCTGAGCAACGCTCAGACCTTCGAGCTGCGTGTCGCTCATGCCGCTGATCTGCGATGCCTTCAGACCGCCCACTGCAGCGTTGCTGAGTTTGCCGATCTGAGCAGCCGAAAGACCGGTGATCTGCGCGTCGGAGAGAGAACCGACCTGGGCTGCCGTCAGAGCACCCATCTGATCGTCGGTGAACTTGCCGAGCTGGCC
>NZ_JBFTMO010000051.1:0-534 GCF_056396985.1 Rhizobium sp. 05N430 | reverse complement strand
AGCTATTGAGACAATGCTTTGATGAACTCCCTTGGGGAGGCCATTTTGAGCGCTGAGTGTGGATGGATTTCAYTATAGTCTTCAATCCATCCGTCGATCTTCCGGAGAGCTGTGTCGGCGTCCGGAATGGATGAGATGCGTATGTAGTCYCGCTTCAAGGTTTTGACGAAGGCTTCAGACATGCCGTTCGATTGTGGGCTGGCCACGGGCGTGAAGCATGGGATCAGGTTGAGGGCTTGGGCAAACAGCCTGGTCTCCCTCGCGGTATATGCACTGCCGTTATCAGATAGATGTTCTATTGCATGCGGGGCGCTGATTGCGCCGAAGCGCTTTTCGACGGCCTCCAACATCATGTCTCGAATGTCGGAGCCGGATATCCCGGCATTGGCGACGGCTGCCCATGAGATAATTTCCCGGTCAAACGCATCGATAATGAACGCGAGACGAACCACCTCGCCATTCCAGCAAGTGAACTCAAGCCCGTCCGAGCACCAGCGGAGATTAGACCGCATCACCATGACCTTGCCGTCGTGG
>NZ_JBFTMO010000050.1:0-538 GCF_056396985.1 Rhizobium sp. 05N430 | reverse complement strand
ATGATGCGGCTGTCGATCGTCGCTTCGGTCGCTTCCATGCCGAAGGCGAGGCGCAGATCGGCAAGCGGGATGACCTTGCCGCGAAAATTGATGACGCTGGCCACGAAGGACTGAGCGCCGGGAACGGCGGTCTCAGGCAGAAGGTCGAGGATTTCCTGGACCATCACGGCTTCGAGCGCGAAGGTTTCGCCGTTCATGTCGAATGTCAGAACTTCGACTTCGTCGGCATAGGACCAGAACTGRTCCACTCTCTCGGCTACCGCACTCATCCTGCCACCCTCATCKGAGATTCCTGTTGCTGACCGGCGGCCACCAGATGGCCGACGTCGAGAATGAGGGCGACGCTGCCGTCGCCGAGAATGGTTGCGCCCGAGAAGGTCGCAACGTCGTCATGCAGCTTCGACATCGACTTGATGACCGTCTGGTGGTCGCCGATGATCTGATCGACRACGAGGCCGACACGCTCGGTGCCGGTCGAGATGACCACCACCTTCTGGTGAACGTCAGGCTTGGTGCCGGTGCGGAACAGATCGCGAAG
>NZ_JBFTMO010000049.1:0-561 GCF_056396985.1 Rhizobium sp. 05N430 | reverse complement strand
CCAGATCGACGGGTCGCATCACTGGTGGTTCGAGGACCGTGGCCGCAAATGCGCCCTGCTCGTCTACATCGACGATGCGACCGGCAAGCTGTTGCATCTGCGCTTTGCCGCCTCTGAGAACACCTTTGACTATCTGCATGCGACGAAGGCTTACTTGCAGCAATGGGGCAAACCGATTGCGTTTTACAGTGACAAGCACGGTGTTTTCCGCAGCACGCATGCCTCGATGACGGACCGCACGAGCGGTCTGACGCAATTCGGCCGGGCGCTTTATGAGTTGAACATCGACATTATCTGCGCCAACACCCCGCAGGCGAAAGGCCGGGTGGAACGCGCCAATCAGACGCTGCAGGATCGGCTGGTGAAGGAATTGCGGCTGCGCGGTATCGATACGATCGAGGCGGCCAACGCATATGCGCCTGAGTTCATGGCGGATTTCAATACGCGTTTCGGGAAGCCACCGCGCAATCCGAAGGACATGCACCGGCCGTTGGCCGATCATGAGAACCTCGATGATGCCATGTGCCGCAAGGAGGTTCGCAAGCTGTCGCATTCCTTGAC
>NZ_JBFTMO010000048.1:0-823 GCF_056396985.1 Rhizobium sp. 05N430 | reverse complement strand
TCGGCAAACCAGGCAACGGGCGCCTATACCTTCACCCAGTTCGCCTCGATCGATCATCCCGATGCAGCCCGCACCGGTGCATCCGATGCTCTGCGTCTGGTCTTCGACTTCGCCGCAACCGATGGCGACGGCGACAAGACGGCCTGGAATACCGGTACCGTGCAGGTCGACATCCGCGACGATGCGCCGGTCGCTCTCGACGTCGACCGCTACATCACCGTCAAGGAAAGCAGCATCCACGGCGCCACGCCGGATACGCAGTCCAAGAGCTTCTCGATCGACTACGGTGCCGACGGCGCTGGCAAGACCAGCTTCACGGGTCAGGTGCATCTGGATATCGGTCCAGGCACCGCGGGCAATGTCGACTTTACGCTGACCACCGCGAATCCGACCTATCTTTCGCAGATGACTTCGAATGGCGCCAAGATCACCTTCGCGCTTACGGACAACGGCACCAAGATCATCGGCTATGTCGGTGATCCGAGCCATACCGTCATCGAGCTTGCCGCGAACGGCACGACGGTCACGGCGAAGCTGCTTGGCCCGGTCGACCACGTCGCGCTTGCCAACGGCTCCGCGATCGATCAGCTGCGCATCGACGCAGGCGTAGCCTTCCATGACGGTGACGGTGACACGACCACCAGCATCATTCGCGTCGAGGTCAACGACGATAAGCCGACCGCAAGCTGGTCAGGCACCAGCGTCGTGACTGAAAATGGTACGGCCGACGGCACGTTCATCACTCAGTCGGCGACGGGCACGCTGGTCTTCACGCAGGGTGCAGACGGCGCCAAGATCACCGATCTGGCGTTCCGCACGGCGA
>NZ_JBFTMO010000047.1:0-851 GCF_056396985.1 Rhizobium sp. 05N430 | reverse complement strand
TCATGCAGCTTCGACATCGACTTGATGACCGTCTGGTGGTCGCCGATGATCTGATCGACGACGAGGCCGACACGCTCGGTGCCGGTCGAGATGACCACCACCTTCTGGTGAACGTCAGGCTTGGTGCCGGTGCGGAACAGATCGCGAAGCCGCAGGAACGGCACCAGGCTGTCGCGCAGCGAGATGAAGCTCCGCCCGCGCGAACGCAGGTCTTCTTCAAGCGAAAGCTCGAGGCATTCCTCGACCGCCGACAGCGGAATGACATATCGGCCGGAGCCGACACGAACGAGCAGGCCGTCGATGATCGCCAGCGTCAGCGGAATGCGAAGCGACACATCCGAGCCTTCGCCCGGACGGCTTTCGACATCGATCGCGCCGCGCAACGCCTCGACCGTCTTCTTGACGACATCCATGCCGACGCCGCGGCCGGAAAGATTGGTGATCGCCGCGGCCGTCGAGAAGCCCGGTGCGAAGATCAGCTGCAGCAGTTCCTGATCGGAAAGCTGCTGGCCGGGCGCGATGAGACCGGAGGATTCCGCCTTGGCGCGGACCCGTTCGCGGTTGATGCCGCGGCCGTCGTCCTTGATGGAGATGATCACCTCGCCGCCGGACTGGCGGGCAGACAGTGTCACCGTGCCGGTTTCGCTCTTGCCGGCAGCAAGACGGTCGGCAGGCGTTTCCAGACCGTGATCGATGGAGTTACGGACCAGATGCACCAGCGGATCGGCAAGGCGCTCAATGACGGTCTTGTCCACTTCGGTGCTTTCGCCCTCGGTGACCAGTTCGATTACTTTGCCGGTTTCGCGGGCGAGATCATGCACGAGGCGGCGGAAGCGCGAGAATAGCGTGGC
>NZ_JBFTMO010000046.1:0-851 GCF_056396985.1 Rhizobium sp. 05N430 | reverse complement strand
GCCACGCTATTCTCGCGCTTCCGCCGCCTCGTGCATGATCTCGCCCGCGAAACCGGCAAAGTAATCGAACTGGTCACCGAGGGCGAAAGCACCGAAGTGGACAAGACCGTCATTGAGCGCCTTGCCGATCCGCTGGTGCATCTGGTCCGCAACTCCATCGATCACGGTCTGGAAACGCCTGCCGACCGTCTTGCTGCCGGCAAGAGCGAAACCGGTACGGTGACACTGTCTGCCCGTCAGTCCGGCGGCGAGGTGATCATCTCCATCAAGGACGACGGCCGCGGCATCAACCGCGAGCGGGTCCGCGCCAAGGCGGAGTCGTCGGGCCTGATTGCGCCTGGCCAGCCGCTGTCGGATTCCGAACTGCTGCAGCTGATCTTCGCGCCGGGCTTCTCGACGGCCGCGGCGATCACCAATCTTTCCGGCCGCGGCGTCGGCATGGATGTCGTCAAGAAGACGGTCGAGGCGCTGCGCGGCGCCATCGATATCGAAAGCAAGCCGGGCGAAGGCTCGGATGTGTCACTTCGCATTCCGCTGACGCTGGCGATCATCGACGGTCTGCTCGTTCGTGTCGGCTCCGGCCGCTACGTCATTCCGCTGTCGGCGGTCGAGGAATGCCTCGAGCTTTCGCTCGAAGAAGACCTGCGTTCGCGCGGGCGGAGCTTCATCTCGCTGCGCGACAGCCTGGTGCCGTTCCTGCGACTTCGCGATCTGTTCCGCACCGGCACCAAGCCTGACGTTCACCAGAAGGTGGTGGTCATCTCGACCGGCACCGAGCGTGTCGGCCTCGTTGTCGATCAGATCATCGGCGACCACCAGACGGTCATCAAGTCGATGTCGAAGCTGCATGA
>NZ_JBFTMO010000045.1:0-904 GCF_056396985.1 Rhizobium sp. 05N430 | reverse complement strand
GGCGACGGCTGCCCATGAGATAATTTCCCGGTCAAACGCATCGATAATGAACGCGAGACGAACCACCTCGCCATTCCAGCAAGTGAACTCAAGCCCGTCCGAGCACCAGCGGAGATTAGACCGCATCACCATGACCTTGCCGTCGTGGGCACGGCCTATTCGCACCGCCGTGTGTTTCTCAAGGATCATAGCGTGATTGGCCATGATGCGATGAACTCGCTTGCGGTTGACGACGGGCAGATCGGCGGCTCGCCGCTGCCTGTTGAGAAGGGCAGCGATCCGCCGATAGCCRTAGGTYGGCCGAGCATCCACRAGTYTRCGAATGGCAGGCAGCAGYTCGGCATCRTCCGYTTTGAGATAYGRYCCACGCSGCTTRGACTTGCCTTTMAGRCGCTCCACGAGATTGGACCTCGATACGCCAAGGACGTCAGCCACGGTCTTCATCGGGAACCGTCCTTCGGCAACAAGATCGGCCGCGATATCGGTTTTTTTGAGTGGGCTTTGGAAAGAGCTTCGCGGAGAATCTCGTTCTCCAACGTCTTGCGCCCGAGGATGCGCTCAAGCTCGCGCACTCGATCTTCCAGCTTCTTCACCTCGGAATTGCCGATCACTGGCTCGTCAGAATCCACGGCCACCGCACCTCCCTCGCTAAGGAGCCTACGCCAGCGATACAGAAGATTTGGCGCAACTCCATGTCGCCGCGCCGCGGAGGAAACGGTCTCCCCGGCGGCATAGCTTTCCTCGATGATCTGCAGTTTGCGCTCCGTTGTCCAGCGTCGCCGCCGGACGTCACCGATCATCAGATCAACCTGTCGAAACTCGTTAGACATAAGCTTATCCTCAAGCCTGTGCTTGAGCCTTCCTGCTTATGCTGAGTGTCCGGTCGAAAGTGGGGGCAGTTCAA
>NZ_JBFTMO010000044.1:0-959 GCF_056396985.1 Rhizobium sp. 05N430 | reverse complement strand
GGTCACGACCAAGCAGATCACCGCCTTCACGTCTGGCCAGCTTGCCAAATTCACCGATGACCAGATCGGCGCATTGTCGGCTGCCCAGGTCGGCTCGCTCACCAACGACCAGATCGGTGGCCTGACCGCCGGTCAGATCGGCAAACTCAGCAACGCTGCTGTCGCTGGTCTGAAGGCAAGCCAGATCACGGCGATGACCGCCGATCAGGTTGCCGGTATCACTGCAGGCCAGAGCGCTCTGTTGACAGTTGTGCAGGCCGCTGGCTTCAGCGCCACGAACATCACCAAGCTGACCGACGATGCAGTTGCGGGTCTCAGCACCAAGGCGGTTCCTGGCCTGAAGAACGAAGCCATCGCCGTGCTCAGCGAAAGCCAGGTCGGCAAGCTCAGCACCGACCAGCTCAAGCAGGTCACGACCAAGCAGATCACCGCCTTCACGTCTGGCCAGCTTGCCAAATTCACCGATGATCAGATCGGCGCATTGTCGGCTGCCCAGGTCGGCGCACTCACCAACGACCAGATCGGTGGCCTGACTGCCGGTCAGATCGGCAAGCTCAGCAATGCTGCTGTCGCCGGTCTCAAGGCTACGCAGATCACGGCGATGACCGCCGATCAGGTTGCCGGTATCACCGCAGGCCAGAGCGCTCTGCTGAGCGCCGCGCAAGTTGCGGGCTTCAGCGCCACGAACATCACCAAGCTGACCGACGATGCAGTTGCGGGCCTGGCCGCCAAGGCGATCCCTGGCCTGAAGAACGAAGCCATCGCTGTCCTCAGCGAAAGCCAAGTCGGCAAGCTCAGCACCGACCAGCTCAAGCAGGTCACGACCAAGCAGATCACCGCCTTCACGTCTGGCCAGCTTGCCAAATTCACCGATGACCAGATCGGCGCATTGTCGGCTGCCCAGGTCGGCTCGCTCACCAACGACCAGATCGGTGGCCTGACCGCCGGTCAGATCAGAT
>NZ_JBFTMO010000043.1:0-965 GCF_056396985.1 Rhizobium sp. 05N430 | reverse complement strand
CATCGTCGGTCAGCTTCGTCACGTTCGTGGCGCTAAAGCCCGCAACCTGCGCAGCCGTCAGCAGAGCGCTCTGGCCTGCGGTGATACCGGCAACCTGATCGGCGGTCATCGCCGTGATCTGGCTTGCCTTCAGACCAGCAACAGCAGCATTGCTGAGCTTGCCGATCTGACCGGCGGTCAGGCCGCCGATCTGGTCGTTGGTGAGCGCGCCGACCTGGGCAGCCGACAATGCGCCGATCTGATCGTCGGTGAACTTGGCAAGCTGGCCAGACGTGAAGGCAGTGATCTGCTTGGTGGTGACCTGCTTGAGCTGGTCGGTGCTGAGCTTGCCGACCTGGCTTTCAGTGAGAGCCGCAATTGCTTCGTTCTTCAGACCAGGGATTGCCTTCGGGCTGAGGGCAGCAATTTCGTCGTCGGAGAACTTCTTGATGTCATCGGCACTGAGAGCACCGACCTGGGCCGCCGTCAGTGCGCCAGCCTGAGCAACGCTCAGACCTTCGAGCTGCGTGTCGCTCATGCCGCTGATCTGCGATGCCTTCAGACCGCCCACTGCAGCGTTGCTGAGYTTGCCGATCTGAGCAGCCGAAAGACCGGTGATCTGCGCGTCGGAGAGAGAACCGACCTGGGCTGCCGTCAGAGCACCCATCTGATCGTCGGTGAACTTGCCGAGCTGGCCAGACGTGAAGGCAGTAACCTGCTTCGGCGTCATCACCTTGATCTGGTCGACGCTGAGCTTGCCGATCTGGCTGTCGCTGAGAACAGCGATCGCTTCGTTCTTCAGGCTCGGGAGAGCCTTCGTGGTCAGGCCAGCAACCGCATCGTCGGTCAGCTTCGTCACGTTCGTGGCGCTAAAGCCCGCAACCTGCGCAGCCGTCAGCAGAGCGCTCTGGCCTGCGGTGATACCGGCAACCTGATCGGCGGTCATCGCCGTGATCTGGCTTGCCTTCAGACCAGCAACAGCAGCA
>NZ_JBFTMO010000042.1:0-1231 GCF_056396985.1 Rhizobium sp. 05N430 | reverse complement strand
CGAAATGCTTGAAGACGTCCTTGGCCGGGCCGGAAGCGCCGAAGCTCTTCATGCCGATGAAGGTGCCTTCCGGACCGATGAACGCATCCCAGCCTTCGCGAACGGCGGCTTCGACGGCGATCTTGACCGGCGAGTTGCCGAGCACTTCCTTGCGGTAGGCATCCGGCTGTTCGAAGAACAGTTCGGTGCAGGGCACGGAAACGACGCGGACGGAAATGCCCTTGGCTTCGAGCGTGGCGCGGGCGGCAACGGCGAGTTCGACTTCAGAGCCCGAAGCGAAGATCGTCACCTTGGCGTCGGCCTTGCCGGCCAGCGTATAGGCGCCCTTGGTCGTCAGGTTCTCTTCCGAATATTCGGTACGAACCGTCGTTAGGTTCTGACGGGTCAAGGCCAGCGCGGTCGGGCGGTTCTTCGTCTTCAGCGCGATCTGCCAGGCTTCCGCCGTCTCGGTGACGTCGGCCGGACGGAAGACCAGCAGGTTCGGAACGGCGCGCAGGCTCGGCACCTGTTCGACCGGCTGGTGGGTCGGGCCATCTTCGCCGACGCCGATCGAGTCATGCGTCAGGACGTGGACGAGGCGGATACCCATCAGGGCGGCGAGGCGGATCGGCGGACGGCAATAGTCCGAGAAGATCATGAAACCGCCGCCATAGGGGATCAGACCGCCGTGCAGCGAGATGCCGTTCATGGCCGAGGCCATGCCGTGTTCGCGGATACCCCAGTGCATATAGCGGCCGGAGAAGTCGGTCGGCGTGATCGAGACCATCTGGCTGGTCTTAGTGTTGTTCGAAGGCGTCAGGTCGGCGGAGCCGCCGAGCGTTTCCGGCAGAAGGCCGTTGATCACTTCAAGCACGTCCTCGGACGCCTTGCGGGTGGCGACTGTCGGCTTGGTCTCGACGATTTTCTTCTTCAGTTCGCTGATCGCAGCGTCGAAGCCTTCAGGCAGATCACCAGCAAAGCGGCGGCTGAATTCAGCATTGTGAGCCGACTTTGCGAGGCCAGCTTCCCAGGACTTGACCAGATCGACCGAGCGGGCACCGGCGGTGCGCCATGCGTCGAGAACGTCGGCCGGGATGACGAAAGGTTCGGCTTCCCAGTTCAGAGCCTTGCGGGTAGCGGCGATTTCCTCGGCACCGAGCGGGTTGCCGTGAACCTTGTGGCTGCCCTGCTTGTTCGGAGCGCCGAAGCCGATGATCGTCTTGCAGGCGATGAAGGTCGGGCGGTCGGACTT
>NZ_JBFTMO010000041.1:0-1231 GCF_056396985.1 Rhizobium sp. 05N430 | reverse complement strand
AAGTCCGACCGCCCGACCTTCATCGCCTGCAAGACGATCATCGGCTTCGGCGCTCCGAACAAGCAGGGCAGCCACAAGGTTCACGGCAACCCGCTCGGTGCCGAGGAAATCGCCGCTACCCGCAAGGCTCTGAACTGGGAAGCCGAACCGTTTGTCATCCCGTCGGACGTTCTCGGCGCATGGCGCACGGCCGGTAGCCGCTCGGTAGAGCTCGTCAAGTCGTGGGAAGCTGGCCTCGCAAAGTCGGCTCACAACGCCGAATTCAGCCGCCGCTTCGCTGGTGACCTGCCTGAAGGCTTCGATGCTGCGATCAGCGACCTGAAGAAGAAGATCGTCGAGACCAAGCCGACCGTCGCGACCCGCAAGGCGTCCGAGGACGTGCTCGAAGTCATCAACGGCCTGCTGCCGGAAACGCTCGGCGGCTCCGCCGACCTGACGCCCTCGAACAACACCAAGACCAGCCAGATGGTCTCGATCACGCCAACGGATTTCTCCGGCCGCTACATGCACTGGGGTATCCGCGAGCACGGCATGGCCTCTGCTATGAACGGCATCTCGTTGCACGGCGGCCTGATCCCCTATGGCGGCGGCTTCATGATCTTCTCGGACTATTGCCGTCCGCCGATCCGCCTCGCCGCCCTGATGGGCATTCGCCTCGTCCACGTCCTGACGCATGACTCGATCGGCGTCGGCGAAGACGGCCCGACCCACCAGCCGGTCGAACAGGTGCCGAGCCTGCGCGCCGTTCCGAACCTGCTGGTCTTCCGTCCGGCCGACGTCACCGAGACGGCAGAAGCCTGGCAGATCGCGCTGAAGACGAAGAACCGCCCGACCGCTCTGGCGCTGACCCGTCAGAACCTGACGACCGTTCGTACCGAATATTCGGAAGAGAACCTGACGACCAAGGGCGCCTATACGCTGGCCGGCAAGGCCGACGCCAAGGTGACGATCTTCGCTTCGGGCTCTGAAGTCGAACTCGCCGTTGCCGCCCGCGCCACGCTCGAAGCCAAGGGCGTTTCTGTCCGCGTCGTTTCCGTGCCCTGCACCGAACTGTTCTTCGAACAGCCGGATGCCTACCGCAGGGAAGTGCTCGGCAACTCGCCGGTCAAGATCGCCGTCGAAGCCGCCGTTCGCGAAGGCTGGGATGCGTTCATCGGTCCGGAAGGCACCTTCATCGGCATGAAGAGCTTCGGCGCTTCCGGCCCGGCCAAGGACGTCTTCAAGCATTTCG
>NZ_JBFTMO010000040.1:0-2150 GCF_056396985.1 Rhizobium sp. 05N430 | reverse complement strand
CCTTCGTCGCATGCAGATAGTCAAAGGTGTTCTCAGAGGCGGCAAAGCGCAGATGCAACAGCTTGCCGGTCGCATCGTCGATGTAGACGAGCAGGGCGCATTTGCGGCCACGGTCCTCGAACCACCAGTGATGCGACCCGTCGATCTGGACGAGTTCACCAAAGCAATCACGCCGGCCGCGTGGCTGGAAGACCCGCTTCTTGCGCTCGCGGCGTGATACCCATATGCCGGCTTCCATCATCCATTGGCGCAACGTCTCTTTGCTGACGGAAATCCGATGGCGCTCAACTAGCTTCTCGGCCGCCAAGGTTGGRCCAAAATCCACGTAATGCTCACGCACCAGGTCGAGAGCCAGATTGCGGAAATCCTCACTGTGGCGCCGGTTGCTCGGGCGGCCGCGCTTCTTCGAGACGAGACCGTCGAGCCCGTCCAGATCATAGGCCTGCAACAGMCGATGGACTTGGCTGCGACTGAGCCCAASTAGCTCAGCCGCCCGCGTGACCGTCAGGCYGCCTTGGCGAACCTGATGTGGCGTGAGAGTTGAAATGTCCGCCGGTTTGCAAAGTTAAAATGTCCGCAAGGCCACCATACGGCACACCGGCCAGCCCCGATCTGACCGGCTGATCCCGGTTGCAAGATCAGATCGGGGCGGGTGGTAAATACACCACTTCGGCTTTAGCTTTGAGACGCCTCACTCAGCAGCCTGCTGCCGCGACAGTGCTTTCTTTCGCCGAGCAATCACCGCCGGATCGTTCACAAAATCCTTCCGCCGGCCCGGCCCGCGAGCACGTTTGACATAGCCATTCTTGTCGCTGTTGCTCTTCACCGTCGGCTTGTCCTGCTGTTCCTGGCGCTCCTTGATATAGGCAAGAACATCACCCAACCGCTTGTTCTCGGTGATCGCCGCATGCGTCACCCGCTGATCCTTGTCGAACACGGTGTAGGGCAGGGAATATCCCTTCCAACGCACCTCCAGCCGACCGTCCGCATAAGCATAGGTCTCGACATAGCGACCCACCAGACCGCGCGTCACCTCGGTCTCCTCCAGCATGATCCGCTGGCGCTCGAACGAAAACGTCAGCTGCGATCCGACATAACGCTGCTCGCGCTTGCACAGGATCTCCGTCAACCGATCCGGCGCCAGATTCAGTGGCCGGTGCAGGTTGTCCGGGCGGGCAGGGACGATTGCAAATCGCGCATTGTAGTCCTCCATGAAGCCCGGCAAGAACGCATTGCCAGCCTCCATGGTGTCGATGCCAGAAAGCCTGAGCTCCTTGACCAACCGGTCCTGCAGCGTCCGGTTCATGCGCTCGACCCGACCCTTGGCCTGGCTCGAATTTGCACAAAGAATCTCGATGTTTAGCTCGCAGAGCGCACGCCCGAACTGGGTCATGCCCTGGCCACCCCTGGCTTCCTTCTTCGCCACCCGAAACACCGAATGCTTGTCGGAATAAAAGGCGACGGGAGCACCATGCGCCTGCAGATAGAGCTTGAGCGCCTCAAAGTAAGTAAAGGCACTTTCCGAGCGTACAAAGCGCAATTGCATCAACCTGCCGGTCGCATCATCGACAAACACCAGTAGCGAGCAAGGCGGTCCGCGATCCTCGAACCAGCGATGCTCCGACCCGTCGATCTGCACCAGCTCGCCATAGGCTTCGCGCCGCAGCCGCGGCTGATGAAACGTCCGCCGCTGCTTGCGCGACAGCCAGAGGCCGGCATCCGCCATCCAGTTGCGCACCGTCTCGCGCGACACCCGCAAACCATCGCGTTCAGCCAGCTTCTCCGTCGCCAACGTCGGCCCGAAATCCGCATAGCGTTCGCGAACCAGCGTCATCGCATAATCGCGAACCCCGTCGCTGATCCGGTTGTTCGACGGTCGGCCGATCGCCTTGTGCCGGATCGAAGCCGCGCCGCCAGTCCGCATACGCTCCAGCAGCCGGCGCACCTGGCGCTCGCTCAGATCAAGCACATGCGCCGCTGACACCGTGGTCATCCGCTGGGCAACCACCTTCGACAAAATCTCGATCCGCTGCAGATCGCGTTCGCTCATCGCAATCAATCCCATCTGCAATCTCCCAGACGTCATTCAGACCCGGGGAGTGTGACATTCCAACTTTGCAGAAACAGGACATTCTAACTTTGCGGCTACA
>NZ_JBFTMO010000039.1:0-1923 GCF_056396985.1 Rhizobium sp. 05N430 | reverse complement strand
GAAGCTAACCCAAGTGCATCATGGCCGCCTTGGAGGGTAGGGCATCAGCCACCTTCGCGCAAATAGGCAGCAAAGGCTTCGGCGGGGGTCCGGTATCCGAGGCATTTGCGAGGCTGTGAGTTTAGATGATGCGCCAACTCAGTCAGCTGTTGCTGGGTGACATTGGCAAGATCCGTGTCAACAGGCATGAAGCGTCGGATACGTTTGTTGGTGTTCTCAACGGCGCCTTTCTGCCATGGCGCGCTGGGATCGCAGAACCAGCTCCTTGCGCCGATGCCTTCCTCCAAAGCCYTGAAGCCGCTGAACTCCGTGCCGCGATCGAAGGTAAAGCTCCGCCGCGCCATCGCTGGCAACGGCGAGAAAGCATGAACGATCTTATCCATGATCGGTCGCGAATGACGACTGTTGTTCTTGAGCATGACCGTATAGCGGCTCTYGCGTTCAATCAGTGAGGTGACATTGGTCGGYCCAAGCTCCCGCTTGAAGATCAGCAGATCGCCTTCCCAATGTCCGAACTCGGTCCGATTGCCAATAAAATCAGGYCTTTGAGATATCCTGCAATCGGCCGGGAAGACGTTGCCGCGCGGTCGGCGAGAGCCTCGAGGTCGACGCTTGCGGCGTGCCTCCGGCAGATAGCGATAGAGGCCCAGACCATAATCCTCCTTGCAGTAGACAAAGCGATAAATGGTCTCAGGGCAAATGCGAACCGGGTTGGCGGCATCTTCGGCAAGACGGCCGGCAATCTGCTCCGGGGACCAATAGGCCTTCAGGCGGTCAATKACCAGCTCGCGCAATCTTGGGTGCCGCCTGAGCTTGCGCAGCCTTCGMCGCCGCTCCTTGGCGATGTCATCGGCGATCGTATCAAAGTAGCCGGTGTACTCGGGAAACTCGCGATCGTGAAAAGTGTTGCGCTTGAGCTCACGATAGATCGTTGAGCGATGACGTCCGAGCTGGCGGGCGATCTCGCCAACTGGCACCTTTCGCTCTCTGAGATGATAAAGACGGCGACGATAGGCGATGGTGAACTGCTGATAGCAAAGCGACATGCCAAAATCTCCAAAGTGAAGCCATTGAAATTACTRGCATGTCGGACTTGGAAATAGAATGTACCGCGACGCACATCATGTCATGTCACAGCTATTTAAAGATGAGACAAARTAAGCAATTTAGAAACGCGACGTMATTYTATTMACWATTACTGGAWTTGCAAGATTCTATATTGATGTGTGCTCGGGAATTAGCCGCCGTCCGGGCGGAGATGGCCAGGGTTGCGCAGCTCGGTCGGCGGCGGATGACTCAAGCGCAATCATATACTGCGCTTTCTCAGCCGGATCGCTTACATCACTCGGCCGGACCCAGGCGCGCCAACGCTTGCCGCCGTCGGGCGATGACGGCAGGATCCTTCGTAAAATCCGTCTTTCGTCCAGGTTCGGTGCCGCGTTTCTGATAACCGTTGCTGACACTGCCATCGGGAATACCGAACATGTGATCCGTCTGTCCGCTTCGACGCGGTCCYCTTTTGCTGCGCTGCTGCTCACGCCCCGCCTGCAGCTCAGCGACAACAGACAGCATGTCGTCCAGCCGCTTGTTCTCGACCACTTCGGATCGGTGTAMTGACCGTAACGTATCGAACGTCTTGTAGGGCAGGGAGGCTTCCCCGTCCGTGATCTCAAGTCGTCCGTCAGGATAATCGCAAACAATCAGCTTCTTTCCCGCCAGCGCCCTGGCGCGCTCTGTCGGGTCCAGGATGAACATCACCTTGTCGTAGCGCAGCGTCAAGGAATGCGACAGCTTGCGAACCTCCTTGCGGCACATGGCATCATCGAGGTTCTCATGATCGGCCAACGGCCGGTGCATGTCCTTCGGATTGCGCGGTGGCTTCCCGAAACGCGTATTGAAATCCGCCATGAACTCAGGCGCATA
>NZ_JBFTMO010000038.1:0-1947 GCF_056396985.1 Rhizobium sp. 05N430 | reverse complement strand
GATATCGTTGAAAAACTCGCCGCATTAGCTGCTCATCCGCCCATTTTGATTTTCCGGGCGGAGTACCAACGCGTTTCTGCCCCGCGCCTCGGCGCAGGGTCTCAATTCATGCCGCTCTCATGCGGCAATGACGCCATATGACGTCGTTTGTGGCCTGAGTTTAGCTAACCTCCTTAGATTTTGTGCGGTTGCGGCAAGCAAGAATTCGTCTCTCGCACCACAGGGTCCCCGAAGCCGAAGACGCGCCATCCGTAGAATGCGTTTGAGATGCGCGAATAGCATCTCGACTTTCTTCCGGCGGTGACGCGACAGTTCATATTCTGGTGTGGCCGCAATCGCTCTGGCAACATCGCGCGCATCCTCATGGAGATCGCGCGGCACCTTGCGCATAGGCGTGTTCGGGCAACAACGCTGCTTCAGGTCACAGACATCACAGTCCTTTTTGCTGGCACGATAAATCCGTGTCCCTTCGGCCGTGATCCCCGATCTTGGAGTATTGTAAGTGCGGTGGAACTGCTTCAGTTCGTTCCCGGCCGGACAGATGTATCGCTCGTTCTCGGCTTCCCAGGTGAAGTCCGAACGTGAGAAGGTGCCGTCTGTCCGGTTCGACTTGTCAAAGACCGGAATGTGCGGCGCGATCTTCTTCTCCTTGACCAGCCATGCCAAGTTGTCGGCGGAACCGTAAGCACTGTCAGCAGCCACATAGTCCGGCCGTAAGCCGAAGCGGTTCTCGGTCCTTTCGAGCATCGTGCGGGATGCCCCGACTTCTGCCTGGCGGATCGCACGCGTCGCCTCCACATCGACAATGACACCATGATCGGTGTCTATCAGATAATTGGTGGCGTAAGCGAAGAAGGCATGGCCTTTGTGAGCACCGGTCCATTGGGCGGCAGGATCAGACGGGGAGATAAACTTTGGTGTCACCGGCGACGCAGCACCGAAAGCGGCAWCATCGAGAACAGCCAGATACTCTTGTACCGAGCGGCTAGCGCCTTCCTTTGCTTCCCACTCAGCTCCTGGTACCGAACGCTGCTTGTTGGCATCCGCTGCAATAAGGCTGGCATCGACGGCAAAACCTTCTGCTCCGACCAACCCTTGCGCAAGACAGCGCTCCACCACCGTTTCGAACATGTGTCGCAGGATATCGCTTTGCCGAAACCGGCCATGGCGATTCTTCGAGAAGCTGGAGTGATCAGGCACCTTGCCGTCCAGTCCGAGGCGGCAGAACCAGCGATAGGCAAGGTTGAGATGGACCTCTTCACACAGCCGCCGCTCCGACCGAATGCCCATGGCGTAGCCGACAATCAGCATCCGGATCATCAGTTCGGGATCGACCGAGGGACGGCCAGTGCTGCTATAGAAAGGCTTCAACTGCTCTCGAACGCTATCGAGTTCGAGATGACGGTCTATTCCCCGCAACAGGTGCTCGGCGGGGACGTGATCATCAATACAGAAGTCATAAAAGAGCTGCGCCGGAGCTGCCTGACATCCCATCATCGCTCAATCCTCCGCAAATCAATACGACGATTGAATCAGGGCTTTCCTGCATAAGCAATGCGAATTCCTTGGCAATACGGCTACATCCGGCATCACCGAACAATCTTCAGTTCCATCGGGTCCGCTGTCATCCGTTCACACTGAAGTCCTACTCGCGCCAGAGAGGCCGAGATATCGACGCCGCAAAGGCATAGGTCGAGGTCGTGCCAATCTTTGCCAACAGACCAATTTACAAAAGGATTTTTGTCTCGCCACACGAGGCCATCCATTCCGACAAGCGTCGCCAACTCGCGCGGCGTCTTATAAATTGTTTCGCCATCCACAACCGAGTTACACACATTTAGCCTCCTAGAAAGGCATTACGATATCTCGGCGGGCGTTCGTGTCACGGACGCTAATTTCTAAGGGGATAGATGAGATGCTCACCACCAATAGTTTTTCAACAGTATC
>NZ_JBFTMO010000037.1:0-2494 GCF_056396985.1 Rhizobium sp. 05N430 | reverse complement strand
TGTTGATTTGCGCTGAGAGTTGACCCGGGATTTGCACTGAGAAGTGACCCGCCTTTTAGGTATCGTTCGTGTCGGTCTTGATGGTCAAGCTCTTGCGTTTCTCCTTTGCTGTTTTGGGCTCATGTGCGGAACTGTTTTTGAAGCGGAAGCTGTCGTTGCCAGTTTCGAGGATGTGGCAATGATGGGTGAGCCGGTCGAGCAGCGCGGTTGTCATCTTTGCATCGCCGAACACGCTGGCCCATTCGCTGAAGCTGAGATTGGTCGTGATGATGACGCTGGTGCGCTCGTAGAGTTTGCTCAGCAGATGGAAGAGCAGCGCACCACCTGACGCGCTGAATGGCAGGTATCCCAGCTCGTCGAGAATGACGAGATCGGAATGGACAAGGCGATTAGCGATCTGCCCGGAGCGACCTTGTGCCTTTTCCTGTTCCAGTGCGTTGACCAGTTCGACGGTCGAGAAGAACCGAACCCGCTTGTGGTGATGCTCGATGGCCTGGACACCGATCGCCGTGGCAATGTGCGTCTTGCCCGTGCCGGGGCCGCCAACCAGGACAATGTTATTGGCGTCATCGAGGAATTCGCAGCGGTGGAGCTGTTGCACGAGCGCCTCGTTGATCTCGCTGCTGGCGAAGTCGAAGCCGTTCAGATCGCGGTATGCAGGAAAGCGTGCGATCTTGAGCTGGTAGGCCGTCGATCGCACCTCTCGTTCAGCCGTTTCCGCTTTCAGAAGCTGTGACAGGATCGGAATGGCAGCTTCAAACGCCGGCGCTCCCTGTTCTGTCAGCTCTCCGACGGCTTGAGCCATGCCGTGCATCTTCAATTGCCGTAGCATGATGACAATCGCACCGCTTGCCGGGTTATGACGCATGACGAACCTCCGTCTTTCTCAAGGTGTCGTAGCGTTCGACATTGGCCTTAGGCTCATTGGTGAGCACGAGTGCCTGGGGTGCGTCGAGCGTCGGCGGCGTGAAGGATTTGCCATCGACAAGGCGATGCAGCAGATTCAACACGTGAGTCTTGGTCGGAACCCCGGACTTCAGCGCCATGTCTACGGCCGACAGGACTGCTTGCTCATCGTGCTGAAGAACAAGCGCCAGGATATCGACCATCTCCCTGTCTCCACCCGGCTTCTTGAGCAGGTATTGCTGCAGGTTCTTGAATGCGTCCGGTAGCTCGGCGAACGGAGCACCATTGCGAAGAGCGCCTGGTTTGCGCTGTACGACAGCCAGATAGTGCCGCCAGTCGTAGATAGTCTGTCCCGGACGATCATGGGAACGATCGATGACGCGGTGATGCTCGCAGACAATCTGACCTTCTGCTGCGATAACGACACGATCCGGATAGACCCGAAGGCTTACCGGGCGATTGGCGAAAGAGGCCGGGACGCTGTAGCGGTTGCGCTCAAGATGCACGAGGCAGGTCGGCGTGACACGCTTTGTATATTCGACAAAACCATCGAACGGCCTGGAAACAGGCATGAGAGCCAGAGCCTCCTCAGCCCAGATGTCGGCAATGGTGCCGCGTACCTGACCATGTGGTGTCTTTGCCCAGAACTCCTTGCACCGAAGCTCAAGCCAATCATTCAAGGCTTCCAATGATGGAAAGCGCGGGATCGGTTGAAAGAAGCGATGACGCGCATCCTGAACGTTCTTCTCGACTTGCCCCTTCTCCCAACCTGAAGCCGGATTGCAGAACTCGGGCTCGAACAGGTAGTGGCTGGCCATCGCCATGAAGCGGACGTTGACGTCACGCTCTTTTCCACGGCCAACCTTGTCGATCGCTGTGCGCATGTTGTCGTAGATGCCACGGCCAGGAATTCCACCGAAGACGCGGAACGCATGATTGTGCGCATCGAACAGCATCTCGTGGGTCTGCAGCAGATAGGCCCGGACGATAAAGGCACGGCTGTAGCTCAGCTTTGTATGTGCCACCTGCAGCTTGGTGCGTTCATTGCCGATGATGGCCCAATCCTCAGACCAGTCGAACTGGAACGCCTCACCCGGTTCAAATGCCAGGGGGACAAACGTGCCACGTCCTGTCGTCTGGAGTTCTCTCTGTCGGTCCGATTTCCATTCTCGAGCGAAGGCTGCAACGCGGCAGTAGGAACCATTATAGCCCAGGCTCACCAGATCAGAATGCAATTGCTTCATTGTCCGCTTCTGCTTGCGGCTCTTTTTCGATTCCGTCTTCAGCCACGCTGATAGCCGATCCGCGAATGGATCAAGCTTGCTCGGCCGCTCCGGGACATTAAACTTGGGTTCAACGCCGCCGGCACGCAGATATTTGCGGATGGTATTCCGGGATAAGCCCGTCCTGCGGCATATCTCCCGGATCGATAGCTGATCCCGAAAATGCCAGCGTCGGATTACGCTCAGTAACGCCATGTCGATCACTCCAGAGCCCCCGCTGAAACCACAGGGGATGATTGAAACATGGGTCAATTCTCAGTGATATTTACCCGAAGTCCCGGGTCAGCTCTCAGCGCAAATCAACA
>NZ_JBFTMO010000036.1:0-4353 GCF_056396985.1 Rhizobium sp. 05N430 | reverse complement strand
TTCCAGCCGAAGGAGAAGTCGGTCTTTTCACGCAGCTTGCCGACGATGACGGAGCCTTCGGCACCAGCGTTTTCGGCGATCTGGCGAACGGGGGCCTCGATCGCCCTGCGGACGATCTCGATACCAACCTTCTGGTCTTGGTTGGCGGTTGCAAGATCGTCGAGTGCCTTTACAGCCCGCAACAACGCAACACCACCGCCCGGCAGGATGCCTTCCTCGACGGCGGCACGCGTTGCATGAAGCGCGTCGTCGACGCGATCCTTCTTCTCCTTGACCTCGACTTCCGTGGAGCCACCGACACGGATCACCGCAACGCCGCCTGCCAGCTTGGCCAAACGTTCCTGCAGCTTCTCGCGATCGTAGTCGGACGTGGTCTCTTCGATCTGCGCCCGRAYCTGGGCGACGCGGCCGTCGATCTCGGACTTGGAGCCAACGCCGTCGATTATGGTGGTGTTTTCTTTCTCGATCGCCACCTTCTTGGCTCGACCGAGCATGTTGAGCGTTACGTTCTCAAGCTTGATGCCGAGATCTTCGGAGATGACAGTGCCGCCGGTCAGGATGGCGATGTCTTCGAGCATCGCCTTGCGGCGATCGCCGAACCCCGGCGCCTTGACAGCCGCRATCTTCAGACCACCGCGCAGCTTGTTGACGACGAGCGTAGCAAGAGCTTCGCCCTCGACGTCTTCCGCGATAATCAGCAGCGGTTTGGAGGACTGCACGACGGCTTCGAGGACCGGCAGCAAGGACTGAAGGTTCGACAGCTTTTTCTCGTGGATGAGGATATAGGGGTCCTCGAACTCGACGCGCATCTTGTCCTGATTGGTTACGAAGTACGGCGAGAGGTAACCGCGGTCGAATTGCATGCCTTCGACAACTTCGAGCTCGGTCTCGGCGGTCTTGGCTTCCTCGACGGTAATGACGCCTTCGTTGCCGACCTTTTCCATCGATGCCGCGCTTAAGGTCCATCGGGTTCAGACCGGAGGCGACGGCCTTGGCGCCTTCCTTGACGATCGCCTGGGCGAGGACAGTTGCGGTGGTGGTACCGTCGCCGGCGAGATCGTTGGTCTTCGATGCCACCTCGCGCAGCATCTGTGCCCCCATGTTCTCGAACTTGTCTTCCAGTTCGATCTCTTTGGCGACGGAGACGCCGTCCTTGGTGATGCGTGGCGCGCCGTAAGACTTGTCGATGACGACGTTGCGGCCTTTCGGGCCGAGCGTGACCTTCACGGCGTTGGCAAGGACATCGACCCCACGCAACATGCGTTCACGGGCATCGGTGTTGAATTTGACTTCTTTCGCAGCCATTTGTTCACTCCTTCAATAGGCAGCTTTTTGACTGATGGGCGGTAATGCGTGATTACGCGGCGCGCTTCTGCTCGGCCTGAGCTTCGATAATGCCCAAGACGTCGCTTTCCTTCATGATCAGCAGGTCTTCGCCGTTGATCTTGATTTCGGTGCCGGACCATTTGCCGAACAGAATGCGGTCGCCAGCCTTGACGTCGAGCGCCTGGATCTGGCCGGCCTCGTTGCGTGCACCAAGACCGACGGCGACGACTTCGCCTTCCTGCGGCTTTTCCTTGGCAGTGTCAGGGATGATGATCCCACCCTTGGTCTTTTCTTCGGATTCGACCCGGCGGACAAGAATGCGATCATGAAGCGGTCGGAACGACATGTTTTCCTCCATTGGACAAAAAGATGACGCAAAATCCCCTGCCGGACCGGGTGACCAATCCGGACGGGTGCGAACCTCATCTGAGCGTTCGCGGGGAAAATTTATTTTCGAGATTTTTTGATTTCAAGAGGGTCGGCAAGAAAAATTAGCACTCTACCCCGGCGGCTGCTAACATGCTGGAGAGGAACGATAAACGCCTTCGAAGGTTTAAGAAAACCGTTGATGGATGCATGATTTTTTGCCACCTTTGGCAGTGTCATGAAACGGAGATGAGCATGCAATTCTCGTCGGATTTCGAGCGTTGCCGGCAGGCTCGAACCTATAACCACGGTTGCCGCTCTTGCGGGCGTCACCGAACATATAGGCTTGATTGCTACCGCATCCACCACCCACACCGAGCCTTACAATCTTGCCCGTCAGTTCTCCACGCTGGATCACATCAGCAAAGGTCGGATTGGATGGAACATCGTGACAAGCTGAGCGTCGGGTGCGGCTGGAAATTTCGGTCAGGTGCAGCTTCCCCACGACGAACGCTACGAGCGGGCCGCTGAATACATGGAAGTGGTGACGGAGCTTTGGGATAGCTGGGGCGACGATGCAACGACGGACGATCGCTATTCCGGCCGGTATATCGATCCGTCAAAGATCAGAGCGATCAATCACGCTGGACGCTTCTTCAAGGTCAACGGTCCGCTGAATGTCCCACGCGGACCCCAAGGTCGACCGGTCCTTGTGCAGGCGGGTTCGTCACCTGCAGGCCGTCAATTTGCCGCGCGCTCGGCTGAAGCGATATTTACAGCTCATCAGGAAAAAGCTTTGGCTTTAGATTTCGCGACAGATCTGCGTACACGCGCCTCTGCGCTCGGGCGCGACACGGGCCAGCTTCTCGTCTTACCAGGGGTAAGCCCTACAATTGGATCGACTGAAGCCGAGGCACGCGAACTCGAGCGAGAACTCAATGAACTTTCGCATCCTGTCGTAGGTTTGGCACGTCTCTCTAATCGGTTTGGCGGCCATGATTTTTCGCATCTGGCGCTTGATGACGTGCTGTCAGTCTCCGACTTTCCGGAACCGTCCGCAGTTGAGGCCGCACGTAGTCGGGCGGAATCAATCGTAACGCTTGTTGCCCGCGAACGCTTGACGTTGCGATCTTTGCTACATCGTTTGGCAGGAGCGAGAGGGCATCTTTCAATCGCGGGCACTCCCGAGCAGGTCGCCGACCTGATGGAGGACTGGTTTCAATATGGAGCAGCCGATGGGTTCAATGTGATGCCACCAATCCTTCCTAGTCAACTCAACCTCTTCGTCTCCGAAGTTGTGCCGCTACTTCAAAAGAGAAAACTCTTCCGAACCGAGTACGTCGGCAAGACTCTCCGAGATCACTTCGGTCTTGAACGACCCTCGGCCCTTTTTTCCTAGCAATCCAAGGCAGGCGTGAAATGAATACCTCAGATCTCTCGGATAAATATGGAGATGAGCTCGCCTATTGCGAGTTGAGTTTCTTGAAACTTGGAAAAAGACGTTGGCTTGGAGGTCTGATTACCACGGTGTCTTGCTTTGAAGACAATTCGATCCTCAAAGCAGAGATCGGACGCCCCGGAGACGGCGGCGTTTTGGTCGTGGACGGCGGAGCTTCCTTGAAAACTGCGCTTGTCGGCGGTCATCTCGCAAAGCTCGCGGCTGCGAACGGCTGGGGCGGTCTAGTCATCAATGGAGCGGTGCGCGACCGCGCCGAAATTTCAGAGGTGGACATAGCAATCTTCTGCTTGGGCACATCGCCTCGCCGATCCGCCAAGGCGGGTGCGGGACAGCGACAGGCGATCGTCACGTTTGGAAACATCACGTTCGGACCTGGTCAGCATCTCTATGCTGACGACGACGGCGTATTGGTGAGCAACAGCCAATTGGCATTGTAGCAACCCTGACCCGGAACCATTTGAAAAGGCGACAACAAAGGGGCCGCCATTGTGCGGAGGCAATGCCTGTCGCCATGACGCTACGCTGTAGCAGCGGAGCAAGCCTCTGAAACTTATGCCGGCGCAGGCGTTCCAAGAGGTGGTTTATGACTCAACGTGCCGACTGCTTTCGGTGTGAACAGCGTAGGGATCCACTTCGCCTGCGATGAAACTCGTCTAGGACTGCTTTTAGGACGCCTGACGTCACTTCTGCGGCAATGTCCCATTCGTGGGTATCGCTCAGACAAACATCAGTGTTGACGACCGGCGTCGATGTATCCGAAAAAGCCGGTCGCTGGCCGCGTTGACGTTCCCCGGCAGGATTTCACTGTCGGATTTCCATCATCTTCGCAGTCGCGCTCGACCACTGGATCCGAAGGTTCTGATCATGATCGATGTGCAACTCGTTCTCATTGTAGCCGGGATCGGCCCGAAATAGGCAAACGCCAAGGAAACGGTTCTGCTGATTTCAGCACTGCTCGTCAGTCAATAACTGAGGAGCGAGTTATCGAGAGCAGATCGTCCGTATAGTACAAACGCCTAGGCTTCTGCAGCAGCGACGACGGCGTCTGCCGTAATGCCGAAATGCTTGAAGACGTCCTTGGCCGGGCCGGAAGCGCCGAAGCTCTTCATGCCGATGAAGGTGCCTTCCGGACCGATGAACGCATCCCAGCCTTCGCGAACGGCGGCTTCGACGGCGATCTTGACCGGCGAGTTGCCGAGCAC
>NZ_JBFTMO010000035.1:0-10940 GCF_056396985.1 Rhizobium sp. 05N430 | reverse complement strand
TCTGCCTGAGACCGCCGTTCCCGGCGCTCAGTCCTTCGTGGCCAGCGTCATCAATTTTCGCGGCAAGGTCATCCCGCTTGCCGATCTGCGCCTCGCCTTCGGCATGGAAGCGACCGAAGCGACGATCGACAGCCGCATCATCGTTATCGAAATCGACCTGCAGGGCGAGCGTACGCTCATTGGCCTCAGGACCGACAAGGTGAATGAAGTCACCGCGCTCGCAAAGACGGCGAGTGAACCCCCACCGAGTGTCGGCATGCGCTGGCGTGCCGACTACATCAATTGCCTCGTCAAGCGGGGAGGGGAGATCGTTATCATCCCCAATCTCCACAAGGCCGTCTCACATATCCACGAATAAGCGGCGTGGTCGCACACCGCCCCTCATTTTCAAGTATCCAAACGGAGCATATAATGCGCTTTACGATCAAACTTAAACTAGGGCTGGTCTTCACCTTCATCGTTCTCCTCACTTGCGCGATGGCGGGACTCTCGATCTTCAATCTCTCCTCACTCAATAACGATATCTCGATCATGGTCGCCGGACCGGTTGCTAATCTGCGAGACTCGGGGGAGTTATCCTCGGCGGTCTTGCGCTCGATACGAGCTGAGAAGGACGCCATTATCAACACCGACCCGACCAAGATTATAGGCTATGTGACTGAGATCGCGGAGCAGAGAGGCCTCATCAGGGAGCTGCATGCAAGGCTGACCAAATCGAGTGACCCAGACATTCTCGCTGCCATGCAGAGGGTCAACGACCTTTTTGAACGGTGGACGCCGCTGCAGGACAAGATCGTATCGCTGGCCAAAGAAAACACCGCCGAATCGAATACTCAGGCAGGCGTCATCTCGATGGGCGATGGACAGCAAGTCATTGGTCAGCTCCTTCAGACGCTCGAGAAGCTCAATGAGACTGTTACGTCTAACGTCGAGGAGACTGACGCCGCGACGAACGAACAGTATGAGGTCTCGCGCAATTCGCTGCTGATCATGACGATAATCGTCATTCTGGTCGCAACAATAGCGGCGGTTTGGATTCTCCTGAACATCTCTCGCGGCCTTAAGCGTGCTGTAGACCTCGCCGACGCCGTAGCAATCGGAGATCTCGACCAGGAAATCGTTCACAAAAGCAATGATGAGATTCGTGATCTGGTCAAGGCTATGTCTACGATGACAAGCAATCTGCGCAGCACATCGAAAATAGCAAACCAGATTGCGAATGGGGACCTCATGGTGTCGCCCAAGCCGTTGTCTGAAAAGGACACGCTGGGTATTGCGCTTGAACAGATGGTTGGACGACTGCGTGGCGTCGTGGCGGACGCGTTGATGGCATCGACCAATGTTTCATCGGGAAGTCAGGAACTTTCTTCAAGCTCTGAACAGGTCTCGCAGGGCGCAACCGAGCAAGCGGCGTCCGCTGAGGAAGCGTCAGCGGCAATGGAGGAGATGGCCGCCAATATCAAGCAGAACGCAGACAATGCGGCTCAGACCGAACAGATTGCTCGGCAGTCCGCTAAGGACGCAGAGGCAAGCGGCGAGGCCGTGACCCGTGCAGTGCAAGCAATGCGGACAATCGCTGAGAAGATCGGGATCGTTCAGGAAATTGCCCGTCAGACAGACCTTCTCGCTCTAAATGCGGCTGTGGAAGCAGCCCGCGCTGGCGAACACGGCAAGGGATTTGCGGTTGTTGCGTCGGAGGTTCGTAAGCTCGCAGAGCGCAGTCAGTCCGCAGCGGCCGAGATCGGCGCGATGTCCGGCGACACTGTGCAGGCTGCCGCCGAAGCCGGTGAGATGTTGAGCCGATTGGTACCTGATATCCGTAAGACCGCGGAGCTGGTATCGGAGATCAGCGCCGCATGCCGAGAGCAGGATATCGGCGCCTCGCAGATCAATGAAGCTATTCAGCAGCTGGACAAGGTCACTCAGCAAAACGCGGGCGCTTCTGAAGAGATGTCATCGACTTCCGAAGAGCTGGCGGCACAAGCTGAGGAGCTGCAGTCGTCTATTGCCTTCTTTAAGGTCGACAACAGCAGCATTTCGCGAGACCCGCGGCCGGTCGCACACAAACCTGCTGGTCATGCGGCAAGCCTGAAGCCGAAAGCTAATACCGTCTCGGCACAACAGGCACGCGCTCGCGGGTTCGCCTTGAACATGTCCATGGGCGGTCCCGACGCCGGCGATGATGACTTCAAGCAGACGGCCTAGAAAGGAAGATGACGATGTCGAATTTTCTGACTTTCGGACTGGGCGAGGAGGTCTTCGCCCTTCCAATCGAACTGGTCAACGAAGTCCTGGACTACGCGACCCCATTTAAGGTGCCTAACGCTCCAAATTTCCTCCTGGGACTAATGGATGTGCGCGGTCAGAGTATTCCGGTTATCGATCTCCGACGTCGCCTTGGCCTCATGCCGGGCGAGATCACGCAAGACACCAGGATACTCTCGGTAGAAATCGCTAGGGAAGAGCGAAACCTACTACTCGGTCTACTTGTTGACCACGTCTATGAAGTAGCCGATATCGATCGGACGGAAACCGTGAGCGCCCCAGAGATAGGTTCGAGTTGGAAGTCGGACTATATCGATGGGATTGCAAGAGGGAAAAATGGTTTCATCCTGCTGGTTGATCTAGTGAAGCTACTAGCTTCCGATCAGAAGCTTGCTTCAATCGCCGCATAGAGGAAACACGCCGGCGGCCCAGTCATGGACCGCCGGCGACCCCACCTGTCCCAACACCCTCGCTGCGCTAGGGACGAGATCTATCTAGTGTTTAAAGGCTTCCCTGTTTATCCCCAAATTCGGGGTGCCTCGAAGCGCGGCTAGCCCTTGACGTTTGACGCTTTGACCTTTGTGCAGAGCCTCGAAATATCGGCCTCCAGTTCGTTGCATACGACTTCATACTCCTCGATGAGATCGACTGGCGAATTTGGATCGGAACGGAGATTTTCGAGGGTCGTTGCCGCGAGATCGTAGGCTTCGAAGAGTTCGTCGATCAGCGAAGCGCGAACCTCTTTAAGGTGTGGTCGAAGCGCGGGTAGGCGCAGCGAGAGACGTTTGCGCCCGCGCTCCCTCACAATGATTTCGTTGTAGGTACTGTCCATACCTCTCCGCGCACACCGCTAATCTCAATGGTTCAAGATCTTCTGTGCGCAAACACTTGTCCAGCTATACGTCGGTATGGTGAGAGAATTTGAGGCCGCCGCAGGTCGAGGCATCAGGAGACCTAATTGAGGTGGCCGGAGCGCTTGGCGTTCGATAGCCGCAGGATCAGATCCAATCTGTTCTGAGCTATTGCGGTGAGCAGCTTCCAGCCTTCAGCGATCTCGCGGGCTTGATCTTTGAGTTCAGGATCAACGCTCTCAGCGACTAATGTATCCAACAGCATCAGGTGGGCGGAATGTGCTGTGTTTATATCGATCAAAAGTTGGCTTGCTCGGGCCTCGGACAGCGCGATATCGGAGCAAACCATTAGCGCTTCGTCAGTGATTGCTCGTAGCGAGCAATTCTGCTTAGCGACAATCTCATGCCAGCTCAAAAACAGTCCTTACTTAAAACGCGTGGCGCCCCCGCCTAAACCCAATAACTCCTGCAATCCGACTAGTCGGCTTGTCGATCAAAGGAATACTCATCTGGCGCGGGTTTTGTAGGACATTTTTCGCGTTGATTTGGGACATGGAAAAGTCGGCTCCAGTTTAACCGGAGCCGACGCATCATTCTTCAATGAGCAGCAGCTGCTGCACGCTCGATCTCAAGCGCAACTTCCTTGGCATGACTTACCAGGGATGCGTGGCTGCCGGGTACTTCGATGGTTGCAGCGTTCATGCGCTTCGCGAAGAAATGCTGGGCATCAGGAGCAATCACCTTGTCCTGCGTGCTGATGACAAAATAGGTCGGCTTGGTTTTCCAAGCGGCTTCGGTCAGCTTGGCCTCGAAAGCGACGTGATTCAGCGGCAGCTGATTTGCAGCCAACTGCTCGCCAATCTGGGCCGGGAGATCGCCGGTCACGACTGCAGAAAAGGCTTTTTGGTCAATCGACAGGAACCCCTTCTTATCGACCTTGATAGCCTTAGCGCCGTCAGTTGCGGGACCCGATGCTGCGAGACCTGAGAGCGACTCTCCGACGTTCGGAGCAAAGGCGGACACGTAAACGAGCGCCTTAACATTCGGCTCGTTGCCCGCCTGGGTGATTACGGCCCCACCCCAAGAATGTCCTACCAGAATGGCCGCACCCTTCTGAGCCTTCAATGCTTCCTTAGTCGCGGCAACATCGTCGTCGAGAGACGTCAGAGGATTCTTAACCAGCGTGACGTGAAAGCCATCCTTCTGAAGGATCTGCGCAACCGGCTGCCAGCTGGTTTCGTCGACAAACGCGCCGTGGACGAGGACAATGTTCTTAACCGGATGCGTGCTGAGCTTCTTGGCATCGGCGTCTGTTGCGATAGTGGCTGTTGCAATCAGTGCGGTTGCAAGAAGAGCGTTAAGCTTGGCGTTCATGTGAAAATTCCTACTTAATGTCGAAGCGCTGTGCGCTGGTGGGGTTGAAGTCGGTGCCGGCAGCGGAGCCTAAGAACAATCTGGGCGAGGGCCACTTGATTGATTTCGAAGTTTGCCTTTACGGTCGGTGACGACTGCATTGGAAGGTAATGACAATCATGGCTTCAGCCCATGACGGGGAAAACGGAACACTTGCTCAATCGTCCGGAACGGATGAGGATCTCCTCTCGTCCGTGCTCAGGTATGTTCAGCTCAAGGGTGACAGAGTCTTCTCGACGTCCCTGAGGGGCGGGTTCAGTGTCAAGCTTCCGAAGATTTCGGCCTGCTTTCATGTCATTCGCGAAGGAAGCGCCTTGTTTGCCATTGGCGGACAGCCGCCATTCAGAGCGGAAGCTGGCGACGTCATCTTCATGCCGCGAGCGTCAAGCCACACTCTCTCTGATCCCATATGCAACGAGCACGATTGGGTAATTTTCGACGTCGCTGCAGGCGCGATCCCATCGTTGGTCGAAGTCGGAAGCGGAGATGTCATAGCGAGCACGATCAGTGCAACATTCGAGTTCGAGAATGCCAATGCGGTGGCTCCGTTGCTTGGGATACTGCCGGACGCGGTTCACATTCGCCGGAAGGATGACAACTCTGCCGTCTTGATCAGTGATGTAGCCGGGTTTCTGGTGCTGGAGGACGTCGACCGTGAACCAGGCGCCTCGCTAATGATATCCAGGGTCATCGATATCCTGGTCATCCGCTGTATCCGCAGCTGGGTTCGAAACGTCGACGCCAGGCAAGGATGGGTCGGCTCACTCAGCGATCCACGGCTTAGCAGGGTAGTGGCTGCGATACACAAGGACCCCCTTGGGGATTGGTCAGTTGCAAACCTCGCGTCGATTGCCGGGATGTCGAGATCGTCCTTTGCCGAGAGGTTTCAGCACATCGTCGGCGAGCCGCCACTTCGGTATATACAACGATGGCGCCTTGTGATGGCGTCTGAATTGCTCCAGCGGTCCAATAACCCGGTCAAGGACGTGGCACGGTCGGTGGGATATGACTCCGAGGCGGCGTTCAGTCGCGCATACAAAGCGTTTTTTGGACGCCCGCCTCGTGAGGCTCGCACCGAAGCCTAGTGCTTGGTTGTTAGAAGCTCCGGGTCCACGCGGTCCATGATCTCAAATATCTCTTGCTCARCAACGTTCAGGAGATAGTGGAGCAACTGAAAACCGTTACGGTCCGCCAACACCTTCGCCTTGCGAAGCGCTGTTGTGATTTCAATGAGATCATGTTCATCGCCATTGGTCGCTGATTCTTGCATCTGTTCCTCCCGCGACGCACGGGTCCGCGTCCCGAGAGTCCTGCCATCAGCTGTTAGGGATGCGATACGCCACTACGACAGTTAGCCGCGCTCCAACAGCTGTCTGCCAACGCTACTACATGGCGTGGATAATATGCGCCGCTCTCAGTTTGTTGGGAATATTGGAAAACGGTCGTTTTCGCAGTGGAATCGAGACATCGATCTGCCAATGACGTGAGGGGCAACCAGACATTCGTATAGGTTCCCGGTGAGAACGAATGAGGTAAGTTGTCGTTGATCAGTTCTCAGCTCTGATCGAGGCGGCAGTCACGTTCCCCTGACTGCCTACGGGTGCCGGTCGTCTCCAGCCGGTCCCAGCGGAGGCTCCCTCCGTTCAATTTGCCGCTCCGTAGCCGCGGAGCGGTTTTTTCCATCCTCGACGCACTCCGAATCTACAGAGAGTTGTGGATTGTCCCGTTGCAATCGCCCGAAAATTGCTTCTTGCTAGTGGTGGTATCGTGGAGATTCGGAGGGACGGGTGACGACTTGGAAAGAGCTGGAAAGGCAAGCTGTCGACGTTGTTCCACACGTCAATAAACGCGCTCCGGGCATCACTCAAGCACTGGTCGCCGCGGCACACTATTTCCGAGAAGGCCAGCTCTATACTCTGGACGTTCGTTCGCTTTTCTTGGGTCTCCTATCAGCTGGGTTAGCAAATGATGCGAGGCCGCTCGCAGGAAACACGTCGACTTGGATTGCGGAATGGTTCGCCTCCCAATTTGGACGTGATGCTCTGCTGGACGCGGTCGAAGATGCTAAAACCATAATGGTCGAAATGTCCGTGCTCTCGGGCGGTGAAACATTGGTATGTGGCGACGACCTAAGCGATTTGGCGGCACGTGCGAGCCAAATCGCAAAAGAGACGGTCGACCGACGAAATGCAGACCTTCGTCATTTTTTCGCGGCCATGCTCGAAGTCGAAGGGGTTCTCAACCGCACGATTTCTGACCTGATGGACCTTGGTGGCTTCGAAATACGATCCCGAGAAATTCGGCAACTGCTTTACGATCGAATCGAGCAAAATCCGCAAGCCGGCGAGGACATGACTGCTTGGGAGCGCATTCTTGGCCTCAGCAGCCTCCCAAAGTCTGGCGCTCGACCTGTGCCACAATGGATGCTTCCCCTTGGTGCCACCAGCTGGTCGACCGACGCCAGCGACTTTCTCAGTGTAGCAACTGGATTCCAAAAGTCAGGTACTGCACCACAGTTGACATCCACACGACTGCTGCTCGGGGCGTTGGACCATGATGGTCTGGGGGAAACCGGCGGAAGCACCGCCCTTATCGAGGTTGTTACCCGCAGTGATAAGTTTGCCAGCGTTGTGAACGGGGCTAGGGCGGAATACGGCGGGACCGTGTTTGACGCCGATGTTGAGGCAACCGACCCGTCGGACAACGTGAAGGCTATAATTGCGCTCGCAGCAGGTCGAATGGCACAGATCTTTTCCGGGGCAGTAGGGCACTTGACCGCCGACAGCATTTTGGCCGCCCTCCTGAAGAAGCCCGGGACAAGTGTTGTCGATCGGCTCCTGCGCGTCGATATGAGCCTTCCCGCGCTTCGCAAGCTTTTTTTAGAATCAATGGAGCAATTGAGCCAAGCTGACCAAAGAAATTGGAGGGCCGCGCTCGGGGCCGTATCGACGGCGCCCACTTTCGCACCTCTTGGCAACGATAATCCGGATGGCGTTTCTCTTGACGACCGACTAGGTGCAAGAGCTGAGGCGCGAGCCTTTGCTCGGGTAGCCGCCGCAAAATCGATTCATCCACCTCTCGCGTTCGCAATATTCGGAGAATGGGGAAGTGGAAAGTCCTTCTTCATGCGCCTTGTCCAAGCGCATGTTGAAGCAATCGCCCAAGGCGAAGCGCCCGAAGCCAACGCTGAGGTCTTCCATACGAAAATAGTCCAAATACGCTTCAACGCTTGGCACTATGCTGAAACAAATCTCTGGGCGAGTTTAGTTGCGCATATCTTCGCGGAGCTTGAACGCTGGGACCTTGAACAGGATCCCAGGCAATCGGACACGCTATTCGACAACCTTGCAACTGCTCGAGAGCTGAACCTGCAAGCGGCTGAACGCCTGGTCGAGACCAGGCGGCAGCATCGCGAGGCAGGAAAAGTGCTGCAAGTGAGCAAGATCAAACTGAAAGAGGCAGAGGAGAAAATCCTCTCTGATCCAACGACGCTGCTCAAATCTGCATTTAGCGAAATGCTCGCCAATGAGGACATCAGGGATCACCTCGATGAGGCTGCACAGAAGCTTGGCCTCGATAAGCTGGCAGAAGACGCAGCGAAGCTGCAAGCCGAAGCCGCCAACCTAAAGGAACCGTCATATCGCCTCGCGATTCAAATTCGCGGGCTGTGGCAGACCGCCCGAAGCAAAGGCGCGATTTTGGGTGCGCTAGGTATCGCAGCCTTCGCCGTCATTGTTCTGTCCGTTCTGTCGAAAATGGACTTTGTCCCGATGAATGGGGCAACCACATTGACGGCGTTTTTGGTGTGGGTGACGACGTGGCTTATTTCGATCGGTTGGTGGGTCAATCGAGCCACCAAGCTCGTGAAGCGTTACGGCGCCAGGTTGGAACGCAAAGTTGCTCTCAAGACTAGAGAGCAACGCAAGCAGCTTAAAACACAGGCCGGGAACCTAAGCGTGCTTGCTGCGGCGGTTGAAGAGGCCGAGGCGATGCTAAACGCTACGGGGGACAACGTAGCGAACGCAGCGCACACATATGCGAGCGTGAATGGCAGCGGTCGGCTGATCAAATTTGTAAAGGAGCGAGCATCAGATGAGCATTACGCGAAGCATCTAGGCTTGGTCGCGTCGATAAGGAAGGATTTTACGCAACTCTCATCGATGATCGCCGGCGTTGGAAAAGATGTTGCAGCGAATGCCGCGGAAATCGAGGAATATTATCGGGCTCGCGTGGAGGCACTCGTAAAAGCTTCTGGCGATTTTCTAAACGACAACGACCGGGCAAAGCTTAGATCGACGCAGCCGAAGGGCACGACAAGAGAGGGATTCCAGCGCATTGTCCTCTACATCGACGACCTGGATAGATGTGCTCCAGAGAAAGTCGTCGAGGTTCTTCAGGCCGTACACCTTCTTCTGTCGTTCCCTCTTTTCATCGTGATGGTCGCGGTGGACAGTAGATGGCTGAAAGAATCCCTCACGTCACACTACGGCTCTCTCATTGGCAGGGGTCACGGCGACCAACCTTCCGACAGCGCGAACCCGGCCGACTACCTCGAGAAGATTTTTCAAGTACCATACTGGGTGCGCTCCATGGACAATGGGAACAGCGTTGAGCTTCTCGCCACGCTGTCCGCACCTCTAACAGGATTGGCACCCAGCAGCGCTACCAACCCCAGCAGTGCAGATCTTGACGCTCCCTCCAATGCCGCACTTGAGGAAGCAGATGGGAGAGCATTCGTGCGCGTCGATTTGCCAAATGGTGACGTCAGAACGACTGTAGGGCCGCCAGCGCCCTTGGTGGCAGAGAGCGAAACTGGTCGCTCTAATTCCGAGCCAATGTCGCTTACAGAGCCCGAGCGCCGCTTCATGTTAGCTATGGCCCCATGGTTGGGCGCAACCCCGCGTCGCGTCTTGAGGTTCCTCAATGTCTATCGTCTCATCAAGGCTGGCATGGAAAATGAGGAACTGGAGGCTTTGGAGCAGGGCGGCTATAGGGCCCTAATGACTCAGCTGGCTATCGCAACGGGCGCTCCATCACTGTTCTCGATCTGGCTGGAGGTGCTTGAGAGAGGCAACGAGACTGTAAGCGTTGTCGATGATCTGATGTCGCGAATTCCTCACGAGACCAAGGATCTAAAGCGAATGAAGAACGCGTTAAAGCTCTTCGCGGAGAGTTTGGATGGAGAGCGCCAATACAGCGGCAAGGTCAATACGCGAGAGTTGCTTCAATTTTCCGAGATTGTGCGGCGGTTCAGCTTTCAAATTTGATCGAGGCCTGATCACTCGGCGGCGGGAGCCGCTTGGGTGAGCTTGGCGATCTTGCGGACGTGGGTGACGGCAGCGGTGCCGCCCGAGGTCTTGGTGAAGAGCTCGAGACGCTCTTCCTCGTTATCCTCGACCGGTGTCAGCGCCTGATCCATGTAGGTCTTCGAGGCGGGGTCCCTGGCGATCTTGAAGGCGGCGTAGCTCATCTTCACGATCACGCCCGCAAGCTTCATGTGCTTGCTGACGGTTTCCCAGGCAAAACGCGGCCAGAAGAGCAGCGGATGGACCGGCTTCAGACCGGGGCGCAGTTCCGAGGGATGCTTGAGGCGCAGCAAGCCGCTCTGCAACGGGTGGACGTTTTCGAGCGGCACCGTCGTTGCGAAGGAGACGAGGACCTTGACGAGGCTGGCGAGGGGCACGCCTGTTGCCACGGCGCGGCGAAGCAGCGTCTTCACATGTTCGGGGGAATAATAGAGCGGCCATGCCTCGCGGTAGACGGTTTCCCACTCTTTGCGGCTCATCTTCTCATGCGCGGTGCAGACATGCTCGACGTCGTAGACGTTGAGGTCCTTCTCCATTTCGACGCCCTTGCGCCAGAGGGTCTGGTGATCCTCGGAGCCGGGCAGAGGCGTCAGCACGAAGAACTCGATGACATCGAGCGGCAGTTCGTGCTGGATGATCTGGATGTCGCGGCGGATGCTTTCCGGCGTATCGGCGGGGAAGCCGAGGATGTAGCCGGCCAGCGTCATGATGCCCTGGGCCTTCCAGGCGAGCAGCATCTTGCGGTATTCGGTAATCTTGTTCTGGTTCTTCTTGGCGGCGGTCAGATTGTCCGGGTTGACGTTCTCAAGGCCGATGAAGACGCGGGTGACGCCGGCGCGTTTCGATTTCTCGATGAAGTTGGGGATCTTGTGGCAGAGCGTATCGACCTGGATCATCAGGCCGAGCGGAATGCCGTCCTTCTCCCTCAGTTCGATCAGCCGGGCGAAGATCGCCTCCCAATCGCGGTTGCGGGCGAAGTTGTCGTCGGTGATGAAGAATTTGTGGATGCCCTGCGCCCAGTTCATCCGGACGAGCTTCTCGATATCGTCGGCCGAGCGGAAACGCGACTTGCGGCCCTGGACATTGATGATGGTGCAGAAGGAGA
>NZ_JBFTMO010000034.1:0-12143 GCF_056396985.1 Rhizobium sp. 05N430 | reverse complement strand
GCGAAAGACTTCGTCGCCTGCAGCGCCGCCGCCCTCGTTCAGTGACGCGGCTTATACGGCTAACCCCCGCAAACAGTCAACAGCAACAAATAAAGTTTTTTGACATTTTTGTAACAGATTGATTCGAAAAGAGGATTCTCGCGCGAATTATTCACGGCCCCGCCCCTCGCGGCGCTCTCCAGCCGAAAATCTTTATCAATCAGTCAAAAAGTCGCTTTCCGCCCCTCCGGAAACCGCAAAAAGCCTGCGGAAACAGCCTGATCCTCACCGATATAATTCACGGAATGCTAAAGAACCGGCTTCGCAAAGCCGCCATCGGCGCGGAACCTAATCCGTCCTGCGGTGTTCTCTCACCATTGCAGGAAAGGAGACCATTATGGCAGCCAATACCGATGACATCCGTTCGTCCGTCAGCAAAGACATCGCTTCCCTCCAGCAGGAAGTGTCACGTTTGCAGAAGATGATATCCGCCCAGGGCGCCGAAGCCTATTATGAAGTCCGCGACCGCGCCGGCAAGGCGTATGACGACGCGCTTCCCAAGGCCAAGAATGCGGTCGCGCAGATCCGTGCCGAAGGCGTCGCCGTAGCAGGTGCGGCCCGCGAGCACCCGGCAGCCACCACCACGGCGCTGGCGCTTGTCGGCGCGCTCGGCTTTCTCGCCGGCTATCTCTTGAGCGGCCAGCAACAGCCGCCGCAGCGCAACTGGTGGCGCTGATACCGCGACGCACAATAACTATGACTTTTTACGGACCTTGGTGATCTTAAATTCGCCAAGGTCCGTAAATACTTATGTCTCATAAAAACCTATTTTTAATGCCAGATATTCAAGCATAATAAGGAGGGAGGAAATGATCATGGAAAACAGGAAGACGAACTGCATCGTCGAGGTCAGCGTCAACAGCGCAAACGGCCGTCGCGCGATCGGTATCATGAACATGCAGCAGGCTCTCGACCTGCCTGAAATGGCAAGCCTGTCCTACACGCATCCCGACCCTGTGAAGGCTGCGGCCGGCATTACTATCAGCCGTCAGGAACTCGCTGGTTTCCTGGCCTATCATTGACCGGCACGGCGACGCTCAGACTGCCTTTTTAGACGGCGCTCTTCGCGCCGCTGGTTTTTGACGTCCGCTCTTATACCGCAATCCCTGAAATTCTCTGGATTTTGACCGCCCATGCTGGCGCCCGTTTGCCGTTCATGCCAAAAACCTTCGCCATGAATGGAAGAAGGACAGCGCGTTGAAGGAACGGCGCCCACCGCAGAAACTGCGTGACCGCGCCCGGCCCGGCCCCGATGCCAGCGGCAAGCGGGTCACCCTGCCCCGCGCCCTGTCGAAGCTCGGCTTTTGTTCCCGCACCCAGGCGGAGCGTCTGATTGCCGACGGGCGGGTGCTCGTCGACGGGCGCAAGATCACCGATGCCAGCGCCTGGGTCAGTCTCTCGACCGCCAAGATATCGGTCGATGGCACGGCGATCGCCGCCGAAGACAAGATCTACCTGATGCTGAACAAGCCGCGCGGCCTAGTGACCACCCGCCACGATCCCGAGGGGCGGCCGACCGTCTACGACTGCCTGAAGGATTTCGACGCCCCGCATCTGTCGCCGGTGGGCCGTCTCGACAAGGCCAGCGAAGGCCTGCTGCTGTTCACCAACGACACCAAATTCGCCCAGACGCTTCTCGACCCGATCACCCACGTGACCAAGACCTATCATGTGCAGGTCGGCAGGATCATGGATGGCGAACTGCTGGCGGAGATGACCTACGGCGTGCGCCATGATGGCGAATTGCTGAAGGCGACCTCGGCAACGTTGCTGCGCAGCGGCGATCGCAACTCCTGGATCGAGGTCGAACTTGACGAAGGCCGCAACCGCCAGATCCGCCGCATGCTGGAGGCGCTCGATACCGAATGCCTGCGGCTCGTGCGCGTGGCGATTGGCGGACTGGAGCTCGGTGAATTGCCGAAGGGCGCCGTTCGGGCATTGACCGAGACCGAGCTTCGCGATCTGCGCCGCCGCACCGGCATGGAAAAGACAAGACGGGATTGAACCGCAGCATGACCATGGCCCCCCACGACTTCTGGCAGGAGATCCACGCCCGCGGCAGCTTCGAAGCATCCGGCACTTTCACTGATTTCTATGTTGCCGGGCTCGAGGACGGCCGCCAGCTTCGTCTGCCGATCCGCATGCTTTCGGACGGCGAGCACGCGCTAGCCTCGCTGATCGTCAACCAGGCGAGCTTTACCGTTCTGGATACGCTGGCCGCGGCGCTGGCGGCAAAGCTCGCAGCCTTCGAACCCGACGTGATCACCGGCCTGCCGACGCTTGGCCTGACG
The DNA here is from genome assembly GCF_056396985.1 of Rhizobium sp. 05N430. Lineage (NCBI taxonomy): Bacteria > Pseudomonadati > Pseudomonadota > Alphaproteobacteria > Hyphomicrobiales > Rhizobiaceae > Rhizobium > Rhizobium sp. 05N430. The sequence continues at coordinate 9,813 of NZ_JBFTMO010000034.1, read as the reverse complement.
CTTGCGGCAGCCGTCGCCCAGAAGCTCGGCCATGCGCGCTATGTGCCGCTCGGCACCTCCCGCAAATTCTGGTATCGCGACGAACTGTCCGTCGAGCTCTCGTCGATCACCACGCCCGGCCAGCAGAAGCGTCTCTATATAGACCCGCGCATGCTGCCTTTGCTCGAAGGCCGCCGTGTCGCCTTGATAGACGATGTCATATCGAGCGGCGCCTCGATCGTCTCAGGCTTGAACCTGCTTGGCGCTTGCGGCATCGAGCCGGTGGTGATCGGTGCGGCGATGCTGCAATCGGATCGCTGGCGCGACAGGCTGGCAGCATCGGGACCGCATTGGCCGGCCCGGACGATCGGCGTGTTTTCGACGCCGATATTGAAAAAGACAGCCGACGGCCGCTGGCGCGTTCCGGCTCCCTGATCACTGCCGCCAACGCGGCCGGTCACAAGGATTATGCGATCTTTCTCCCGCCTCTCTCTATACAGCCACGCTCGGGCCGCTACATTCGGCTGACGGTTGCAACGCGAGCCTGCCCATGAATGTCGAGCAAGCCTCTCTGCTGGTCCTCCTCGCTGCGATGCTCGTTCTGTTTTCCCTTGACCGTTTCCGCATCGAAGTCGTGGCGATCGGCGGATTGTTGGCCGGATTTCTTCTGAAGCTCTACCCAGCAGAGGCGGTCTTTTCGGGCTTTGCAAGCCCTGTCGTCATCACCGTTGTCGAAATACTGCTGATCGTTCAGGTCCTGGCACAGGCGAAATTCTTCGACGGGCTGGCCCAGCGTTTTCAATCGGCCGGCTGGCCGAATGCCGCCGTCATCGCCGCACTTGCCGGGATCACCGGCTTCATCTCGATCTTCATGAACAATATCGGCGCCTTCGCCATCATGCTGCCTGCGACCCTTCGCGCCGGAACGGTGCTGCAAATCCCGAGACGCCAGTTGGTCATTCCGATTTCCTTCGCGGCACTGCTTGGCGGCCTGGTGTCGCTGATCGGCACGCCGGCCAATCTGCTCGTCAGCGATGCCCTTGCAAAGGCGACGGGAACGGGGTTCCGCTTCTTCGATTTCGCCTATGCGGGCCTGCCGGTGGCAATCGCCGGGATCCTCCTAGTCTCCGCCCTCGCCGTCCGGCTGTTTCCGGAAACCGAAGGCGACGTCTCGGCGCCGCCGCCCGCGACCCGCCGCATCGTCGCAGAGCGCGAAATCCCGGTCACCTCGCCGCTCGTCGGCACACCGCTGTCCGATTGTCCGGAGCGTTTTGGGTTGCAGCCGCACGCCTTGATCCGCGGCGGCACTTTCGTCTTCGGCAGCCTGACGCAATCGGTGATCACTGCGGGAGACATACTGCTTGCCGAAGGCGCTGATGCCGTCTTTTCGGATCTGGAGGCAGAGGGAGCCCTTGCCGCACCCATCCATCCGAACGGGCTGCAGACCGATTTCGCGCGCGTCGAGGCTGCCGTCATGCCAGAAAGCACGCTGATCGGCTCGCGCATCCGCTCGCTCGACGTCTTCCGCAATCGGGGCGTTTCGGTCACCTCGCTCTCGATGCGTTCGCCACGCATCGAAGGCCGCTTCGCGGATCTGCAGCTGTCGATCGGCGATATCCTGGTTCTGGAAGGCACGCGGGATGCGATCACCGAGGCGCTCGAGGAATGCGAATGCCTCCCGCTGGCGACGCAACCGGTAACAAGCAGCGTCAAGGGATCGTGGCGCCCTTTCGCGATCTTCGCCGCCGGTGTCGCACTCTCGGCCTTCGGTCTGCTGCGGCCCGAGATCGCCTTTGCCGCAGTCGTCTTCGCGCTGGCCGTGACCCGCTTTCTCAACATCCGCCAGGCAATGGCCGATATCAATTGGCCGATCGTCATCATGCTGGCCGCAATGATCCCGATCGGCTCGGCGGTGGCGACGACTGGCACCGCCGAAGTGCTGGCGCATTGGCTGAGCCTCGCCGTGCCGATTTCGATGCCGATTGCCGGTATCGCGCTGCTGCTCTTCATCGCCATGGCGCTGACGCCCTTCGTCAATAATGCTACGGTCGCGATCGTGCTCAGCCCGATCGCCCTGGAATTCGCCGCCGCCGCCCATCATCCCCCGGCTGCCTATCTGATCGTCGTGGCCGCCGGGGCCTCGCTGGATTTCCTGACGCCCTTCGGCCATCACAACAATACACTGGCGATGAGCATCGGCAGCTACCGGGTTTCGGACTTCCTGCGCGCCGGTGGCCCACTCGCACTGCTCGGATATATAATGACGGTGCTGATCGTCGCGGCCATCTGGCTTTGACCGCCATTTGCTTGACATCGCCCGCAATGAAACTAGAGCAGGGATGAACCCCTCCGACAAAGGAATGCTGAGCCCGTGCGAATCCTATCCGAAGCCCATTTCCCCGAACTGCCGAACTACTACCGCGGCAAGGTGCGCGAAAATTACGATCTTCCGGATGGCAGCCGCATCATCATCAGCACCGACCGTCTCAGCGCCTTCGACCGCATCCTCACCTGCATTCCCTACAAGGGTCAGGTGCTGACCCAGACCGCCCGCTACTGGTTCGAGGCGACAAAGGACATCTGCCCGAACCACGTCATCGCCTATCCCGATCCGAATGTCGTCGTCGGCAAGCGGCTTGACATCCTGCCGGTCGAAGTCGTGGTGCGCGGCTATCTGGCTGGAACGACCGGCACGTCGATCCTCACTCTTTATAAGAAGGGCGAGCGCCAGATGTATGGCATCACCCTTCCCGACGGCATGCGCGATAACCAGATCCTGCCGGAACCGATCATTACGCCGACCAGCAAGGAATTCGATGGCGGCCACGACGCGCCGCTGACGCCCGCCGAAATCACCGGCAAAGGACTGCTGACGCAGGAGCAGTGGGATACGCTGTCGAAATACGCGCTGGCGCTCTTTGCCCGCGGTCAGGAAATGGCGGCCAAGCGTGGCCTGATCCTCGTCGACACCAAATACGAGTTCGGCACCGACGCCCAGGGCAACATCATCCTCGCGGACGAGATCCATACGCCCGACAGCAGCCGCTACTGGCTGGCCGATAGCTATCAGGCCGCATTCGAAAGCGGCGGCCGCCCGACCAGCTTCGACAAGGACTTCGTCCGCGCTTGGGTCGCCGACCGGTGCGACCCCTACAAGGACGAGATCCCGGAAATCCCCGCCGATCTGATCGAGCAGACCTCGGCCGTCTACATCAAGGCCTATGAGGCGATCACCGGAAAGACCTTCGTCCCCGATGACAGCGGCGAAACGCCCCTCGCCCGTGTGCGCACCAACCTCGCGCCCTATTTCGCCTGAGCGCCTGAAGCCTGCCTGCAGAGATGCTTGCAGGCCGGGCTTCGATCGCGCTAGCATTGAATGAAAGCGAGCCGGCAAAGACCGGCAGGGGGCTGAATGGCACGCAGGCCGCGACGAAAGGCCGAAGAGACTCGCGCCGACATCCTGTCGATGGCAGAGATGCTGTTTCGTGAACGGGGCTATGTCGCCGTCTCGATCGCCGATATCGCGAACGCCCTCGGCATGTCGCCTGCCAATGTCTTCAAGCATTTCCATTCCAAGACGGCGCTGGTCGACGCCATCGCCGAAATCCATCTCGGAACGATGGCCGACCGCTTCGGCTCCGTCGACGGCGAGATGCTGCCCAAGGAGCGGCTGCAGCGTTTCGTGCTCCGCCTGCTCGACAGCCATCTGCAGGATATCAAGGACAACCCCTATATCTTCGAGATGGTCCTGACGACCATCGAAGCCAAGTTCGAGGCGGGAAACCGCTACCGGGAGCGGATCGAACAGAGGCTCCAGCAGATCATCCAGGATGGTGTCGCCTCCGGCGCCTACCGCTGTGCCGACCCGCATCGCGCCGCAATCACCGTCGCCGACGTCTTGGCCTGCGTCCTTCATCCGGTGCTGATTGCACGCGATGACAAGGAAACGCTTGTTCACAAAGCACACGATATCGTTTGTTTTGTTGATACCGCACTGCAAAATAGCGCTTGCTAAGTGACGATTCCTGACATACGTCACTTCGGAAAGCTTTTCTTAAATTCGGATTGATGGCATTTGAATCCGGATCAACCAGCCTTTTAATATGTCGCTTGTTGCCGGCCGGAAGGCTGGTCCGGTCTGTGAATGCCATCTGCATCAAGGAATTCAGAATGATACGGCGTGCCCTCCTCATCACCTCGGCTCTGGCAATTGGCGGACTGCTCGCAGCCTGCAGCGATAGCGGCAACAAGCAGGGAGCCGCCGGCGCTGGCGCGGCAGGGGCTGCCCAGCAGGCTTCGCCCGTCGGCGTTGTCGCACTCACCAAGGCGAATTACCCGGTGACGACGATCCTGCCCGGCCGTGCCGAAGCCTTCCAGACCGCAGATATCCGCCCGCAGGTCAGCGGCATCATCCGTGAAATCGCCTTCCGCGAAGGCGGCGAAGTCAAGAAGGGCGACCTTCTCTACCAGATCGACGACGCGCCCTATATTGCCACAGTCGAGCAGGCGACGGCCGCCATCGCCAAGGCAGAAGCCAGCGTTCCGAGCGCCCAGAGCAATCTCGACCGCTACCAGCGCCTCGTCGGCAGCGGTGCGACACAGATCGAATATGAAACCGCCAAGACGACGCTGCTCCAGGCCCAGGCCGAAGTCGCCTCCGCCAAGGCCTCGCTGGCCTCGGCGCAGATCGATCTCGACCACACCAAGATCGTCGCTCCCTTTGATGGCGTCATCGACCAGACCGCCTACAATGTCGGCAACGTCGTCGCCGCCAACCAGACGACGGCGCTGACGACGGTTCGCCAGCTCGACCCGATCTACATCTCGCTAACGGAATCGAGCACCAATCTTCTGAAGCTCCGCGATGCGATCGCCTCCGGTGAAGTGAAGGGTGAAGGCGCCAACGTCGCCTTCCGCGTCATCCTGGAGAATGGCAAGGAGTATAATCAGAAGGGCAAGCTCGATATGTCGAAGCAGATCGTCAGCGAGACGACCGGCACCTTCATCATCCGCGTGCTCTTCCCCAACCCCGACCGCGTCATCCTGCCTGGCATGTATGTCCGCGCCACCGTCGAGCTCGGCTCGGAAAACGGCTATGCGCTGCCTCAGCTCGCAACCAGCCGCGATGCCAACGGCCGCCTGACGGCGCAATTCGTCTCGGCCGACGGCAAGGTCGAAAGCCGCGTCTTCGAAGACGCGACGCCCTCCAACAACGCGTGGCTCGTCACGCAGGGCATCAAGGACGGCGACCAGCTGATCGTCAGCGGTCTGCAATCCATTACGCCAGGCATGCCGGTGAAGCCGGTTCCCATGAAAATCAATGAAAACGGTGTGGTCGTGGCTGCTGAGCAGCCTGCGGCCGGTGACGCTCAGAAGCCCGCCGCGAAGTAAGTCGCGACGCCTTTCACAGTGATCCAAGCCGCACAGGAATAAACTGATGGCCAAGTTCTTCATCCGACGCCCGATCTTTGCGTGGGTCATCGCGATCACCATCATGCTCGCGGGCCTGCTCGGCATCTATACGCTGTCGATTTCGCAATACCCAGACATCGCGCCGACCACGGTGCGCATCAACGCCACCTATCGCGGCGCCAGCGCCGAAACCGTCGAGAAATCGGTGACGACGATCATCGAAAAAGGCATGACCGGCCTCGACGATCTCACCTATATGACCTCGACCTCGTCGACCGGCTCGGCCAGCATCTCGCTGACCTTCGGCAACAGCGTCGATGCCGATATCGCCCAGGTGCAGGTGCAGAACAAGCTGCAGCTCGTCCAGTCGCAGCTGCCGGGAGACGTCATCGACGCCGGCATCAGCGTCACGCGCTCCACCTCGAGCATCCTGCTCGTCGGCTCGCTGGTTTCGACCGATGGCAAGCGCTCCTCCGTCGATCTCGGCAACATCGTTTCGAACTCGATCGAAGATCAGGTGCAGCGCCTCGAAGGCGTCGGCAGCATCAACATCTTCGGTTCCGGCTACGCCATGCGCGTCTGGCTGGATCCTTACAAACTGCAGAAGTTCCAGCTGACGCCAAGCGATGTAACCTCGGCCATCGAGGCGCAGAACACGCAGGTCTCCGTCGGCTCGCTCGGCGCTCAGCCGACCACCGAAGGCCAGCAGCTGAACGTCACGATCACCGCCCAGAGCCAGCTGACGACGGTCGCCGATTTCGAGCACATCATCCTGAAGGTCGAGAAAGACGGATCGACGGTGCGCCTCAGCGACGTCGCCCGCATCGAGATCGGCCAGGAAAGCTACGGCGGCTCGTCCCGCTACAATGGCCAGCCCTCGACCGGCTTCGCGGTCAACCTGGCGATCGGCGCCAACGCCATCGATACGGCTGCCCGCGTCCGTGCATCGCTCGAAAGCATCAGTGGCTCGCTGCCCGAAGGCGTCGAAATCACCTATCCCTACGACACGACGCCCTTCGTCGAGCTGTCGATCGAAAAGGTCGTCCACACCCTGATCGAAGCGATCGTGCTTGTCTTCGTCGTGCTGCTGATCTTCCTGCAGAATCTGCGCGCCACGCTGATCCCGACGATCGCCGTGCCCGTCGTTCTGCTCGGGACCTTCGGCATCCTTGCGGCGACAGGCTATTCGATCAATACGCTGACGATGTTCGCGATGGTCCTGGCGATCGGTCTGCTCGTCGACGACGCCATCGTCGTCGTCGAGAACGTCGAGCGCATCATGTCGGAAGAGAAGCTCTCGCCGCTCGAAGCGACCGAGAAGTCGATGGGTGAAATCACCGGTGCCATCATCGGTATCGCGCTGGTTCTGACCGCCGTCTTCATTCCGATGGCCTTCTTCGGCGGCTCGACCGGCATCATCTACCGGCAGTTCTCGATCACCATCGTCTCGGCGATGCTGCTGTCTGCTCTCGTCGCCATCGTGCTGACGCCGGCGCTTTGCGCCACGATGCTGAAGCCGGTCAACGAGCACAAAAAGAACCGAGTCGGCGACTGGTTCAACCGCAACTTCACCCGTTCCACCAACGGCTACGTCCGCACCATCGGCTACCTGCTGAAGCGGCCGGTCCGCGTCATGCTGTTGTTCCTGATCGTCGGCGGCGGATGTGCCTATCTGTTCACGAAACTGCCGAGCTCGTTCCTGCCGCAGGAAGACCAGGGCGTATTGCTGACAATCGTCACCACGCCGCCAGGCTCCACCTCGCAGCAGACCCAGGCCGTCGTCGAGAAGGTCGAGAAATATTACCGCGAGAACGAGAAGGACGCCGTCGATTCGGTCTTCGGCGCTCTCGGCTTCGGTTTCAACGGTTCGGGTCAGAACAGCGCGATCGTCTTTACCAAGCTCAAGGACTTCTCGCTGCGCACCGACGAGAACCTGCATGCGCAGGCCGTCGTCAACCGCGCGCTTAAGAACTTCTTTACCATCCGCGAGGCGCAGGTCTTCGCGCTGTTGCCGCCGGCCATCCAGGGCCTCGGCGTATCCAGCGGCTTCTCCATGTATCTCGTCGATACCGGCGGCCATGGCACCCAGGCGCTCGATGCGGCATCTAAGCGGCTGATCCAGATGGGCAACAGCAGCGGCAAGATCGTCGCGCTGCGCAGCAACAACAAGGAAGTCGAACCGCAGATGAAGATCATCATCGATCAGGAAAAGATCGGTGCAATGGGCGTCGACATCGCCTCGGTCAATTCGATGCTGTCGATCATCTTCACCGGCCGCGATGTCAACGACTTCACGCTGAACGGCGAGATCAAGCCCGTCTATGTGCAGGGCGACGCCCCCTTCCGCATGCAGCCGAGCGATCTCGATCACTGGTATGCCCGCAACACGGCTGGCGAAATGGTGCCCTTCTCCGCCTTCACCACGACGGAATGGGCAAAGGGCGCCCCTTCGCTTGCCCGCTTCAATGCGGTCAGCGCCATCCCGCTCGACGGCGCCTCGGCGCCGGGTGTCAGCTCGGGTGACGCGATGAATGAGATGGAAGCGCTGACGGCGCAGCTCGGCGGCGGCTATACCGTTGCCTGGCAGGGCATTTCCTATCAGGAGCGGCTCTCCGGCTCGCAGGCGCCGATTCTCTACGCGATCTCGATTCTCGTCGTCTTCCTCTGCCTTGCAGCACTCTATGAAAGCTGGTCGATCCCGTTCTCGGTGATCATGGCCGTGCCGGTCGGCGTGCTCGGTGCACTCGCCGCAGCCACACTCTTCGGCCAGGCAAACGACGTCTACTTCAAGGTGGGTCTGCTCACCACCATAGGATTGGCGGCGAAGAACGCGATTCTCATCGTCGAGTTTGCCAAGGACCGGATGGAAACGGGGATGGGCCTTTTAGAGGCGACTCTCGAAGCGGCAAGGCTGCGCCTGCGCCCGATCATCATGACCTCGCTCGCCTTCATCCTCGGCGTCGTGCCGCTGGCGATCGCGACCGGGGCCGGCTCGGCGGCCCAGAATGCCATCGGTGTCGGCGTTCTCGGCGGCATGCTGGCGGCGACCGCGCTCGGTATCTTCTTCGTTCCGTCCTTCTTTGTGGTCATCCGCAGGGTCTTCTCGCGGCGCAAAAATGAGGCGGGAGTGTGATAAAAATACACTGCCAGAATGACTGACTCATTGCTACATTGCCGCGGAACTGCTTCGGCATGGTGTATCTCGTTGGCACGGAGCGCGGCCGATTGCGAAGCATGATGCTTCGGACAAGAAATTTAGAACTTGGTCGAGTTACAGGAAGAACATTGCATGGTATCTCTTCGTTATGCCACACCGGCATTGATGCTTTTGTTGGCCGGCTGCGTGAGCGGTCCGGATCATGTCCCCCCGGAGATGCCGCTTCCCGCGAAGTTCGGTGAAGGCGGGGTCAAGAGCAATGGTGATGTTGCGACCGCCCAGTGGTGGACGGCCTATCGCGATCAGCGTCTGAACGCGCTGGTGGCCCAGGGCATCGGCCAGAACCTCGACGTACTGCAGGCGCTGGAGCGCATCAACGCTGCCGAAGCCCAGGTGACGGTCGCCGGTGCAGGCGCGCTCCCGAGCCTCGTCGTCGGTGCTTCCCATACGGTCAGCGGCCAGATGGGCAACCTTCGCACCCGCTCCGGCGCCACCAACACCACCGCCGGTGAAGCCAATGTCTCCTGGCTGCTCGATCTGTTCGGCGAATACCGCCGTTCGAAGGAAAGCGCGCTGGCCTCGCTGGATTCGGCCTATGCCACCGCCGACGTCGCCAAGCTCACCTTCCTCCAGGATCTGGTCAACAGCTATATCGACGCCCGCTACTACCAGGAACGCATCGCGCTCTCCCAGGCAAACCTGAAGTCGCGCCGCGAGACCTTCGATCTCACCAAGTTCCAGCTCGAAGCCGGTGCCGCCTCGCGCCTCGACGTCGTCCAGGCCGAAGGTCTGGTGCAGTCGACCCAGGCCGAAATCCCGGGTCTCGAAACCAACTTCCGGGTTGCCGCCCATCACATCGCCACCCTGCTCGGCCTGCCGGCCTCTTCGCTGGTCAGCGATCTGCAGAAAGGCTCGCATCAGCCGGTGTTCCGTGGCGGCCTGCAGGCCGGCATTCCGGCCGACCTGATCCGCAACCGTCCGGATATCCGCAAGGCCGAACGGGATCTGGCCGCCGCCACCGCCAATATCGGCGTGGCCGAGGCACAGCTCTATCCGTCGATCTCGCTGTCCGGCTCGATCTCACCGTCTTACGTCCGCCCGGTCGGCGGCAATGGCGGCCTGACCACCTGGTCCTTCGGCCCGACGCTGAACCTGCCGATCTTCGACGGCGGCCGCCTGCGCGCCAATGTCGACATCACCAAGTCGGATGCCAAGGCTGCCTATCTCGCCTGGAAGTCTGCGGTGCTGAGCGCCGTCGGCCGTCG
>NZ_JBFTMO010000033.1:0-15582 GCF_056396985.1 Rhizobium sp. 05N430 | reverse complement strand
ATCCACAACCGAGTTACACACATTTAGCCTCCTAGAAAGGCATTACGATATCTCGGCGGGCGTTCGTGTCACGGACGCTAATTTCTAAGGGGATAGATGAGATGCTCACCACCAATAGTTTTTCAACAGTATCGTCCGATATCGGACATTTATTTTGCTAGAGCGGGAACATCGTCTCGCACAGACAGTTCGTACCCGTCTGGCCCTCAATATTCCTGTATCGCGGGGTCTTTCACCAGGGGCCTGCCTGAACCCTGAGCAGGCTCCTCTTTATCTCCGCGAGGTTGGCCTGTGCGCTACCATTTCCACATCCTGCACCTCGACCACACAATTGAAGACGAAGACGGCAGAGAATTCACCACATTTCTTGAAGCGCGCAATGCCGCCGAGAATAGTCTCCATGGGCTCTTGGTCGATGCGCTTGGCACTGCGCGTCGCTGGACGATCAGCGGTATCCAGATATGCGCGGACCGCAGCGAGGTGGGCGTTGTACGGGTCGATGCTGTGATTGCAAAACTGTTTCGCGATAGATGATCAAGCACAACGGCCAAGTGGATCTCACCTTGATCGCCGATTCAAATGAGTTGTTGCGTTCGCAGTGCACAAGCCTAGGGTAGTTCGGTCGGCAGCCACGTAATCGGGCACTGCCGCTTGAGAGCGCAGTGCTCCCGCCCCAACTTGGGGAGAAGGACAATGCTCCTTACTGATCGGCTAGATCACAACGGCAGATTTTCCTCCTATGATCTCGATCGCTTGAAACTCGAGTTCGAAAATTGGGAGATCCGGGCCTCTGAGTCAGCTCGGCAACAGCTCAGCGCAGACGGCTGGATGTTGATGTTTTGCGCGCTTGACACGTTTTCTCACCTCGACACCGGCACCTCGCCGGCGCACACATTCATGCAGACTTCAGCTAAGCGGGTACCGGCGGTGTCTCTTGTTTGGTCGCGCGGGGCGCAACGACGTTGCGAACGACCGAATTGGTTTGAATGAACATGAAGTGCGTTCGGTACAAACTAAGAAATCTGAGATTTGCGGAGGGCAAAGCCGCGAAAGTGGATGAGTGGCTAACCAAACAGAAAGTGATTGTTGCCAAGTCGCGCGGCAACGGCAAACCCGTTGACCTGGACAAAGAGTTGCTGCTGCGGCTCTACGACCTCAAGCGCCGCACCATCGATCGCTTGAAGCGAATCGAAGCGGCGCTAGACGCCAAGTCATAACGCCAGGGCAACACTGAGGCGCAACCTAACCAAGAGCGGGAGGTTATTATGGACCTGCGACGAATGACCGAAGACGCGTGTATATCATTTCTCGAAAGGCACACCTTTGGACATCTCGGATGTCTGGGGGAAGACTACCCATATGTGATCCCCGTTCACTACGCATATGATGCCAACAAGGTTTTTATGTTCTCGATGGCGGGGAGGAAAATCGAATACCTGCGGCGCAGACCGCTTGCGAGCCTGCAAGTTGAAGAATTGGCGAATGACAGAAATTGGACAAGCGTGCTTGTTCAAGGCCACTTCGATGAACTGCCGGACACGCCCGAGCGGCGCAATGAACGTATTCATGCGTGGGCCTTATTGCAGAAACGCCCATTCTGGTGGGAGCCCGGGACCTTCGAACTAAGCGCGGGAAGAGAAACGGCTAGCGGCGGTCCGATCTTCTTTAGCTTGTCGCTCGACGTGGTGTCCGGACGCCAGTCGAACGCGGCACCTGGGAGTGGGCGATAGCAGCGTTTTCAACCCTGCGTAAGCCGCGCGAAGCCTCCATTAATTTGAACGCTGGACAGGGTAGTCCTTCAAACATGGCCGCGGTTGGAAACGTGCCATCGGAAGTCTGGCTTCCATGGCTTGTCTTATGCTGGTTCAATCTCGGGCGTTTACTCCCGGCACTTCAGGCCAGTGCGCGCAACCGTACCGACGCCAATGAAAATTCCCCGCCTTGATCTTGAGCCTGTCGATATGACCGTGGAAAGGAACATATCGCGTGGAGCGAAAACCGGCTTCATAGTATCTTGCGGATCCGGACCGTCACCATGGACGAACTGGTCACCGCGGCCGGCCGGCAATCTGAACGCCTCATTGCGATCCGCCAGGACGACCAGATCATTCTTTAAAAGGCGTACAGAAGCAGGAAACGTAAGTTCAAACCGAAAAGCCGCCGTGTCAAACGGCGGCTCTCTTTCGACGGCGGATTCGCATCTGCAGTCCTTTCGTTTCAAGTTGCGATGGACGCTTGTCCGTGCCGCGACCGGGTGCCGGTTACCAGTGGGATTGACCAGCAACCGCTACGACAGCAACAAGACCAGCCAACGGCGAGGGTTCTTGCGAGAGGACGTCATAAGCGCAGGGTGCAGCAAAGATGATAGCCGCCAATGTGCCCAACAGGATATGTTTCATCAAGATCTCCTGGGTGTGCTCAAACGACTGTCAGAGCAACGTTGATGTTGCCGCGTGTTGCCTTGGAATAGGGGCAGGTCTGATGAGCTTCGTCGACGATCAACCGAGCGAGCTCCGGGTCCAGACCCGGCAGGCTGATATTGAGGCGGGCCTGCAGAAAATAAGCATCGCCCGTCATGCCGAGATCGACTTCCGCATCAACGGCGGTATCGGTGGGAAGACGGAGCTTGCGCTTGCCGGCGGCAAGGCCCATCGCGCCGATGAAGCAGGCTGACCATCCGGCTGCGAAGAGCTGTTCGGGATTGGTGCCCGCATGGACGCTGCCCGGAGGAGACAGCTTCACGACGAGCTGCTCATCGCTGCTGCGGGCTGAGCCATCGCGGCCGCCGGTGGTGCGGGTTTTGCCGGTATAGAGAACATTTTCAATCGTGATCATGGGAACACTCCTTGGTTTGATACCGCGATCTGCGACATCTGGTGACGGAGTGGTTTTGACCCTTTGACGTATCCCCTATGTTTCTAAAATCGGCCGAACTGTATCAAAGCGTACCGTCGGCAGATCTCGATACTTCGCATACAAAGCAGGAAGAAAATCAGTTGGCCCGAATGTTGACCTCGGCTGCCAAGCCTCCGCCGTCACGATTGTATATCCGGACGGAACCGCCGATTGCAGCCGCCAGCTGCTGGGCGATGGCCAAGCCGAGCCCTGTGCCGCCAGTCTCGCGATTGCGGGACTGCTCCAGCCGGAAAAACGGCTGCATGGCAGCTTCCAGCATGGCATCCGGAATACCGGGACCACGATCCATCACCGTGATGGCAATCTCACCCTCTTTCTTCCGCTCGACGCTGATTTCGGCGCTACCTGCAAATTTCAACGCATTGTCGATAAAGTTCGTGAGAATGCGGCGAAGGGCATGCGGTTTGGTCGATGCAATGCCCTGCACGAGACCGGCAACGCTGACGGCCTTGTCCATGTCCTGATAGTCGTAGGCGATGCTGTCGATAAAGGACGAGAGATCGATGCGCGAAAATTTCTCGCCATTGCCATGCGCACTGCGGGCGTAGGCGATCCCATCCTGCACGAGCCGCTCGATTTCACCCAGATCACGGACCAGTTTGTCCCTCTCGGGGGAATCGTCGGCCATGTCGGCGCGCAGTCGCATCCGCGTGATCGGCGTCTGCAGGTCGTGCGATATCGCCGCAAGGATCTGCACCCGCTCTTCGAGGTAGTGGGAAATCCTTTCACGCATGGCGTTGAAAGCGCGTGCCGCATGCGCCACTTCACACGGACCCCGCTCGCTGAGCGGTGGTCCCTTCTTGTTGGGATCAAGCGCGTCGGCGGCGGCCGCGAGCGCAGCCAGCGGGCGGATCGCCTGACGCACGGCGACCCATGTGCAAAGCACCAGGAGCACCATCTGGATGGCAAGGACATATGGCAACCATGCCGCGAGTGGCATCGGAGGCCGCGGCGTAATATCGATCGTCAAAGGACTTCCGTCGCTCAGTGTCAGATGCGCCTGCAGGCGGCTGATATCGCCGGGGATGGATTCCATGCGGATCGGATAGGTGCCGCCGATCGCCTCCTGGATTCGACCGCCGATTTCCTTACCCTTGCTAGAATTGTCCGGCACGCCCTGTAGTCCCGGCCCAAGCTCAAAACGATAGTTGCCGCGGCTTAGTCGGTCGAGCAGGTCGGCGCGCTGATCCGCCGGCAGGCGGTCGAGAACAGCAATTGAGGTTGCGACGTCGCTTTCCAGTGTGCCAAGCATGACGGCCTTGGCCGACATGGAACGCTCGACGAACAGGACCGTGAACGACAGGCCATAGGCAACAGCCAGGCCCAGCAACAAAATAACGAAAAGCCGAGCCCGCAGGGTGCTCGGCCAAAATCCGGAGCGAATAGCAACAGCTGCGCTCATGATCTGGCCTCTTCTATCGCCACCGGAACAGCAAAGACATAACCTTCGCTGCGCACCGTCTTGATATAGGTCGGCTCACGCGCATCATCCCCCAGCCGCTGGCGAACGCGGCTAACAAGCAGATCGATCGAGCGGTCGAAGAGTTCGGCATCGCGGCCTTGGGTCAGGTTTAACAGCTGATCGCGGTTAAGCACCCGTTGCGGATGATCGATGAAGACGCGCAGTAGCCGGTATTCGGCGCCACTCAACGCAATCTCGGTCCCGTCCTTGTCGAGAAGGTGCCTGCCGATCGTGTCGAGGCGCCAGTCGCCGAAACGGAGCCACTGTCCGGCCTCCGAAATCTGCAGGTTCGGCGGCAGCGCACGGGTGCGGCGCAGCACAGCTTTAATGCGCGCCAGAAGTTCGCGCGCCGCAAACGGTTTCGGCAGATAGTCGTCGGCGCCCATTTCGAGACCGATGATCCTGTCCATTTCGTCGCTACGAGCCGTCAGCATCAAGATCGGCGTCGCCTTGTGCTTGCCGGCGCGCAACTCGCGGCAAAGCACGAGCCCGTCATCGCCTGGCATCATGACATCGAGCACTATCAGATCGACCGTGTTGCCTTCCAGAAAACTGCGCATCTGGCGTCCATCGGCCGCGACGGACGTACGAAGTCCGCTTTTCGTCAGATAGCTCGAAACCAACTCGCGGATTTCACGATCGTCATCAACGATCAGGATGTGGTCGATATGCTCCATGTTCGAACTTCCGGATCCTTCTATCGGTCAGGCGAATGGCAGACTCGCCGCTTTCTCTTTTGACTCTGAATCGGCAGCCGCGAAACAGACAATTCTGTTCACGGCTGTCAGGACAGGTTTTAGAAACGATCGACGTCCAGAATGGCCTGGGCAAAGGCCTGTGGTGCTTCTTGCGGCAGATTGTGGCCGATGCCGCCCGATATGGTGCGATGCTCGTATCTACCGGTGAACTTTTTGGCGTATGCCGCAGGGTCCGGATGCGGCGCGCCGTTGGCGTCGCCCTCCATGGTGATCGTCGGTACGGTGATGACCGGGAAAGCAGCAAGTTTCTTTTCGAGTTCATCATACTTCCGCTCGCCATCGACGAGGCCAAGCCGCCAGCGGTAGTTGTGGATGGTTATGGCAACATGGTCGGGGTTTTCGAAGGCCTTGGCCGAGCGATCGAAGGTCGCGTCGTCGAAATCCCACTGCGGCGAGGCGAGCTTCCAGATCAACTTGGCAAAATCGTGCGTATTCGCGGCATAACCTTCGCGGCCACGCTCGGTGGCGAAATAGAACTGATACCACCACGACAGTTCGGCCTGCGGCGACAATGGCTTCTTGTTGGCCTCCTGGCTACCGATCAGATAGCCGCTGACAGAAACCAGCGCTTTGCAGCGCTCCGGCCAGATCGCAGCCATAATATCGGCAGTGCGCCCGCCCCAATCGTAACCGCCGATGACGGCGCGCTCGACCTTCAGCGCATCCATAAAGGCGATGATATCTGTGGCTATTGCGGCCTGCTGGCCGTTGCGCGGTGTATCGGCAGAGACGAATTCGGTCGTGCCATAACCACGCAAATAGGGGATCAGCACCCGGTAGCCGGCATCGGCGAGCACGGGAGCCACATCAACGAAACTGTAGATATCGTAGGGCCAGCCATGCAGCAGCAGCACGACCGAACCATTGGCGGGACCGACCTCGGCGTAGCCTACATTGAGCTCGCCGGCCTTGATCTGCTTCAACGCCGCGAAAGATGCATGCGAACCGGCCTTGACGGCCGGTGCGGCTGCCTTGGCGGCAGCAGCGCTGCTCAGGCCGAATTCGACCGCTGCCATTGTCATTGCGGCAAGACCAAAGAAGTGACGGCGCTGAAGATTGATTTCGCTGGACATTGTCTCTCTCCGTTTCGAGTTAGTGACATGGAGAAAACAACCGGCATGTATCCCGAGTGTTTCCGATATCCGCTATTATTGCGTCCGGATGTAGCCTCCGGCCTGCGGGATACATTCTGATACAGTTGGCTGCCTCCTCAAACGGAATCTGCTCCATCTGCTTCAGCAGGGCTGCAGACAGGCGCTCTTCCTACACTTCGGTACATATTGCCTCCGAACCGGACACATCCGGGATACATCGCCTCGATCAGATTGGCGCAGTTGCTGGTCGGGCCACATCGCCGTCCAGTGCCCGATCACCCGGTTTCAAAGGAAACGATGATGACACTTCTTATCATTGCCTACCTCGGAGGGGTGCTGACCATATTCAGTCCCTGTATCCTCCCCATCCTGCCTTTCGTCTTTGCCCGCGCCGGGCAGCCTTTCGTGCGCAGTACGCTGCCGATGCTGATCGGTATGGCCACCACCTTTGCGTTTGTGGCGACCCTTGCAGCCGTCGGCGGAAGCTGGGCAATCAATGCCAATGAATATGGTCGCCTCGCCGCGCTCATCCTGCTTGCGATCTTAGGCTTAAGCCTGATTTCGCCGCGTATCGCCAGCTTGATGACCCAACCGGTCGTCGGTTTTGGCAACCGCCTGCTAAACGCTTCCGGCAAGCCCGGTGCTGCGCCGACCGCCGCAAGCGCGCTGATCCTCGGCGTCGCGACCGGGCTTCTCTGGGCGCCTTGCGCTGGCCCGATTCTCGGTCTCGTGCTGACTGGTGCTGCCCTCCAGGGCGCCAATCTGCAGACAAGTATCCTGCTGCTCGCCTACGCAACCGGCGCCGCCACTTCGCTGGCAATCGCGCTTTCCGTCGGTGGAAAAATCTTTGCCGGATTGAAGAAATCGCTCGTTGTCAGCGAACGGATACGCCAGGGCCTGGGCGCCGCCGTCATCGCCGGTGTCGCCGTCATCGCACTTGGCCTCGACACGGGGCTGCTTTCGCGGCTCTCCTATGCCAGCAACGCGTCTTTTGAACAAGCGGTCCTGGACAGGCTGAATGTTGAGCCGACCGATGGCATTCCGCCGGAGGTTGCGAGCAACGACAAGTCGATCGGTCTTACCGATGCGACCAAACCGTTCCGCAGTGACTTGCCTGTTGAAGGCCCCGCACCCTCACTGGATGGCGCCGTCGAATGGCTGAACTCGCCGCCGCTCACGACGGAGCAGCTTCGCGGCAAGGTCGTGCTCGTCGATTTCTGGACCTATTCCTGCATCAACTGCATCCGCACCACGCCGTACGTTCGGGCCTGGGCCGACAAGTACAAGGACCAGGGTCTGGTCGTCATCGGTGTGCATGCACCGGAATTCGCCTTCGAGAAGAAGATCGACAACGTCAAAAAGGCTGTCGGTGATTTCCAGATCAACTATCCGGTCGCAATCGACAACGACTACAGAATCTGGCGCGCATTCGCCAACAGCTATTGGCCGGCTCACTACCTGATCGATGCCAAGGGCCAGATCCGGTACCATCACTTCGGCGAAGGCAATTACGGCCCGACCGAACAGGCAATCCAGGGCCTGCTGCACGAGGCTGGCAGTGAAATGGCCGAAAGCGCGCCGGTTGCACCTGACGCAAAAGGTGTGGAGGCCAGTGCGGACCTGAAACATGTCCGCTCGGGTGAAACCTACATCGGTTATCAACAGGCCACCAGCTTTGCCTCGAACGAGAGCATGCGTGCGGATGCCAGCAGGGACTATTCGGTCACCGAACCAGGTCTCAACCAGTGGGGCCTTTCCGGTAAATGGACCGTCGGCGCCGAAGAGGCGACCCTCGATCGGGCGGGCGGCAGTATCACCTATCATTTCAGCGCCCGCGACCTGCACCTCGTGCTCGGCCCAGGGGCAGATGGAAAGCCGGTCCGATTTCGAGTGACGGTCGACGGCAAGGCGCCCGAAGCCAACCGCGGCAGCGATATCGATGCGGATGGAAATGGCACGGTAACCACGACGAAGCTCTACCAACTGGTGCGCCAGACCGGCGAAGTGGACGCGCGCACCTTCGAGATCCGCTTCCTCGACCCCGGCGTCCAAGCCTACGCCTTCACCTTCGGTTGAATCCCTCACCTAACCTAAAAAGACAGGAGCACCACCATGAAACGCAACTATCTCTCCACCCTCGCCCTTGCTTTCGTCACCAGCGCCATTGCCTTTGTGGCCCAAGCGGCCGAAGTGAAGAACATCGTCATCGTCCACGGCGCTCTCGCCGATGGTTCTGGCTGGCGCCAAGCAACCGAAATCCTCGAAAGGCGCGGCTTCAATGTCACGATCGTGCAGGAGCCGATCACTTCGCTCGCCGACGATGTCGCCGCAACCAACCGGGTCCTCGACCTCCAAGACGGCCCGACACTGCTCGTCGGCCACAGCTATGGCGGTATGGTCATCACCGAAGCCGGCAACAGCCCTCATGTCGCGGGTCTCGTCTATATCGCGGCCTTCCAGCCGGACAGGGGCGAAAGCCTTATCAGTCTCGCGAGCTCCAAGCCGGCCGGCGGTATGAATATCCGCGAGACGAAGGACGGCAAATATCTCTTTCTCGATCCAGCCGCCTTCGCCAACGACTTCGCTGCCGACCTGCCGAAGGACGAGGCCGCCTTCCTGGCAAAATCACAGGTCTTCGCATCCAGGGACGCCTTCTCCGCAAAGGTCGGCGATCCCGCATGGAAGACCAAGAAAAGCTGGACGGTTGTCGCCACCCAAGACCGCTCGATCAATCCTGATCTCGAACGGGACATGGCAAAGCGCGCCGGAAGCCATGTGACGGAGATCCAGGCAAGCCATGCCGTGTTCGCATCGCAGCCTGAAAAGGTTGCCGAGGTTATCGAAGCCGCGGCGCGGCAGATTGGCGGCCAATGAGCAACAGCACTCGCGACATCCTCAACCTTCAACATAATTAAAAAGGAGATAGCCATGAAAAAATCACCTGCAACGGTCGCCGTCCTATTGTTCGCAATCATTGGAGCGGCATCATCGCCTGCGTTCGCCGTAGAGCCCTTGCGACGCACCGATCTTATTAAAAACGACATCGATGTGCCTGGCCACGAGGTCGTGCAGGTTCGTGTCGATTTCTCGCCCGGGGTGTTGGCCGCCAGGCATTCCCATCCCGGTGAAGAAATTGCTTTTGTGATTGAAGGAACTCTCGAATACACATTAGACGGGCGCGCGCCGGTCATCCTCTCTGCCGGTCAGTCGCTATTCATCCCGACCGGCGTTGTACATTCAGCTCGAAACGTCGGCACCGGCAAAGCATCAGAGCTCGCAACCTATATTGTGGAAGACGGAAAGACCCTTGTGGTTCAGTCAAAGTGAGAAGCTGCGCCGAATGCGCGGGAGCTTTGGCTTCCCGCGCATTCGACGAGATGCGTTGGCTATGTCCGGCAGTTTCAGGAAGCGAACAGTCGTTCACCCACTTGCAGTACCTGTTTCTGCGACAAAAGCGAATATCGGGTATGCCGACATTCACTCGTACGCGTAATCGCACCAATCTCCACGACTTGCTGAAGGTCACTTGTCGCTAAGCGCGGCCTGGTCTAACGGTCAGACGGGGCGCGGGCTTTTCGGCATTTCGTTGGGAATACGCCCCATGGCGACTCCTCTGATGGCCTGAAGAGATCGCGAAGTCTTTGGATCAATTAGATCCGGGCGCCACCCGTGGCATCAATGATCTGCCCGGTCGTCCAGCGGGCATCGTTCGATGCAAGGAAAGCGATCACATCTGCAATGTCGTCAGGACGGCCGACACGCGAGAAGACCGACAGTGCCTCGGCGCCGGCGCGGGCATCCGGCGACGCCAGCCATTCGGCATTCATGTCCGTTTCGGTAACCCCTGGCATGACCGCATTGACGGTGATCCCGCGGACCGCGAAGTCGGGCGCCAGTGCGAGCGTCAGGGTCTCCAGCGCGCCTTTGGAAGCAGCATAGGCCGGGTGGGTGGGTGCTGCGATCCGGGTGAACCCTGTGGAGACGTTGATGATGCGGCCATTGTTGCGAATATGATCGGCTACCGCCTGGATCAGGAAGAATGGCGCCTTGTAGTTGATAGTCATCACCTCGTCGAAGACAACCTCGCTAGTCTGTTTCAACGGGACCGCAGGCGCAATGCCCGCATTGTTGACTAGAATATCGAGCCCGACCGATCCCGTTTGCGCACGCGCCGCGTCGCTGAACTGTGTCCAGAGGCTGTCGGCCGCCTCCTTGCCCTGGAGCAGATCAGCCTTTACCGCGACGGCCTTGACGCCCAGTTCCTCGATTTCCCGCACGGTGGCTTTGGCCGCATCCGGATTGGCGGTGTAGTGCACACCGATCAGCGCGGCACCTTCCTTTGCAAAAGCGAGCGCGACCGCCCGTCCGATCCCCCGTGAGCTTCCGGTGATAAGCGCAATCTTGTCTGCGAGTTTCCTGGACATGATCTACTCCGTTGCCAATTAAAATAGTGATCGCTATATTAAGGGTGGAAACATATCTGTCAACAATTAAATAGGGACCACTATTTTAATGGAGCCGGTTCGTAAACGAGGAAGGCCCCGCGTGCTCGATCGCGACACCGGGCTCGACATCGCGGCACGCCTGTTCTGGGAACGAGGCTACGAAGGGACGTCGACCGCCGACCTGACCAAAGCAATGGGGATCAACCCGCCGACGCTCTATTCAACCTTCGGTTCGAAAGAGGAATTGTATCGACAGGCGCTGGATTTCAGCATCGCCCGCGAAAGCGGTTGCCGAGGGGAAATCCTGGCATCCGCCCTGCCCGCTTATGAGGCACTCGGTCGCTACCTTTACAATATTGCCGATGGCGATACCCAGCCGGACAAGCCCGCGGGCTGCATGGTCTCCACCGCAGTTCTGCAGCATGCGGAAGAAAATGCCTCGGTCGCTCGAATGACGGCAGCCCTTCGAGAGGCATCGATGCAGGTTCTAAAAGCCCGCTTCGATCGCGCCGTCAGCGAGGGCGAACTGCCAGCCGGGACTGATACCGACACGCTGGCACGCTTCTATGGAGCGATCATTCAGGGCATGTCGGCCCAAGCCTGCGATGGTGCTTGCAACGCGCTTCTGAAACGGCTGATCGACGTCGCCCTGACAGCCTGGCCCGGGAAACGCACGACCGTCACCGGAAGCTTGGATTGAAGACCCGTCAGCCACTTATTGTCACCGCGAGGATAGCCGAGAGGGATATCGAGCCGTTCGATCGCCTTCGGCAGAGGCATTTTCCCCCGGACCGCAATGTTCTCGGCGCGCATCTGACAGTGTTTCACAGGCTGCCAGGCGAGTATCGTGACAGGATCTGTAAAACGCTTACTAACGTTGCGGCACAGGCGAGAGTAACGACAGCAACGGTCAGCAGCCTCCGACACCTCGGCGCAGGCGTCGCCTTCATCGTCACATGCCCAGAGTTGGAGGACATCCGAGCAGGACTGAAGGCCGAGTTCGTCGCGTGGCTGGGCTCGCAGGACGTTCAGACCTGGCGGCCGCATATCACAATCCAGAATAAGGCGCCGAGAGCAACCGCCGACGCGCTCTATCGCGACCTGACCACGAGCTTAGAACCCCACACCATTGAAATCCTCGGCCTCGATCTGTGGAACTATCTTGGGGGGCCGTGGGAGCATTTGAAATTTTTGCCTTTCGACACGCGGCCTTTGGGATGAGGGCAAAACGGAATATTGCCAATCATGCCCGGAACCGGGCGAAAAACTCTTAAATGTCAGGTGGGCGAATGGCTCTCCGGCTTCAGTCAACGCGACCGGAATCACTGGTCCCTCGGGCATGTGGGCATCACGGAAGCGATCGCGTCAACCGAGTGGCTCAAGTGTTCTAAGCTCCTCTTGAAGGATGTGAACCTTCAACCCGTGCTTCCTTGACAAAACTTGGGTGGGGGTTAGGTTCGAAACGCTCGAAATCCCGAGTTATTTGAGACACGCTAGACAGGGTAACCAGAGGGAACCATGTCAGTCGTTGTCCGCAACAACGTACATATCCAAGGTAACGGCACGCGGACGATTGTCTTCGCCCACGGGTTCGGATGCGATCAGAACATGTGGAGGTTCGTTGCCCCCGCGTTCGAGTTTGGCTTCAAGACCCTACTTTTCGATCATGTCGGGGCGGGTCACTCAGATCTCTCCGCCTACGATCCGGCAAAGTATTCGAGTTTGTCCGGTTACGCTGATGACGTCGTCGAGATCGGCCGGGAGATAGGACTTTCCAACGCGGTATTCGTCGGCCATTCCGTGAGCGCGATGATCGGCGTGCTTGCGTCGCTGAAAGCGCCTGACCTTTTCGAGAGCCTCATCCTTGTGGGCCCATCCCCGCGGTACATCGACGACGCCGAATACGTTGGTGGCTTTGGACCTGCGGAGATCGAAGAGCTATTGGAATTTCTGGATGACAATCACATGGGATGGTCCGAGGCAATGGCGCCTGCGATCATGGGCAACCCAGACCGACCAGAGTTGGGCGAGGAACTGACGAACAGCTTCTGTCGAACCGATCCGGAGATCGCCAAGGCGTTTGCCCGCGTCACCTTCACTTCCGACAATCGCGCCGACCTTCCGAATGTAACGGCCCGGACAATCGTACTTCAAAGCCGCGATGACATCATCGCTTCCGAAGGCGTCGGTCGTTATGTGTATGAACACGTACCGGGCAGCCAGATTGTTCTTTTGGACGCAACTGGACACTGCCCAAACCTGAGCGCGCCTCGCGAAGTGATCGCCGCGATCCGTGACTTCCTTTGAGAACCTTGATGGATTCTGACCGCGACACGCAGACGGAAGATCTGGAAGACCTCTACGAAAACGCGCCCTGCGGGTATCTCTCGCTCGGGCCGGATGGCCTTATCATCAAGTCCAACAAGACGTTATCGAGGTGGTTGGGTATTCCGGCGCAAGATCTCCTCGGAAAACGCATGCGCGACCTGCTGAACACAGCCGGCCGCATATTCTACGAAACCCACTTTGCGCCACTTCTTCGACTGCAGGGTCATTTCGACGAGGTCGCGCTCGATCTCAAACTGCAGGATGGGAGCAGGTTTCCCGTCATCGCAAACGCAACGGAAAAGCGCAACGCCGACAACGAGCTTCTCTTTACCCGTGTGATGCTCTTTCGGGCAACCGAACGGAGGCGCTACGAACGCCAGCTCGTCGATGCCCGTGCGGCGGCCGATGCCGCGGGCGCAGAAATGCAGATAGAACTCGATATTGAGCACAGGAATGCCGAACTCAGAGAACAGTTTATTGCCGTTCTAGGCCACGACCTTCGAAATCCGCTCGCATCGATCAGCGCCGCAAGTCGCCTTCTTCGAAGGGAAACGGCGACGGCAAAGGCAACCACACTACTCGACCTCATGCAGGGTAGCGTCCAGAGGATGTCCGATCTCATCGACAACGTGCTTGATTTCGCGCGGGGTCGCCTCGGAGGCGGAATAGGTCTGCAGATCAGGCCGGAAGAGCTTGCCCCGATCATTCTCCACGTTGTCGACGAACTCCGTTCCAGCGATCCTGATCGCATCATTGAGGCCGACATCAATCTCGATCAGCCTGTCGCTTGCGATGGAGGACGAATAGGCCAAATGGTATCCAACCTGGTCGGGAACTCAATCACCTATGGACAGGTTGACGCACCAATCAGGATATTCGCTGGCGTGAGCGGTGAGAACTTTCAGATCTGGGTAGCAAACCAGGGCACGCCGATTCCCAAGGACGTGCAGGCAAGCCTTTTTGAGCCATTCATCCGCGGGGAGGCTAGCGGCAATCGTCAGGGGCTGGGCCTCGGCCTTCATATCGCATCGGAAATCGCTCGCGCCCACGGTGGGAGGCTGGACGTTGCGTCTGATGCCATCGAGACCCGCTTCACCTTCACGATGCCGCTTGCGCAGATCGCCGACGACAATGTCGGCGTCCGATAGGAACTAAGACTGCTACCCGTCTGCACGGGGTTGTGGCTCGGCCGCCCGCAAACGGCCGAGTGTTGGTCAGGCTGCCTTTTCGGCGTTCTGGTTGACCACAGAGGTGGCGATCGATGTGAGCGCAAGGTCGGTGGCCTGTTCTTCGTCGAGCGTCGTCTGCAGCAGCTTGGCTGCCTCCTTCATCCCAAGCTCTAGCGCCCATGTGCGCAACGTGCCGTAGCGCGACATTTCGTAATGCTCGACTGCCTGTGCAGCGGCGAGAAGGCCGGCGTCAAGAGCTGGTGTGCCGGCATACTCCTCCATGACCTCAGAACCTTCCTTGACGATGCCCATCATGGCATCGCAGGTCTTCTGTTCCGGCTTCTTTCCGATGATCTTGAAGACCTCCTCGAGACGTTCGATATGAACCTTGGTCTCTCCCAGGTGCTTGACGAAGGCGCCCTTAAGCTGCTTGCTCTGGGCTGCCTCCTCCATCTTGGGAAGCGTGGCGACGATCTTGTGTTCGGCGAAATAGACGTCTTTCAGGGTGTCGTGAAAGAGGACGTCAAGCGTTTTGGATTCCTTGGCCATGATAGCTCCTTGGGGTTCTGTATCTCTATTGGGAATGCACCGCTTCGTCAGGGTGGCGGTCGATAAGGCTGTGATCGCGCATCGAAGGCGCCGAGCGAACATCATGCGATGGGTCGGAGAGACTTTTTTCGATCGCGACTATCACGACCGTGACGTATGAACCGACCCCGAGAGGTTAAGTTCCACGCATGACCGCACTTATCGACCTCACCCAGATTAGACTCCGTCCTTCCCGCGCCATCCAGGAGCACGCGCAGACCTTTGGCCTTCGTACATCGGAAGCCAGACGGATCCTTGCCTTTTGACATAGCCGGCCAGATTGAGGCGCCTGCAGGAGTTAAGGCGTCAAGGCGATCACAATCGCGGATGGGATGGTGGAAAAGGCCCCATGGGCTGGCTCGCAATGCAGCAGCGCCGCCAAGGACAGGAGCGGCGCACGGCTCGACGCCGGGAAATCATATCCGTTGCTCGTCCCGGCGAATGCTCCAGTGAAAGATTTCGGGCCACCACGGTCGACAACGCGACAACTCGCTGCTTGAGCATACCCTGATTGGAGGGGATAGATTGATGAGCCTCAATCGATCCGGCGCGGTCGTCATTGACGAGCGCGCAAACAGGGCTCGCTTCCCTTCATGGAGGAATCGTCGCAACGTATGTCACCTATCGTGCGGACGTGAATGCGTGAACACTGTATAGATGAACTGCCCCCACTTTCGACCGGACACTCAGCATAAGCAGGAAGGCTCAAGCACAGGCTTGAGGATAAGCTTATGTCTAACGAGTTTCGACAGGTTGATCTGATGATCGGTGACGTCCGGCGGCGACGCTGGACAACGGGACGCTGGACAACGGAGCGCAAAC
>NZ_JBFTMO010000032.1:0-17398 GCF_056396985.1 Rhizobium sp. 05N430 | reverse complement strand
GCTAAAACTGTCATCGCCCAACTGCCATTGTGGTTCGAGCACTACAACACGCTTCACCCGCATAAAGCTTTGGGATATCGCTCACCGCGCGAGTTCTTAGACCGTCAAACAGAAATCTGATCCTGTCCGGTTTTTATGGGGCAACTCCAGGTAAACCGAAGTCGCGTCGACTAGGACCCGACGAACTACGGCCCCCGTGCTTACCTGCGTTTGCAGCGACCGTCCGTCGATACCACGATCTTCAACCGTTATATCGGGCAATAGAAACTCCCTGCTTTTGAACAGGTCGGCCACGCATCTCGATATAAGAAAGAGTGCCACCTCACTCCCTGCCATCAAACCATACATTCGTATAGGTGGCCCTCCAATGAGTTGCAGTGAAACCTTCAGCTAGCAACACAGGATCACGGGATGCCTACCAGCAGCCGTGTTAAGATTGAAAGCAATCGGGGGCGGAATGACTGACCGGCATCGCCAGGCTGAGGATACCATCCTCGCGAAACCTTCCCCAACTCGCGAGAAGGGTGAATTGCGGGTCGAGCACGACAGCATGGGTCCGGTAGAGATACCCGCTGACAGGCTCTGGGGACCTCAGACACAGCGCTCGCTAGAGCACTTCAGCATAGGGGTGGACCTTATGCCACGCGAGATGATCAGCTCGTACGCAGTGATCAAAAGGGCCGCAGCGATAACCAACGCTAAAGCCGGACGACTACAGGCCGATCTCAAAGACCTGATCGTCGAGGTCTGCGATGAACTGCTCGATGCCAAACATCGGGATATGTTCCCGCTGCATGTGTGGATGACCGGCAGTGGCACCCAGTTCAACATGAATGTCAACGAGGTCATTGCGAATCGTTGCAGCCAGATCGCCGGCATGGAACTCGGCAGTAAGACGCCGGTGCATCCGAATGATCATGTGAACATGTCACAGTCATCTAATGACAGCTTTCCTACGGCGATGAACATCGCCGCGGCGATCGCCGTGAAATCTGGAGTGATTCCGGCGGTAGGTGCACTAGCTGACTCCATTTCCGCCAAGGCGGCCGAGTGGGAAGACATCGTCAAGATTGGCCGAACGCATATGCAGGACGCTACCCCCCTGACGCTTGGCCAGGAATGGTCTGGATACGCCGCGATGCTGCGAGATGGCATTGAACGTGTTGAGGGGGCACTTGGTCCTGTTTACCGTCTTGCTCTCGGTGGAACCGCAGTGGGCACCGGGATAAACGCCGCACCGGGGTTCGCAGAGGCTGTCGCTGAGGAAATAGCCTCGTCCACTGCACTGCCCTTTGAAACGGCGCCAAATAAGTTCGCAGTACAAGGGTCACACGACGCTCTCGTAGGACTGTCAGGAGCACTGCGCGTCCTGGCGGTGTCTCTGTTTAAAATTGGCAACGATATACGCTTGTTGGCGTGCGGCCCCCGAGCAGGGTTCGCAGAACTTATCATCCCGGAGAACGAGCCAGGGTCGTCGATTATGCCAGGCAAGGTAAATCCCACCCAAGCCGAAGCCCTAACGATGCTCGCGATACAAGTGATGGCCAATGACGTTGCAGTAGGCTTCGGCGGCGCAGCGGGCTATCTGGAAATGAATGTCTACAAGCCGCTCATCATCCATAACATCATCAGTTCGGCAACGCTGCTGCGAGACGGATGCACGAACTTCCGCAGGTTTCTGGTCGAAGGCACTGAGCCTGACAGGAAGCGTATCGCCCACTATGTGGAGCGTTCGCTGATGCTTGTAACCGCGCTCGCACCCGTCATCGGCTACGACAAGGCCTCCCAAATTGCACATCACGCTCATGAGAGAGACCTCTCGCTCAAAGAGGCCGCCCTCGAACTACAGTTCGTGAGCGGGGAAGATTTCGATCGGATCGTCGATCCAAAGAGGATGACCTCCCCCTATGTCGCCTCGGGTTGATGAACTTCACGTTCTCGTCGATCCAACGCTAGATTAGGAGCTTAGAACCATGACTTCAGAGGTTATGTCACGCGGATACGCGCTTCTGCGCAATCCGACGATCAATAAGGGAACCGCGTTCTCTGAGAGCGAGCGCGAGACGTTCGGGCTCGAGGGCCTCCTGCCGCCCGTTCCGACGTCCCTCGATATGCAGGTCGCGAGAATTCACGCGCAGCTCTCGATCCTCGATAACGACCTGCAAAAGTACCTTCTTCTTTCTGACCTTCAGGTCCGAAATCAGACACTCTATTATGCCGTCCTCATGTCCGATCCTGCATCGTTCATGCCGATCGTCTACACTCCCACGGTGGGTGAAGCCTGCCAGAAATTCGATCACATATTTCATTCGGCGAGAGGATTGTATTTACCAATCACGGCCAAAGGCCGCCTTAAAGAACTGATCGCAAACTGGCCTGCAAAGGACGTCCGCTTCATCGTCGTGACGGATGGCGAGCGCATCTTAGGTCTTGGGGATCTTGGCGTCGGCGGTATGGGTATCCCGATTGGCAAGCTTGCGCTTTACACTGCGTGCGCAGGAGTTCCTCCCCAGGTCTGCCTGCCGATCACACTGGACGTGGGTACGAACAACTCGGCGCTGGTCGAAGACCCCCTCTATCTTGGCCTCCGCCAAGAGCGCGTACGTGGGCCGGAATATGACGCTTTCATCGAAGAGTTTGTCGAAGCTGTCGAAGAGCTATTCCCACTGTGCTGCGTACAATGGGAGGACTTCGCGAACATTAACGCAGTGCCGATACTCGCCAAATATCGTGACCGGATCTGTACCTATAATGACGACATCCAAGGAACAGCTTCAGTCGCACTCGCGGGGATTTACGCCGCATTGCGGATCACAGGAGGAAAGCTGACCGATCAGAGGTTCCTGTTCCTGGGAGCGGGTTCGGCCGCAACCGGAATAGCGGAGCTGATCTCACAGGCAATGGCGATGGAGGGACTGCCCATCACCGATGCGCGACGGCGGAATCTCCTGTTCGACGTTAACGGTCTGCTTGACAGCTCGCGGGACGTCAAAGACTTCCAGAGGCCCTTTGTCGTCGATCACCAGCCGATATCCGACTTCGCAGAAGCGATCAGGTCACTCAAGCCCACCGGAATTGTGGGGGTTAGCACAGTGCCGAAGCTCTTTAATCAGAAGGTCATTGAAGTGATGGCCGAGATAAATGAGCGACCCATCATATTCCCTTACTCGAACCCAACTTCCCGCTCCGAATGCACGGCGGAGGAAGCTTACACTTGGTCAGATGGGAGGGCTGTTTTTGCAAGCGGAAGCCCGTTCCCGCCGCTTTCTTTTGAAGGCCGCCGCTTCGTGCCTGGCCAAGGTAATAACGTCTACATCTTTCCGGCAATGGGTATGGCAGTGTTTGCTACGGAAGCCAAACGCGTTACCGATGCAATGTTCATTGTCGCCGCGAAAGCAGTTGCCGAACAAGTTGACCAGGGCAGCCTAGACGTCGGTTTGATCTATCCGCCTCAAAGCAAGATCCTAGAAGCGTCGCTTCATGTTGCGGAAATGATCGCGGAATTCATCTTCGAGCAAGGGCTGGCCAATGTTCCCCGGCCACCCAGCGTCAGAGAGCTCATTGCCGAAAAGGCTTACAAGGCCGCGTATGTGCAACCGCTTTGACGGGAAGAAAGAGCCTCGGCCCCTTGGTCCTAACGACTGAAGCCTGAATGGGATTTACATCATCCTCGAGCTCGGCTTCGCACTGCGACCTCCCGACATTTAGGCGAAGCAGTCCAACGATCACATCTCAAAAAAGGAACAGGTTATGGCGCAGAAAGCGGCCGACATTATCACCGAAGTCCTTCATTCAGTCGGTGTCCGGCGCATCTACGGCGTCGTTGGTGACAGCCTCAACGGAATGACGGAGTCGTTGCGCCGTAGGGGCGACATCGAATGGGTGCACGTGCGCCATGAAGAAACAGCCGCCTTCGCAGCAGGTGCGGAGGCCCATCTGACCGGTGAACTCGCTGTGTGCGCGGGAAGTTGCGGCCCCGGCAATTTGCACTTGATCAATGGATTGTTCGACGCACATCGATCGCGTGTACCGGTATTGGCAATTGCCGCCCAGGTCCCGTCAGTCGAGATTGGTCGAGGCTACTTCCAGGAAACGCATCCGGACCAGCTTTTCAGGGAGTGCAGCCATTATTGCGAGCTGGTGTCAAACCCTTCGCAACTCCCAGGCATTCTCGAGTCGGCTATCCGGGCGGCGACCGGGAAACGCGGCGTCGCTGTTGTCGTGATCCCCGGAGATATAGCTCTCGCCAACTACGAAGCATCCATTTCTAAGCCCCTGGGTATCAAGGTTCCCGAACCTGTTGTCGTCCCTACTGATGCTGACCTAGACAAGCTCGCGACACTCCTCTCGAACAGCGAGCGCACAACCATACTTTGCGGTCGCGGTTGCAAGGGAGCTCACAGCGAGGTGCTTTCACTCGCTGAGCGCTTGAAAGCGCCTATCGTCCATGCGCTGGGCGGCAAGGAATACGTTGAGTACGACAATCCCTACGACGTAGGTATGACAGGCCTTATCGGGTTTTCCTCAGGCTATACAGCCATGCTGTCATGCGACACACTGCTGATGCTGGGGACGGACTTTCCTTATCGCCAGTTCTATCCAACAGATGCGAAGATCGCCCAGATCGACCTCCGTCCCGAGAACCTTGGCCGACGTGCACCACTCGACATCGGCTTGGTTGGGGATGTGAAGGCGAGCGTTGCTGCACTTCTACCCAAGCTTGAAGATAAGACAGACACCTCTCACCTGATAGACAGCCTGAAAAACTATGAGAAGGCACGCGAAGGACTGGATGAGCTAGCAACTGGTACGCCAGGCCGCAAGCCAATCCACCCTCAGTATCTCGCAAAGCTGGTTAGCGACATCGCCAAGGATGATGCAGTTTTCACTTTCGACGTAGGCACCCCCACGGTTTGGGCCGCTCGCTATCTCAAGATGAACGGGCGTCGCCGCTTGATCGGCTCTCTTGTCCACGGGTCAATGGCAAATGCGCTGCCTCAGGCGATTGGCGCTCAGGCGGCGTTCCCCGGGCGGCAGGTCATCAGTCTATCCGGTGACGGTGGGTTTTCCATGATGATGGGCGATTTTCTGACCCTTGTGCAGCAAGGCCTTCCTGTGAAGGTGATAATCTTCAACAACTCTGTCCTTGGCTTTGTAGCCTTGGAAATGAAAGCGGGCGGCCTGCTTGAGACGGGTGTGGATCTCAAGAATCCGGACTTCGCTGCAGTCGCAAGGGCAGCCGGGGTTCACGCCATTCGCGTTGAAGATCCGGGCCTGCTCGAGACTGCGCTGCAGGACATCCTCTCTCACAACGGACCTGCACTTCTCGACGTCGTCACGAACACCGAGGAATTGTCCATGCCTCCAAAGGTCGAGGCTGCGCAGGTTATGGGTTTCGGCGTATGGGCGCTTAAAGCCGTCATGAACGGCCGAGGGGATCAGCTTGTCGATCTCACCGTATCCAACTTCCTGCGTCGCTGACAGGAGATCGGAATGGAAATCACCGCCCTGCTCCTTTCCAGGATACAGTTTGCCGCGACGGTGTCGTTCCACATCATTTTTCCTGCATTCACAATCGGACTAGCCGCATATCTGTGTTTCCTGGAGGCCCGGTCGATGTGGACAGGGCTCCCCGTTTACCGGCGGCTTTTCCAGTTCTGGCTCCGCGTGTTTGCTATCGCGTTTGGTCTGGGTGTTGTCTCCGGCATTGTTATGGCTTTCCAGTTTGGAACGAACTGGAGTGAACTCTCACGGCGAACTGGCTCCATTCAGGGACCGCTGCTCGGATATGAAAGCTTCACCGCGTTCGCCCTTGAAGCCTCATTCTTCGGAGTGTTGATGTTCGGCCGAGGCCGGGTGTCGCCCGCCTTTTATCTATTCGGCTGCGTCATGGTCGCCCTTGGCACAACGATGTCGTCGTTCTGGATCATGGTGAACAACAGCTGGATGCAGTGGCCCGTCGGCTATGTGATTAACGCGAACGGCGTTTACGAGCCGACAGATTGGTTTGCGATAATTTTCAGCCCGGTGGTCTGGGTACGTTTCCCGCACATGCTGCTAGCGGCTTATGTCACTTCGGCATTTTGCGTGGCGGCAACTGGGGCATGGCATTTGCTGCGCGGCCGCTTCAGATCTGAAGCAGGGGTAATGCTTCGGACTGGCCTTGGGATGGCTGCAATTCTTGTCCCCATCCAGATTGGGTTCGGTCACCTGACCGGAGACTACGTCCACGATAAACAGCCTGCCAAGTTCGCCGCAATTGAAGGGCGTTGGGACGATGAACAGCCGGCAACGGAAGTCATCATCGCCTGGCCCGACGAGGAGAACGAACGAAACAATTACCAGATAGGAATTCCTTATCTCGGAAGCCTTATTGGTTCCCTGAGCCTCACCTCCAAAGAGGTCGGACTGAAAAGCTTTGCTAAGGAGGATCGACCGCCGGTCTTGATCCCGTTTTTCGCTTTCAGGATAATGGTCGGATGCGGTTTACTGATGCTCTTCCTCGCTTGGGTGGGGGGTGCTTATGCGTGGACTGGACGCATTGAGCGCCAGCGCTGGCTGCTCTGGGCCACCTTCTGTAGCTTCCCCTTGGGATTTATAGCGACGCTGACGGGCTGGTTCACGGCAGAAGTAGGTAGGCAGCCTTGGACGGTTTACGGCCTACTCCGTACGTCGGAAGCCGCAACGCCGTTTCTTGAGAGGGCTCAGGTTGCTTTCACGCTGACGCTTTTCGTTGTCGTCTACAGCATCATCTTCTTCTTCGGCTCTCTTTACATTTACGTCTTGTTGAAACGCGGGCCGATCGAAGGTCTCGCCCCTAACACTGTCGTCCGGAACCCAAAGCGGCCACTGTCCGAAACACAAGACGCAGCACTCTCGGCATCGCAGGAGGAGCTCCCGTGATCGAATTTTGGGTTGCTGTTCTCGCTCTTACAATCTTCCTGTACGTCGCATTGGATGGCTTCGATCTCGGCGTAGGGATGCTGTTCGCCTTTGACCGTAGTGAAAGCAGTCGGCGCCATATGATCTCCGCCATCGCGCCCGTCTGGGACGGTAACGAAACATGGTTGGTCCTCAACGCCACGATTCTCTTCGGCACCTTTCCGTTGACCTATTCTATCCTCCTTTCGGCCTTCTATCTGCCCCTCATTGTAATGCTCATCGCGCTGATTTTCCGCGGCGTTGCATTCGAGTTCCGGGCGCGGAGCGGCCCGTTGCGACCTGTCTGGGACGTAGCCTTCTCAGGCGGATCATTCTTGGCAGCCTTTATCCAAGGAGCGACCGTCGGAGCCCTAGTCCAAGGTCTTGAGGTCACGGGAGACCACTACGCAGGCGGGCCTTTTTCCTGGTTGTCGCCCTACTCCATCTTGTGCGGTATCGGTCTCTGTATTGGATACATGCTGCTTGGCGCCAGCTGGCTTACGCGCAAAACTGAGGAAGACGTCCAGCGTTTTGCCTATCGCATGCTGCCTATCCTTTTGGTCGGCGTGCTCGCTTTCCTGGCAATCGCCCTATTTGGAGCGATCAAACTTGACCTTCACCTCATGAACACATGGCACGACAGACCGGTGATATTCGTTTTCCCAGTCATTGGGGTTATCGCCTGCTCGGCCCTGGTGATAGCGATCCGGAAACGCATTGAACTGTTGCCCTTCATCGCATCCGTCGCGATTTTCGCAGCAGCGTTCGGAACGCTGGCAGTATCCTTTTATCCATACATGATCCCGCCGTCTGTCACGGTCGAAGCGGCTGCCGCACCTCACTCGAGTCTTGCCTTCATGTTTTGGGGAGCAGGCGTTTTCGTGCTGCCAATCACGCTGATCTACACACTCGTCGTCTACTTTGTATTCAAGGGCAAAGTGTCGCCCGAACAGGAGCATTACTGATGCAGAACATAACCGTCACGATCGCGCACGCGCTAGCGCCGATCATCTTCTGCATCTTTCTCGGCTGGCTTGCAGGAAAGCTGAAGATGATGCCTGTAGAATACGCTAGAGCGATGGCGCGGTTTGTCGTGCTTTTTGCGTTGCCGATCGCCTTGTTCCTTGCCGCGGCAAAAGCCAATCCAGCCGATATTTTTAACGTCCGCATCCTGCTCGCGTTACTAGTGGGCTTCGGTCTGACGTTCCTGATTGGGTGGATCGCGGGCCATCGCCTCTTCGCTCACGGCGAGGCCGACAGCGCACTCCAAGCTCTCGCTTGCTCCTTCCCCAACATTGCGTACTGCGGCCCGCCAGTGCTTCTCGCTTCGGTGGGGACATCGGCGCTGCTCATGGTCGTATCCGGAAATCTGGTCGTCACCTTGATCATCGTCCCTATATCGCTGATCATCCTTGCTAGATCTGCCACAGACGAGGAGCACAAGATCGGGGTAAGAGAAGCCGTGTGGAACGCCGTTAAGCAACCGCTTGTCTTCTTGCCTATCGCAGGCGCCTGTCTGGCGACAACAGGATTTGATCTTCCGGTTTTGGCGATAGATGCAGCAAACGAAATTGGAACAGCTGCAGGGGGAACAGCGCTTTTTGCGCTCGGGCTGACGCTTTCGGGGATCTCATTACACCTTAACGCGGAAATCGTTTTCAACGTGCTTGTGAAGAACGTGCTTCAACCCATTGTCATTTTCGTTGCGGCGTATGCCTTAGGGCTGCGCGGCGGACTTTTGGCCCAGACGTTCCTCCTGGGCGTCTTGCCAACCGCAACTGAGGTCTCAGCTATCGCAGTTTCTCGCAATATCTACCGAGAGAGCGCCGCCGGCAGCACCTTGGTGAGTGCAATAGTGAGCATTTTCACGATCGCGGCGGGAGTAGCCGTTTCCCTAGCGGTAACATCACCTGTCAAGCATTAAAGAGATAGACGTGGTCGAAAACACCTCGAGCGCCCTCTTCAAGTGAAACATGGAAGCCGGAGACGAGAATTGATTGAAGATGAACACTCAACGCCCGATGTCTACGAGGACCATTTCGACATATTAGTTTTTGGAGGAGGCAAGGCCGGAAAGACCCTCGCGATGGAACAAGCACGCAAGGGGCGTCGAGCCGCGGTTGTCGAGCAAGGCATGATAGGTGGATCTTGCATAAATGTTGCTTGCATCCCCAGTAAAGCTCTCATTCGCAGCGCAAGCGTTGCACATGAGGCCCATCTCACCGACTTCTATGGAACTCGATCGGAAAATATTCGAACAGATCTACGTGATGTAAGCAGCAGAACCGCGTCTGTCGTGGCCGAGATGGTCGCCACAAACCAAGCTGCGTTCGATGCTAGCGGCCTCGACCTCGTTATCGGGCATGGTCGGTTCACGGGGCCGCGCCGCATAGAGGTTGAAGGCGAGGACGGTGTCAAGCGAGTTCTTCGTGGTGACCATGTTTTCATAAATCTCGGCACAGTAGCGAGATTGCCGGCCATCCAGGGGCTCTCAGACGCAAATCCCCTCACGCACGTAGAGGCTTTAAAACTCGGCGTTCTTCCGGAGCGTCTCGTGGTGCTCGGAGGCGGCTTTATAGGTATTGAATTTGCGCAGGCCTTTCGAAGGCTAGGCGCTCATGTTGTTGTCGTTGAGCGGGGGCCGAAGCTAGCTGCCCGAGAAGACACATCTGTAAGCGAAGCGATCGCCTCGATACTACAATCCGAGGGTATAGATGTCCTAATGGATGCCGAGATCACTTCTGTGTCGGGCCACTCTGGCCATGCCGTGTCCGTGAGGCTTTCGAACGGGCAAAACATTCACGGAACGCACATCCTTGTTGCTATGGGGCGTCAACCCCGCACTGAAGGAATTGGCTTGGATTTAGCAAACGTCCGTATAAATTCTGAGGGCTATATAGAGGTCGACGATCTGCTTCGCACGTCGGCGGAGCGCACTTGGGCCCTTGGTGAAGTGGCCGGTACACCGATGTTCACTCATGCATCACTTGACGATTATCGTGTTGTATCGTCGCAGCTAAATGGTACCCACGGCCGGAATACGGTCGGGCGAACAATTCCGTATTGTGTTTTCACAGATCCGGAATTCGCACGTGTCGGCCTCAATATCCGCGAGGCGGATGCAGCGGGTTTAGACTATAAGACCGCCATGCTGCCGATGGACGTGATTCCCAGGGCGAGGACACTCTCTCGACGAAAGGGCTTTATGCAAGCGATCATCTCCAGACAGACCGAACGAATCCTTGG
The DNA here is from genome assembly GCF_056396985.1 of Rhizobium sp. 05N430. Classification (NCBI taxonomy): domain Bacteria; kingdom Pseudomonadati; phylum Pseudomonadota; class Alphaproteobacteria; order Hyphomicrobiales; family Rhizobiaceae; genus Rhizobium; species Rhizobium sp. 05N430. Next base: position 7,231 of record NZ_JBFTMO010000032.1, on the reverse strand, counting down.
CTTTCAGATGGTTGGAGAGAACGCTGGAGACGTCATGAGCTTAGTGCAAGTTGCGATGCTGGGAGACCTGCCATACACCGCGCTCCGGGATGCAATATTCGCTCATCCGACGATATCAGAAGGTCTGAACATGCTGTTTGCTAACGTTAAGTAGACACCGTGAACCGACCTCGCCCCCTGCCCGCCGATATTGTCGATTGCGTCGGCTCGGCGCAGGGATATTGGAAAGTTGGGGTCTGGAGCTCAGCGGTTCGCCGACGTCGCTGTAGCGCTCATCGTTACCGAGACCTAAGACAGAAAAGGACACCGGGCTGGTGCTAGCGATCCCGATGCCCTTGTTTTATTGAAGACAACCTAAGCTTTACTTCCCAAGGCGCTTCCGGAGGTCCGCATTTTCAGCGCGAAGCTTTTCAGCAAGCTCCTTACGAAGCTTTTGGTTTTCGGTCTCGAGCTGCATGAGATCGGCAAAATCGTCGCCGCTGACAGCGTTAGACGGTGCAGCCGCAGATGCCTTCCTGGGGCCGCGCTTGCCGGGAACCTTTGCGCCAGCTCCCGACTTGCCCCTGGTGGAGGCAGAAGATGTTGCAGCGACGATCGCTGCGGCTTCACCACGTTTGCGACGGGTCTTCTTCTGAGCGACAGCGGCTTCGGTTGGCGCCGATGCTGCCGCAGTTCTCGGGGTACGCGGCTTACGTTGTTTCCTTGGCTCAGCGACGGCAATAGTTTGCGGCGCTGTTGGTGTCTCAATTTCGTCTGGCATAAAACTCTCCCCTGATTAACACCTGTGTTGTTTACTCAGGAAGTTGTTCTGTCAACTCGATTAATTGTGCGAATACAGTGCCCGGCACACTCACACCCGCCCGGCAGGGTGTCCAAGGCCGCCTCAATCGAGAAGCTTCCTTATGGCCATAATGCCCTTAGCGGTGTCAGACCAAGACTGACGCCAGACTAGAAGGCCAACTCCGAAAGCTGTGGCGAGCAAGAAAGCGATTGGGCCAAGAAACCAAAAGGCAGCTGCCACCGTAAAGTAATACGACCGAACACCAACGCTGAAGGATCGGAGAGCCGGGTTCAACACCATAGTGAGAGCGTTGGTCCACGCGTCGATGTCGCGCTCCTCTTGCCTCGCTGGACTTGCACCGATCGCGCCCAAGCAATAATTCAACTGCCGCACCGCCCATATGAAATCGGACAGCCCACGAAGTAGCGTTGCGATGACAAGCAACACTTTGCTCTGGAACAGCCATACCGGGTCCGCAGCTGCAAACATCGCTATTAGGCCGTTCCCGCCACCGTAATCCGGCGTCATAAATAACGCACCGCCCAGCCCGATGATGACGATCAGGTTTGCTGAGCCAAAAAATGAGGCCGAATTGATGGTGTGCCCAATAATGGCTGCGTCGCCGATGAAGTTGTTGTCCCGGGTCAGCGTTTCACGCATCCAAGCCGTGCGAACGCGAACCATGTCGACGGACAGGCTATCGCTTGGACGCGGCCAACCTCGGGCCAACAGTGGTTCCAAAGCTACCCACGCGACGATGAAGACCACCAGTGCAGCAATGTTCAGGGTACCCATTAATCCTCCGGGAGCACACACATCCAAGCGCCACGCGTCCTAAAGGAGGCATTCCGCCATCGTCGTCTCTACCACAAAACAAGCTCGCTCGTAGCAAGGACTCCATTCAGGATCAATGGCTGGGCGACCCCATTAACCAACGCTTGAAATGTCATAAGATTTCGATTGTGTTACGGCGCGAAATTGCTTCAATTCTACAATGCTGATGTTCCCCGTACATACACGCAAAATTGCGGCCCTTCACTTCGATCCAACCGGCTCGAGGATGGTTGTTGCGTTCAGAAATGGGCAACTGCACGAGCTTACCAACATGAACTGCGTGGCGGTAATGAAGCTCATATCGAAGCTTCCCCCAGATCGCTCGGAGCACCTGGAGAGAAGTGGCTGACCTGCCAAATGTGCCGTCCCCCAGATCAGGGGAGCAGATGAGAGCATTCTGGCCAGCTATAAATGAGCTGCTCATTGAGCATGGGAGCCCGCATCACCCCTCTTTGGTCGGGCTCCCCACTATCAGGACGCATGCACACCCGAATTCGCTGTAGCGTTGGCTGCCAACAATACGTTGTTGTGTTCGTCCGCCTTTGACTTTAGAGATGGCCCGTGCGGGTCTGTAGCTCAATTGGTTAGAGCCGTCGGCTCATAACCGATTGGTTGCAGGTTCAAGTCCTGCCGGACCTACCACGCCCGCTAAAAATTTCGCTGCAATCGTAAGAAGCCTTGCAGACCATCGGTGGCAATGTCCGCATCGACGTACTGGACACTGAGCTTCGCGGCCAGATCCGCGACAATTTTGTAATCAATGGTCAGACCCGCCCGCCACTCATCGCCTCCCGAAAAATCGCCGCTCGGATCCAGCGCGATATTTTCCAGATACTGAACGCCAGGCGTCAACGTCAGTTTGCTGTTCACTTTCCAGGCATATTGTGCGCCAACAGACCACTCCGACGCCTCGTAGTAATAGTTCGCGCCCGAGGCCCAGAGACCGTAAATTCCGAGTTGCCCGGAGCCCAGTTCGGCATACACAATAGCCCTTAAGGCGACGTCCTGTTGATCGACATCGTAGCTTGCCAACAGGTATCCGCTGAATACGCCAGCCTTCCCGTAGATCTGAGCTTCTATTCCCAAATTATTCGAGTCCAAAGTACCGGATTCTACAGCATAGGAGCCCGCAAGCTCGTCTAACTGCAACCCGACACTGAAGTCCGGATTTTCATAAAAGTATCGGATCGCATTGAGAACCGTCATGTTGCTGGAGACGACATCCGTCTCCCCGCTCATGCTGCGGTCGTTGTCCCACCAAGTGTATTGCTTACCCACGCGAAATCCCGCGATATCGATAAATGCCTCATGGATAAATGGGGAACTGTTCGGATCGTCGTCGATATTAGTTCTTAGGGTGATTTGGCTTGTGAGCGTCCCCAGCTCAGTATCGCTTTTCGCAGCAGTGGTAAGCTGTGCTCGTGTGAAGAAGCTCCAATCCTCATGGTGGACGCCGGCAACTCCGTCTCCAAATCGCGTTTCGAAACGCAGGTATCCGCCGATCGAGAGACAGGTCTCGGTGCCTGGAATAAAGAAGTATCCTTTCCCGTATTCGTCGCATGCCCGAACGTACTCCGCCGACCCGGGCTCGGATACGACGAGAGACTCTGCAGGAGATGCGGTACTGACCCCACCAGCAGCAGATAAAATGGCGAGCATGGCTACCCTGATCAATTTAGGCTCCATTCTATGAACTAGAACTTTGGAGCGCAAAGTAGCCGCACGCAGATGGGCAGAAACCTATACGGATGGATAGGCCTTACTGACTTCAGCCTGTCATGGATCTGCTACAAAATTGGAAAGCCCACGCTGCGCGATGACGCTGTTCTCTTAGTTCCTCCCCCAAATTTTGGGTATCCAAATTCATCAAGCGGGCGCACGCTCTTCATGGTTGAATAACGGGTTCTCAATAAGGTCGCGACACCTAAGGAGATCGCAGATGCAACAGGTGGCCAAAGTTTCTGAAATGAACACCGACAACGAACTTGAGCCGGTCACCGTAGTAGGCCTCACCCGCATGCTTGAATTCGTACGGCGCGAGCACGCGGGCTTGGCAGAGCGATACGAGCGTCTTGAAGCGCTTATCAATCACGTCCCAGACTTCATCTTTGTGAAGGATCTGGAGGGTCGTTTTCTTTACGCAAACAAAGCAATCGTCGAGAACAACGGGTTTTCGAGCGTTAACCAGATTATTGGCCTCACCGAAGCCGACATTCATACGAAGGAAGCCGCCGACGGCATCGCAGCCTTCGAAAGACACGTTATCGAGACGGGACTTCCGAACCTTGGTATTGAGGAGAGGCGCATAAAGGGCGAAGGGTGGCTTATGATGTCTGCCGTTCCTCTAAAGGATCGGGCCGGAGAAATCGTAGGCGTCGTTGGCGCCTCGCGAGACATCACAGCGCGAAAGCGTTCCGAGATCCTCATGCAGGCGCAAGCGAGTATCCTGCAGGATGTCGCACGGGGTACTAAGCTAAAGAAGTTCTTCAGGAAAGCGCTCAGCACCTTGGACGAACTTTTTCCCGGTCGGGCTATCGCTCTCGAACTCGTCGGAGAGAAGACACCGAGAACCTCGCGACGCTGTCACGAAATCCCGCTGCCCTCGCGCATGCGTGATGTCGTACATGGTATTCTTGCTGTGGAGGCCGTCGACGGCGATGACCTCAGCTTTCTTGAGTTTCTGAGTGGTGTCGGCCAGACAATTGGTATTGCGATAGATCGGCATGAGGATGCGAAGCGGATTTCGTATCTCGCGGAGCATGACCCTCTCACCGGCTTGCTGAACAGGACGGCCCTGGACAAGAAGCTCGGGGCCATCCTGAAGGCGGCCGCGCTTGAACGGGAGGCGGTAGCAGTCGCCTTTGTTGACCTCGACCACTTCAAGCTTGTTAACGACAGCTTGGGCCATGGCGCTGGTGACGAACTCCTTAAGATCATTGGAAAAAGGATCGCTGACGAAGTCGGCAAGGACGGGTTGGTTGCCAGGATCGGTGGAGATGAGTTCATCGTCGTACTCACCGGCAAGGATCAGCCGATGAACGAGCGCTTGCGTGCCATAAAGGGCACCGTTTCTGTGCCGCTGATGTTATCTGGGATGGATTTGCACGTCACCTGCAGCGTTGGAGTAGCGTGCTTCGCCAAGCATGGCGACACCGCACCGGAGCTGTTCGCCAACGCAGACATGGCGCTTTATCGCGTCAAAGAGAGAGGTCGCGATGGAATTCAGATCTTCACCCCCTCAATGGCTGATGACGCGCGGCAAAAACTGAGGTGTATCGAGCAGCTTCGGAGGGCCATCGAAAACGACGAATTTGTCGTCCACTATCAACCACAGCGCAACGTATCATCGGGCGCTGTCGCTGGAGTTGAGGCGCTGGTGCGATGGAACCATCCGAAAAAGGGATTGGTATTTCCCGGGGACTTCATCCCGCTTGCCGAAGAGACAGGCCTGATACAAGCGATCGGCGACAGTGTTCTCCGAAAGGCCTGTCATCAGGCGAAGGCGTGGCAAGAGGCAGGTTTCGGGCCTCTCACAGTGGCGGTCAATATGTCCGCTCGCCAGTTTCGCGATGCGAATGCCGTTTCCAAAGTCGCGGACGCGTTGGCGGCAGCTGAACTGGATCCAAGCTGGCTCGAGATCGAAATCACGGAAAGTATGATCATGCAGGATGTCGAGGGCGCAATCGCAAAAATGAACGGGTTGACCGAGCTCGGCGTTTCCCTTTCGATCGACGATTTCGGCACCGGCTACTCCAGCCTCAGCACGCTAAAAAAATTTCCGCTGACACGACTGAAGATCGATCGCTCCTTCATCCAGGACATCGTGCAAGACTCCGAGGACAAGGCAATCGTTAGTGCGATCGTTTCACTGGCAAAGTCGTTGGACTTGGAGGTCGTCGCAGAAGGCGTCGAAACGGAGGAACAGGCAGCATTCCTCTCGCAAGCGGGCTGCGACACGTTCCAAGGCTACCTTTTCGCGCGACCCGCAAGCGCTGAGGCTGTCGAAAGTCTCTTGAGGCAGTGATTTCGGCGTCCGAAAATACCGGTCTTTTTGTCTGCGCCGTGCGCTGACAAATGCGTTATGCCTAAAGCTATTCGTACGCACGAAGGAGCTCAATGTTTCGGAATATCGATAGCAAGTACGAGAGACGTATCGGGGTTGCCTATGAGGTCGGCCGATACATCATCGCTAAACGAAGAGGTGTTTCTCTCCCTGGGATCTCGTACACCTCGGATGAGGCACAGGGCGCCAAGGCATTGGTTGACCCGCGACCAATTCAGAGGCGAATAATAGAGGACATCGCACTCGCTGGATGGGCTGCCGCAACCTATTATCGTTGCACTGAGCGACCGATCGCTAAGCCAGAGTTCTATTTACAAGCGGTTCTTGGAGCAGGTCGCGCGGGTTGGCGCCGCACACGTATCGCCTCCGGGTCAGACTTAGCGGAGTTGGAAAGCGGAATTGGTGTCCTCACTCTGCTCGGAGCGCTCCCACGGCTCTGGCTGATCGCTCGGGAAATAGAGCGCGAAAAGCGTGCTTTCGGGCGTCTCTGCATCGCACTCGAAGATCGCGGCTTTCTCAACTCATCCGTTCTACATGCCATGTACATTGGCCGGGATGTAACCGACGAAGAGTGGACCGCTAATACAATAGAACCTAATGAGCCGTCGCTTGTCACAATCCGCTAGGCGGGTTCTGTTGGCCGAAGACATAAACTGGCTTCCGGCACTGCCGACATTGGAACCTATACATTCGTCTAGTCCCCTTAGCGTTCCATCAGAGATAGCCTGTCTCGCAGACCGCTGACCACCGCATTGATGGGGGACGTAAGTGTCGAGGCCTCCCTTCCAGCTAATTCTGATCAAGCCGTCGCATTACGACGACGACGGTTACGTGATCCGCTGGTGGCGGGCGATGATCCCGTCCAATTCGCTGGCCGCGCTTTACGGCATCGCCGCCGACTGCGGCGAGCGCGAGGTGCTCGGCCCCGGTGTCGGCATCGATATCAAGGTGATCGACGAGACCAACACCCGGGTCAATATTCCCGAACTCATGTCACTGCTTGCCCGCAACGGCAATTTCGGCATGGTCGGCCTCATCGGCGTGCAGTCCAACCAGTATCCCCGCGCCCTCGATATCGCCCGCCCCTTCCGCGCCGCCGGCATTCCTGTGTCGATGGGGGGCTTCCATGTCTCCGGCTGTCTGTCGATGCTCGACGGCAAGGCCGTGGAGCTCGACGCCTGCCGCGAGATGGGCATCTCGATGTTTGCCGGTGAAGCCGAAGGGCGCCTCGACAARGTGCTGCAGGACGCAGCCTATGGCCAGCTGGAACCCGTCTACAATTTCATGAACGAYCTGCCSGGCATCGGCGGCACGCCCGTGCCCTTCCTGCGCAAGGAAAACATCCAGCACACGCTCGGCCTCTCCAGCAGCTTCGATGCAGGGCGCGGCTGTCCCTACCAGTGCTCCTTCTGCACCATCATCAATGTCCAGGGCCGCAAGTCGCGTTTCCGCTCGGCCGACGATATCGAGAAGCTCGTCCGGATGAACTGGGCGCAGGGCATCCACAAATTCTTCATCACCGACGACAACTTCGCCCGCAACCGCGATTGGGA
>NZ_JBFTMO010000031.1:0-20033 GCF_056396985.1 Rhizobium sp. 05N430 | reverse complement strand
CGGAGCAGCGTCGATCTGGTCATACGCCTTGAACTCGCCGAAATACTTCGTGATCGCTGCCGTCAGAGACGTCTTGCCGTGGTCAACGTGGCCGATCGTGCCGATGTTTACGTGCGGCTTGTTGCGCTCAAACTTACTCTTTGCCATTTCCGGCTCTCCATTCTTCTAAGGCCCGAAGGCGCTAATTCTTGTTATCGGACAATTGGTATTCCGGTCACTTCTGACCGGAATACTTTGCCTGGATTTCAGTTGCGACGTTCGACGGGACCGGCGCGTAGTGATCGAAGGTCATCGTGTACTGAGCACGGCCCTGCGACATGGAGCGCAGGTTATCGACGTACTTGAACATGTTCGCCAGCGGAACGTTGGCCGCGATGACGATCGCGATGCCGCGCTGCTCCTGACCCTGGATCTGACCACGGCGGGAGTTGAGGTCGCCGATAACGTCACCGACGTAGTCCTCAGGCGTTACAACTTCGACCTTCATCATCGGCTCGAGCAGCTGAGCGCCGGCCTTCTTGGCTGCTTCACGGAAGCAGGCGCGGGAAGCGATTTCGAACGCCAGGACCGACGAGTCGACGTCGTGGAAGGCACCGTCGATGAGCGTCGCCTTGACGCCGAGCATCGGGAAGCCGGCCAGCGGACCAGACGACAGAACGCTTTCGATACCCTTCTGAACGCCCGGGATGTATTCCTTCGGAACAGCACCACCGACGATCTTGGATTCGAACTTGAAGTCGTCGCCTTCTTCGTTCGGTTCGAAGACGATCTTGACGCGCGCGAACTGACCGGTACCACCGGACTGCTTCTTGTGCGTGTAGTCTTCTTCGTGCTTCTTCGTGATGGTTTCGCGGTAGGCAACCTGCGGCGCACCGACAGTTGCTTCGACCTTGAATTCACGACGCATGCGATCGACCAGAATGTCGAGGTGAAGTTCACCCATGCCGGCGATGATCGTCTGGCCGGATTCCTGGTCGGTCTTGACGCGGAAGGACGGATCTTCAGCAGCCAGGCGGTTGAGCGCGAGGCCCATCTTTTCCTGGTCGCCCTTGGTCTTCGGCTCGATCGCGATCTGGATGACCGGCTCGGGGAATTCCATGCGCTCGAGGATAACCGGCTTCAGCGGATCGCAGAGCGTATCGCCAGTGGTGGTTTCCTTGAGGCCGGCAAGAGCAACGATGTCGCCTGCAAAGGCTTCTTCGATGTCTTCACGGGAGTTCGAGTGCATCTGCAGCATGCGGCCGACGCGCTCGCGCTTGTCCTTGACCGTGTTCATGACCGACGCGCCCTTTTCGAGCTTGCCGGAGTAGATGCGAGCGAAGGTGAGCGAACCGACGAAGGGGTCGTTCATGATCTTGAACGCAAGCATGGAAAGCGGCTCGGAGTCGTCAGCGTGACGCTCGATATCGGCTTCCGTCTTGAAATCGATGCCCTTGATGGCAGGAATGTCCATCGGCGACGGCAGATAATCGACAACAGCGTCGAGCAGCGGCTGAACACCCTTGTTCTTGAAGGCGGTGCCGCAGAACATCGGATGGAACTTGACGTCGATCGTGCCGCGGCGAACCAGGGCGCGGATCTTGTCGTTGTCGGGCATGTCGCCGTTCAGGTAGGCTTCCATCGCTTCTTCGTCGATCTCGACAACGGTCTCGATCAGCTTTTCGCGATATTCTTCAGCCTTGGCCTTCAGGTCTTCAGGGATTTCGACGACGTCCCACTGTGCGCCGAGCGATTCGTCGCGCCAGATGAGTGCGTTCATCTCGATCAGATCGACAACGCCCTTGAATTCGGATTCTGCACCGATCGGCAGCTGCATGACAACAGCCGTTGCGCCGAGGCGGGTCTTGATCATCTCGACCGAGCGGTAGAAGTCCGCACCGGTCTTGTCCATCTTGTTGCAGAAGATCATGCGCGGAACGTTGTACTTCTCAGCCTGACGCCAGACGGTTTCCGTCTGCGGCTCTACGCCTGCGTTGGCATCGAGAAGAGCGACCGCACCGTCGAGCACGCGCAGCGAACGTTCGACTTCGATCGTGAAGTCGACGTGGCCGGGAGTGTCGATGATGTTGAAGCGGCGCATCTTGCCGTCACGGCCCTTCCAGAAGGTCGTGGTCGCAGCAGAGGTGATCGTGATGCCACGCTCCTGCTCCTGCTCCATCCAGTCCATCGTGGCTGCGCCGTCGTGCACTTCGCCGATCTTGTGCGACTTGCCGGTGTAGTAAAGGATACGCTCGGTCGTCGTCGTCTTGCCGGCGTCGATGTGCGCCATGATACCGAAATTACGGTAGTCTTCGATTTTATATTCGCGAGCCATAGTGGACTGCCTTTCGATACCGTTCGGGATTACCAGCGATAATGCGAGAACGCACGGTTGGCGTCAGCCATCTTGTGCGTGTCTTCGCGCTTCTTGACCGCGGAACCACGGTTGTTGGATGCATCGAGAAGCTCGCCCGACAGACGGTCGACCATGGTCGTTTCGTTGCGCTTGCGCGCAGCGGTAATCAGCCAGCGGATAGCAAGGGCCTGGCGGCGCTCAGGGCGGACATCAACCGGAACCTGATAGGTCGCACCACCGACGCGGCGCGAACGGACTTCGACGTGCGGGGCAATGTTGTCGAGGGCAGCGTGGAAAACAACCAGCGGCTCCTGCTTGGACTTGCCCTGTACGGAGTCAAATGCGCCGTAAACGATGCTTTCAGCAACGGACTTCTTACCATCGAGCATGATGGCATTCATGAACTTCGTGACGACCAAATCGCCGAACTTCGGGTCCGGGTTGATCTCGCGCTTTTCTGCTCTGTGACGTCTGGACATAACTTCTCGTCTCTTAACTGTTAAGGCGCTCTACCACGCGGAGAACCTCGCGCAGCGCCGGAAAACCAAAAACCGAATTACTTCGGACGCTTTGCACCGTACTTGGAACGGCGCTGCTTGCGGTTCTTGACACCCTGGGTATCGAGAACGCCGCGGATGATGTGGTAACGAACGCCCGGCAAGTCCTTGACGCGGCCGCCACGGATCATGACGACGGAGTGTTCCTGCAGGTTGTGACCTTCGCCCGGAATGTAGCCGATGACTTCGAAGCCATTGGTCAGGCGGATCTTGGCAACCTTACGCAGAGCCGAGTTCGGCTTCTTCGGGGTCGTCGTGTAGACGCGGGTGCAAACACCACGCTTCTGCGGGTTTTCCTGCAGAGCAGGAACCTTGTTACGCTTTACGTTCGGCTGGCGCGGCTTGCGGATCAGCTGGTTTACGGTAGGCATTCAACCATCCCTTACGTTTAACTGTACCCTTTCGGGCGTAAAATCACGCCGTCTCCGGCAAGATCACACGCTTGTCTCAATGCGCAAAACGTGGCCCGATCCGCTTTCACGGATGGACCACAGAGGGCAGAGGACGCAAAAGACATGCGTCATGCGTGCGGGCATCATATCTTCAACGTGCGTTTCGAACCTTGTTTGAGGTGAACTCCAGGGCAAGGCGCCCCAGAAAGCCATGCCTCACATGGGTTCCGATGGCGCGGGTACTACTGGTTTCCCTCACCTACGTCAAGGCCGGTTAAGAAATAATCTTCCCGCGAATGCCTTGAAATGCCGGGCCTACGCCCTCTTTGCAAGGGTTCCGGACGTTTTTGCGGCGGCCCTTTAAAGTTCAACTTGGGGCTTGCCGGAAAAGCGGTTAAGGAATCGGCGATTGCAGACGAAATCCGCAGCAAGCGGATTCGAGTTTACGAATCGTTACATATTCAAAGGACCGCCCGATGATCACCAGCCCCGACAACGACAACAACTCCGAAGGCCCGATGGTCTTCATCATTATCGGCAAGGGTTATGAGTCGGACGGCAGCGAAGGCGTCGACCTGCATATCATGCTGAGAGCCGCCGATGACGACACCGCCGTGCGCGAGGCGCTGAACGCGCTGTCCGAGGAAGGCTTCATCGAGGCCGATCTCGACCAGATCGGCATGCTGACCGAAGTGCCTGAAGAAGAGCCGCACGCGTCTGCCTATCAGGGCGCGCTGGACGGCGAGGTTTCGATCATCCGGTTCAACTAAGAATGAACGTGACGCCGGACGCGCTGAAAGTCATGATCTACGCGACCTGGCGCGGCCGTCTTCTGGTTTTCGATGAACCTGATTTTCCCGAGGTCGAATTCCAGGTTCCGGGTGGCACAGTCGAGCACGGCGAAGAGTTCGCCGAAGCAGCCGCCAGGGAATTCACCGAGGAGACTGGGGTCGCGCCGGAATCCCCTCTCCTGCCGCTGGCGATCGACGACTACCGCTTCACCCGTAATGGCCGCACAATCTGGCATCGAAGGCACTATTATATGGCGCCGCTACACGGCGCACATCCCGAGACGTGGCTTCATCAAGAGATGACACCGTTCGACGGTGGGTCACCTATCGTATTTCGGTTCAGTTGGATGAGCCTGACAGCCGCCGGGCGCAGCTTGGATATGGAATGGAGCGCTGCCTCCACTTGTTACCATCCTCCTGCTGACGAACCGGCCGCGGCGATTATGCCGCAGGCTCTGACGCCGTTCTGTCATCTTCGCCAAACAATCCTCGGTTACCCGCGAGGTGCATTTCATTGCCCCAAACGGAGTCCCCCAAATGCGTACTGTCTCGAAACTCCTGGCTCTCGGCCTTGCCACTGCCGTTGCGTTTGCTGCGCCGGCTTTTGCCGAAGACAAGGCAAAGCCCTTTACCGACAATACCGAAGTCAACCTTCTGAACTTGCTTCCGCCGCCGCCTGCCAATGATTCCGCCAAGACCAAGGCCGAGATCGGCGAGCTTCTCTCGATCCAGGTCACCCGCACGCCGGAGATGGAAGCTCAGGCCGTTGCCGACGCCGAGGAGAATGTCTGGCGTTTCAGCGACGTCATCGACAATCCGAAATTCACCAAGGAGAACCTGTCGAAGTTTTCGGCCTTCTTCGACCGCATCGTCGAGACCGAAGCCGCCGTTGTCGATCCGGCGAAGGACGTCTGGAAACGCCCGCGCCCTCACCTGCTCTATCCCGAGCTCGTCAAGCCAGTCGTGCCGCTCTCGAAGTCCGGCTCCTACCCGTCCGGCCACACGACGCTCGGCACGCTGATGGGCGTCATCCTGTCGAACATGGTTCCCGAAAAGAAGGATGCCATTATGGGCCGCGCCTGGGCCTATGGCTGGAACCGCGTCATCGGCGGCATCCATTACCCGACGGATATCGAGGCCGGCCGTATCGCCGGTATCGCCACCGCACAGACGATCATGCAGCATGACGACTACAAGGCCGAATACGAAGCGGCCCGCACTGAACTGCGCACCGTCCTCGGACTCTAAAATTTCGAAATGCCTGCTGAAAGGGCCGCGGTTCGACCGCGGCCCTTTTGCATGCCCGCCGTCTCAAGCGGTCAACAAAAAACCGCCCGGATCGCTCCGGGCGGTTTTTGATTTCTGCAATCGAACCTGCCGTTATTCAGCGGCAGGCGCGCTTTCGTTTGCCATGTCCTGCAGCATCGGCGTTGCCGCGTCTGCACCCGTGCCCTTGCGGCGCTCTTCGAGGATCAGCTCGTCGCGCGACGTGGCGATACGGCGGATCTGGGTCATGGTGCCACCGGTACCGGCCGGGATGAGGCGGCCGACGATGACGTTTTCCTTGAGGCCCTGGAGACCGTCGGTCTTGCCGGCGATCGCAGCTTCCGTGAGCACCTTCGTCGTTTCCTGGAAGGACGCGGCGGAGATGAAGGACGGGGTCTGCAGCGATGCCTTGGTGATACCGAGAAGAACCGGGTCACCGTAGGCAGGCTTCTTGCCCTGTTCGATCAGGCCGTCATTGACGTCCTCGAGCTCGATACGGTCGATGTTGTCACCGACGATATAGGTCGAGTCGCCTGCATCGGTGATTTCCACCTTCTGCAGCATCTGACGGACAATCACTTCGATGTGCTTGTCGTTGATGACAACGCCCTGCAAGCGGTAGACTTCCTGGATTTCGTTGACCAAGTACGAAGCGAGTGCTTCGACGCCCTTGATCGCCAGGATGTCGTGCGGAGCCGGGTTACCGTCGAGGATGTAGTCACCCTTTTCGATGTAGTCGCCTTCCTGAAGGTGGAAGGGCTTGCCCTTCGGGATCAGGTATTCGACAGGCTCGACACCGTCTTCCGCCGGCTCGATGATGACGCGACGCTTGTTCTTGTAGTCGCGGCCGAGGCGGATCGTACCATCGATCTCAGCGATGATGGCGTGGTCCTTCGGACGGCGGGCTTCGAACAGTTCGGCAACACGCGGCAGACCGCCGGTGATGTCCTTGGTCTTGGCGCTTTCGAGCGGCGAACGTGCAAGCACGTCACCCTGCGAAACCTTCGTGCCCGGCTCGACCGACAGGATCGCGTCAACCGAGAGCAGGAAGCGGGCGTCACCACCACGCGACAGCTTCATGACGTTGCCGCTGGCGTCCTTGATGACGATGGCCGGCTTCAGATCCGAACCGCGGGGAGTCGAGCGCCAGTCGATAACCTGACGCTTGGTGATACCCGTGGATTCGTCGGTCGCTTCGAGAACGGAGATACCATCGACGAGGTCTTCGAACTGAACGGTACCGGCCACTTCCGTCATCATCGGACGGGTGTATGGGTCCCACTCTGCCAGACGCTGGCCGCGCTTGACCTTGTCACCATCATCGACATGGATCTTCGAACCGTAGGCAACGCGCTGCGAGGAGCGCTCGACACCGCGTTCGTCCAGGATCTGAACCGCCATGTTGCGGCCCATGGCGACGAGAACGCCGTCCGAGTTGCGCAGCATGTTGCGGTTCTTCATCTGAACCGTACCTTCGTACGATGCTTCCAGGAACGACTGGTCGACCACCGTTGCCGTACCACCAAGGTGGAACGTACGCATGGTGAGCTGGGTGCCCGGCTCGCCAATCGACTGTGCAGCGATAACGCCGACCGCTTCGCCCATGTTGACAGGGGTACCGCGCGCCAGGTCTCGGCCGTAGCAGATCGAGCAAACGCCGGTCTGAACTTCGCAGGTCAGTGCCGAGCGGATGCGGATCGACTGGATACCAGCCTTTTCGATCTCGATGACATCGGGCTCGAGGATCATCTTGCCGGCATCGACGATGCGATCGCCGGTCACCGGATGATCGATGTCGTCAAGCGCCGTACGGCCAAGGACGCGAACGCCGATGGAAGCAACGACCTGACCGGCATCGACGATCGCCGTCATGGTGAGGCCCTTGTCGGTGCCGCAATCCACGAGGTTGACGATGCAATCCTGCGCGACGTCGACGAGACGGCGGGTCAGGTAACCGGAGTTAGCGGTCTTCAGAGCCGTGTCTGCGAGACCCTTACGGGCACCGTGCGTCGAGTTGAAGTACTCGTTGACGGTCAGACCTTCCTTGAAGTTCGACGTGATCGGCGTTTCGATGATTTCGCCCGACGGCTTGGCCATGAGGCCGCGCATGCCGCCCAGCTGACGCATCTGGTTCGGAGAACCGCGGGCGCCGGAGTGCGACATCATGTAGATGGCGTTCATCGGCTTCTGACGGCCGGTGTTCGGATCGAATTCGACGGCCTTAATGCGGGCCATCATGTCTTCGGCGACCTTTTCGGTTGCCTTGCCCCAGGCGTCGACGACCTTGTTGTACTTTTCGCCCTGAGTGATCAGGCCGTCATTGTACTGCTGCTCGTATTCCTTGACCAGGTTTTCGGTGTCACCGACGATCTTGGCCTTGGTTTCCGGAATGACCATGTCGTCCTTGCCGAACGAAATGCCGGCGCGGCAGGCGTGGCTGAAGCCGAGCTGCATGATGCGGTCGCAGAAAATGACCGTGTCCTTCTGACCGCAGTGACGGTAGACCGCGTCGATCATCTTCGAGATGTTCTTTTTGGTCATTTCCTGGTTGCAGATGTCGAAGGTGACCTTGCCGTTCTTCGGCAGTAGTTCGCCGATGAGCAGACGGCCAGGCGTCGTTTCATAGATCTTCGAGTACGGCTTGCCGTCCTCGCCGATCGACTTGAAGCGGCCGCGGATCTTGGTGTGCAGCGTCACGACCTTGGTTTCGAGCGCGTGATGCAGCTCGCCGAGATCGGAGAAGGCCATGCCTTCGCCCGGCTCGTTCTGGTTCAGGATCGAGAGGTAGTACAGGCCGAGAACCATGTCCTGCGACGGAACGATGATCGGTGCACCGTTTGCAGGGTGCAGGATGTTGTTCGTCGACATCATCAGAACGCGGGCTTCGAGCTGGGCTTCGAGCGACAGCGGCACGTGAACGGCCATCTGGTCACCGTCGAAGTCGGCGTTGAAGGCTGTGCAGACGAGCGGGTGCAGCTGGATGGCCTTGCCTTCGACCAGGGTAGGTTCGAAGGCCTGGATACCCAGGCGGTGCAGCGTCGGTGCGCGGTTCAGGAGAACCGGATGCTCGCGAATGACCTCGTCGAGGATATCCCAGACTTCCGGCTTTTCCTTTTCGACCAGCTTCTTGGCCTGCTTGACGGTCGAGGAGTAACCCTTGGCGTCGAGGCGGGCGTAGATGAACGGCTTGAAGAGCTCGAGCGCCATCTTCTTCGGAAGGCCGCACTGGTGCAGCTTCAGTTCCGGACCGGTCACGATGACCGAACGGCCGGAATAGTCGACGCGCTTGCCGAGCAGGTTCTGGCGGAAGCGGCCCTGCTTGCCCTTGAGCATGTCGGACAGCGACTTCAGCGGACGCTTGTTGGCGCCGGTGATGACGCGGCCACGGCGGCCGTTATCGAAGAGCGCGTCCACAGATTCCTGCAGCATGCGCTTTTCGTTGCGGATGATGATGCCCGGAGCGCGCAGTTCGATCAGGCGCTTCAGACGGTTGTTACGGTTGATGACGCGGCGGTAGAGATCGTTCAGGTCAGACGTCGCGAAACGGCCGCCATCCAGCGGAACCAGCGGACGCAGATCCGGCGGGATGACCGGAACGACCTTCATGATCATCCATTCCGGACGGTTGCCCGATTCCATGAAGTTCTCGACGATCTTCAGGCGCTTCATCAGCTTCTTCTGCTTGAGATCCGACGTGGTGTCGGCGAGATCCGAGCGCAGGTCGCCCGCAATCTTCTCAAGGTTCATGGAAGCCAGCATTTCGAAGATGGCTTCAGCGCCGATCATCGCGGTGAACTGATCTTCGCCGTATTCGTCGACGGCCAGCATGTACTCTTCTTCAGAGAGCAGCTGGTGCTCCTTCAGAGCAGTCAGGCCCGGCTCGGTGACGATGTAGTTTTCGAAGTAAAGAACGCGCTCTACATCCTTCAGCGTCATGTCGAGCAGCGTCGAGATGCGCGACGGAAGCGACTTGAGGAACCAGATATGGGCAACGGGAGCGGCGAGCTCGATGTGGCCCATGCGCTCACGGCGAACGCGCGACAGCGTCACTTCGACGCCGCACTTTTCGCAGATGATGCCCTTGTACTTCATGCGCTTGTACTTGCCGCACAGGCATTCGTAGTCCTTGATCGGCCCGAAAATGCGCGCGCAGAAGAGACCGTCACGTTCCGGCTTGAACGTACGGTAGTTGATGGTTTCCGGCTTCTTGATCTCACCGTAGGACCAGGAGAGGATCTTCTCCGGAGATGCGATAGAAATTCGAATGCTATCGAAATTCTGCGCAGGCACCTGCGGATTGAAAAGATTCATGACCTCTTGGTTCATGCCTGTCTCCTTCATGGGCGGATGCGCCCTTATCTTGCTATGGCCGGCGGCAAATCCCGGGAGCCGCGCCAACGCTCAAAACGACAATAACCGCGAAATGCGGCGAAATCGTCCCTGCCCGGCCAACACGTTACGGGGCCAGAGCGGGAACGGTGTGCGCTGATTACAGCGCACACCCTATCAGATGGTTACTCAGCAGCATCAGGCAGCTGGTTCGCCTGCTGTTCGTCGAGCTTGGAGTTCTCCAATTCGACCGACAGACCGAGCGAGCGCATTTCCTTGACGAGAACGTTGAAGCTTTCGGGGATACCCGCTTCAAACGTATCGTCGCCACGGACGATGGCTTCGTAGACCTTGGTACGGCCGGCGACGTCGTCCGACTTGACCGTGAGCATTTCCTGCAGCGTGTAAGCCGCACCATATGCTTCCAGTGCCCAGACTTCCATTTCGCCGAAGCGCTGACCGCCGAACTGCGCCTTGCCGCCCAGCGGCTGCTGGGTAACGAGCGAGTAAGGACCGATCGAACGGGCGTGGATCTTGTCGTCGACCAAGTGGTTCAGCTTCAGCATGTAGATGTAGCCAACCGTGACCTGGCGGTCGAACTGCTCGCCCGTACGGCCGTCGTAAAGGGTCGACTGACCGCTTTCCTTCAGGCCGGCCAGAGCCAGCATCTCGTTGACGTCACCTTCGTGCGCACCGTCGAACACCGGCGTTGCGATCGAAACGCCGCGCTTCCACTGGTCGGCAAGACGCAGGACCGAGTCATCATCGAAGTCCTTGACCTGTTCGGCCTTCGGACCGTCGCCGACAACGTCGCCGATCGTCTTGCGCAGCGGAGCGATGTTGCCGCTCGCCTTGTAGGCTTCCAGCATGTCGCCGATCTGGCGGCCCATGCCGGCGCAAGCCCAGCCGAGATGCGTTTCGAGAATCTGACCGACATTCATGCGCGAAGGCACGCCGAGCGGGTTCAGAACGACGTCGACATGCGTACCGTCTTCGAGGAACGGCATATCTTCGACAGGCACGATACGCGATACGACACCCTTGTTGCCGTGACGGCCGGCCATCTTGTCGCCTGGCTGGATCTTGCGCTTCACAGCAACGAAGACCTTGACCATCTTCATGACGCCCGGAGGCATTTCGTCGCCGCGCTGGACCTTCTCGACCTTGTCCATGAAGCGCTGTTCAAGGCGCGACTTGGATTCGTCGTACTGGCCACGCAGGGCTTCGAGTTCGCTCTGGACCTTCTCGTCTTCGACCGCGAACATCCACCACTGCGAGCGCGGATATTCGGAAACGACGGAGTTCGAAAGCTCGGTGCCCTTCTTGAAGCCCTTCGGGCCCGCGATGGACATCTGGCCGCGAAGCATCTCGATCAGACGGCCGTAGACGTTACGGTCGAGGATCGCCTGTTCGTCGTCGCGGTCCTTTGCAAGACGCTCGATCTCTTCGCGCTCGATTGCCATCGCGCGCTCGTCCTTTTCAACGCCGTGGCGGTTGAAGACGCGCACTTCGACGATCGTGCCGTAGGTGCCGGGCGGCATGCGCATGGACGTGTCGCGCACGTCGGACGCCTTTTCACCGAAGATGGCGCGCAGAAGCTTTTCTTCCGGCGTCATCGGGCTTTCGCCCTTCGGCGTGATCTTGCCGACGAGGATATCGCCCGGCTGAACTTCGGCGCCGATGTAGACAATACCGGCTTCGTCGAGGTTCTTCAGCGCTTCTTCCGAAACGTTCGGAATGTCGCGCGTGATTTCTTCCGGACCAAGCTTGGTGTCACGCGCCATCACTTCGAATTCTTCGATGTGGATGGAGGTGAACACGTCGTCAGCAACGATACGCTCGGAGAGCAGGATCGAGTCTTCGTAGTTGTAACCGTTCCACGGCATGAACGCGACGAGCGCGTTACGGCCGAGAGCGAGATCGCCCAGATCCGTGGACGGACCGTCGGCGAGGATGTCGCCGCGGTTGACCTCGTCACCGACGGTGACCAGCGGACGCTGGTTGACGCAGGTGTTCTGGTTCGAACGCTGGAACTTCTGCAGGCGGTAGATATCGACGCCGGACTTGCCAGCTTCGAGGTCTTCCGTTGCACGGATAACGATACGCGTCGCGTCGACCTGGTCGACCACGCCGCCGCGGCGGGCGCCGATAGCAGCGCCGGAGTCGCGGGCAACGACCGGCTCCATGCCGGTGCCGACGAACGGAGCTTCAGCACGCAGCAGCGGAACGGCCTGACGCTGCATGTTCGAGCCCATGAGAGCGCGGTTGGCGTCGTCGTTTTCCAGGAACGGGATGAGAGCGGCAGCAACCGAAACAACCTGCTTCGGCGAGACGTCCATCAGGTTCATGCTGTCGCGGGGCGCGAGCATAACTTCGTTGGCATGACGGCAGACGACGAATTCGTCGACGAAGGAACCATCCTTGTCGAGTTCGGCGTTGGCCTGGGCAACGTAGTACTTCGCTTCTTCCATGGCAGAGAGGTAGAGAACGTCGTTCGTTACCTTGCCATCGACGATCTTGCGGTACGGGCTTTCGATGAAGCCGTACTTGTTGACGCGTGCGAAAGTTGCCAGCGAGTTGATCAGACCGATGTTCGGGCCTTCAGGCGTTTCGATCGGGCAAATACGGCCGTAGTGCGTCGGGTGAACGTCGCGGACTTCGAAGCCTGCGCGCTCGCGGGTCAGACCACCCGGACCAAGAGCCGAGAGACGGCGCTTGTGGGTGATTTCCGAAAGCGGGTTCACCTGGTCCATGAACTGCGACAGCTGCGAGGAGCCGAAGAATTCGCGGACGGCAGCAGCTGCCGGCTTGGCGTTGATCAGGTCCTGCGGCATGACCGTGTCGATTTCGATCGAGGACATACGTTCCTTGATCGCGCGCTCCATGCGGAGCAGGCCGAGACGGTACTGGTTTTCCATCAATTCGCCGACGGAGCGAACGCGACGGTTGCCGAGATTGTCGATGTCGTCGATTTCGCCCTTACCGTCGCGCAGTTCGACCAGCATCTTGACCACGGCCAAGATGTCGTCCTTGCGCAGGATGCGGACGGTGTCTTCGACCGAGAGGTCGAGACGCATGTTCATCTTCACGCGGCCGACGGCGGAGAGATCGTAACGCTCCGCATCGAAGAACAGCGAGTTGAACATGGCTTCGGCCGAATCCATGGTCGGCGGTTCACCCGGACGCATCACGCGGTAGATATCGAACAGAGCGTCCTGACGGTTCTCGTTCTTGTCTGCCGACAGCGTGTTGCGGATGTAGGCGCCGACATTGATGTGGTCGATGCCGAGAACCGGGATTTCCTCGAAACCGTGGTCGAGGATGACCTTGAGGGTCTTCTCGTCGATTTCGTCGCCGGCTTCGAGATAAATCTCGCCCGTCGAATAGTTGACGATGTCTTCGGCAAGGTAGTTGCCGTACAGGTCTTCGTCGGTCGCCTTCAGGGCCTTCAGGCCCTTGTCGGAGAGCTGGCGGAGCAGACGCGGGGTCAGCTTCTTGCCGGCTTCGACAACGACTTCGCCGGTGTCGGCGTCGACCATTTCGGTGATCGCCTTGGCACCCTTGAGGGTTTCCGGCTGGTAGGGAATGCGCCAGCCATCGCCGGCACGCTTGTAGAGCGACTTGGTGTAGAAGGTATCGAGGATTTCCTCGCCGTCCATGCCGAGGGCCATCAGCAGCGACGACACCGGAATTTTGCGGCGGCGGTCGATACGGGCATAGACGATGTCCTTGGCGTCGAATTCGATGTCGAGCCAGGAACCACGATACGGGATGACGCGGGCAGCGAAGAGCAGCTTGCCGGAAGAATGGCTCTTGCCCTTGTCGTGGTCGAAGAAGACGCCCGGCGAACGGTGCATCTGAGACACGATAACGCGCTCGGTGCCGTTCACGATGAACGTGCCGTTGTTGGTCATGAGCGGCATGTCGCCCATGTAGACGGACTGTTCCTTGATGTCCTTGATCGACTTGGCGCCCGTATCCTCATCGATATCGAACACGATGAGACGGAGAGTAACCTTCAGCGGCGCAGCGTAGGTCAGGTCGCGCTGGCGGCACTCGTCGACGTCGAACTTCGGCGGTTCGAATTCATAGGACACGAATTCCAGCATCGAGGCGCCGGAGAAATCGGTGATCGGGAAGACGGACTTGAAGACGGCCTGGAGGCCTTCGTCAGGGCGGCCGCCCTTCGGTTCTTCGACCATCAGGAACTGGTCGTAGGACGCCTTCTGAACCTCGATGAGGTTCGGCATCTCTGCGACTTCGGGGATTTTACCAAAAAACTTGCGTACGCGCCTACGACCATTGAACGAAAGGGTCTGAGCCATCGTCGCTCCTTCAAAAATTGCATCCGGGCCTGCAACGGACGGGAACCGATGGCCAGTCGACCCCGTCAAGCAATGGGTTGGTTCAAACTCGTCTCACTTCCCGAAACCACCAGGCCGGATTGCCTGCGTGTCCCGGTTCGAGACCATCCTCTTGAAGAACCCATTACCCAAAAGCCGTTTTCACGCGGCTTTTGGGTAATTCGTTCCGGAAAACGGCAAATGGGAGACGGCAAACGCCGCCTCCCAGATGCAGTTCAAGATTACTTGACGTCGGCCTTTGCGCCAGCGTCTTCAAGCTTCTTCTTGATGTCAGCTGCTTCAGCCTTAGAAACGGCTTCCTTGACAGCCTTCGGAGCGCCTTCGACGAGGTCCTTGGCTTCCTTGAGGCCGAGGCCAGTGATAGCGCGGACTTCCTTGATGACGTTGATCTTGTTCGCGCCGGCATCCGTGAGGATGACGTCGAACTCGGTCTTTTCTTCTTCAACGACAGCAGCAGCGCCACCGCCAGCAGCAGCAGCAACAGCTACCGGAGCAGCAGCGGAAACGCCCCACTTTTCTTCGAGAAGCTTGGACAGTTCTGCAGCTTCCAGGACGGTCAGTGCAGAGAGGTCTTCAACGATCTTTACGAGATCAGCCATGTTATCAGTTCCTTTTGTTCGGTTCGAACCGGTGTTTTATAAACAGCAAAAAACCGCCTTATGCGGCTTCGTCCTTCTTGGCGTAAGCCGAGAACACGCGAGCAAGCTGGCTTGCCGGTGCTGCAACAACGCCTGCGATGCGGGTAGCCGGAGTCTGGATCATGCCCAGCAGCTTTGCACGCAGTTCGTCCAACGACGGCAGGGTCGCAAGCGACTTGACTGCATCGGCGTTGAGCGTGGTTGTTCCCATGGCGCCGCCCAAAACAACGATCTTATCGTTGGTCTTGGCGAAATCCACGACGACTTTCGGAGCAGTGATCGGGTCATTGCTGTATGCAATGAGCGTCTGACCTGTGAAGAGACCAGAGATCCCTTCTGCTTCCGTACCCTGAAGGGCGATCTTGGCCAGGCGGTTCTTCGCGACTTTGACGGTACCGCCAGCTGCGCGCATCTTGGAACGGAAGTCGTTCATCTGCGCGACTGTAGCACCAGCATAGTGGGCCACGACAACCGAGCCCGAAGCCTTGAAGACTTCGTTCAGTTCCGTGACGAATTCGCGTTTTTCCGCTCTTTCCACTGCCTATCTCCAGTTGACAGGTCCGTTTGACGGGGCCTGCCGGGTTGCCTTTTGCCTCCTGGGATCAGAAGCGATCCCAAGCGACGCTTGAGGATCCTGTCCCCTCGCGCTCCGCGCCACTCAAGGCTAGGAGGACAAGGCATCCAAGGCTCGAACCAAATCGATCGAAGCTAAGCTTCATGCAATTCGGGTCTTACCCGTCTCATGCAGGCTTAAGTGATTAAGGGATAACCACCTGCAATCTCGGACAGGATTCCGGATTTCTCCGGAATATCCCGGCCCCTTGCGAGGCCGGAATGCATGCTGCCGGGCCTAGGCCCGGCAAATTCGTTAGGCGGCCGGAGCCGTGACCGAGCCGAGCTCGATCTTGACGCCCGGACCCATGGTCGAAGAGATCGCTACGCGCTTGACGTAGTTGCCCTTGGCGCCAGCCGGCTTTGCCTTGATGACGGCGTCAGCGAAGGCGCGGATGTTTTCTTCCAGAGCCTTGGCTTCGAACGAGGCCTTGCCGATGCCGGCGTGGACGATACCAGCCTTTTCGACGCGGAACTCGACAGCGCCGCCCTTGGAAGCCTTGACGGCACCCGTGACGTCCATCGTGACCGTCCCGACCTTCGGGTTCGGCATCATGCCGCGCGGACCGAGAACCTTACCGAGACGGCCGACGAGCGGCATCATGTCGGGGGTCGCGATAACGCGGTCGAAGTCGATCTTGCCGCCCTGGACGATGTCGACCAGGTCTTCAGCGCCGACGATGTCTGCGCCTGCAGCCTTGGCTTCATCAGCCTTGGCGCCGCGGGCGAAAACAGCAACGCGAACGTCGCGGCCGGTGCCGTTCGGCAGGTTGACGACGCCGCGGACCATCTGGTCTGCGTGACGCGGGTCAACGCCGAGGTTCATCGAGATTTCGATGGTCTCGTCGAACTTGGCGACAGCACGCTCCTTGACCATGCCGATGGCGAGGCCGAGTGCGTAGAGCTTCGTGGGATCAACACCTTCGTTGATCTTCTTGGTGCGCTTGCCTGACATGGTCTTAACCTACCACTTCCAGGCCCATGGCGCGGGCAGAGCCCTCAATCATCGCCATTGCACCTTCGATATCTGCTGCGTTGAGATCCTTCATCTTGGCTTCAGCGATCGACTTGATCTGAGCCTTGGTGAGCTTGCCGGCGTTGGCGCCCTTGCCAGGCGTCTTCGAACCGGACGTGATCTTCGCTTCCTTCTTCAGGAAGTAGCTGACCGGCGGCTGCTTCATGACGAAAGTAAAGGACTTGTCCTGGTAATAGGTGATGACGACCGGGATCGGCATACCCTTTTCCATTTCCTGCGTAGCCGCATTGAACGACTTGCAGAATTCCATGATGTTAATGCCACGCTGACCAAGCGCCGGGCCGATTGGCGGGGACGGGTTAGCCGATCCTGCCTTGACCTGAAGCTTGAGCTGGCCTGCAACTTTCTTAGCCATAACTCTCTGCCTTTCATTGATAGCCGGTTGCCCGGCCCTTGATGCCGGATCGCTCCGGCGGCTGCGGTTGCGTGGTGCGGAATATCGAGGCCCGGCTAAGGCCCCTCACCTTCCACGCGATTTGCGGTTTCCACCGCACACGAGCGAGCCTTGGCGGCTCACCCGCAACTCAGACCTTCTCGACCTGAGCGTATTCCAGCTCGACCGGCGTAGCGCGGCCGAAAATCGAAACTTCCACCTTGAGGCGCGAACGCTCTTCATCGACATCCTGAACCGTGCCGTTGAACGACGCGAACGGACCATCGGAAACGCGAACCTGCTCGCCGATCTCGAAGCTGACCGAAGCTTTCGGACGCTCCACACCTTCCTGCACCTGACCGAGGATACGGTCGGCTTCGGAATCCGGGATCGGAACGGGCTTGTTGTCGGAGCCCAGGAAGCCCGTGACCTTCGGCGTGTTCTTGATCAGGTGGTAGGCTTCATCCGTCAGGTTCGCACGAACCATGACGTAGCCCGGGAAGAACTTGCGCTCGCTGTCGACCTTGCGGCCACGGCGCACTTCAACCACCTTTTCGGTCGGCACGAGAATCTTTTCGAACAGGTGCTCAAGCCCCTTCTGGCGAGCCTTGTTCTCGATGTCCTCGGCGACCTTCTTTTCAAAATTCGAATACGCGTGGACGATGTACCAACGTGCCGCCATCTTCTATCTCCACCCGATCAGTTGCTGATGTTGAGCACGAAGCTCAGGAGCCAGCTGATGAGCTGGTCGGCAGCAAAGAAAAACAGCGCGGCGAAAACCACCATTACGAGAACCATGATCGTCGAGATCATCGTCTCGCGGCGCGACGGCCAGGTGACCTTGGCCGTTTCCGACCGCACCTGCTGAAGAAACGTAAATGGATTGGATTTGGATGCCATCACTGCCCACGCAATTACGGCGCGTAAAGCTGAAACTATCAGCCCCACGCACCGCGTGTCTGTTGAACCCTACATAAACACCGATTCCCGATTGCACAAGAGGGGAACCGAAGTTTAACGAAATCGCTATGCCGCCCTCCTCACAGAACGCAGCGAAGATTTCGCGCATACCGTTCGAAGGAAATGGCAGGGGCAGAGGGGCTCGAACCCACGGCCTGCGGTTTTGGAGACCGCCGCTCTACCAACTGAGCTATACCCCTTTACGCTTTGCATTCAGCTTGTTGACCTCAAGGCCTCGAAGCACCGTTTAAAGCATGGCGCACCCTTTAAGACGGCTGCGCGGGATTGGCAAGTGCGTTTTTCCATTTTTTCCAACACCGCGCCGCCGTTCCGCTTCGGCCTTACGCCTTCACGTATTTCCGCCAGTCGTGCTCTTCCCTGAAGCCCAGCACTTCCCGGATCTTGCGGTTGGAAAGCAGGCCCTCGTATTCGCCGATCTCGCGGGTGAACGGAACATTAGGGAAAAAGCGTTGCGCCAGTTCCCGCGACGGCGTGTTGGCGGACACCGTATCGTTAGCGGCGTTGAACACCTGATAGCCAAACCCGTCCTTCTCGATGCAGAGATGGCAGATCTGACCAAGATCGCGGGCATCGATATAGCTCCAGGCGATGCGCTTGCGTATTTCCGGATTGGCGAAGAATTCCGGGAACTTCTGGTATTCGTGCGGCTCGATGACATTGCCGATGCGCAGCGCATAGATATCGGCGCCGGAGCGCTCGGCAAAGGCGCGCGCCGTCTTCTCGTTGATCACTTTGGAGAGACCGTAGGAATCCATCGGATTGACGTCGTAGTCTTCGTCCAGCGGGAACTGGTGGAAATCGCGATGCCCCTCGGCGAAACAGACGCCGTAGGTCGTCTCGCTGGAGGCGACGATGATCTTGCGGATACCGAGCTTCACCGCCACCTCGATGACATTGTAGGTGCCCATCGTATTGATGCGGAAGGTCTCATTGTCGGGCTTGATCAGGATGCGCGGGACGGCGGCGAAATGGATCACCGCATCGAAAGGCTGAACGCCCTTCCCTGCTTCCAGATCGGGAAAATCGCGGTGCATCGACAGCGCGTTGAAGACCTGGCCGCTATCGGTGATGTCGGCGATCAGATTGGTGACACCGGGACTGTCGAGCGGCACCAGATCGATGTTGTGGACTTCGTAGCCCTTGGCGACCAGCCACGGCACCGTATGCCGCCCTGCCTTGGATTACTCGATGATCGAGGCGACGATGCCGGCGCCGACGGTACGGCCGCCTTCGCGGATTGCGAAGCGCAGCTTTTCTTCCATCGCGATCGGAACGATCAGCTCGACAACAACGGTGACGTTGTCGCCAGGCATAACCATTTCCGTGCCTTCCGGAAGCGAAACGATACCGGTCACGTCAGTCGTACGGAAGTAGAACTGCGGGCGGTAGTTGGTGAAGAACGGCGTATGACGGCCGCCTTCTTCCTTCGTCAGGATGTAGGCTTCGGCATTGAACTTCTTGTGCGGCTTCACAGAACCCGGCTTGCACAGGATCTGACCACGCTCGACGCCGTCACGGTTAACACCGCGAACCAGAGCGCCGATGTTGTCGCCTGCCTGGCCCTGATCGAGCAGCTTGCGGAACATTTCAACGCCGGTGACCGTCGTCTTCGAGGTGGCGCGGATGCCGACGATTTCGACTTCTTCGCCAACCTTGACGATACCACGCTCGACGCGGCCCGTCACAACCGTACCACGGCCAGAGATCGAGAACACGTCTTCGATCGGCATCAGGAACGGCAGGTTGATCGGACGCTCAGGTGTCGGGATGTAGGCGTCGACCTGAGCCATCAGCTCGCGGATCGCGTCTTCGCCGATCTTCTTGTCAGAGTCTTCGAGAGCGGCCAGAGCCGAACCCTTGACAACCGGAATGTCGTCGCCCGGGAAGTCGTAGGACGACAGAAGTTCGCGAACTTCGAGCTCGACGAGTTCGAGAAGCTCGGCGTCGTCAACCTGGTCAACCTTGTTGAGGAACACGACGATTGCCGGAACGCCAACCTGGCGGGCGAGCAGGATGTGCTCGCGGGTCTGCGGCATCGGGCCGTCAGCTGCCGAGCAAACCAGGATCGCGCCGTCCATCTGTGCGGCACCGGTGATCATGTTCTTGACGTAGTCGGCGTGGCCGGGGCAGTCAACGTGCGCATAGTGGCGGTTCGGCGTTTCATATTCGACGTGTGCCGTCGAAATGGTGATGCCGCGTGCCTTTTCTTCCGGAGCAGCGTCGATCTGGTCATACGCCTTGAACTCGCCGAAATACTTCGTGATCGCTGCCGTCAGAGACGTCTTGCCGTGGTCAACGTGGCCGATCGTGCCGATGTTTACGTGCGGCTTGTTGCGCTCAAACTTACTCTTTGCCATTT
>NZ_JBFTMO010000030.1:0-24803 GCF_056396985.1 Rhizobium sp. 05N430 | reverse complement strand
ATCGCCTTGACCGGAACGGCGACACCAGGCGAATAGGCCAATGAGAGATCACGCTGTGTCGCCATCGGCTTGGTTGGATTGACCTCGAGCTTGCCCGGCCGCCCCATAGAGTGGAAGTCCAGTGCTTCCTTGTCGGTGATAGCCGGCAATTTGCTCTGCCTTACTTCTATTTTCTGTTTCAATCATCTCACTCCCGATTAAATCGGCGCCTGAGGTCGTCGCTTGCAGACCCCTCGCCATCTTCTCACCACGGAATAACTGGTAATTCACCGCCTGCTTCGGGTGCTTTGCCATGCTTTTTGAGGAGCCTGCGCGGTACAGGACCACCATAGGCCCAATCGATCAATTCTACGGTATGGACGATGGGGATACCGGTGCCTGAGGCAATCTGGGTGATGCAGCCGATATTGCCGGTGGCGATCACATCCGCCTTCGTTGCCTCGATATTCTTGACCTTGCGGGCCTTCAGCGCAGCTGAGATATCCGGCTGCATGATGTTGTAGGTGCCGGCCGAGCCGCAGCAGAGATGGCCTTCTGCCGGATCGCGCACGGTGAAGCCCGCCGCCTTCAGTATCTGCTTCGGTGCCATGGTGATCGTCTGGCCGTGCTGCATCGAGCAGGCCGAGTGATAGGCGACGGTGATGCCCTTCGGCATATGCGAAGGCAGATCGAGGGTGGCGAGATATTCGGTGACGTCCTTTGCGAGGCCCGAGACGATCGCCGCCTTTTCGGCATAGGCGGGATCGAGGCGCAGCATATGGCCGTAATCCTTGATCGTCGTGCCGCAGCCGGAGGCGGTGACGATGATCGCATCGAGCCCGCCGTTTTCGATCTCGCGCATCCAGACATCGACATTGGCCCGCGCGCTCGCCAGCGCCTGTTCTTCGCGACCCATGTGATGAACCAGCGCGCCGCAGCAGACTTCACCAGCCGGCGCCACGACCTCGACGCCGAGGCGGGTCAAAAGCCGGATGGTCGCCTCGTTGATCCCGGGGTCGAGAACCGGCTGGGCGCAACCCGTGAGGATCGCGACGCGCGCCTGCTTCGTACCCTCTGCCGGATGATTGCCGGGGCGGGAGTAGACGGAGGGCGCCGGTACCGAGCGTGGGGCGAGCGTCAGCATCGCGGCGAAGGGTTTCAGCGCCGGGGCGCGCATCAGGCTGCGGAACGGGCGGCCGAGACGGGCAAGCCGCAACGCCAGGCGGAAGCGGCCGGGATAGGGCAGGACGGCGGCAAGGATGCCGCGCGTCAGCCGGTTCATGAACGGGCGCTTGTAGGTCTTTTCGATATGGGCGCGGGCATGATCGACGAGATGCATGTAGTCGACGCCGGAAGGACAGGTCGTGGTGCAGGCAAGGCAGGAGAGACAGCGGTCGATATGGGTCACCACCTCGGCATCGGCCGGGCGATCATTCTCCAGCATGTCCTTGATCAGATAGATGCGCCCGCGCGGGCTATCGAGTTCGTTTCCGAGCGTTACATAGGTGGGACAGGTGGCAGTGCAGAAGCCGCAATGGACGCATTTGCGCAGGATCTTCTCGGATTCGGAGACGTGCGGGTCGGTCAGTTGCTCGGCGGTGAAGTTTGTTTGCATCAGGGGTGTTCCGTCGAGGGGTTGTGGGTGGGGATGGTACCGCACTTTGCCCGGCAGGGCAGAGGGTTTGCCACATACTCAAACTCAGCCATCACCACCCCATCTTCCCTGGATTGAAAATCCTGGCCGGATCGAACTTTTCCTTCACCCGCGCCGAGAGCGAGGCCACCGCTTCCGGCTGCGGCTGGAAAGCCGCCACATCGGCACGCATCGCTTCCGAAGCGCGGATCAGCGTCGCATGGCCGCCGCCGAGCGCCTTGATGAAGCGGCGCAGCAGGCCGGCTTCGGGATCGGCTTCCATGCGCATCCAGATGAGGCCACCCTGCCAGTCGTAATAGGCGTCGACGCCGGCTTCGAGCCTCAGGGCGGCAACAAGCTCATGGCCGACTGAGGGCGCCACCGAGACTCGCCAGACAGGGCATTTCGTGCCGTCCGCATACGGCAGCACATCGCGGACTTCGCGCCAGAGGGAAAGGCTAGCGACCATGTCGAGCCGGCTGACCGCACCGAACCGCGCCATCGTGGCCCCCAGTTTTTCCGCCCTGACGGCAACCGACGACGGCAAGCCTTCGAGCCGGAACACGGTCGCCTCGCCACCAGGCAGCGCGCCGCCGGCGAAGCGGCCCTCGACGCTCTCGGGCAGATGGGCAGCGCCGGAGACTTCCACTGAAAGAGCCATGGCCGCCGCCATGGCATGCGCGGCCTCGGAATCGTTGAGGCCGGAAATGACGATGGTTTCGGTCGCCTTCGGCACCGGCAGCACGCGGAAGGTGACCTCCGTCAGGAGACCCAGCGCGCCGTGCGAACCGGCCAGCAGCTTGACGAGGTCGAGGCCGGTGACATTCTTCATCACTCGGCCGCCATTGCGGACGATCTCGCCGCGACCATTGACGAAACGCAAGCCGAGCAGACTGTCGCGGGCAGCCCCCGCCACAAACCGCCGGGGGCCGGAGACATTGGCGGCAAAGACGCCGCCGATGGTCGGCACGCCGGCCGTGCCCATCAGCGGGCGATGGTCCATGGGTTCGAACGACATCATCTGGCCGTTTGCGGCCAGCGCCGCCTCGATCTCCGCAACCGACGTGCCGGCGCGGGCGGTGATGACCATTTCCGCCGGATTGTAGTTGACGATGCCGGAGAGACCGGCAGCACTCAGCTTCGCCTCGGCGCGAACAGCATTGCCGAAGCCGCTGCGGCTGTTGCCACCAAAAAGCGCAAGCGCCCTGCCCGCTTCGGCATGGGCACGAATGAGATCGGCAGCTTCCGCTTCCGTCGTGGGATGGAACACATCGGTCATGCGGCGGAGCGCCCTTCCAGCGGAAAGACTTTTGAGGGATTAAGCAGCCAGCCTGGATCGAAGGCGGCGCGCACGGCCATCTGCTGGTCGAGATCCAGCTTTCCATATTGATGGGTCATCAGGTCGCGCTTTTCGATGCCGACACCGTGCTCACCGGTAAGGCAGCCACCGGCATCGACGCAGAGTTTCAAGATCTCGTTTCCGGCCTGCTCGGCACGGGCAGCATCATCCGGGTCGTTGGCATTGAACAGGATCAGCGGATGCATGTTGCCATCGCCGGCGTGGAAGACGTTGGCGACCCTGAGGCCGAAGCGGTCGATGATCTCGGAGGTCTTCTTCAGGACATAGGAGAGCTGGCTGAGCGGCACGGTGCCGTCCATGCAGATATAGTCGGAGATACGGCCGGTGGCACCGAAGGCGGACTTACGGCCCTTCCAGATCAGCGCGGCCTCGGTGGCCGACTGGCATTCACGAACCGTCCTGACGCCGTGGCGGCGGGCGATCTCGACGATATCGGCGAGCATCGCATCCATCTCGGCTTCCGAGCCTTCCACCTCGACGATCAGCGCCGCGCGGCACGACGGGAATGCCGTAGCGATGGCAGTATTTCATCACGGTGGCGACCTCGGCCGTCGAACGCGGCAGTGCGACTGCGAGCGGTAGGCGGCGGTAGGAGACGAAGGCATCGGTCTCGAAAGGCACCAGTTCGCGCGCCTCATGCACCAGGCATTCCGGCGGCAAGAGATCGATCAGGTCGCCGACGATCTGGCTGCGGCGAACGAGCACGTCGGCGCGCGGAGCAAGAAACGAAATGGCGTCGGACAAGTTTGATTTCTCCTGCTTTCACATAACGTTGGTCATACATATTTGCATTTGTCGTATACAAATACAAAAATTGCGTCAACCTGTTCCGGATCACCGCATTTGCACGTCGCTGCGTTCGGAAGAGGTAGACTATGGGATGGTGCGTACCCCCTACAAACTTCGTCGCGACAATACGCGTTGCGAACGCTCACTAATGCATCAATGAGATCTGGGTGCATTTGGTTGAAAGCAGCGCCGAAAATCACGTTTCGGAATTTGGAGCGATGTGCAAGAAGGTCCCTTGCCATTTCAGGGTGCGCTTCCCAGGCTGCGGCCCAGTGAAATTGGTCGTGCCCCCGTCATGTAACGATCGAGCTTAGCTTTGATCGCGCCGGCCTCTAGAAACTCGATGTTCATTCACCATCTGTCCCTTAAGCAAACTCTGACGAGATGGTTGACTGCTGTTCAATGTAGATCTCAGCACGGTCGACGATCTCCGCTACGACGTCGAGCACATCGAGAAGTCGAACATATACAAATTCCAAGAATACCCGCATTTCGGTGAGTTCGAGGTTCTTGGAACTCGTATAAAAGCTTGTCGGAGTGGCATGTAGAAGTCTCGACGTATATCGATAGATGTAGTCGTATTCCGCTTGCATACCGACTGCACTTGCAGAATTTGCCCATACCCATTTCGTACCGCTACCTGACTCCGAAATCAGGTCTTGCCC
The DNA here is from genome assembly GCF_056396985.1 of Rhizobium sp. 05N430. Classification (NCBI taxonomy): domain Bacteria; kingdom Pseudomonadati; phylum Pseudomonadota; class Alphaproteobacteria; order Hyphomicrobiales; family Rhizobiaceae; genus Rhizobium; species Rhizobium sp. 05N430. The sequence goes on along the minus strand of NZ_JBFTMO010000030.1, from coordinate 20,377 downwards.
AAACCGATCAACGACATCGGCGCGAGTCTGCAATCGCTCGGCAAGGTCCGCCTCGGCAGCAGGCATAGCTTTCGTCTTGATCAAATGGGCTTGGAAAGAGTAACCGTTGATCTTTGCATCCCCCGCATAGACGCTAAAGTGCCGGCGAGCATCCAAATCGATAGCAGTTCGGCGAGCTTGCTCAGCTGCCCAGACAATCTCAGCCGTAAGGTTTTGACCGTGCTGCTCCTGCAACGCGCGCATCCCAGGCACGGGATCGTCGCGTTCGGCCATCGTCTCAAGGAAGCTCGCTTCGGCCTTAAGGTGCTGAATATGCTGTGTTGTGTGAGCTTCACCATCCTTCAAGGATAGCATGATAAAGTACAGGGCCTTCAATGGCGTCTGTCTTATGGTCTTGAGCCAAACAAGAAGCTCGAAGACGTAGCGAGTTAACGAGATCACTCCCAGTGTCTCAAGCACCCGGACGTTGTTCGTGACAAGGATGTTGCAACGCTCGAGGGCTTCCGCGCCGATCTCACAAGGGAGCAAAATCTCGGCTCGGTTCCGCCCTTCAAGATTTGCGATTGCGGGGGAAGCGATGACCCTGCGCGCGCGCCCCGTAAGGTCCGACAAAATCGACGACAAATTTTGAATTTCATCTGCGACCGCAACGACCTTGGCTTCTTCCGGAGTCATCTTACCTTCTCACTTTTGTTTCTTGAGGCTGGTGGGGAATTCACTGCCACCCGTGTGATTTTCTGGCATCTCGTAATCGCCGATTTTCCAGAGAGGTGAGCTCTCCTACCGTGCAACAATCATCGAGATCCCGTTGAAGGTAGATACTCTCACAGAGGTTGCGTTGTCCTTAAATTGCAGAACCTGAGTTTGGCGTTAGCACCTAGCGGGGAATTCCGACTTCACCCTTACTGAACCGACCAGTACGTGATTTTAGGAGGAGCCGCTGTCTGGACCTAAGGTATTGATAGCATTTTATTCTCGTAATGGCTCGGCTGAGGCCATAGCGAGGGCCATTGCCGCAGGTGCAAAAAGTGAAGGTGCCCAAGTCAGGTTGCGGCGTGCACGTGAGATTGTCTCCGCCGACACTATGTCGGAAGCTCCTCGATGGACGGAAAGAGCCGCCGAGATGAACGCCAAGGATCTAGCGCCGCCAGAGGAAGACGTGGCCGGGCGGACGCCATCACATACGGGACGCCGGCCCGTTTTGGTCAGTCACCTAGGAGCTCAAACCGTACATAGACAGCCTTGGCGGAGAATGCCGGCCTTTAGGCTGTCGGTCCATTCGTTAAGAGTTTTCTCTTCGTAGGACCACATCCATCTTCGTCCATTCCGGGCTAACGATGACAACGTAAACGCAAATCCAAGCCGGTAGGTTTTGCGTTCTCGGAGGTCTACAAGGCTTAAATTAGGGGTTCCAAAGCTCCCTAGTTGACATAAATATGTATCCGCTTTAAACAAATACAAATGGCGCGGCGGGAGGTCGCGCCTGAGCAAGCGGCGGGAGACCGCGCGCGGCCTTTTTTCAAAGGGAGGAATGAATGTCCAAGTTCATGCATATTCTCGCTGGCGCAGTCTCCGCTGTGACCCTGATGGCCAATGTGGCCGCCGCCCAAGACACAGTCGGTGTCAGCTGGCGCTATTTCCAGGACGAACGCTGGAAGATCGACGAGGCCGCGATCAAATCCGTTCTCGACAAGTCAGGTATCTCATATGTCGGTATCGACGCCCAGGGCGACCCGCAGAAGCAAGCTGCCGACATCGAAAGCCTGATCGCACGCGGCGTCAAAGTCCTTGTCGTCGTCGCACAGGATGCCAAAGCAATCATTCCCGTTATCGATGAGGCGAAACGAAGCAACATCGCGGTGATCGCCTACGATGCGCCAATCGATACCGGCGACGTCCTCTACGCAAGCTTCGATAACGTGGCAGTTGGCCGCGTCATGGGCGAAGCCCTGCTGAAGGCGGTGCCGAAAGGCAATTACGTCTCGATGGACGGCGATCCCGCACAGACTATTCAGCAGGTTTTCAAGAGCGGGCAGATGCAAGCCATCCAGCCGGCGATCGACAGAGGTGACATCAAGATCGTAGCCCAGCAAAATGTCGAGCAGTGGAAACCAGACGTTGCACAGTCGCTCATGGAGCAGGTTTTGACCGCGACGGACAACAAGGTCGACGCAGTCCTCGCGATGAACGACAGTATTGCAAATGGTGTCGCGGCTGCTCTGGCCAGTCAAAATCTTCTGGGCAAGGTTGCCATTTCTGGTCAGGATGGTGACAAGAACGTCCTCAATCGTATCGCCAAGGGCGAGCAGACAATGACCGTCTGGAAGGACGCGAACGCCCTTGGACTGGCCGCCGCGAAAGCTGCCGTCGAAATCATCAAGGGCTCGAAAATTGATGCTGTGACAGGTGTGAAGCCTGGCAAGACGTCCACGGGCGCATCGCAGCCCGCGATCATTCTAGATCCCATCGCCATCACGCGGGATAATCTCGATCTCGTTGTGAAGGCCGGTTGGATCTCGAAAGACGTGCTTTGCAAGGGCGTAACGAAAAACCCGCCGAAAGCCTGCGAGTAAGCAGTTCCAGCTGGAGTTTTRTCATGACATCTATTCTACAACCTTCGACCAGTTCAACGAAGTTCCTCCCCCGGCTGCTACAAGCGGTCGGGGGTGGTGGCCGCGACACTCGCCTGGTGGCGATGGTCATGGTCCTCGCCTTGATCTGGCTTTGCGCAAATACCCTTACCGATGGCGTATTCCTGTCGCCCCGAAACTTGTTCAATCTCTCGCTACAGGTTTCGGTCGTGGCGATCATGGCATCAGGCATGATCCTCGTCATCGTCACTCGTCATATCGATCTGTCGGTCGGGTCTCAGGTCGGCTTCCTTGGAGTTCTCGGTGCTCTGGTGCAAAGCAACTGGCTCCCCGACAGCGTCAACGCCTGGTGGATCTCGTGCATTGTCATGTTGGCGGGCGGCATGCTTATCGGTTTGTTGCAAGGCGCACTTGTCGCATACGCGCGGATACCGTCATTTGTCGTGACCCTTGGTGGTCTGCTTTTCCTTCGAAACGCTGCTTATGAACTGAATGATGGGACAACGATCGCCCCATTGAGCGCTACGTTTCAGAATCTCGGCGGCGGCCAGAACGGCGTTCTCGGAGCCACATTGAGTTGGGCAGCCGCCGCTGCAGTCGCCGCCTACATCGTCCTTAATCTCGTCCGCAGATACCAGAGAAAAAAGTCGCTTGGCATTCAAAATCCGTTGACGGCATTCGACATCGTTTCAGCGGCTCTCTGGTGCGTCTGCACATTCGGTCTTGTCGCAGTCATGAACAGCTACAAGCGGCCCGGAACGACAGAGTCGATGGGATTGGCTGTGCCTGTTCTCATTCTGATTGCCGTGACGACTCTCATGACAGTTATCGCCAAAAAGCATAGGTTTGGACGCCATGTCTTTGCCGTCGGCGGCGATCCGCTCAGCGCCCGACTAACAGGTATCAATACCCAGCGTGTCGTACTCAAAGTCTTCGTATTGATGGGCTTCTTGTCCGGTTTGGCCTCGATCGTGCTGACGGCCCGACTGAATGCCGCGGCAAGTGGAGCGGGCACAATGATGGAACTTTACGTCATTGCTGCCGCCGTAATCGGAGGCACCTCGCTTGCAGGCGGAGCCGGGACAATCCTCGGCGGCTGCGTCGGCGCTTTGATCATGCAGAGTCTTCAAAGCGCGATGGTGCTGTTGGGAATCGCGAGCCCACTGCAGAGCATGGTCCTTGCTGGTGTTCTCGTGCTTGCCGTGTGGATTGATACGATGTGGCGCGAAAGGAGGCCATCATGAAAACCCCGTTGCTCGAAGCTCGCAACGTCAACAAAGCCTTTGGCGGCGTTCACGCAGTCGAAAATGTCAGCGTGTCGCTCATGCCGGGCGAGGTCGTTGCCCTACTCGGCCACAATGGTGCCGGCAAATCGACCTTCATCAAGATGCTATCAGGTGTTTTTCCTGCAGATAGCGGCGAGATCCTGATCGATGGAAAATCCGTCGATATTCGGTCGCCCCACGATGCCCAAGAACTTGGCATCGAGACGATCCATCAGACACTTGCTCTAGCCGATAATCTCGACGCGATTTCCAATCTTTTCCTGGGGCGCGAACAAACGGATCGTTTCGGATTTCTCGATACAGAAGCAATGGAGCACGGCGCACGACAGACGATAGACCGGATGCGGTTGCGAATCCCTTCCCTGACCGCGTCAGTAAGGTCTATGTCCGGAGGTCAGCGTCAAGCCGTCGCCATCGCGCGTGCCCTCCATTTTAACGCTCGTATCCTGATCATGGACGAGCCGACCGCCGCACTCGGTCCAGAAGAGACAAAGAATGTCGGCCTGCTGATCCAGGAACTCAAAAAGCAAGGCTTGGGTATTTTCCTCATCAGCCATGACATGCACGATGTTTTCGCGCTCTCCGATCGGATAACCGTGATGAAGTCAGGCCGCGTGGTCGGTTCGTATCCGACACGAGACCTGACACCGGACGACGCCCTGGAAATGATCATCCTTGGCCGCAAGCCGGCCCGCCTGGCGGCCGCGACGGCATAGGCGAAGCACACTGGAATGGACAGTAATATGACAGTCAAAGCACCAAATTTCAGCCTCCACGGAAAGGTCGCGCTTGTAACAGGGGCGGCTCGCGGTATCGGTCGCGCCTGTGCCCTCGCCTGCGCGGCGGCCGGAGCCGATGTTGTTATCGGCGTCCGCAACATCGAAGCGGTTGCGGACCTGGTGGCCGAACTGAAGACAACTGGCCGCCGCATTCTTGCGGTCAATATGGATATCTCGGATAGCGGTCAGATCTCCGAAGCGGTTGCTGAGGCGGTCGAGGCATTCGGGAAAATCGACGTACTGGTGAACAATGTCGGCGTCGCCCCCGGCAACTTGGCCGAGCTCGTTGAAGAGAAGGACCTCGACCAGATCCTCGACGTCAACATCAAGGGCACGTTCCTTGTCACGCAAAGCGTCGCTCGCCATATGATAGAGCAGAAAAGCGGTCGCATCATCAATATCAGTTCGCAGGCAGGTACCGTAACCCTCCGCGGCGAAGCGCTCTATTGCATGAGCAAGGCAGCGATCAACCATTTGAGCCGCTGCCTGGCGGCAGAATGGGCTCCGTACGGCATCACGGTAAACACCGTGTCGCCCACCTTTATATGGACGGACTCGACTCGCCCCGTTCTTGCGGATCCGGATTTCTTCGCGCGCACAGTCGGCCATATTCCGCTCGGCAGGATAGGAGATACCGATGATGTCGTCGGCGCTGTCGTCTATCTTGCATCTCCTGCCGCATCTCTCGTCACCGGTGCCAATCTCTTGGTGGATGGGGGATGGTCGGTCGCGTGACAGGGTCGCTCATCCTAACCTTTGCTTGCACGCGAGCATCTGTTACTGCGTCTGGATACACTATTGGCAACGATTCGAGTGCGTTGCCAATGCCCTCTAACAGCTCCTGAACGACAGATGTTGTCTCTGGGAGGAACATTGACGACAAATAGTGTCTTGCGACACATGAACGCTGTGCGGTGCCTTCGCGTCCTACGTAGGGACGTCCCGCTGTCGCGCGCAGATATCGCGCGCGAACTCAATGTTACACGGGCAACCGTCGGCAACTCGATCAAGCAACTTCTGGCTGAGAAGCTTGTTATCGACCTCAATGAAAGCGCTGAGGCCAATGGCGCCGGTCGCCCCGGCGCTCTCGTATCGCTCAACCCAGCCGGCGCCTATTTCATCGGTCTCGATATTTCCTCGGCCGAGATCAACGCCGTTCTGATCGACTTCTCGATGCATGTCATTGCAAAAAGGGTCGTGTCGATTGCCGATCGTTATCACGACCCCAAACGAGTGATCGAACTGCTAGCCGCATTGCCGAAGGAACTGATCGATATGTCGAAGGTGCGGTCATCGCGCGTGCGTGGTGTCTGCATTTCCGCGCCGGGCATAGTACGCGAAGGCAGGATCATTTCTGCGCCGTGGTTGAGCTGGCGCGACGTCGACGTCGTGTCGGCGATGTCCGGAGCAATGCAATCCTCACTCAAGGTTCACATTTGCAACGACGCCGTGGCTCTTGCGAGTGCCGTAGCGGCCGACGCATCAGAAACCGATCTGAGCGATGTTCTCTTGCTATTGCTAGCACAGGGCATCGGCAGCGCCCATCTTCGCCAGGGACGTGTGGTTGAGGGCGCCCATGGACTGGGTGGTGAAGTCGGGCATATGGTCATGGGCGGTCAGCCGGGCATGGCGGCTACGCACACTTTCGAAATTCTGGCCGGGTACCAAAGGTTTCTCCCCTTCATCGAGCAGGGGGTTCCAATCCCTGAAGGCTTAACCAAACTGGTAACGACGCAAGGATCGCCAACTCTTGATCAGGCGCTCAACGAGTGGGCCTCAGGGCTGGCAACCGGTATCCTAAACCTCATTCACATCCTCGATCCCAAAACGATCGTCCTGGGAGGGCCGCTCGCCGTTCTTTATTCACGGGTTTCGGAACGGGTCGAAACACTGCTCTCCGAGAACTTGGTTCACGGCTTCAAGGTACCACCGATCTCCGTTGCCCGTTTTGGAGGTGATGGAGCCGCCATTGGAGCTGCAGCGCTTCTCCGCGAAAGCCTTTTCGACCTTCCCGAACTCCCGGCTGTATAATCAAGGCCGAGCCACAAACCTATTTGACACTCTTTTTGTATTTGTATAATACAAACGCAAATAGCCAGCAAAATGGAGGAAACTGATGCTGAAACTAATTGACCCGATTCTCTCTCCGGAACTTCTTTACGCCTTGCGATCAATGGGCCATCGACACGATATCGCGATCGTCGATGCCAACTTCCCGTGCGACGCAGGCGATGATCGACTCATTCGCCTCGATGGCGTCTCTGGCCCACATACACTTGAAGCAATCCTGAAAATCTTCCCGCTCGAAGATCAGGAGCCCCATGTCGCGTGGAGAATGATCGCAGATGGCGATGCAAGCAAGATCTTGCCCGTTTTCGAAGATTACAGCGCCGTTCTGGCAAAGACACAAGGTAAGGCGATTGACCTGACAGCGGTCGACCCAGACGACTTCAAGGCTCGCGTGCGGGCCGCTCATACGGTCGTGGTCACAGGCGAGCGGCGGTTCTACGGAGGCGTCATCCTTCGCAAGGGTGTCATTGCACCCGAGTGAGGCTATCGCCCGCGGTATCCCAAAACCAGGTGGTTAAGACTGTGAACGATCTCTTCAAATCCTCTTTCGACGCGTTCCTTTTCGACATGGACGGCACGATCCTCAATTCGATCGCGGTTGCCGAACGTGTTTGGGGAGCGTGGGCATGGAAGTTTGGACTGAACCCAGAGGTGTTCCTGCCGACCATTCACGGGCGAAAAGCTTCTGAAACAATTTCGTCCCTCGGCCTTCCGGATATTGATCCTGAGGCCGAGGCATATGCTATCACGCAGGCTGAAATTGAAGAGATCGAGGGCGTTCATGCCATAAGTGGAGCGCAGCATTTTCTGAGCAGCCTTCCGTCCCACCGATGGGCTGTCGTGACCTCTGCTCCTGCTGCGTTAGCCAAAAGGCGAATCGAGGCGGCTGGTTTGCCAACGCCAAAGACGCTGGTTACATCCGAAGATGTGCGGAGGGGCAAACCCGCACCGGATTGTTTTATTCTTGCAGCCGAGCGTCTTTCCGTTGACCCGGCACGTTGCCTTGTGTTCGAGGATGCCGAGGTCGGGATCACCGCCGCGACTGCGGCAGGTTGTCAGGTCGTCGTCATTACAGAGACACATAAACGACGCATGGGCGGGGATCACAGACAACTTAAAAACTATGAGCGCATCAAGCCTAAGATCCTCAACGGGGGCCTTGGCTTGACGCAGTTCTAGTCATTGACCTTTTTCCCGTGCTGAATCAGCTTTCGGGCGGCCAAAAACGAGGTTCTCATCGACTGAAAATATCTGTTTATGCAGCATGGATGCGCCACCGATTGCCGGACCTTCGAGGCCTAGTGACGAGAGCTTTATCTCAGGTATTGGATGTCCCTCGAGGAGATTGTTGATCACTTTTTCCAGTGTCACCTCTCGGCAGAGATCGAAAAGTGCGGCAACCGGCCCTCCGAGCACAATCCGTGCCGGATTAAATATGCTAGTCAACGTCGCTACCCCTCTTCCAAGGTAGAATGACCAGTCCTTGAGGGTCGAGAGAGCTGCCTTTTCACGTAGTTTCGCTGCCTCGATGAAAGCCTGAATGTCGATTGCGGAGCCTCCGTGAAAACGATAACGCGCAAGAACGGCCTCCCGTCCTATAAAGCTCTCGAATGATCCTGAAATAGTGGCCAGTTCAACAAAGCCTTCGTCTCCGAGTATGATATGGCCCAGCTCGCCGGCATAGCCGTCCTGACCGCGCAGAAGCTGCCCGGAATTCACAATTGCGCCACCGACACCAGCGTCGAGGTAGATATAAATCTCCGTATCCACGCTTTCATGCTTGGACTGGTACATCTCGGCGATAGCAAAGGCATTGGCATCGTTTTCTGCGACAAGGCGTGGAATGTCCGGCAGTCGCTGCTGCAAGCGCTCAAGGATTGGTTCCTGGCTCCATCCCAATATGGGAGCACGCAAAATCGTACCGTTCCGATCGATTACGCCGGGCGCAGTCAGGCAGAGGCCGCGAATAGGGTAATCCCTGCCTAACCGCTCCCTAATTCCCTCAACGACGTCGACCAACCGTTGCACCACGAGGTCCGGACTTGCCTCCGAGGTGCTGAAGTCCGATCTCGACTGCGCAATCACCGATGCCCCCATATCGAGGGCAACGACGTTCATGCGGCCAACGCCAATATCCGCGCCGATGAACATCCCGTAATTTGGATTGATGCGAATGAAGGTTCCGGGCCTACCGGTGCCAGCGCTTTTATCGTCCTGCGATTCATCCTCTACCAGAAGCCCCTCGTCTGCCAGGCTGGCGACGATACTGCTGGCCGTGGAGCGGACCATGCTGAGTTCCTTGGCGATATTGGCCCGGCTGATCCTGCCGTGTCGAAAAACAGCATCCAGCGCGCGGACCTCGTTAATGTGCCTGACGGCACGCGGCATGGACATCGGAGTTTCCCCTATCGGAAGAGAGCTACAAAAAGAGGTGCACAATCAGGGAAGTGACGATCGCATTCAAGCCCATGGCAAGACCGGAAAACAGACCTGCCACCGGATCGACCGAATATGCGCGCGCCGTGCCAATTCCATGCGATGCGAGCCCGACAGCAAAACCTCTCGCACTGTAATCATCGATCTTCATGGCGTTCATCAATGGCGTGACGATGATTGCGCCAGAGATTCCAGTCAAAATGACCACGGCCGCGGTTAACGCCGGATCGCCGTGCAGCCCAGACGAAATAGCCATGGCGACAGCGGCGGTGACAGATTTCGGTGCCAAGGAAGCGATGACTGTCTGATCGAACCCGAAGACATATCCTAAATAAATCGTCGTACTCACGGCGGTCACGCTCCCGGCAAAGAGAGCAACGACTATCGGAACAATATTGGCCCTGACCAGATGAAGCTTTTCGTAGAGCGGTATTCCAAGCGCGACCGTTGCTGGTCCCAGAAGAAAATGGATGAACTGCGCACCTGAGAAATAGGTCTGGTAGCGAACTTTAAAGACGGACAGCAGGCCAACGATTGCGCATACTGAAATCAGTACAGGGTTGAAGAGAGGATTGGCTGGAAGGACCTGCGCAATCCGTAATGCCGTTATCCAGACAAGAAGGGTCACCGAGAGCCATAGGAGTGGCGAAGCCGAGAGATAGACCCAAAGTCCCTCATCCATTGCTCGCTCTCCCCGTCAAGCGCTTCGTAGCGAGGTAGCACCACACAGTGACGACAAGGGTCGCGACTGTCGAGATCACTAGCGTTGCAAAAAGTGCCAGACCTTTCGCAGCGATAAGGTCGAAATGCTGGACGATCCCCACTCCGGCCGGGACGAACAAAACCCCGAAATTCGCCAGCAGCGCATGGGATGTAGCAATCGCCTGCCGCGCCGGGGCGACAAAAACTCGTCCCCGGGACACGCTCAACACTAGAAATATCAGGGCCATGCCGATGACCGGGCCTGGTACGACACCATGCAGGAAGAAAGCGATCGCCTCGCCAACCAACTGAAATAACAGCAAGAGCATAATCCCAACAATCATTGTTCGGCTCCACAACAAACTCTCTTGACTCATACATCCGATTATGTTTGTTTTCAATCGAAACAAACGGAGGGAGTGTCGTTTGTAGGAAAGCCGGTGATCGCCGGCATATTGGGAGGACTACATGCGTTTGACTTTTAGAATGATGGCCTTGACGGCTGCCCTCAATGCCTCGGTTAGCGGCCATGCGTTCGCAGCTGAAAGCGTGGAGGTATTGCACTGGTGGACGTCGGGCGGCGAAGCGGCTGCTGTCGGCGTTCTAAAGGACGACCTGCAAAAGAAGGGCGTCGGCTGGCAGGATATGCCGGTTGCCGGCGGTGGCGGTGAAGCTGCCACGACGACCCTGAAGGCGCGGGTGGCGGCGGGCAATCCGCCGACGGCGGCCCAGCTGCTTGGGATGGCGGTTAACGAATGGTCCGAGCAGGGTCTTCTCGGTGACTTGACCGCTGTTTCCCAAACAGAAGGTTGGGACAAGGTCGTTCCGGAGCAGATCAAACAGTTCGCCGTCCATGACGGCAAGTGGCAGGCCGTTCCGGTCAACATACACCGGCCGAACTGGCTGTGGGTCAACGCAAAGATTTTCAAAGATAACGGCCTGGAGCCGCCGAAGACTTGGGACGAGTTCAATGCCGTTGCAGACAAGCTGAAGGCGAAGGGGATAACCCCTCTGGCGCATGGCGGACAGCCTTGGCAGGACGACACCGTTTTCGACGACGTTGTTCTCGGGATTGGGGGACCGGAATTCTACAAGAAGGCCATCATCGAATTGGATGAAAGTGCACTTGACTCGGACACGATGGTCAAGGTTTTCGACCAAATGCGAAAGATCCGCGGTTATGTCGATCCGAATTTTTCCGGCCGCGACTGGAACCTTGCAACAGGCATGGTGCTCAAGGGTGACGCTGCTATGCAGCTTATGGGTGACTGGGCCAAGGGCGAGATCGTCAAGGCCGGCCTAACGCCCGGCGTCGATATTCTCTGCGTCACCGCACCAGGCACCGAAGGATCGTTCCTCTTCAATACGGACTTCCTCGCGATGTTCCCGGTTGGCGCAGACAAGCTTGACGCCCAGACCAAGCTCGCTTCGAGCGTCATGTCGCCTGCATTCCAGGAAGCGTTCAATCTCGTAAAGGGATCGATTCCGGCCCGTTCCGACGTGCCCGGCGACAAGTTCGATGCCTGCGCGCAGAAGTCCATGGCCGACCTGAAGGCGGCCGAAAAGGCTGGCACCCTCATGGGGTCCCTCGCCCACGGTCACGCCGAGCCCGCCTCCATACAGCGTGCGATCTTCGACGTTGTGACACAGCATTTCAACTCGGACATGTCGTCCAAGGATGCCGTGAAGGCGCTGATCAGCTCGATCAACGCTGCGAAATAACCAGTTCCTCCCTGCCCCTGCCGTCGAGAGGCGGCGGGGGTATCCTGCAGCAAGGTTGCGCATCCATTATGCGGGATGCCAACCTTTCGATTCCGGGCCAGCAGATGTCCATTTCAAAACGCGTTGGCAAGATAATGCCCGCAATCGTCTTGTCGCCGTCGCTCGCGGTCGTCACGGTCTGCGTCTACGGTTTTATCGCCTATACGGCGCTCCTGTCATTCACCGGCTCGAAGATGTTTGCGAGCTTCAATTTCGTCGGGTGGCGCCAATACGCCAGACTTTTCGAAAACCCCAGATGGATCACCGCCATCGAAAACATGGCGATCTTTGGCTGTCTCTACATCGTCGGGGCGACATGCCTTGGCCTGTTGATCGCCATACTGATTGATCAACGCATCCGCTTCGAGGGCGTTTTCCGTGCCGTCTTCCTCTATCCGATGGCTCTCTCCTTTGTCGTGACGGGTGTGATCTGGCAATGGCTGCTCAATCCGGGTCTCGGCCTGGAGCACATGATGCGTGGGCTCGGCTGGACGTCTTTCACATTTCAATGGCTGATCGAGCCGGATCGCGCGATCTACACGGTCGTCATTGCCGGCGTGTGGCAGGTAACCGGTTTCGTTATGGCGCTCTTCCTAGCCGGCTTGCGCGGCGTCGATACCGAAATCCTTCGGGCCGCCCGCATCGACGGGGCACCCATACATAAAGTGTACACCCGCATTATCATCCCAGCACTTCGACCCGCGTTCCTGACGGTATTCGTGATCGAGGCCCATCTTGCCATCAAGAGTTACGACCTTGTCGTGGCGCTCACCAAGGGTGGCCCGGGCGTATCGACCGAACTTCCATCCACATTCATGTATTCGATGACGTTCACGCGCAACGAACTCGCGGTCGGTGCGGCCAGCGCAACCGTCATGCTCATTACCCTGGCAAGCATCATTATTCCCTATCTCTATTCGGAGCTGCGCAATGAGCCTACGACTTGATGCCGAAAGCGCGGTGATCCTAGCAAAGGGCGCTGATCTGCGAGTGACCCGGATCCTCGGTCGCTATTTCATTTACGGATGCCTGGTCATACTGGCCGCAGTCTTCCTGGCGCCGCTTGTTTCCATGCTTTTCACATCCCTGAAGAGCATGGAAGAAATCCGGTCTGGCAATATCCTCTCATTCCCGCAAGCCATTACATTTGAAGCTTGGGAACACGTCTGGGGCTCGGCATGCATCGGTGTCAATTGTGGCGGCCTCAAAGGCTATTTTGGAAACTCCTTCCTGATTGTCATACCGGCTACATTGCTGTCGGTCGGCTTCGGCGCCCTGAATGGCTACGTGTTCGCCAATTGGCGCTTTAAAGGCGACAATATCCTGTTCGGCCTCATCCTGTTCGGCTGCTTCATACCGCTGCAGATCGTGCTCATCCCGATGGCCGGGCTACTCGGACAATTGAAACTTGCCGGTACGATACCCGGGCTGGTTCTCGTGCACGTCGTATACGGGATCTGCTTCACGACGATGTTCTTCAGAAACTATTTCGTGACCGTTCCCGCCGAGATTTTCAAGGCAGCGCGCATCGATGGGGCCGGATTTTGGGCCGTGTTCTTCCGGATCTTGCTGCCGATTTCGTGGCCAATCGTGATGGTGTCGATCATCTGGCAGTTCACAGGGGTGTGGAATGACTTCCTGTTTGGGGTCTCATTCGCGGCCGGATCCGGTCAACCTGTCACAGTCGCACTGAACAATCTGGTCAACACCTCAACAGGCACCAAGGCCTACAACGAAGACATGGCCGCCGCGATGATCGCCGCACTGCCCACCATAGTTATCTATGTGGCGGCAGGACGATACTTCCTTCGTGGTCTGATGGCCGGCGCAGTGAAGGGATAATGACGATGGCCAACTTGGCAATCAACCACATCAACAAACGCTTCGGCAATCTGGCCGTTCTCAAGGATATCAATATCGCCATCGAGGATGGTGAATTCCTCGTCCTCGTCGGACCTTCCGGCTGCGGAAAATCAACATTGCTGTCGATCATCGCCGGACTGGACGAGCACACATCCGGATCGATCACAATCGATGGCAAATCGGTTCAGGGACTTGAGCCCAAGGAGCGGGACATCGCGATGGTGTTCCAGTCATACGCGCTCTACCCCGCAATGACCGTAGAGCAGAACATCGGATTTTCCCTTGAGATGAGCAAGATGCCCAAGCCGGAACGGCTTGAGCGCGTTGGCAAGGTTGCAGATCTGCTGCAGATTCGTCACCTGCTCAAGCGGCGCCCAGGGCAACTCTCCGGCGGGCAACGCCAGCGCGTCGCAATGGGACGGGCACTCGTGCGCGAGCCAAAGATCTTCCTCTTCGACGAGCCGTTGTCGAACCTCGATGCAAAGCTGCGGGTCGAGATGCGCACCGAGATCAAGAAGCTGCATCAGCGGCTGGGCTCCACCATCGTCTATGTCACTCACGATCAGATCGAAGCGATGACCATGGCAACGCGGATCGCGGTCATGAAAGACGGCATCCTACAGCAATTCGGAACGCCTGAAGACATCTACGATCGGCCCGCGAACGTGTTCGTCGCGACCTTCATGGGATCGCCACCCATGAACCTGCTTCCCGCCGTGATTACCGCAGGATCGCAAAGCCTCGCGATACAAGGCGCGGACGTAACCGTTCCGCTCCCTGCTTCCACAGCAAGCAAGCCTTTGCAAGGCAAGCAAGTACATCTGGGACTGAGACCGGAATGGTTATCGCTTGTCACGGATGAGGACACGTCTCTTCACAAAGTCGATGCTTACGTCGAGGTCGTCGAACCTACCGGTCCCGACATCTTCGTCGCACTGCGCGTCGGCGAGAGGGAAATTATGGCTCGCCTTCCCACCGGATCGTCCGTTCGCGTAGGGGACAAGGCACGTTTTGCGGTGGACCTTTCAAAATCAGTCGTCTTCGACGCCGAAACCGGTGTCGCCCTCTAACTATCGGAAAATCAAGGAAACTTCAGATGCCAGCAAAACAAGAACGGCGCCTCCGTATTGGCGTCCTCGGTGCGGGACAGATCGCCCAGGCAGCACATTTCGAAAGCTGCACGAAAGCCGCCAATGCCGACCTATACGCCATTTGCGACGTCGCGGACGACTTGCGCGAACGTATGGCAATCACTCACGGAGCGGAAAAAACGTACAATGACTACGATCGGATGCTTGCCGATCCAGATCTTGACGCTGTGATTATCGCGACGTCCGACGCCTTCCACGTGCCGGCATCGATCCGTGCGCTCGAGGCCGGCAAGCATGTTTTGTGCGAGAAGCCGGTCGGCGTCACTGTCGAAGAATGCTTGGATCTTAAGGCAGCCGTCGAAAAGTATGGCAAGGTCTTTCAGGTCGGACATATGAAGCGTTTCGATGCCGGCCTTCAGGCGGCCAAGTCCTTCATTCGCGACGAAATGGGTGACCTCATTGCGCTGAAAGCTTGGTATTGTGACAACACTCACCGCTATCCGATGACGGACGCGGTCCAGCCTCTCATCGTGTCGAGCGCCAAGGCGAAGAGACCAACGGAGAACCCGAAGGCAAATCTGCGGCGCTATTACATGCTCGCTCACGGTTGCCATTTGATCGATACGGCCCGTTATCTTGCCGGCGATATCGTATCTGTAACGGCACGTCTTTCGGAGCGCTCCGGCATCTGGTGCTGGTTTGTCGACGTGGAATTCGCGTCCGGCACGCTTGGTCACCTCGATCTAACAGTGCAGGTCCGTATGGACTGGCACGAGGGTTTCCAGATCTACGGCAAGAACGGCAGCATTCTCGGCAAGACCTACAACCCTTGGTATTACAAGACGAGCGAAGTGGACATTTTCCGCGAGGCAGACGGCGCAACCCATCGCGTTCTCGGCGCCGACGGACATTTCTACCGTCGCCAGGTTGAGGGTTTTGCCCGCACGATCCTCGATGGAAGCCCCTTGGAAGGTGCCGACATCGACGATGGCCTGGCATCGGTTCGGGCCATGGTGGCTATCGCACGTTCCGCAGAAAGCGGCCGCACGGTCGCGCTCGCTGACGTCTCGGGTGGCGTGTGATGAAACTCGGTATCTTCGCCAAGACTTTCGACGGTATCGACTCCGCCACCGTGCTCGGCGCAGTGGCGGATGCCGGTTATTCCTGCGCGCAATACAACATGGCGTGCTCGGGTCTTCCTTCCATGCCTGATCAGATCACTGAGGAACAGGCGCGCGCGGTTGCGGACGCTGCCGTGCACGCAGGCGTGGAGATCGTTGCAGTCTCGGGCACCTACAACATGATCCATCCTGATCCTGCCGTTCGACAAGCGGGCCACAGAAGGCTAGCGGTAATCGCTGAGCGTTGCGCAGCCATGTCAACGCCTATGATTACGCTTTGCACGGGAACTCGTGATCCGGTCGATCAGTGGAAGGAACATCCCGACAACAATTCGCCGGAAGCATGGCGCGACCTCATCGCGGCGATGGAAACGGCAATTGAAACAGCCGACAGATACGATATCCACCTAGGCATCGAGCCGGAACTTGCCAATGTCGTTAATTCCGCGACCAAGGCTCGTCGGCTTATCGATGAACTCAAGAGCCCGCGCATTAGGATTGTTATCGATCCGGCGAACCTCTTTGAGGTTGAAACGCCCGAAGAGCAACGCACGATCATCTCGTCCGCGATCGATCTTCTCGCTGATCGTATCACAATGGCCCACGCCAAGGATCGGACTCGCGACGGAGGCTTTACAACCGCCGGCAAGGGGGTCCTCGACTATACGCATTACCTGCGCAAGCTGGATGCGATTGGCTTTGAGGGAAGTCTTATAACCCATGGTCTATCTGCCCAAGAGGCTGCAGGCGTAGCCGCATTTCTGAACCCGCGCCTTGGGAAGTCACGAAATGGATGAAGCAAGGCCATTCACCACAGAAGACGGAACGCGCTTGAATGTCGATGCGACTGGGGATGGCCCAGTGGTCCTCTTTCAACATGGGCTCTGCGGCGATGCTGCTCAGACTCGGGAAGCATTTCCGTCTGGCGGGTACCGGCGTGTGACGGTCGAGGCGCGGGGTCATGGATCGTCCGAACCTGGCGATCTCGACAAACTATCCATCGCGACCTTCGCCGAAGATCTGGCCTACTTTATCGAACATGAACTCGATGCCCCGGTTGTCGTTGGCGGCATCTCGATGGGCGCGGCGATCTCGTTGCGCCTAGCTGTCCGGCGTCCCGATCTCGTAAAGGCCCTGATCCTTGCAAGGCCGGCATGGATTACCGCCGGCGCGCCAGCAAACATGACGCCGAACGCTGAAGTCGGGCGCCTTATGGCCTCCTTGGAACCGAGGGCCGCCATAAGCGCCTTTCTTGCCGGACAAACCGGCCAGCGCCTTGCAGCGGAGGCCCCGGACAATCTGACTTCACTCACCGGATTCTTCTCTCGGCAGCCGATCAAGGTTACCGCGTCACTCCTTTGCGCAATATCAAATGATGGCCCCGGTGTGACACCAGCAGAGGTTGGCTCTGTCACGGTGCCCACTCTGGTGATTGGTCATCAACAGGATGTCATTCATCCCCTCGCCCATGCCCAAGCCGTTGCGTCACTGATCCCGCACGCGCGTCTGGTTGAAATCACTCCGAAAGTTGTCAGCCGCGCCCAATACGTCTCAGATTTTCACGCAGCCATCCGCAATTTCCTGAAGGAGATTTAGTTGATGTCCACAGCCTCCAGGAACTGGATCGAGAACCTGCCGCGCGATCGCCTGATCGCGGAATTTTCCGTTTGGTCGGCCGATCTCGTACGGCTTGCCGAAGACCTCGCTCGCGCCGATCCCTACATCGACATCCTGCACATTGATGTCGCCGATGGTCATTTCGCACCGGCCATGCTGTTTTTTCCCGATCTGGTCGCTGGCGTCCGGAAGGTGTCCTCCCGCCCCATCCATGTTCATCTCATGGTGGGGGATAGCATCGTCCATTCCCAGATCGAGCAATTCGCCGATGCAGGAAGCGATCTCATCAGCATTCATGTGGAAAATGAAGCTGTGGCTGGCGACGCACTCGATCTTCTCGAGCGCCGCGGCATCGCCGCTGGCATGGTCCTCAAGGTCGATACACCGGTCGAGCGCATCAAGCCATATCTGTCACGGTTGGATCTCGTGACCCTTCTGGGGACGGCGATCGGCGTTAAGGGACAGGGCCTCAGCGAACACGCTTGCGGCCGACTTACCGCAGCTCAGCGGTTAATTCGGGACACCGGCGCGTCGCGGCGCATCGTGCTCGCGGCCGATGGCGGCATTCGCGAAAACACGGTTCCGATTCTGCGCCAAGCCGGGGCCGAGACTGTGGTGCTCGGCTCTCTCGCCTTCAATGCTCCGTCACTCGATGAGCGGATGACATGGCTTCGTGCCCTTTAAAGCGTGGTTGAAAAATGCAGCAAATTGCCATCGGGATAGATTTGGGCGGTACGCAGGTCAGGGCTGCACTCGTCGATGAACGCGGAAATATCCTCGCAAGGCAGGAAGAACGGACCGACGCCGAAGGCGGCCCGGAGCGCATCCTGTCCCAAATCTGTGGTCTCGCGGATGCGCTGGTAACGGCATCAGGGCCGACGCATGTCGTCGGCATCGGCGTTTCGGCGCCAGGTCCAATCGACACGGTTGCTGGAATTGCGACCAGCATTCCGACCCTGACCGGTTTCACAGATTTTCCCTTGCGAGCAGAACTGCAGCAAAGGTTCAAATTTCCCGTCAGCCTCGAAAACGACGGCATCGCGGCCGCGATTGGCGAATGGCAGTTCGGCGCTGGGAGAGGTGTCGGCAATCTCATCTATGTAACTGTCAGCACGGGGATCGGCGGGGGGGTGGTGTCCGATGGGCGCGTCTTGCGCGGCCGTAAGGGTATGGCGGCCCATATCGGGCACATGTCGGTGATGCCGAATGGCGATCTCTGCCCCTGCGGAAACAGGGGTTGTTTCGAGGCTTATGGCTCAGGGACGGCCTTCACAAGGCGCGCGCGCATGCGCGCGACTGAGTGCCATGAGACTGTACTTGGAAGAGACGGTCTTGAGATCCATAGCCGCGACGTCTTTTCTGCTGCAAGAAACGGTGACGCGCTGGCCAATAGATTGATTGACGAAGAGGCTGAGATCCTGGGGCGAGGGTTCACGAGCCTGATCCATATTTTTTCGCCCGACATCCTGGTGCTGGGCGGCGGTCTTTCCAACGAGTTCGACCGCCTGCAGCCGGGCATTCGAGATTACATTAAAGAGTGGGCAATGCCTGGTTTCAAGGAAGTGGACCTCGTTCGAGCGGCACTTGGGCAAAATTCGGGCCTTGTTGGAGCGGCAGCAATTGCTTTTCTTAGTGACACCGCTGTGTTTGCCGTACCCTCTGTTGCTGCAAGCCGATAAACCTGGGATGAGATCAGATGTTGACAATTAGGAGGCTTAGCCTCGAAGACGCTCGAGTGTTAATTGCCGGTGCGAGGGCTAAAGCTCAGGAAATCGGTGTTCCAATGTGCATCGCGGTTGCGGACGACTCCGGCCAATTGATCGCTTTCGAACGCATGGATGGCGGCAAGATCACCAGCACCTTTATCGCACAGGACAAGGCTTTCACAGCCGCTGGCGCCAAGCGGACGACGGAAAGCTATTGGCAAGCCAGTCAACCGGGAAAGCCGGCTTACGGCATCAATACTGCGATCGGTGGGCGCTTGTCAGTTGTGGCAGGCGGGATTCCGGTGATTGTCGATGGTGAGGTCGTCGGTGCAGTTGGCGTCAGTTCCGGGACGCCGGCCCAGGACGCTGAATGCGCCGAGGCAGGGATTCATTTCTTTCAGCAGTCTGGTCAAGCAATACCAAGCCCCGCAGACACCTGATACTTCAACCCACTATCACTTCTGCGGTGCGACCGCCGCATCCAATGCACTGTAAATGGAACAGCCATGACCTCTCCTGAACAAGACGACCGGATGGCAAATGCGATCCGCTTCCTCGCCATGGATGCAGTCGAAAAGGCTAATTCCGGCCATCCGGGCATGCCGATGGGTATGGCTGATGTCGCCACTGTCCTCTTCAGCAAGTATCTCCGCTTCGACCCGAAGAAGCCGCATTGGCCGAACCGCGACCGGTTCGTCCTCTCCGCAGGCCACGGCTCGATGCTTCTCTATTCGCTCCTCTATCTAACCGGCTATCCGGACATGTCGATCGAGGACCTGAAGCAGTTCCGCCAGCTCGGTTCGAAGACCGCAGGCCATCCTGAATACGGCCACGCGACCGGCATCGAAACGACCACCGGCCCGCTCGGCCAGGGCATTGCCAATGCCGTCGGCATGGCGATCGCCGAGCGCAAGCTGCGCGAGGAATTCGGTTCCGACCTGCAGGACCACTACACCTATGTCATCAACGGCGACGGCTGCTTGATGGAAGGCATCAGCCATGAAGCGATCGCCCTTGCCGGTCACCTGAAGCTGAACAAGCTGATCCTCTTCTGGGATAACAACTCGATCACCATCGACGGCGCTGTTTCGCTCTCCGACTCGACCGACCAGATCATGCGCTTCAAGGCGGTTCACTGGAACACGATCGAAGTCGACGGTCACGACCAGGCGGCAATCGCCGCTGCCATCGAAGCAGCCCACAAGTCCGACCGCCCGACCTTCATCGCCTGCAAGACGATCATCGGCTTCGGCGCTCCGAACAAGCAGGGCAGCCACAAGGTTCACGGCAACCCGCTCGGTGCCGAGGAAATCGCCGCTACCCGCAAGGCTCTGAACTGGGAGAACTGGGAAGC
>NZ_JBFTMO010000029.1:0-25767 GCF_056396985.1 Rhizobium sp. 05N430 | reverse complement strand
GACTACATACGCATCTCATCCATTCCGGACGCCGACACAGCTCTCCGGAAGATCGACGGATGGATTGAAGACTATARTGAAATCCATCCACACTCAGCGCTCAAAATGGCCTCCCCAAGGGAGTTCATCAAAGCATTGTCTCAATAGCTAAGCTGTCCGGCGAAATGGCGGGCACTCCAGTTTCCGCAAGGCATGCAGAGGCCCGTCAATAAGCCAGGTCACTCGACAGTCAGAATACTGGGTGGGGTTCCCAACTAAGGCGGGGCAACTAAAACCTTGTGGCACAGATATGTTTCATCGCGAGCAACCTTGAAACATTGAGGCTTGATCTCAATCTTTGAGGCGACGCTGTCTCCAGGACCTGCGGGAATATAGCCAATTTGAAACTCTCGAAGACAGATCGCTTGCGAATTCTGCTGAAGAGCCTCGACCGGGTGCGCTGGCGCGAGGCGCCTCCGAGAGTCGGCTTGAAAACCGCTGTGGAGGCGAGAGATCAAGGCTATATCGACCTCACCGTTGAACCGCAGAAGCGCTACCTATGCCGTTTAACAACCTCTGGCCATACGCTGAAAAGACGCCTCCTTACCATGGACCGAAATCAGGTAGATTTTGATACCCGGCCCCACCAGAAGACGGAAGGTGCCTAACCGGCCGTCGCCATCCCCCCGCAGTGGAGAATCAGATATCGATCGAGATCATTTTTTTGAGAGGTAAATTTGCCTGCATTTCTCGTGACTGCGACAATCCTCGTCGAAGCCGACGATGAGATCCAAGCTTCCAACAAGGCGTTGGCGAAAATCTTAACAGAACCCAACATCGCTTTCGACGTTCAGTCTGACGCGGAAATTCATGTTCGCGTAGTGGTCGAAGGCAACAAGCGCGATGAATTGCTGAAGCAGGCGGGCTTCTTCAAGCCCAGCAACGCAGATCATGCTCCATGACGATAAATGATGAGGACGTTGCAAAGCGACGGCGGATGACCATTGACAAGGCTCTCGGGCGGGCTCGATCACTGGGCATCGAAGTGGATGCCGACCCGCGATTTGGCGAACTTTTAGAGAGTTGGGCCAACGGCAAAATCACCATGTAGCAAGCACGCGACGCGTATCTGGATCACATCCTGGAGCGGGATCAAGCAAAAGCCGATTGGCGTGCTCTTGGAATTGCGTCGTCCATGGCTAAGGCCAAGGCCGCCTTGATCAGAAAAGCGGACTGAATGTTAAGTCATGCGACTTGCGATCCTAACATCAGGTGGGAAGCCCACTTGAGGAAGACGAAGCGTACTTTCTTGAAACTGATCATCGCAACGCTGCTGTGCCTTGGGCGGCTACCTGCATGGGCCGGCGATCAACCGCCAATCGTCTATCCTTCGGACTACTACTTCGGCCCGGTAGCTTCCCAACAGTTAGGTGAGATGTTCGGCTTTGTATACACTCAGCGTAGGATGGTTGAACACCTGATCAAACTCGTGCCGTCCAGAGCAACCGAGCTGGAAGCTGGCCTTGAGGATTTTGATAGGAGCTTCGAGTGGCCAGAAGCACGACTACGGCAAATTGTTGCGTCGGCCGAGAGGAACGCTGAGGCCGAGCGCTTCATGGCACCCATCATCGAGCAAGCGCTGAAAGCTTTTGACGGTGCAACGCCTGATATCGCGAACAAGTATGCTGAGTATTTGCATCGCGAGGCTCGTGGAGAGGTCGAGCCCGAAGACACGCTAAAAGGACTTTATTGGCTCAAGTTCGGATCCAGGCCCAAAGCCGAGCTGTCGGAAGGTCGCACAGCAGAATTCCGCTCGGGCTTTCGGCAATACGCCGGAAAGGCGTTCTCGATGTCGGTTCCATTTTCGTGGAAGAAATCGCTCGGGACAGGGAGGGGGCTTACCCAACAGTGGACTAGTCAAAACGGCTCTGGAGATATGACCCTGCTCGTTCAGATACGCGCTCCTTCCCCACTGACGAGCAATCCAAGCGCGGAGATCCAGAAGCTGCTTTCGAGCAAAAGTTACAAAGACTTGATCCCATCGGATGCAACGCTCTTACAACGCAAGCAGGCCACTATCGATGGGGTTCCCAGCCTGCTAGTTGACTCGATCTCACCTGAAGCAACCGATAAGTCTGTCGACTATATGCGTGCTTACGTCATCCTCCCGCCCAAGGCTCACATCTTCTTCGGGTGCAGACTTAATGCATCTTCGCGAGATTTTGCCCGGGCTGAGAAACGATATGGTTTGTTGAAGGAAGTGTGTGATGAGGTGGCAAATTCGATAAGGATAGAGCACTCGTCTAACTAATGGGGCTCCGAATTGCTATCGAGACAAAGCACGGGCGACCTACATCCGAACTTTGTTGTCTAATCGGGATTTCAGCTGTTCATAATCGTCATCAGCTTCCACTGCCCAGCAGTTGGTCGCTGTACATCCTACGATCCATGCAATGGCAAGGGCAAATCCACGACCGCGCAATCGAGTTGTATTGATCGCGTTCAAGTGTTGCCCTCAAAGGGCCTATCAGACCTTGGGGTCGGCAATTACGGGATGGCCGCAGTTACGCAATACAGGCGGCCACCCCGTTTAAAGGAAACGTAACCCCAGCAACGCTCCCTTTTTCCCGATAGCGAGATAGTTAGCAAGAGCTAATGCAGGCGGGCTAGTGCACGTGTGCAACACCTTTACAATAGAAGTATCCGCCGGTCCCAAGCGGGGCCGATCCCTGCAAATTGGTACTATCTGGTGCAAAGAAGCTACAGGGCAGAGCGGGAATTCTCACATAATGTGAGGCCTAGCCGGGATCGAATCCTAGATATACTTACTACTCGATCCAGCAAGCGGCTAGCGAGCAGACCCTATGCTTTCCAACTCAACCGCGCACATCTCGATAACGGCGAGGTATTCGGCATCCAGGCTTTGTCGGAAACGTTCTTTGGTCTGAGGGAATTTGGTCCCGTCGATTTCAGCGGCAAGTCGCTTCATCGAGGAGATTCTGGCATTTAATCTGGATTGCATTTCTGCGGACATCAGCGGCTCCAAGGTCTTGAACCGAGTTTGGTGAGGCCCGCCGAAGCGCCGACGGACCCCAAGACTTGGTCTGGGGAGGCCAAGCCGGTTGGCGATCCGCTGGAGGTGGATGCCAGGCGCTGGAGTATGCCCGATGAGACGGACCAGCAATTCGTCAATTGGGGCTAGCCCTGTGGAGAACTCGCTGCCTTTGTCGGATCCGTCGTTGCTCCGGCAATATGTAAGCGCATCATGTGCCAGTGTTTCCACGGCGAGGCAGAAGGCCGGACTTTATGCGGGTAGCCTTATCGATCGAGGGCGGAGGAGGCGGCGCCGCAAGCCTTCCGTGTGCCTCATCTAACGAACAAAGACTTTGCATGGCTGCCGAGCGGTCATTGTCACTGAGTTGCTCCACGGGAGAACCATCGAGAGAATGTCGCGTGGCACCCACGCGAGCCGAGGCCAGATAATATCGTCTCGAATGCACATAGGCGGACGTCGCTTTCCGCAATGCCGAAATCGAAACGCCATCGTTGCCTATAGCTTTGAACTCGTCGAACAGGCCGATGGCGAACGGCAGAACTTCGTCATCAGGCCGTTGACGCAGCACATCGGCGGGACCGCTGATCAGTTCAAGGATCGCTCTCGCTCTCTGGACCTCGAGAGGTGTGGCCAAAACACGATTTTGATTTGATTCAGTCAAATCCGGCGCTCTCTACGCTCAGCGTCAGGCAGGAAAACGTTGAAGATCAAGAACGGGTTGAGCGACAGGGCAGCCATCGCAACGGTTGTCGCTACACCCATCTTCATCGGGGTGAGCCAAAGGGCTTCGACCGAGATAGCCCCCCTCGACGTGACGTTGTCGCGCTGCTCAAGAGGCGCGACCTCGCTCTCCGTTCGACGGTCATCGCTGGTTATCACGCCAACGGGGATTGGAAGGCCGATCGGGTTTTCTGTCGACATACTAAGGTTCCTTTTGGTGAGACCGCTTAACGTCCGAGCTTCCGGCGGGTTCCTCAGCTTGCCTGACCACGGCGACCGGACAATGAGACGTTGGTTTCAAACGTGGCGGTTGCCAAATGGAGCGCTATCGCGCTTGGGTGACTTCCTTTACAGTCCAGCCGCCCGCTGGTCGCTTCCAGCCGTTTCTGAAGGCTCGAAAGTCTGCCTCGCTGGCCGCCTTTCGCTTAGCGTCCTGCATTCCGGTAGCCCAAACGGTTATGCGAAAGCGTCCTACGGTGAAGACGTATCGATCGAGATCGGCCTGCTTCCCAGTGGTATACCCCTGCTGGAATGATATCTTCGCAACGGCCTCGTCGGCTTGTTCACGAAAAATCTTTGGCTGGGTGTCCCACCATTTTCGGAAAGCCACGTCAGACCGTGTTGCACGAGGCGCATTGGTGCGATCAAGCATCGCCTCTCTCCCGATCAAACCGAGGCCGCCAGCCCCTCGTCATCCCGTGGCTCATTGCACCTTCGGCCAAAGCCAGCTGCATTCTGAGGTGCTTGATATCCGCCAATAGTGTGGAGACGGTGGCACGGGCATCGTCGTCATGGAAGGCGAGAGCAGCCTCCACCTCATATTCCAAGTCATGGCATGTAGACGGACGTTCAGCTCTCACTGTCTTGCTCCCGGAATGCGCGATAGAAAGCTTCGACGATCTGATCCGACCGTCCGTCGTATGCGAAAGCGATCGGTCTCTTTATCGGGCGATCCGTGTTGCCCTTGTCGAAGTAGCCCCAAGCTTTACTGGTTGCGAGATCGACTGCGACATCGAAGTTTCCACGTGGACACGCGGTCGCAGCGTCGAAAACCTGACAGGTCTGGATCAAGAGCTGAGTTCGATCAGGCACCATCAGCAGCACAGCGGTCAGAAGGGGATGAACTTCGGCGAGTGTTGAGATCGACGAGGGTGTCCAATAGAGCGTTCTGGCTTTTCGCGGGCGTGCAAAGTCACCCAGTGCGGTTCGCATGGCTGAACTCCGTCTCTTGGAATTTCTTGTGTTCTTATTTTGTTCTATTTTGACAGGGAGTCAACATATTGGTTGTTCGTTGTCCGGGGAGCGAAAATGGAGCAGAAGAATTGTTTTCAGGAGGTCCCCAAACGATGCCTTTCCGGCACTTCCGATGCCTTCGGATCATGTAGACTCAATAAAGGAGGTTCGCCTTTGACAGCTCCACATTGAACGAAATTCCAAAGTAGTTGGTTCGCCCTCGTGGTAGTCGGCCGGAACATGAGCCCTGTTCGTGACGTCTTCGGTCAGCTCGCGATCTTTGCAATTTTGCTCAACGTTGGCCCACGATTTCGAATTCTGCCATATTAGCTCCGCCCGTCAGCCATGCGTGCCGGCCGTCAGGAGAGAACGCGTATGAGAGACTCCCCCATCCCGGCATCCCAACCTTCTGTAGGACCGCTCCGTCTGACATCGAGATCAATGCAATATAGTTGCGATCGCCGGGGTAGGTGATCAAGGCGTATCTGCCGTCTGGACTGATCGCTGGCGTCTTGTCATTGGAGAACACGGCGGCGGTCCCGGTCACCGTCCAAATGAGCTGTCCGGTCTCTATATTGCGGAGTTCGGCGATCGCCCCTGTCTGCGCTGTCGGTGGAGGGCAGGGATTATGAAACTCGCAAACCCACCCGGTAGCGGTCAACTTTCGCGTTATCAAGACCCTGGCTCCCTCTGGGTCGAGAGCAACTTTGGCGCCGCGAGCTTCATTGTGTATAGGCAACTTTCGGGGGCGTTTCCCTCGATCCCACAGAAACCAGATGTCAGGACTCCACGTGCTCAAAACCCGTTCGCTCCCGCGGCGGGATGCATACGCGGCGACTTCCTGCAAACCTTTGTTTCCCGACAAACCGAGTGTCGAGCTGATCGCACTGGTCTGGAGAATCCGGCCCGATCCTACGTCGAGCAGCGCAATCGTTGGTGTAAGATCGTCGCGCCTGGGCTTGAAATACGCACCGCGCGTACCGAAGGTCGCGAACGCCAGCCCAGAACTCCCAATCCAATAGAGTTGGTCAAGCGGGCCGTTCGGGTGCGAGATAGCAGGGAAGGCCTTTTCGTCGCCATCCTCGTTGAAGAGATAGCGCTGCATCGATCCGAGAGCGAAGCCATGGCTATCGATTGTCTGCTTGATGCCAAGGACTGCTTTCGAGTCCTTGAGCCATTTGAATGGGACGGTCGCATGCAACCCCAAGGCTACCCGCCCCACAAACACGTGGCCGAGACTTGGTGGATCGACGCCGCCTACCCATAATCCCTTCAGCGCATGATAAGACAGAGCTTTCTTTCCGTCAGGGGAAATCGTCACGGGGTAGCCGCGGTCAGGGATCGAGAGGCAACTGAGCGAATCGAGTACCATTGGTCCCACGGGTTTAGGGGTAAGGAGGGCCAACGTCGTTTCCCAACCTTCTTCACAGCCTATCAACTTTGGTGCAAGCTGTCCGTTGGATGCTGCCGCCCGTGCTTGGACAGATAAACAGATGTTGCCGATCATAAAGAACGCGGCAAGGCTTTTCAGACGTTTCGACATTCGCGCCCCCTCTCCGGTTCAAGACTGATCGAAGAATTGCGCTGAAATTGTAATGGCCGATTAAGTACTGCTGAATCGTCTTAATCGAGCCAAGGATACCTAAAACATCTATCGCTTCAGTTTGCGATCGGATAGTACGATGACTTTTCGACTTTCACTCGCGGTTAAAGGTATTTTAGGCGACTTTCGTTCCCCAGCGCCCACCCTGCGGCGGCCGCCAACTGCGGTCTCGTTACCCGGGCGGTCAGGGCAAAAGCTATCTCACCTCTACGCCGAACGCGGTAAGGACCTCTGTAGTAATTGTCCCGGTAACCTTGAGATTATTGTCTCTCTGCATTTGAGAAAGTGCGGCACGCGTGTCTTCGTCTACGATGCCGGTCAGCGAACCTGCATAGTAGCCGTAGGCCGTTAAGCCAGACTGAACCAGTATCACAATCTGCTTGAACTTCGCCGAGTTGCCGGGAAGCACTTTAGCTGGCGCGACAGTATTCGGCACCGGAGGGGCCGGGTTCGTCACAGCTGGCGCGGTATAGGTTGGAGCGGTGTAAGTTGGTGCCGTATAAAGCGGTGTGGGCGCGGGGGCAGCCGGCGGATCATATGACGGTGTGGAGTAACTCGTGCGCGGCAGGTATCCTCCGCCGCTGCTCGATCTGTGACTGGAATGAGAGCTGTGGGAGCTGTGACTAGAATGAGAACGGTGTCCGGCCAGCGAGTAGATGTGACGTAGCTTCAGCCGTTCAAGCACCGACTGTGGATCGAGCTTCTTGGTCACACCTGATATGGGCATGGCATCGGCTTTTACGGGAAGAAAGCCGGCCGCCACTAGTGATGGGATGAGGAATATCCGTCTTTTCATGTGGGTCCCAATCCCTTGAATCCTTTGTTGTGGTCATACCATTCAAAAAAACCTCCGCAGCGCGGCCGGCTTGAACAGCCAGAGCAAAAGGTTTCGAACTTGTTTTTCCAGTCGGAGATCGCTGCTGGTGCGTGGCCGCGATAGGCTTCCGGAATCGAACAAAGCGGAAAATTGTAGAGCTGGACCGGGACGCCCTTCGTCGATGCAATGTTGATCGCTCTTGCGATTGCTTCGAAGTCAATCGATGTGTCCTTGAAAATCCGGCTCCAGTTCATGCGGCCGAAGCCAATGCTTTCCAATTGCATGATCGCCCAGCGCTCCATGAAGGGCAGGGTGGTTCCGACGAACGAGGCGAGCTCCGGCATTAATCCGTAATTCTGCTCGAGGACGACCGTCCGAAGCTCGATCGACGAGCCTGCACGGAAGAGAATGCTGAACGTTTCAAGCAGCCTTTCAAAAGCACCCGTCTTCTTCACGATCGTGTCGTGAAGAACGGCGTCCGCGGCGTAGAGCGGTATCCCCCAAAGCACTTTGTTCGTTCCGATCTCTTTCAAGAGCGGAACATCCTCCTCATCGAAGTGCTGGCCATTTGTCAGGATGTGGAAGGTGAGGTCGGGTCGCTCTGTGGTCGCCTTGGCCAGCATCTCAAGCAATTGACGCTTGTGCAGAAGGGGCTCTCCGCCCGAGATGCCGATATACGCCAAGTGCGGTGCCAGCGAGGCGGCGATCGTCAGATCCCGGAAAAGATCGACATGATGCTTCTTCGGCGGTTGGGAGCACATCACGCAGAGCTGATCGCATTGCTCGGTCACCAGCAGCGTGTTGTGTCGAGAGTCAGCCCGGATGAGCCGTCGAGCGCTATCCTGGCCGGGGAAGATCATTATGACGTCGTCGGCGAGGGTCACGCCTTTGGGCGCGTCGACCTCGAGTGAGAACCCTTGGAAATCGTATTCTCTACGATCGCCGTCGATGCCCACGAGCATCGCATCGTGCGGACCAGGTGCATCGCATGTCTCGCGAAGGCGCACGACGAGGGGCTCAACGACCGGAAAAGGCTGAACAGGGATACGAAGCTGTATCATGAGTGCACCCGAAGAAGCTCGGGTTCAAGCCGTTCGAGGCCTGCCCATAAGGCTAGCGACTTCTGCACCTTCTCATCCGGGGAGTAGATCAGCTCGAAAACTAGATCGAATATCCCAAGATGCCTTTTACAGAAGTCCGTTTCGTGACGCGGACTATCGATACGGCCATATCGAGAGAGGTCGTCAATAAGGTCGACACCGCAGAAAGCCTGGTACGGACAGTGGACGCAATCCGGATCAAATGTGTTGAGCGCCTCCGCATTCAATGCGTCCGCCACAGATCGGTCGATGCCTTCGTACACGCTTCCCATTCGCAGATCAATCTGGCCAAGCCTCCCCATCATGCGTGCTTCATCGGTCGGATAGAAAGATCCATCGTGATCAACGACCAGGTAGCTCGTACCGACTGCGTTTGGGTTGCGGAGATCAACATGCCCGTCGTGGCCGCTTAGCAGTACCCGGCGAAGACAGTGGGAGAAATAGAACTCCTCCATAGGTGTAGGGGAGATAGCGTTGTGATCAATGAGCGCCAGGATGAACCGTTTGACGTAGTCATTCCACGTCGCGCTAACGTCGCGGGTGCGGAACCTTTTGCGGGCGAATCCCTGATGGTTCACGGGTCTGAGATAAAGTGAGTTAAGTCCATGAGAGGCGTACGTAGCTATAACGCTCTCAGGATCCGGCAGAGCGTCTATGTCGAAGGTTGGCAACGCGGAGACACGCCCGGGAAAGCGTTCGTTGGCGTGATCAAGGTTTGCCAAGAAGCGCGACGTGACGTTCGCGGACCCCGTGCGGTTTCGTTCGTGTAAGCCAATGGTCGGGTCGAGAGAAGTGCTAATGAACGTGTCGGCGCTGGAGAGGAAATCCCACGCATCCTCCGAAACATCCTGCAGGTTTGTACATACCACGAATTCTGCGTTCTCGAACCGCTGGCGGGCGAAGCCGCGAATTACCTTGAGGACATCGAGGCGCAGGAGCGGCTCACCGCCTTGAAATTCGATCTTGAGCTTCTGCGTAGGGAGGTCGCTTAGCCATTGGATAACAGCCTGCAGTGTATGGGCATCCCAATCATGACCCGGCGTGTTCTCGTTGACGCGGCTGACCTGGCAATAAGAACACGCAAGGTTGCATCGAAGCGTCGGGATAAGGATGACGTAGTCGAGCGCCGTCGGCATGTGGAGCCTTCGTGCCCATCTGTAGCCGAAGGCTTGAAAGCGCAGATCGCCCAGTCGGCCGAAACCATGACCATTCCTCCCAAGGAATTCCTCGTCGCCAGCGGTGAGGCTCCCTTCAGCGTATCGCTCGAGAAATGCAGGCGGCGCCTGGAAAAAACTACCGGCGTCATCACAGAAGAGAAAGTTGCCTGACTGAGTTGGTCGAAACTTCAATGGCATAACGTTCATCGAAGCAGGCTCTCCAGCATACTTCTGCGAATAGCCTCATTCTCACGATAGATTTTTTGCCGATAAAGCGTGTGCTGGAACGCTGCCAGCATTTCAGGGCTCCCTTGGTCTATCGATAAAACACCATCTTTAACGGCCACTTGCACGTCAGGATGCAGATACGAAAAACGCACAAGCGCTTCTTCAGGATACGGCGCAAAGGTCGGTGGGACGTCTACAATCATCTAGCTTTCCTCTGATGGTGCAAATCAGATCCCGGCAACTATAGCGCTACTCAGCGACGCCGTGGAAGCAACCGCTTAGGTTGTTGATGACTTTTTTTGAACATTTCGACGACAACCAACAATTCACCGAGTTTTAGGCAGTACGGCTATTGGCGGTTGAGGCGTCATGTGTATGCTTGCCGGAGACAGGACGACAAATGGTGCAAATTTGCGCTTCGGTGAAAGCCTCATACTTATCTTCGTAGCGGGTTCCTGCGGCCTGCTTGCCTCGCATGCGCGAGCCGAAATCAAGCCAGTGCCGCTGGTCCAGCAAACTCTGTCCGGACTTGGGTTCGACGCGGGGGCAGCTGACGGGATCTGGGGTCAGAAGTCGATTGCTGCTTTGAAGGCTTTCCAACGCTCAAAGGGGCTAAATCCCAGTGGGGTCATAGATCCTACATCTCTTCACGAGCTATTCCCGGCATCGTCACCGCCCGCGGCTACCGCGTCAGAAGCGCCGCCGGCGCTCCCGGCAGTGGGGCAAACGGCTACGCCTCCGTCGACGGTCACGAAGCCAACGCAAGAGCAGCCAAGGATGAGTAGCTGGTCGGTCGATCCAAGTCTTTCGAGTCAACGCGGGACGGATGGGGACGGATCCGGCGTCGCGAAATTTTTCTGGATCCTCATTGTCTTGGTTGCCATCGCGGCGTTTGGCGCCAGATCGAAGAAAAGGCCGGCCTCTGGTAAAGTGCGTCGGCGTCGGTAATCCCAGAGAGGACACTCGACGCTGCGACCAATCATTGCAAGTCGATTTCCAGCCGCTTGAGCAACGCTTAGGCCGGACTGGCTCTAAGCTGCAGAAGCTCAAAGCAGGCGGGACGCCGAGCATTCCTCAAAATGAGATCTTATTGTCGTGTTCCGGCTTCCTTCCTCATCACACGATCGATAAGACCGCCAGCGATCTGGTGCACATCGTCGTTCGTCAATAGGAGGAAGCTCATGCGAGAATCGAAGTATGATTTCAGCTTCCGAGAAAGCGCGTCTATCTCTAACGCCCTGAAGCCACCGGCTAGCTGTTCAATCTCGGCATTGATCGCTGCGGCAACTCTGTAATCGACGTCTCGTTCAGGCCACCTCCTTGTCAGCTCGCAGTCCTCTGCGACGCTAACGACCTTGAGGGTCGGCGAAAGGATCAGTGGAAACGGTACCAATCCCTCGATCTCGAACCAATGTTCAGCGACCTCCCAATGCACTTCTAGATCCGTTAAACGCGAGACGAGTTCACTCGCTTCGGTCAAGGAGCCCATTTTGATGATACCGGTCGCCTCGACATTTAGGTCGACGGTGTAGATTGGCAGCTTTCCTTCGCCAAACCAATCAGTTGAGTGAGGAAGGACAGTTGATTTCTTGCTCTCGTCGTTCGATGACATCAACCGATAAACCTCGGGGAGACTGATTTCGCTTAGATCTGACCCGACATCAGGTTTGAAAAGCATCATCGCCGTCGCAAAACTGAATTCGGGAAAAAAGAGGACGCCATAAGGGGCGGCGGAAAACCAGCGTTTGTCACGCGCGTCGATGGTGCGGCAAAGAACCTGATCTAATTTTGATTGAGCCTCAGAGGCTAAAGTTGCTTGAATATAAACAGTGGCGGCCATTTTGAGCGGCAGGGAGAAATATGCCATTACGTATTCTCGTATTCGGGAAGAAAATGGTCAGGGGAATTCTGGGTGCTGTCAACTGGTTTATGACTGCTGCGTTGGTTCCATAGGGCTGCTCGGCGCCGTAGCAGGTCAAGCTTGCTGACTTTGGAAGCGCCTAGCTTGCGACGGGCGCAGCCGTTTTTCAATGTGAGGATCGCCCGGCCGTTCCCTTGGCTGACGCACGGAAATAACTGCAAACCGGTCTAATGGATCCAGCGACAGTTTCGATTGGTGGCCCGCTTGTCAGAGTGGGTGGCGTTCCAGCATCCGGCGTTGGAACGATGGCTTCATGCCGCCGAAAAAGAAGGGGTTACCGTGCCTTCTCTGAATAATTTTCGTTGCAAGGAGCGGGCCACGGTCGTCTACATAAATGCTGGCGCGTAGGGACGGACATTAGTCCGAACGATGAGGTGGTTTAAGGGGAATAGGCTGGCACGAGCCAACCATCATAAGAATGGCGAGCCATTTGAGTGGCCATTGTTCTCAACGTATATGGTCATGACAGTGGATCATGCCCTGAAACAAGCTACGTTGGTGGGGAGCTTTTTGTTGGAAGCGATCGTTGGACTTCGCTCCTGTGAAGCACCCCACGCGATGCCAGTTCGCCGATCGGAGAATATCTGAATATGAGCCAACTAACCGACGACTTTTTTATGACTGGCAACGTTATCAGCCGGTCATCGCTTCCGTGCCAAGCCAAGAGCTCTCTGTTTCAGCGATATCAGCGTCAAGCTCCCGTCGTTCGATTTCGGCAATTTCATGGTTGATCCGTCCGGACTTGAGCAAACCGGCCACGCAGTGCTTCCACACGCTTAAGAAACCGTCTCCTTGCGGGCCCAATCGGCCACGAGTGATCATAAAGTCTCCGCTAGTCATTGAGACAATTGCGCACTGCATGATCATCATTGCCGCGAGGTCAGGAAGCGTCCAGTTGAGTTCACGGCAATAGCGTTCTGCGATCAGCGGATTTTGCCGAGCGCTCCACATTGCGGTCTCTACGCAAATGCGCACAGCGCTGGCATCGTAATCAGAGTGAACCTGAAATGTGTTTAGATGAAGCTAGTACATCGATCAATTGCGAATTTGGATCAAGGGCGTCGAGCTTATCAAAGAGATGTTCAAGGGGCATCGCTATCTCGTCTTTAGAGTTAGCGCGTATTTGCGAACACTTACCACGTTCTTCAAGAGCGCCCGAAAAACGGAATGAAGGTGCTCGTGCATCATTGAGGATTAGGAAGCGGCGTACTACGGCCCTCTCGCTGATGAGTCGGAGCGACGCTGCTTGCCTTAACGCTCAGCCAAGATCTCCGTCATCCCAAAGTACAACGTTCACCTCAGGTTCCCGAGGCAAGCGCTGAACTGCCCTATCGAACGTGACAGGCTCTCTTGTCTGTCTATAACCTGCGTCGCGTACCACTTGATAAACCAAAAGTTCGGCTAAACCCGCCCGTTCGTCGTGAAGCAGGCCAATCAACCAACCGAGGGTGTCGCCACTGGCGAAGCAGTGAGTGTATCCCGGATAGCACCAGTCATCGCCCTGCATCCACGCTTCAAGCGGGGCGGGTACGATTTCGATCCCTGATTTTGAGACCCGCATCGACCAGTCATCAATAGGGAGGTTTGCGCCGTCCGGAAACTCTTTTGTCAGGGTTTGAATAATTTGCTTTATTTCGCCGTACGCGGCGTCGTGAATATGATCGAGGGCACGATGAAGGTAGTCTGAAGTCTGCCAGAATACTTCTGGGCTAGCTGCATTCGATAAGAGCATTGCGAAGTCACAGGTTGCGTCCCTGAAATGAGACTGCGGATCTGTTTGTTTGTAAATCTCCAAAATCGGTCTAGTACCTCGCGTACAGTTTCGGCTTTGTCGAACGTTCAGTGAAATTTTCGTTGCGCTGACCGGTCTGGCCCCACCTTGCCATTCGGAATAAGGCCTGAGGGTATTATCGCACTCAGCGGCCTCTCAACGCTTCATTCAGAAGATCTGCCAATCGGGTGGAGGCAAGAACAGCTTGCTTATCAGACACGTGACGCGCATTTTGCTCGCAGTCTCTGGTCAATTCCGGCCTTTCCGTCTTCAGCACCGGATCCTCTTAGGCGTAAGTCTTGGCCAGCTCGAAGCTTTCCTTCGCCAAGATAGCTGGATCAGAAATTGTCGCCTTGTCGATTGGGGCGGGAGGAATCTTGGCTACTGAGACGGCAACACCGTCGACGTCAGAAACGGTGAAAAAAGCGCCGAAAACTGTCGAATATGCGCCGAGCTCAACATCCAATAGGCGTGAAGGTTCGCCGCGACGCCATTGGCGGGCAAGACAGTGATCTCGTTGCCACCGCGGTCGCCTGTGTCCGGCTCATGCTTGTCCTGATGAATCTTTATGAATCTGCCGTCAAACAGCGTGACGGAGTGCAGAGGCTGAAAGATGTTGCCGATCAGGTTGAGAAGCCATACGAGATCATACGACCGAATGTCGTCAGACTTCCCAGTGGTTTTCAGACAGCCAGATCACGATGAAGGAAGCAGGTGAAGCGTATCTGGATCATATCCAGGAGAGGGACCAGGTACGCGCCGACTGGCGTTCTCTTTCCATTAGCTCGTCAATCGCCAAGGCCAGAGCCGCTCTCTTCAAGGGGGCACGGCGAGAGTTGAGCCCTGCACATCTTGTCTGTCAAATGTTCATGTGATTGTTGGACGCTAGCGAAGGGCGTCTTTACATAACGTTCTCGTTGCGGACGGCGAAACTTCGTGCCGTCAACCAACCTGCCAACTGTAGCCTCTCCCTTCAAAAGGCGTTGCGATCCGAAGCAGGAAATATTGCGCTCTCCGGCCATAGAGAACCCACGGCCCGCGACCAAGAGCGTTTAAACGATGGCTTGCGGCCAACGGGGGCAACTGTCCTGGCCATTAGATCGTCCCGTGGCTTCGGTTCGCACCATCACGGGAACGGCAATCGAGCTGCGTCATCTGTCAGCCTCAGTGCGGATTGCTGCTTCCTTCGCATTTTGGATGAGCAGGCAACGAACCTTCGCTGGAAGCGAAGCAGAGAGGTGGAACTGCGCTGTTTCGGCGGCGTTTGGGTCTTGTTCTACAAAGGAGACCACAATGGCCAAGCGACCGCCGCACGCTCGAAACGAAACCAAGATCGAAGAGGTTGGCATCCCCGCCCAGTCCTCGATCAGTCCCGAGACGGACGAAGCCACGATTGAACGCGTCCGGTCCCGC
This sequence comes from Rhizobium sp. 05N430, assembly GCF_056396985.1. NCBI lineage: Bacteria > Pseudomonadati > Pseudomonadota > Alphaproteobacteria > Hyphomicrobiales > Rhizobiaceae > Rhizobium > Rhizobium sp. 05N430. The sequence goes on along the minus strand of NZ_JBFTMO010000029.1, from coordinate 10,770 downwards.
GCATACGAGATCTGGGAAGCCGAAGGCAGCCTTGATGGTAGTCACGAGGATCACTGGCGGCAGGCAGAGCACGAAATAATGCACGAAAATGACCTCTTGGACGGAGACGACGTGCCGAATCTTGGCGCAGTGCGCGAGGCCGCTCGCCAGCATACAGACGCATTCGTGGTTGCAAGCGACCTCGAAGATGCAGATGAACGCGAAGCCGCTCCGGGTGTGCGGGAGCAGCCTTGAGTTGGCTGCCGGCTCAGAGCCGACGCCGAGCGCCGATAACGCTGTGGCCAACGGGCAGGCCGTCGAGCGCCTCACCTGTCCGCTGTGGTTCAAGCCCTTGGGAACCAAGCAGCTAAGTGGACGTTGCCGTCATGCAATCTGAGTAAAGGATAAAATAAATAGGGGGGCACTTCTATCATGGCTCTGCCACGAAATCGAATAGAACCGGTGCATAACCGTGCTCCGCTATGTATGCGACAATCCGCCAAAGCTCGTCAAATTGCTGGTTTTCAAAGTTAGCCTTGCATCGAAGCGCTCTCTTTCCCAATTACACGCCTAATCAGCGCCGTCAATTTTTGCGGTGATGAAGCAGACGCGATTGGCTCGGCAAAGCCTTCGCGAAGTTCCTTTTGAATTTACCCGCATCGGCTTTAGCAGCTCTCTAAGGCCAACCAAGAGGGGATTATCTGATTGAAGCTGTCATCCCGTCCAGGGCAGGGGGGCATCACAATTAACTACTATGCGCCAACAGCGGACATTCGCTTTTGGCAGCAAACGTCCAATACGGGGCCGTTATCTGAATGACCGTTACCGGCGCGGAATTCGAGAAAACTGAGACCCAACGTCAGACGGGCACTAAGTCCACGCGACGATTCGCACAGGTTCAATCGAATACCGGGGTAAAAGTGCAAACCAGCGAAGAGTCGTCTTTTGTGAGCTTTATTTGGTGGACTTGCTAGGTTTGAGGGATGGTGTATTCCCTGGTGTGCTTTTGTTATCACGGCGGCGCTGATCCGGTTTCCCTGTGGATTTCGCTATCGGCTTTGGTCCTGGTTTTAGTGCCATGAATGCTCTCCTTTTTTGATTCAAGAAAATAAGCTCGCGTGCCTTATGCGGGGACTCAGGACACAGCAATACTATGCAACAGTCCACACTAGTTCTGACGGAAGTCAAGGCCCGGTGTGTCTTCATACAGTGGCAACACTCCACGAAAATCGGCAGGCCAGGCCAGGCCGAAGGCACTTGGCCTCACTGTCCCTGTCAGCGTTGGCGCGTGCGAACCACGGCTTTCAGAGTGGTTAAAGAAACGCATGAACGGACGATTTCGAGGCGCTAGCTCCACTGAGTGGTTCTCACTTCAGATGTGCTAAACGCTCGTTTGCATGCTGGAAGTGAGAAGAGAAACACCTCGCCGCGCTTTGGCAGAATGGCCGAGGTAGAGTGAATCTGGTACGAGCGACCTGCACTCATCCAAGTTCGGAACGCGCGAAACCCCCAAAGCATGGAAGCTTTGATAGGCATGCCCAGAGATATTCCCGCCTAACGAGAATTTCTAGTCGATGAAGAGCCGGAACTCACTGATTACATTGTGAAAGGGTCGACACACGGTTTGCCACCCATGCGGCCTCCGTGCCAACGCGTCGGTAAACTAGATCGTTGAACGCTTCATTCGCCAAGGCCAGCGATCGGTAGCGATTAACTAATCGCTCCGTCTAACGTAGAGGAGCCAGTGCTAGCTCGCATTTGTTTCGTTCAGTCAAATGCGGCGCGGCAATGCTTCGTAACCGTCTTCTGGACCATTAACGGAGAAAAACTGGGAGAGCGGCTATAGGATCTTCAACGTCATCAAAGAGAATTAAGCTGTAACCCAAATCTGCAGCGTACTCAAAAATCTGCCAGAGCTCCTTAAACCGACGGTGCCCGAAATTCGCATGAGCGTCTTCATCGACGTGAAGGATCCAGCCGCAGTCACCAAATGGTCCACCCACAACCGGCCAGTCAGTATGAATTTTCGTTGAAAGAAAGCGCCGAGTAGAGGGTCTCAAGTGAGCGGTACTCAAGCAAATCAGTTTTCGCAAAAGATTGGTCCTGACACGGTGGATCATCGTCGCTCCGGCGAAAGCTGCCGTCAAGTAAGGAGTGAAGGCACTCGTCATCCAATGCAAATCATCGTCTGTGTAAGTCCGTTGACAGCCTCCCTGTCTCAGACAACCATACTTACATCCCAACAGAGTTTGCACATTGCTTCACTTCTCAGCCCAGCTCGAACTCGACGCCAGCATCTACATTCAAGCTCGTTCCCTTCCCGAAGCGCGGTCCAAACTGGATGCGGTTCTCAATAAGAGCATTGACACGTGCGACATGCATTGGTTTAGCAACGGCCCATTCGGGTCACAATATCTTCCTGAATTGAGTTTTGGCACACACTTGCGAGTGCGCCATCAGCAGATCGACGAGAGCATCGACGAGGTCAAGAGCGATGATCTTTCGCATTTAGTGAAGCCGTGCGACGAGACTCGAAGCGGCGCGTTCTTCCCAAGTCGCAAGCGGAATCGCTGGAAGCCGCGCGGGTTTTCATCGGGCATTTAAAGGACAAGCGGCTGAACCGTTACGACGACGACCGAATTTTCTGGGATGGAGCTTTTTGGGGACCGTCTCAAGTTGTTCTGTCGCCGAATATGCATGTCGCAAGGATTTCCAAACCTATTGTCGCGGGTCAAGATGACGTGAGGGTGTTGTATATGGGAGATCCAATGTCGAGCGCGTCGAGTGTGGGGTTTGGTTCCACCGCAAAAGAGCGGGAAATGCACACGATAGCCGCCGGCCTGCGGGGATGTCTTCGTCATGTCGGGCAAGGATTTGAAGACATGACCGACAGTGACGTTTACAATATTGCGTCTATCTTGGTGGATGAATACAGAAACCTCAGGCGTCAGGTGCCGGTGACTGCGATCCAGGGGATCGTTTAGGGCCCTTGATAATAAAGAGTTGCTCCAGCGATCTCGAAGAGCTGACGGGACCACCGTAAGACTATTTCCAGGTGTGACGATTACGACCGAAAGCGTCATCGGCCAGCGACGGTTGCGATGAAACGAACCGGCCCTCTACTCATTAAGGCAGTTGACAACTAATTCCGAGAACGTGTCCCAAAGCGCACACAGATGCTCGCCAGTGGGAGCAAGGTTTGCCGAATGAACATACTTGTTGAGAGTGTCAACAGACACGATGGCGTCCATCGCACGCGCCTTTCTAACGACTTCCATGTAACGCTTGTCGACCTTCCCGCGAGTATTGAGATGTTCCGCGCATGCTACCAGCTTCTTCACGAGGGCGTCGTTCTCAACCGCCGTCGCCAGCTTCGTCTGCTTGATATAGTTGTCGACCGACAGTTCAAGCAGCACACGGCACAACACCGCAATCGCATTCGGGTGTTCGTTCAGGTCCAGCTTGAACTGAAGTTCTTCCCAGATAGATCTTTGACGCTGGAGGCGACCGCTCCACGCAATTCCGTAGTCGTGGTGAAGAATAAGCCTAGTTCGTCTTGGCGGTTTAGAAGAGCGAGGAGTTGCCAAGGAAACCGCGTCGACTGTTGAGGAGTTCATTGACGAGACAGTTGCGGAGGCTTCTGCTTTAACAGCTTTGGCCGATTTCACCTGTCCCGATATTGGCAAGTCCGCCGCGGTAGGCAGCACGCCTTCCTGGTCAAGTTCATTGAGGTACTCTGATTTTTTGTCGACATCCCACACGTCATCGAGTGTCTTTCGTCTGCGAGCAAGGTCGTCCGCAATGCGAGCAAGAGCCTTTAAAGATGCTTCTTCTCTTCTAATAAATTCGAATCGCCCCTTCGCCGTCGAAATCCCAACACGGTTTCTGAACGCTTCACCAGACAGAAGACGGTTCAAGTTACTGCGAGGAATGCGCCCTTTCTCGGGGAGAAGGCCAGCGTTTCCAAGTCTCACTTCTATCTCGTCCGCGACGTTTAGCTTGCCGCCTTTGCCGGTTCGATTGACGAATATTTCTTTCTGCCGGTCGTCCCACCTACTTTGGCCGACGCCGCCTCGGCTCCCGGTGTGACGCCGATAGAGTATTTCGTCGATCTCGTCTCGGTCGGTTTCGACGCGACACATAATTCGATCTGGGAACGTCCCCACCCAACTTGAGCGTAGCTTGGTAAAGAAGTCTCGCAATTCTGAATTTGGCGATCGCTTCGGATCGGAAAGCAGTTTTAGGCAGGTGGTCCGGCGATTGCCGTCGTAGACGATAAAGCGAGATCCATTCTGGTAGACAAGCGGAGGTTCATAGAGCCCCTTAGAGCGAACGATATCCTCGGCAAGCTTGCGCATTTGCCCAAGATGATTTGAAAACAGCCAACCGATCGCTGCTGTTTCGTTTTCGAGCTCACCGTGTCGGTCATTTGCACGGTTAACTAGCATGTCGCTAAGTGGTATCGTACGGTAACTCATAGCTCCTCACCCATAAGTGTTTGAACTTCAACATGATAGCGACATGGATGCAACTGCCGTTATGCTTGTCCAAATCTCCAATCCTTGATTGTGCACTAGATTTTTGATGGTAGCTCGGACGAAGTTTGAGAGCTGTGGGAAATATCGTTGTCGGATTGCTACCTTTAACCCCGGAATCCACAGAAAAAAGCGGCCGAGCGCGAGAACTGCACCAGAAAGACATTCAAAAATTTCGTAAAATCGGGTCTAGTATTGTCACTTGAGTGAGAACTGGAGAGCCCGATGGCGGACGCTGCACACGGAATTCGAATTAAGTATGGACTAAGCAACTCCCCGTCGCTCTCACAGGTTCAAGAATGGGCACGCCTAACCCGCGAATTTGTAAGGCAGGGGCTGTCGCCCGAGGCTGCTGGCCACGCCGCCGCGAAGCATCTCTTCAGAGATTACCGCATGAACGTGTATGCCTCAGAGGCAGACACAATCGAGATGTTGTTGAGAGAAGTAGGTAAGTAATGGCAGCTCAAGACCTTTGGACGCTGCTAATGACCCCGGGAGCGACCGTCCCTGTTTCAGCAGCAACGTTTGCGATCGGGGGTATATTGGGATTTCTCGCTCGTACGCTTACGACCACGCCAAACGAGCGTTATCAACAGCGCCAACGCCTTTATGAAAATGGCCGACGCCATAAGGAAGAGCGTGCCAAACGTTACTCAGAATACACTGCCGCACTACAAATCTATGCAACGAAGAAGAAATCTGGAGAGCAATTGACTCTGGACGATTTTCAAAAGGTCGCGACAACAGGAGACCTCTATTATAATGAATTGAAGATGAGCGCCGATGCAATATTGGCGAGGTCAGTTGATGACCGCTCGCGCGAAACGCTTGTCACAGATGCGGCGGAAGCGATCCAGAAGACACTCCCGTTGCATTACGAAACACTGCAAAAAATCGCAAAGCAAATTGGATGTGCATATAACGGCGAACTGAAGCGTCAAAACTATGAAGCTGTTTATCAGGTTGTAGAAAAGTATGCGCCAAGCTCGGTAATGCCCGTGATTGCGAGCGGCACTAAACACCATTAAACAGCTAAGCTTTCGGCACTGACCTCTCAATTCACAAGGCTAGTAAAAAACTTGGGGCCAAAAGAGCGGCGACCTTACGGGGACGCTTCAACAGCGGCTGTGGAGCTTTTCTGGTAGGCTATGTTGAGGCCGACTGCCGTGATTATTAAAGGTCGCCGTTTCCTTGCGAGCGCAGGTGCGCCGTGCAATCGACACCCAAGCTCTATAGCATCTCTATCAGACGGACTGCAGTCTTAAACGCAAGCGCGGTAGCGTGCTGCTGTATCGCGGCTTTGTGCTGCTCGTTCGAACGCGGCTTGATATCTGTCTCTTCCGCAAGCGATGGAATATTTTTCCGGACCGCTTCAACTTGTTGCTCTGAAACTTCTGAAACGCCGAAATCCGCAACTGCCTTCACAAAGCCGAAAATTACGTTCTTTCCATCGTGCTGTTGATCAGTACTGGCCTCGAAAATCGCGTAACCCTCCATTTCCATGCCGACGATTTCGCCTTTGTCATAATCAACGATCTCACTAAAGAGGGCTTCATTCACGTCCTCGATGGTTCCACCCGTGGTAACAACTCGTTTGTTGTTTCGAACCTTGATGCCCAACTCTTTGCCGACCTGCCCTGCAAACGTTGCCGAAACGCTGCCAAACTTCTCATGCATTGAGCGGCTCGTCTTCGTCCATTTCGGCTTCCCCTGTTCTGTGCCGACAGTGGTACCGTCGTAAATTACGGTGGGGATGACAACATCAAACAAACTGACACGACCAGGTATGCCGCCCATCATGCCAACGAGGATAATGATCCGCGGATCGCTGTCGCTGCAAATGCGTTTCAGGAGATTGGTTTGGGGAGCCTTCCCATCATTTGAGGCAGACGCGAGACCGAAACGAATAACATCGTCTCCTGCAGAATTTGGCACTTCACAGCGATATCCTGCTTGATTTTTAGTTAGGGCTTTGTCGGGAACAGCTTTCCCGCCCATCGAAATGACTGCATCCCGAATGAACTCGATTTCTTTCGAGGCGCCGGTCGTAATGAAAATATCGAGTGGTGCGGTATCCATGTCGCTGGCCCTTGAATTAATTTCATGTTTTATCATCCATTTCGCCCCTGCTTGATGTGCTGCCGTAGCGTTGGCGACGAATGGGAGGTGTTTCTGCTTTTCGAGAAACCGGAGTGCATCGAGGTCTCGGTTATGTTTTGTCATCTAATGCTCGTGCAACGGGATGCCGAAATCGTAGTAACTATGCTCGATGAACTCGTTTTTCGGCGTTTTGGGGCCGACTACCACCGGGCAAATCACCGATCGAATATCCCAGTCGAGTAGCTGACACAGTTTGCGAAGTTGGAACAGTGTGTCGCCCCCACCAGAAAATTCGTCGATAAGGACGACTTTTACCGGCTTGCTGCCAAGATTTATTGTACTAAGGCGCTCAGTACCGGCTACCCGCTCAAGGACGTCTATATGTTTCTGTAGCTCGTCGGTTGAAGCACGCCGGCGCAAATCAGCAATGTTCTTCGAGCTTTCTGCAAGGTGGAGGATGCCCCGATCGACCTTAATCGATCTCTTGCGCGTTAGCGTGCACACATACTCAACTAGCTTCGTCGCAATTCGATCACCCGGATGGACAAAAAAGAACGTGCCCTCTGTTGAGTTCGAACCATTGCTCCGCGCCAGAGATGCTGAAATCTTCCCCGCCAGTAGCGGTCCGTGCATTTCAACGAAGGCATCCATGTCTGGAACCCAGTCGAAGCCAACCCTGCTACCAGGTACATCCACCTCTGGCATGATACCGCTTTCAAGAAGCAAGGACCACATTTCATCAGATCGAAATTTCTCGTGTAGCGCTATTTCACCGATAGGATGTGGCTTAACATTGGATTTTTTCCAAAAGCTTTCAAGCAACTCGTCTTCACGGCTGTCTTGCCCGATTTCAACCATTATTTCAACTGATCCAGGATTCAGGTCGAACGTTTTGGAGTAATGATGTTCTGTACTTTTTACGTTATTTTCTAAGGAGATCAGCGACCAAAGTTTGGCACCGCTCTTTATACCTAGAGCCTTGTCAGTCAACAGCTTTCGGGCAGATGTGCCCGACCGGATGACCGAAAAGAGAACTGCGTCGAAACCCGATGTCGGCGGCGTAGCAATTCCTTCGCGAGTGAAAAAGAAGCTTACATTTGATCGCAATTGGCTGGTAGCGTTGTAGACAGCTTCCCCAAACCAGTAGCTGTTTTTATCATCCACCAAGATATTAACCGGGGACTCATCAGGAAACCATTCGGCTAACCGTTCGAGAATTAACTCGGTAATCTCACCAACGCAATTTCGACCATCAAACATCGAAACTGTTGTTCCACCAACCGGAGCGGCATAAAAGCCCCGATGGCGGATCAGCTTTTGAACGAGATTTTTCTTATTTGATGTTCGAGTTAGTTCACACCACTGAATAATCATTGTTGCAACTTTGCTCGTTCGTTGCCCGTCACCGTCGGCATTAAAGATCGAGCCACAGTCTGCGAAAACTATGATGCCGCCGTGTTTTACGCATTGCGTCTCGAGGATATTAAAAAATACATCGTCATCGAGATATTGGCGCTGCATTAAGATCACGACTTTAGTCGCTGGCTTGCGAAGCCCAAAGGCGGTCACTGCTTCTGCGAGAGCCGAAGCAACCTTTGGTGAGACGACTTCATCGAATGTCGGTCCGCCAACGTCTATAAAAATGTCATGACCGAGAGCGGCGTGCCCTTCTGCTTTTGCTACGACCTCTTGCGATAGGCCGTTAAAGGAAGCGGTTTCCGGATTCGCGATACTGATAGGATCGCAATACTCAATGGGTTCGCTGAAGGCACTCGGCAAGCAATAATTCCGAAGCCGTTGAATCACTAGTTCGGCATTCTGATCAATGTCCGGAGCCTGCGATCGCATTCGCAGTGGAATTACGTAGGTCATAATTTGGGAACCTTCAGGTCCACAGATAACATATTGCCGTAAAATGTCGGTACGTTCATCGGAAGCTTGAAGATTTTAGCACTGAAAACATGTGGCGCCTGATGAGCGTATCGCGCTTTCGCTTTGGAGAGTTGCATAAAGTGACGGCCGCTTCGAAGGGATACTTTGCCGTTCATATTCATGCATACTGTCGTTGAAAGCACGAATAACCCCATGCCCCTTCGGTTGCTTTCTTCAAGTCGTTCGTCTTCATTCGTCAAGCTGCTCGTCGACACACCCGCAAAAACAGTTGAAAGCAATCGAAGGTGCTCAGGCGTGTCGGCGTTAATTTCTATGTCTGATTCAACAACCTCGGTGAGGTCTCTTTCTAGCGGCGATGGCTTTTCGGGTGCCGTCGATAGATCGCGATAGCTTACGAGGTATGCACTACGATTGTAGGGTTTAACTTCACCGCGGAGAGTGACGCCATCCTCGAGCGCTCGGTTCATCACCGCGGAGAATGGCTTTCCATTATCCCAAACAGTGAGCGAAAACGCGCCACCGTACTCTTCATCACTCTCTGGGTTGCGACGTTGGTACAGCCGGGGATGCCATGACGAAGTCTGTATAAGTGAAGCGGCGGGATGTTTCACAGCATTGAAGACTGCTTCAAAGACAACACGGCTGGAAAAGTAGTCGCTCCTTATTCCAAGTCCGCGTTCGACAATGTCCCGGATTTCCTTCGTTCGCCACTGATCCGCTTCAGCAACAGCGATCATGCCTTTGGAATGTGAATTCAGGTGCATGCTGTGAAAACCAAAGAAGTTCTCACTTCTTAATGTGTCTGACCCTGTTTGATACGTGGTCGGCGCAGATCTTTCAAAGAAGGTCTGTTGACGCTCCTGTGCGAGGATACGATCCTCCTCATACAGAAGCTCGACCCACGGCTTGTCAGCTGCCACTTCCAATGCTTCATAGAAACGCCAGAGTTTCCAAAAATCGCGCACCTTACGTCGTGTCGGCAAGATGAGACGGAAATCCCAACGCAGTTTCGCACATTTCCGGACAAAAGCGATAATATAGTGAGAACACGCGATGCTAATAAAGCGAGCATCACTTAGGTCGAAAATGTAAATTCTGTTGCGAAGTTTTTCAAAATTGCCGCTCTTATCTGCGGAAGCTATCTCTTCATCGATAGATTGACCAACAACAGCGATGCCAAGTCGAAGATAGACAACCAAGGCCTCATCAACATCCACAAAAGATGTCGAACTTTTATTCTGAAATTTGTGGTTTGGGCGGAAGTCAGTATTTATCATGTGTTGGTGAGCATACGAAGGAAACCAAGTGCAACATTCCTCTCTGGCGTGCGGAAAGTAAAGGGTCGGGATTAAAAAATCGCAACCGTAAGGGGAACGGTAACGGACTGTCATACCCGGAGGCGCTTTAAGAGCATTTGAATCGTGCGGAGATTTGACGCCTTTGCGTCATTTTGCGTTGGCGAGGATCGACGCGCGGTAATGCGCATCGAGGCCAGTTAGTTGAGGGGTTCGGCCGACACCTGATGGATTGCTTTCAATCTGAAGCTAGGGCGATGACTTTGCATTAAGACCGTGCGCTGAGACGCGCGTCAGACGCCCCAACTACCAAAGAGACGTGAAGCAGGAAAATACATTGATGGCACAGAAAAATGAGCAGACGTGATGTGCGCGGGTGCGTCGTCGTACGCAACAGACAAAATCGCCTAGTGACACCAGTTAACGGATCAAAGTGTCGGAACGGATTAGCGACATTTTTTTAGGGCCAAAATTAGTGAGAGCGACTTCAGCTGCTTGCCCGCGTCACCCTAAAGTACCGGCGTCGATAGGAAGGCGTCATCCGGCAGTGGAACGCCACCAAAAGATCTAGCTCCGCGTCCGCTCGCTGTTCACATTGATGGCTCTTGAAGATTTCGCGGCCCTTACGAGACGCGTGGGCAACCCAACGGCCGTTGATGAGCTCGCGAGCATCGACCCTGCATCCCATCTCAGTAACAAGCGCTTCGGTCAGCTCGCGAAAGGTGCCGCGTCGGTTAAACTCGCGTCGGGATAGTTGGTAAAGGTCCGTGGATCGAAGCTGGGAAAGATAGGTCATGCGCAAATCTTGGGTTGGCGTAGTGTAATGGCCCCATAAATATCCGGACACGATCTCCCACTTAACAAGTGTGCGAGGTAATGTGCCCATTATGACCAGTCACAGTCCTAAGATAGAAGTCCTGTCCGGCCCTGAGCGCCGCCGTCGCTGGTCGACGGCAGAGAAGCTTGCC
>NZ_JBFTMO010000028.1:0-26963 GCF_056396985.1 Rhizobium sp. 05N430 | reverse complement strand
GTGCTCGGCAACTCGCCGGTCAAGATCGCCGTCGAAGCCGCCGTTCGCGAAGGCTGGGATGCGTTCATCGGTCCGGAAGGCACCTTCATCGGCATGAAGAGCTTCGGCGCTTCCGGCCCGGCCAAGGACGTCTTCAAGCATTTCGGCATCACGGCAGACGCCGTCGTCGCTGCTGCAGAAGCAAAGCTCTGAGTTTCAGGGAGAGCGCTCCGGCGCTCTCCACTCCATCCGCAAGCCCCATGTCTAGGGAGTGAATGCAAATGACTGTAAAGGTTGCCATCAACGGCTTCGGCCGCATCGGCCGCAACGTTCTCCGCGCTATCGTCGAATCCGGCCGCACCGACATCGAAGTCGTGGCGATCAACGACCTCGGCCCGGTCGAAACCAACGCTCACCTGCTGCGCTACGATTCGATCCACGGCAAGTTCCCGGCGACCGTCGAGGTCGAAGGCGACACGATCATCGTCGGCAACGGCAAGCCGATCAAGGTGACCGCCGTTCGCGATCCGGCACAGCTGCCGCACGGCGAACTCGGCGTCGATATCGCGCTCGAGTGCACCGGCATCTTCACCTCGCGTGACAAGGCTGCTGCCCACCTGACGGCCGGCGCCAAGCGCGTCATCGTTTCGGCTCCTGCCGACGGCGCTGACCTGACCGTCGTCTTCGGCGTCAACCACGACCAGCTGACCAAGGAACACCTGGTCATCTCCAACGCATCCTGCACGACGAACTGCCTCGTACCGGTCGTCAAGGTTCTCGACGACGCCGTTGGTATCGATCATGGCTTCATGACCACGATCCACTCCTACACGGGTGACCAGCCGACGCTCGACACCATGCACAAGGACCTGTACCGCGCCCGCGCTGCAGCCCTGTCGATGATCCCAACCTCCACCGGCGCTGCCAAGGCCGTCGGCCTCGTTCTGCCACACCTGAAGGGCAAGCTCGACGGCACGTCGATCCGCGTTCCGACCCCGAACGTCTCGGTCGTCGACTTCAAGTTCGTTTCCAAGAAGGCAACGACCGTCGGCGAAATCAACGAGGCCATCAAGGCTGCCTCCAACGGCAAGCTGAAGGGCGTTCTCGGCTACACCGACGAGCCGCTGGTTTCCCGCGACTTCAACCATGACGACCATTCGTCGATCTTCGCGACCGACCAGACCAAGGTCATGGAAGGCAACTTCGTCCGCGTACTCTCGTGGTACGACAACGAGTGGGGCTTCTCGAGCCGCATGTCCGACACGGCCGTCGCCTTCGCAAAGCTCATCTAAGCTTCGCTTTTGCGAAAAGCAGATCGAGAGAGCGGCCCGGGAAACCGGGCCGTTTTTGTTTTGAGTGGCAGCCGGAAGAGGAGAGCGGAATCATGGTGGATATCAACATTCGAAAAGCAACCGCGGATGACGCTGGCGAGCTCACCGGCCTCCTGAACGAGATCATCGCCGCCGGTGGCACGACGGCCATGGAGGTCGCACTTTCGCCTGCAGAATTCCGGGAATGGTTCATCGACGGACCATCGGTCTTCGCCTGTCACGTCGCCGAAACCGATAACGGCCTTGCCGGGTTCCAGGAGATCAGCCGCTACGGAGACCTGCCGGACGGATGGGCCGACATCGGGACATTTTCCCGCAAGCACCCAAAAATCCCCGGCGTCGGCACTGCCCTGTTCGCGGCAACGCTTACCGCCGCCCGGACGCTCGATATCCAGTTCATCAATGCCACCATCCGCGCCGACAATACCGGCGGTCTGGCCTACTATGCGAAAATGGGCTTCGAGACCTACGGCATCACGAAGGATGTTCCCCTTCTCGATGGCACGCCGGTCGATCGCATCAACAAGCGCTTTCAGGTCAATCGCCGATAAGCGCCGCCTTATCGGCAAAAGCGATGCTCATCTCAGTTTTTGCCCTGCTCTCGCCTGATTTGCCTATACATTCTTTATAGAGATTCTCTCCCGTAGCATTCGTTGGTGAGCCGTCCGGCTCTCCGTTCAGCAGCATGACGCCGCAGCCCAGCAAGGTTAAGCCGCAAGGCCTACCCTTCCGGTCTGTTTTGCCGTTTACTGGCGGAAGCGCAGCAAAGGACGAGGATCGAGCAATGGTTGCGGTTTCCGGGGGCGGGCCGCGGCGCGGATGTGAAAGGGGATGGACGTGGAAGCATTCTATATCGTCGTGCTGGTATCGACGGCGCTGGTGCTTCTTGCGGCCTTCTCCAGCCTGCTCGCCTTCCGTTTCGGCGCCCCGCTGCTGCTTCTTTTTCTGGGCATCGGCCTGATTGCCGGCGTCGATGGCCTCGGCATCGAATTCAGCAACAATTATCTCGCCTATATTCTTGGGTCCATCGCGCTTGCCGTCATCCTCTTCGATTCCGGTTTCGGCACGCCAATCCAGGCTTTCAAGCTTGCGGCCATACCGTCGCTGACGCTTGCATCCGTCGGCGTTTTGATGACCGCCGCCCTTGTCGGCTTCGCCGCTACCTGGTTGCTCAATTTCAGCTGGCTTGAGGGCATGCTGCTCGGCTCGATCGTCGCCTCGACCGATGCCGCCGCTGTCTTCTTCCTGCTGCGCATCGGCGGCATCAATATTCGCGACAAGGTGCGCTCGACGCTGGAAGTCGAGTCTGGCACCAACGACCCGATGGCGATCTTCCTCACCATCGTTCTCGTCGAGCTGCTGGCAAGCGGCGAAGGCTATTCCGGCATCAATCTGTCGATGCTGGCCCTCTTCATCGAGGAAATGGGCCTCGGCGTCATCCTCGGCATGCTCGGCGGCATGATGATCGCCCAGGTGGTCAGCCGCCTCGATACCGATCGCGGCCTGACACCGATCTTCGTGCTCGGCCTTGCCATGCTGGTCTTCGCCTTCACCGGCGCGGTCGGCGGCAGCGGCTTCCTCGCCGTCTATGTCGCGGGCATCTATGCCGGCAATCGTAAGCTGCCTGGTCTGGCCGCCATCAAGCGCTTCCAGGACGGTATGACCTGGCTGGCACAGATCATCATGTTCCTCGTGCTCGGGCTGCTGGCGACGCCGTCGCAGTTTCCGGCGATCATCCTGCCTGCCGTGGCGCTGGCGCTGTTCCTGATCTTCGTCGCCCGTCCGCTGGCCGTATGGCTGTCGCTGCTGCCCTACGATTACACACAGCAGGAAATCGGCTTCGTCGCCTGGGTCGGCCTGCGCGGCGCCGTCTCGATCCTTCTCGCCATCATGCCCATCCTCGGCGGCCTGCCAAATGGCCATGTCTATTTCAACGTCGCCTTCATCATCGTCCTCGTCTCGCTCCTCGTCCAAGGCTGGACGATCAAACCGGTGGCGAAGAAGCTCGGCCTCATCATTCCGCCGCGCATGGGCGCCGTCGACAAGGTCGAGATCGATCTGCCGGGCTCTGCAAACCATGAACTCCTCGCCTACCGTGTCATCAAGGACAGTCCCGTCCTGCGCGGCGAGCGCATCCCGCGCTGGGCCACACCATCTCTGGTCATCCGCGACGGCAAGTCGCTGCGCTATCAATATGCTGGCCGCCTGCGCGAAAACGATCTGGTCTATCTCTTCATCGTCCCGAGCTACGCCCGCCTGCTCGACCGTCTCTTCGCCAGCAAGGCGCCTGTGGATGAGGATGATGCGGACTTCTTCGGAGCCTTCGCGCTCTCGCCGATCCGTCCAGCCGCCGATCTCGATGCCGCCTATGGGCCGGGTCTGCTGAACGAATCCGAGAAGGGCCTGACGATCGCCGAACTGATGAAGCAGCGCCTCGGCGGCAAGGCCGACTATGCCGATCGCGTCCGTCTCGGCTCGATCATCCTCATCGTTCGCGACCTCGACGATCAGGATCACATCAGCTCCGTCGGCATGTCTCTGGAAGCGGTGGAACCGGCAATTACCCTGCCGATCTTCATCAACATGCGCGATATCATTCAGCGCATCCGCGACCGCTTCAAAGGCCGCCATGTACCGGAGCCCGCGCATGTGGGACGGGTGCCGGAGAGTGACGAAAACGCGCGTGAAAAGCACGGCTGAACACCTTGCGTCGCGGGGCATCCTTGCTATGGTCGGCCACCTTCCAAGGCACTAACGAACGGATACTCCCATGCCAGCTTTCAAGACCCTCGACGACCTCAACGGCATCGCCGGCAAGCGCGTTCTCGTCCGCGTCGATCTCAACGTTCCCATGAAAGACGGCAAGGTTACCGACGCAACCCGCATCGAGCGCGTGGCACCGACGATCCTCGAACTGTCGAAGAAGGGCGCAAAGGTCATCCTGCTCGCCCATTTCGGCCGCCCGAAGGATGGCCCCTCGCCTGACCTTTCGCTGTCGCTGATCGCAGCCGACGTCGCCAAGGTTCTCGGCAAGCCCGTTGCCACCGCCACCGACTCGATCGGCGATGCAGCATCCGCCGCCGTCGCCAAGCTGCAGGATGGCGATATCCTGCTGCTCGAAAACACCCGTTTCCACAAGGCTGAAGAAAAGAACGACGCCGAACACACCAAGGCGCTCGCCGCCAACGGCGACATCTATGTCAACGACGCCTTCTCCGCCGCCCACCGCGCCCATTCCTCGACCGAAGGTCTCGCCCATCTGCTGCCGGCCTATGCCGGACGCACGATGCAGGCCGAGCTGGAAGCGCTGGAAAAGGGTCTCGGCGAGCCGGTCCGCCCGGTCGTTGCCATCGTCGGCGGCGCCAAGGTGTCGAGCAAGATCGACCTGTTGATGAACCTGGTGAAGAAGGTCGACGCCCTCGTCATAGGCGGCGGCATGGCCAACACCTTCATCGCCGCCCGCGGCACCAATGTCGGCAAGTCGCTCTGCGAGCATGATCTCGCCGAAACCGCAAAGCAGATCATGATCGAAGCCGCATCCGCCGGCTGCGCCATCATCCTGCCCGAGGACGGCGTCGTCGCCCGCGAATTCAAGGCGGGAGCCGCCAACGAGACCGTCGCCATCGACGCGATCCCTGCCGATGCCATGGTTCTCGACGTCGGCCCGAAATCGGTCGAAGCCGTCAAGGCCTGGATCGACCGTGCGCAGACGCTGGTCTGGAACGGCCCGCTCGGCGCCTTCGAAATCGAGCCCTTCGACAAGGCGACGGTTGCGGCTGCGAAATACGCTGCCGAGCGGACCAAGGCCGGCAAGCTGACCTCGGTCGCAGGCGGTGGCGACACCGTTTCGGCGCTCAACCATGCCGGCGTTGCCGACGACTTCAGCTACGTCTCGACGGCAGGCGGCGCCTTCCTGGAATGGATGGAAGGCAAGGTCCTTCCAGGCGTTGCCGTTCTCAAGGGCAAATAATCAGCCAAAGCTGATTTAACAATTTTTACATGTGGATAGGACCGCGGAAGCATCTCGCTTTCGCGGTCTTTTGCCCAGTGGGGCCAAAACTGCCCAAACTTTCAAACGATTGAAATGATTTCAATCGTTTCAATGGTTTAGCGCTCCATTCTCCCGCTCATAAACTTCTGTTATCCGCGAATGATAGCCATTGAGCCGTAGGCGCCTAGCGCGCCGATTTTTGGGATAGGAGCAGCATGGTAGACGCGAAGATGTTGGATAAGATGAGCTCTGCACCGGGTTTCATTGCAGCGCTGGATCAAAGCGGTGGCTCGACACCCAAGGCACTGCGTCTTTATGGCGTATCTGAATCGGATTATTCCGGTGACGAGGAAATGTTCCGACTGGTCCATGCCATGCGCGCCCGCATCATGAGCGCGCCTGCATTTTCGGGCGACAAGGTCATCGCCGCGATCCTCTTCGAACGGACCATGGACGGTGAAGTCGATGGTCAGGCTGTCCCCTCCTACCTCTGGGAAAAGCGCAGCGTCGTTCCCTTTCTCAAGATCGACAAGGGCCTCGAAGCCGAGGAAAACGGCGTTCAGGTGATGAAGCCGATGCCCGATCTGGACGCGCTCCTGATCCGCGCCCGGCAGAAGGGCATATTCGGCACGAAGATGCGCTCGGTCATCGGTCATGCCGACAAGGCAGGGATTGCCGCCGTCGTGAAACAGCAGTTCGAAGTGGCGCGCCAGATCATCGGCCACGGCCTCATCCCGATCGTCGAGCCGGAAGTCTCGATCGACAGCCCGACGAAGCAGCAGGCCGAGGCCATCCTGCGCGACGAGATCCTGAAGGAACTCGACAAGCTCCCCGCCGGTGAAAACGTCATGATCAAGCTGACGATCCCGACCGTTGCCGATCTCTATGCGCCGCTGATCGCCCACAAGTCGGTGATCCGCGTTGTCGCCCTTTCAGGCGGATACAGCACCGAAGACGCCTGCGAAAAGCTCAGCCATAACCACGGCATGATCGCCAGCTTCTCCCGCGCTCTGGCGGAAAATCTGCGCGTGACGATGAACGACGCGGAATTCGACGCAAGCCTGACCAAGACGATCGCCCAGATCTATGCGGCGAGCGTCGATAAGTCCGACGCGCGCGAGAGCGCCCTCGTTTGATCAAATGTGGGCGGCCTTGGCCGCCCATTTTTCTTTGTCACGGCGACAAGTTTGCCCCTTCTGTGACAGGCGCTCCCGGCTAATCATGGCGACCTGCCGAACAGGAGCCAGCCGTGCCCAATCTTGCCTACACCACCCTCGACGTCTTCACCTCCGTTCGCTTCGAAGGCAATCCGCTTGCCGTCATCACCGGCGCCGAAGCTCTCGACACGGCCGAGATGCAGAAGATCGCCGCCGAGTTCGGCTATTCCGAAATCACCTTCGTGCTGCCGCCGAAGGATCCTGCCAACACCGCGCATGTCCGCATCTTCACGCCAACGATGGAAGTGCCCTTCGCTGGCCATCCGAATGTCGGCACCGCCTATTTCATCGGCCAGCAAAGCGAGATCTTCGCCAAACCGGTCGGCAACCGGCTGCGCTTCGAGGAAGCTGCCGGTATCGTCGAGGTCGATCTGCGCCGCAGCAACGGACAGGTGACCGCAGCGACGATCCGTGCGCCAAAACCGCTGCAGGTAGGCGCAATGATCCCGGAAGCCGATATCGCCCGCTGCATCGCCATACGACCGGACCAGATCGCCACCGCACTCCACCACCCGCTTTTCGTCTCCGTCGGCCTGGAATTTGCCGTTGCCGAACTCGCGAACCTCGAGGCACTTGCCGCAGCAGTGCCCAACCCCGCCCTGTTCCGAGAAGCCGCCGGGAACCGCGGCGAGAACAACCACGACTTCTCGCTGTTCTTCTATGTCCGCTCGAAGGAAGACCCGTGGCATCTCCGGGCGCGCATGTTTGCGCCACTCGACAACGTCCCCGAAGACCCGGCGACCGGCAGTGCCTCGGCCGCCCTCTCGGCCTATCTGGTTTCCCGGACGCCCGGAAACGACAGCCAACAACGCATCACTATCGAACAGGGTGTCGAGATGGGTCGTCGGAGCATCATCGAGGTCGATGTGACGAAAGCGGGTGGAACGATCACCGATGTCCGCATTTCCGGCAGCTGCGTCTTCGTCATGCGCGGCGAGATTCTCGCCTAGCCGAAGAACTCGCGGCCGAGCAGCGCTACCGTCCAGATCGCAAAAGCGATGAGCGCAATTTTCCAGAAGTCCATTCGCCGTCGCAAACCGGGCAGCCCGAACGGCTTGATGATGTGTATGACCATGGCCAGGATGAGCAGCAATGCGAGCAGCTTGGTCATGGTTTTATTTTTCCAATATTATCATAATGTCACAGGACCGACATTATTCCGGGCGAACACAGAATTTCTTCATGCCGTAACGGCATTCCGGGGCACAATCAACACCATTGGGACTGGGCGGGACATCGTCTCGGCTTATGTCTTTTTGAAATCGAACTCGTCGAGAGTGGGCATATGAGAAGAAATCTGCTGTCCGTCGCCGCGCTGCTTTTCGGAACGCTTTTCCTCTTCATGGGCAATGGCCTGCAGGGCATCCTGCTCCCCGTCCGCGGGAACATCGAAGGTTACGCCACCACCACGCTCGGTCTGCTCGGCACATCCTGGGCCGGCGGCTTTGTTATAGGCTGCCTCGTGGCGCCGAATATGGTGCGCCGTGTCGGCCATGTGCGCGCCTTCTCCGGCTTCATCGCCATCATCGCCATCAGCGCGCTGTTCAGCGGCATCGTCATAGATCCGGTCTGGTGGATTGCGCTGCGCGCCGTCACCGGCTTCTCCACCGCCGGCACCTCGATGATCATCGAAAGCTGGCTCAACGAACGTGCCACCAACGAAAGCCGCGGCGCGATCTTTTCACTCTATATCGCCATCACCCTGTTCGGCGTTGTCGGCGGCCAGATGATGATCCCGCTGGAAGATGTGCGCACGCCCATCCTCTTCATGATCTGCGGCGTCTTCTATTGCGTCGCCATGCTGCCGACCACGTTGTCGACCGCGGCCTCCCCGCAGCCTTTGAAGGCCGTGCGCCTCGATCTGCCGGCGCTCTACCGGAATTCGCCGGTCTCGTGCCTCGGCATCCTTCTCGTCGGCATCGCCAATGGTGCCTATGGTACGCTCGGCGCCGTCTTCGGCGCCGGTGCCGGGCTGTCGGATACCAGCATCGCCATCATGATGAGCGCCACGATCTTTGCCGGCGCCGTCATGCAGTTTCCGGCCGGCCGTCTCTCGGACCGCATCGACCGCCGCTACGTTCTGGCCGCCATGTCCGGCCTTGCTGCTCTCGCCGGTATTCTAATCGTTCTCTTCAGCCCTTCCGACCCCTTCTGGGTGATCGGCCTCGTTGTGTTCTACGGCGCCGTCGCCAACACGCTCTATCCGATCGCCGTGGCGCACGCGAACGACTTCGCCTCCTCCGAGGATTTCGTGAAGGTCTCCGGCGGATTGCTGCTGCTCTACGGCATCGGCACGGTCATAGGCCCGACAATCGGCGGCCCTGTCATGTCGATGGTGAGTCCGCACGCGCTGTTCCTGGTAACGGCGATCGCTCACGTGCTGATCGCCGCCTACGCGATCATCCGCAGCCGCCTGCGCGCTGCCATCCACCCCGACGCCCGTGACGCCTACACGACGATCCCGACGGCAACATCGCCGATGATCACGCCCGAAAGCATGACGCTTGCCGACCGCGGATCCAACAAGTCTCCCGAAAGTGGCGATCCTGCTGTAAAGTATGGTTGAAATGCCAAACTGAACGAAAGGGAGGATTGCCATGAGCTTTTTTGACGAGGAACGGCCAGTGAAGAAGACCGCCCACGAGATTGGTGCGGATCTCTCGCTGTTGTCGGTCGGTGAGCTCAAGGAGCGAATCGAGCTGCTGAAAAGCGAGATCGCAAGACTGGAGGCCGAGTCGGCCAGGAAGGCTTCGGGGCGCGCCGCCGCCGAGGGCCTGTTCCGCTCCTGACTTCAAGAAAGAAGTCACAGGCAAGCGCAAAACACGCTTCGCCCAGTCTTAATGCTGAACAGTATTAACAGGATATTAAGCTTTACGAGCTATTACTTAAACCATCCAGATTTCGTCTGGATCTCAGACAGTTTTCCATGCGGTGAATTGGTCTGATTTTTCTCCCTGTTTTACCTTGAGAGCCGCTTTTGCGGCTCTTCTTTTTTGCCTGCGCGGCCGTTCACCACGAATCTGTGGAAGTTAACCCTTTCTTAAGAAACGCCTTGCGCATTTAGGGTAATGATACCATCTTAAAGACATAAAGACCGGCCCTTGAAACTTTTACTTCAGGCTGGCGTTACCTGACCATATGTAGACGCGTGCAACAGGGACAAATTGAATGTCGGAACTTGGTTTGAATACGATCAGCTTCGCCGGACGCGCCGCCGCATCGTCGCAATTCAAGACGCTTTATGCCGAGGGCATGTCGCTTGTCGAAGAAACCGCAGCCTACCTCGATGGTAACGGCCGCGCAGCTTCCAAGGTCCTCCCCCGCATGGCGTCGGTACTTTACGCAGCGGAATCGATGCGCCTCACCACCCGCCTGATGCAGATGGCATCGTGGCTGCTCTTGCAGCGCGCCGTCAACAACGGCGAGATGTCCCGCGATCAGGTTCTGGCTGAAAAGAACAAGGTTCGCCTCGACGGCTTCAACGTCGATCGCAACGCTCCGGGCTGGGGCGACCTGCCGGAATCCTTCCGCGATCTCGTCGAGCGCTCGCTGCGCCTGCAGAATCGCATCGCCCTTCTCGACCGCGAAATCTATCGCCCGTCGGAAGCCCCGATCGTTCCCGACAATCAGAACAGCGTTCAGGCGCAGCTCAGCCTGCTGCAGACCGCTTTCGGCAACAACTAAGTTTACTCAGAAATATATTTAAATCCGGCCGGTTGCGTTCCCTGCGCAACCGGCCTTTTTCATTGGCTGAAAGCGCAGCCCCAAAACCGTGCAATAAAAAAGCCCGGTAAAAACCGGGCTCTTTTCAAATTCAGTACCGCAAAAGCGATTAGAGGCCGAGGCCGCCGAAACGCTTGTTGAACTTGGAAACGCGGCCACCGCGGTCCATGAGCTGCTGGTTGCCGCCCGTCCATGCCGGATGGGACTTGGAATCGATTTCGAGGTTCATGACAGCGCCTTCCGAACCCCAGGTCGAGCGGGTTTCGTATTCGGTGCCGTCAGTCATCACAACCTTGATGGTGTGGTAGTCGGGATGGATATCAGCCTTCATAACAATCTTCCTGCGATGCCAGGGTCCAATTTGACGCATGTCATTGCGGCAAGAGGCCCGATTGAATAAATGAAGCCGCAGTCTCGAAGGCTACGGCTTCCCATTCGGATGCGGTGCCTATACATGAAGGCCTGAAGGATAACAAGTGCCAACAAGCTGGTGATCAACGGTTTGAGGGCGATTGGAGCTGATTTGACAGACGCAGTGCAGGGCGGGGAAAAGAAGTCGCGGTCGCTGAAGCCTCTCGGGCGCCTGACGCCTTATGTCATGCGCTACCGCGGCCTGGTGACCGGCGCCCTCGTCGCGCTGGCGCTTGCCGCCGTCACCTCGCTTGCCCTGCCGCTGGCCATTCGCCGGATGATCGATCACGGCTTCACGCAGCCGGACGGCTCCTTCATCAACAGCTACTTCGCGATGCTGATGGTGATGGCGATCGTTCTCGCGATCGCCAGCGCGCTCCGCTACTATTTCGTCATCACCCTTGGGGAGCGCATCGTCTCGGATCTGCGCCGCGATGTCTTTGCCCATGTGACCCGCCTCTCCGCCTCGTTTTTCGACGTCAACCAGTCGGGCGAGATCGTCTCCCGCCTGACCGCCGACACGACACAGATCAAGTCCGCCGTCGGCGCCACCGCTTCGGTCGCGCTTCGCAACCTGATCCTCTGTCTCGGCGCCATGGGCATGATGGTCGTCACCTCGCCGAAGCTGGCAAGCCTGGCGCTCGGCGCCATCCCGCTGATCGTCTTCCCGCTGGTCGCCTTCGGCCGCTCGGTGCGCAAGCGCTCGCGCGCCGCCCAGGATACGCTTGCCGAAGCCTCCGCCTTTGCCAACGAGACCATTGCCGCCACGCGCACCGTCCAGGCCTTCAACGGCGAGGATGCCGCTGCCGCCCGCTATGGCATGGCGGTCGAATCCGCCTATGAAGCCGCCCGCTCGGCAATCCGCTCGCGCGCGTTGCTGACCGGTATCGCCATCACCCTCATCTTCGGCAGCGTCGTCGCCGTTCTCTGGGTCGGCGCCCACAACGTGCTCACAGGCACGCTGTCAGCCGGCACGCTCGGCCAGTTCCTGCTCTATTCGGTCATCGCCGCCGGATCGCTCGGCGCGCTTTCTGAAGTCTGGGGCGAACTCTCGCAAGCCGCCGGTGCCGCCGACCGGCTGACCGAGCTTCTCGACGAAGTATCGCCGATCGCAGCGCCGCCCCAGCCGGAAATCCTGCCGGTGCCCGCCCGCGGCCGCGTCGAGTTTTCAAACGTCCATTTTGCCTATCCGTCGCGCCCGGGAAAATCGGCGCTGCATGGTTTGAGCTTTCATGTCACCCCCGGCGAAACCGTTGCCATCGTCGGGCCATCGGGTGCCGGCAAAAGCACGATCTTCTCGCTGCTGCTGCGCTTCTACGACCCGCAGCAGGGTACTGTCGTCATCGACGGCCTCGATGCCCGCGCCACCGATCCGGATAGTTTGCGCGAGCGCATGGCGATCGTCCCACAGGACGTCACTATCTTTGCCGCCTCGATCCACGACAATATCGCCTTCGGCCGCCCGGAGGCGACACCGGAGCAGGTCCGCGCCGCCGCGATCGCCGCGCAGGCCGACGAGTTCATCGCCCGCCTCGACCGAGGTTACGAAACGCAGGTCGGCGAACGCGGCATCACCCTGTCGGGCGGCCAGCGCCAGCGCATCGCCATCGCCCGCGCGATCTTGAAGAATGCGCCCGTGCTGCTGCTCGACGAAGCCACGTCAGCCCTCGATGCCGAGAGCGAGACGCTGGTCCAGAAGGCCCTCGACGGCCTGATGCAGGGCCGCACCACCCTCGTCATCGCCCACCGCCTGGCAACCGTCCTGAAAGCCGACCGCATCCTCGTGCTCGACCAGGGCCGCATCGTCGAGGAAGGCACCCACCAAAGCCTCATCCGCCACGGTGGCATCTACGCCAAGCTCGCCAAGCTGCAATTTGATGCAGGCGCGGAAGAGTTTTTGGCGATCGCTAAGTAATGGCTTTCACCCCTGCGGGAACGTAAACACGTCCACTGGTTCTCCCAATCCGCGGAGCGGATAGGTTCCGACCGGCTCCAGTTCCGCGCCGCATTTTGCCATGTCGACGAAGGCCTTCGATATCAGCACCGGACGGCCGACCTCCTTGGTCAGCGTTTCGAGCCGTGAAGCGACGTTAACAGCGGGGCCGATCACCGTGAAGTCCAGGCGCTTGCGCGAGCCGATATTGCCATACATCACATCGCCGACATGGACGCCGACGCCATAGCGCAGCTCGACGACGCCGCGTTCGGCGTTGAACTTGTTGAGGTCGTTGATGGCCGTGCGGGCTTCCTTCAGCGACAGGAGAAGATTGCGGCAGGCATCGGGATTGCTGAGCGGGAAGATCGCCAAGAGCCCGTCGCCCATGAATTTCAGGATCTCGCCGCCATGGCGCTCGATCGGCTCGGACATGGCATCGAAATAGGCGTTCAGCAGCTCGATGACGTCGTCGCGCGGCCACATGTCGGAGATCGTCGTGAAATCGCGGAGATCGCAGATCAGGATCGCCGCCCCGACCGTGCTGCCGCTGCCCCGCGTCGTGGCGCCGGCGAGGATCTGTTCGCTGGCATGCGGGCCGACATAGGTCTGCAGCAGGGTGCGCGCCAGGATGTTCTTGACGCGGATCTCGCTGACCAGCGTCAGGGCCGGGAGAAGATCGCGAAGGAACGAAATATGTTCGGCCGTGAATCCGCCCGGCCGATTGCTGGAAAAGGTAACGACATGGCGCTTGCCGAGCGTGTGCTCTAATGGCCAAGCGATATAGTCAGTCAGTCCCTCGCCGTGCAACTCCTCATAGAGCGCATAGTCGCTGCGGATCTCGCCTTCGAGGTTCTGGCGCACTTCCGAAGCGCCGCTGAAAATCTCGTTCATCGGGCTGCTGAGGAACTGCGGCGTGTTCTCGACACCATAGCCGAAGGTGGTGATCTTGCCTTCCTTCAGCCCCGGCCGCCAGAGTACGCGCGCGCCCATCCATTGCGGATGCAACGTGCGGAAATGCAGCGTCGCGCGGCCGAGCGGCACGCCTGCTTCCAGGAGCCTTTCATTCATCTCGACGAAGATGTTGTCGATGAAGCGTTCGCCGCGCGTCTCGTTGACCAGCCAGTCGAGAATACGGCGGCGGCGAAGCGGCCAGGCGCCGTCTTCGGCATCAGTGAAAGTGGCCATCGCATCGGGGGACAGATGCATATCAAACCTCATGAAATCCGCTTGCAGCGGCAAGCGGTAGAATTCTGTTTTACCCTTAGATGGTTATCGAAGGTGCAAATGTAATATCAATCCCCCATTCCAAGGCGACTAAAGTCGCATGCCCTCGAGCAATCGCACCGGTTGCCTTTACCCCACCCTGCCCTAACCTCCTCCTGCCCGGCCAGACGCAGCCGGGCGACTGAGCTGTTGAATTCTGGGAGGAGAATCGAATGGCGCCTTTTACCTTTACCCGCCGGGCAGGTATCGCCCTCGGCATCGGATTGCTGACCGCGCTTGGCGCGGGAACGGCGCTGGCCGAAGGATTTCCCGATCGTACCATCACCATGGTGGTGCCTTTCGCCGCCGGCGGATCGACCGATGTCGTCGCCCGCATCATCGCCGAGAAGATGTCTGCCGATCTCGGCCAGCAGGTCATCGTCCAGAACGTTGCCGGTGCCGGCGGCAATCTCGGCGCCGATAATGTCGCCCGCGCCGAGCCGGATGGCTACACGATCCTGATGGGCACCGTTGCCACCCACGCGCTGAACCCGCTGATCCTCAAATCGACGCCCTACGATCCGCAGAAGGATTTCGCCCCGGTCTCGCTGCTTGTCGTGGTGCCGAACGTGCTGGTCGTCAATCCGGAACTGCCAGCCAAGAACGTTCAGGAGCTGATCGCGCTGTTGAAGGCCGAGCCGGACAAGTGGAGCTACGCATCCTCCGGCAACGGCACGCCGCTGCATCTCTCCGGCGAGCTGTTCAACGCCATGGCCGGAACAAAAATGCAGCACATCCCCTATAAGGGCGCAGGCCCGGCGCTGACCGACCTGCTCGGCAATCAGGTCTCGATCATGTTTGACAACCTGCCTTCGTCCTCTCCGCACATCAAGAGCGGCAAGCTGCGCGCGCTGGCGGTCACAACGGCCGAGCGGGCAACATCCTTCCCGGACATTCCGACGATCGCCGAATCCGGCGTTCCCGGCTACGAGACCTACACCTGGAACGCGCTCTTCGCCCCGGCCAATACACCGGCCGATGTGGTGGCAAAACTCAACGATTCAGCCAACCAGGCCCTCAAGGATCCTGCCGTCGCCGGGCGGATGAAGGACTTCAGCGCCACGATCGTCGGCTCGACGCCGGAAGAGCTCGGCGCCCATGTGAAGGCCGAACTGGCCAAGTGGGAACCGATCGTTAAAGGTGCAAATATCCAGATGGAATAGATTGAACTTTTGCTCTAGATTGCTCTTTGTTACCGGGGCAACTTCCTGATTTTGGGAGACAATCGATGTATAAGTTCGAAGTGTACAAAGACAAGGCTGGTGAATTCCGTTTCCGCTTCAAGGCGTCAAACGGCGAGCAGATGTTCGGCTCGGAAGGCTACAAAGCAAAGGCATCCGCGCTGAGCGCCATCGAATCCATCAAGAAGAATGCGCCCGGCGCAACGGTCGACGACCAGACCAAGCCAACGGCATAATTTAAGGGAGGCGGCATCCCGAATGCGGTGCCGCCTTCACACCGCCCGCCCGGCCACCCGGCCGGAGAAAATACAACCGCCGAGGAAAGTCCCCTCCAGCGCGTTGTAGCCATGCATGCCGCCTCCGCCGAAACCGGCGACTTCGCCGGCCGCATAGAGACCGGGTATGGCATCGCCATTTGCGCCGATCACCCGCGCCGAAAGATCCGTCTCCAGACCACCCAGCGACTTTCGCGTCAGGATATGCAGGCGCACGGCAACCAATGGTCCCTTGGCCGGATCGAGCAGCCGGTGCGGCCGGGCCGTCCTCAGCAGCTTGTCGCCGATATAGCGCCGTGCGCCGCGGATCGCCGTCACCTGCGCATCCTTGGAAAAGCTGTTGCCGATCTCGCGGTCGCGCGCTTCGATCTGCCGGCGGATATGCGAAACGTCGAGCAGCCTCTCGCCGGTCAGCGCATTCATGCCGTCGACCAGCTGCTCCAGCGTGTTGCGAACGATGAAATCCTCGCCCTTGTCCAAGAACGACTGCACCGGCCCCGGCGGTTCGCTGCCGAGACGCTGCAGCAGGAGCTTGATATCCTTGCCCGTCAGATCCGGGTTCTGCTCGGAGCCCGAGAGAGCAAACTCCTTCTTGATGATCGCCTTGGTCAGGATGAACCAGCTGTAGTCGTAGCCGGTCCGCTTGATCGCCTTCAGCGTCCCGAGCGTATCGAAGCCCGGCATGGCAGGGGCGGCGAACCGGTTGCCGCGCGCATCGCACCAGAAGGAGGAAGGACCGGGAAGGATGCGGATACCATGGTTCGCCCAGACCGGATCCCAGTTCTTCAAGCCCTCGGTATAATGCCACATGCGGTCGCCGTTGATGACGCGCGCGCCGGCGCGTTCGCCGATTTCCAGCATCCGGCCATCGACATGGGCGGGCACACCCGCCACCATCGATGCAGGAGGTGCCCCCAGCCGGTCCACGGGCCAGCTGCGCCGGACAAGATCATGATTGCCGCCGATCCCGCCGGAGGTGACGACGACGGCCCCAGCCCGGATCTGGAACGTGCCGGAAATCATCCGCGCCGTCGCCTTGCCGCGTGGCGCACTGTCAGGCACCAGCACGGTGCCGAAGGCGCCGACGACCGTGCCGTTCTCGACAATCAGATCGTCGACGCGATGGCGAAAGGCGAAGGTGATCTTGCCCTGTTCTTCCGCTTCGCGGACACGGCGACTAAAAGGCTCAAGAACGGCCGGCCCTGTTCCCCAGGTCAGATGAAAGCGCGGCACCGAGTTTCCATGGCCATGCGCCATGCCGCCGCCGCGTTCGGCCCAGCCGACGACGGGAAACCAGCGCATGCCCTGCTGATGCAGCCAGGATCGCTTTTCGCCGGCGGCAAATTCGAGATAGGCTTCGGCCCAGAGCCGCGGCCAGTAATCTTCCGGCCGGTCGAACCCCGCCGAGCCAGACCAGTCCTGCCGCGCCAGATCGATACTGTCGCGGATACCCAGCCGATGCTGCTCGGGACTGTTGACGAGAAACAGCCCGCCGAGAGACCAGAAGGCCTGCCCGCCCAGGCTCTGCTCGCCTTCCTGATCGACGATGCAGACCTTGTGTCCGCGATCGGCAGCCTCGGCCGCCGCTACCAATCCCGCCAGGCCTGCGCCGATGACGAGCACATCACATTCCATCTCGAACGCCTCCCCCGCATTCACGAATCCAACGTTATGCAGTGGCAGCGTCGGCCGCAACTGCTGGATTTCACTCTCTGAAATTTGGGGCGATGGCAGGGCGGCCATACGCCGCCCCCAGCTTATTTCTCGGTGAGCTTGAGCTCGATACGACGGTTGGTTGCCCGTGCCTCCGGCGTATCGCCGGGTGCGATCGGCTGGAATTCGCCGAAGCCTGCGGCCACCAGCCGGTCGGCAGGGACACCCTGCGAGATCAGATATTTGACCACCGAGATGGCGCGCGCCGAGGAGAGCTCCCAGTTGTCGCGGTAGCGCCCCGTGCCTGACAGCGCCACGTTGTCGGTGTGTCCATCGACACGCAGGACCCAGTTGATTTCAGGCGGGATTTCCTTGGCGAGATCGAGAAGAGCCGCCGCAAGCTTGCCCATCTCGGCGGTACCGTCCGGATTGAGATCCGAGCTGCCTGATGGGAACAACACTTCCGACTGGAAGACAAAGCGGTCGCCGACAATGCGGATGTTTTCGCGGTCGGAAAGGATTTCGCGCAGACGACCGAAGAAGTCGGACCGGTAGCGGTTCAGCTCCTGCACGCGCTGCGCTAGAGCCACGTTCAGCCGCCGGCCGAGATCGGCGATCTTCGTCTGCGAGGTCTGGTCCTTCTGTTCGGATGCCTGAAGCGCCACTTCGACGGCAGCGATCTGGCTACGGAGTGCAGCAATCTGCTGGTTGAGCAGCTCGACTTGGCTCATCGCCCGCTCGCTGACCTGTTTCTGTTCATCGAGTTCCTTGGTCAACCCGCCGATACGCTGCTGCGCGACGTCCTGCCCGCCGGAGCCGGCATCGAGAAGCGCCTGCAGCCGCGAACGCTCGCTCTCGGCGCCGGCAAGCGAGGCCTGCAGGTTGGCGACGGAATCTTCCAGATCCTGCTTGCTGCCCTTTTCGAGCGCCAGCAGCTGGGTGAGTTCGTTGATCTGGCTGTTGAGGCGCGTCAGCACCTCGTCACGGCCGCTGATTTCGCGGCTGAGGATGAACTGGCCGACGACGAAGACCGTCAGCAGGAACATGATGGAAATCAGCAGCGTCGACAGCGCATCGACGAATCCGGGCCAATAATCGACCGTGCGCTCGCGGCGGCGGTTCCTGGCGAGAGCCATGGCTTACTTGCCCTCGCTCTTCTCTGTCTGGTTGCTGCGATAGCCGCGCTCCTGTGCGCCGATGCGCTCGGCAAGACGATCGAGCGTGCGGCGCATCGCCTTGGCTTCGTCCTGCTGCGCCTCGATCCAGTCGCGCAGCATCTGCTGCTCGTTTCGCATATTCTTGACCAGACCCTGGATACCCTCCGCGAGGCTCGCCATGGCGGCAACGGAACGCTGATTGCCGGCACCGCCGTCTTCAGAAACCTTCTTCAGATATTCTGAGAGCGAACGCACATCTTCCGAAGAGCCGCCTGCGGCATCGATCATTGGAACCGGCATGTCCGAACCAACGTCGGTGACCGACGACAGCCAGTTTTCCAGCTCCATGTAGAAGCGGTTCTGCGCGCGGCCGGCCTGCAGATCCAGGAAACCGAGGATCAGCGAGCCGGAAAGACCGAGCAGCGAAGACGAGAAGGCCTGGCCCATGCCTGAAAGCGGCGTCGAAAGACCTTCCTTGAGCGTCGCCAGCACATCGCCGGAGCCATTGGTGCCTGCGTCGAGAGATTGAATGACATTGCTGATCGAACCGATGGTGCCGATAAGGCCCCAGAAGGTGCCGAGCAGACCGAGAAAGACCAGCAGGCCGATGAGATAGCGGGACGTATCGCGGGATTCATCGAGACGGGTCGCAATCGAATCCAGGATCGAACGCAGCGCCGTCGTCGACAGTGTCGCCGTCGATTTGCGGCTGCCTATCAGCGCCCGCATCGGCGCGAGCAGCTTCGGATTGCGGTTCACCTTGTCGGCGCTGCCGGCAGCGCGGAACGAGTTGAACCAGCGCACTTCGGGCCTGAGCGCCAGCACATGGCTGAACACCAGAATGATGCCGACAGCGAGCACGCCGAGGATCAGGCCGTTGAGGCCCGGATTATGCATGAAGGCGGTTTGCGTCTGCCTGAAAAGGATCGCAGCAATGAAGCCGACGATCACCAGAAAGAGTACCATCGTCCACAGGAAGGACATCGGGCTGGAGAGTTTGTGCGTATAGGTACCGCTCGGTTTTTCGGTCGAGCCGAACTCCGCCGCATTCACGTTTTCCATGGTCTCGCAGCCTCCGCATTGCTTGCACTGCGAGACTAGAGCAACATTGTGCCGAATTGAAGTATGCCGCGACAGAAAACCGTGTGTTTACAACAGCCGGTTTTGATGAGGAATTACTTCGAAGGGATAGGGCGCTTGATGGTTTCGGTGAGTGCCTTGTGAATGTACTCGTTGCCCGCTACCACCGCGCCGCCTTCGACGACATCGGCGCCGCCGTTCCAGTCGGTTGCGTAACCGCCGGCTTCGCGGATCAGCAGAATACCGGCAGCGATATCCCACGGGGAAAGGCGGTCTTCCCAAAAGCCATCGAAGCGGCCGGCGGCCACGTAGGCGAGATCCAGCGACGCTGCACCCATACGACGGATACCGGCAACTTCGCCCATCACATGGCGCAGTTCGACGAGGAACTTGCCGTGATTGCCGCGGCCGAGATGCGGAACGCCACAGGCAATGACGGCATCGGACAGCACGCGGCGGGCGCCGACGCGCAGACGGCGATCGTTGAGGAATGCGCCACCGCCGCGCTCGGCGGTGTAGAGCTCATCGGTCGCCGGGTTGAAGACGACGCCGGCGACAATCTCGCCGTTGCGCTCCAGCGCGATCGAAACGGCAAACATCGGAATGCCGTGCAGGAAGTTGGTGGTGCCGTCGAGCGGATCGACGATCCAGCGATGCGCGCCGTCCGTGCCCTTGATCTCTTCGCTTTCCTCGCCGAGGAAGCCATAGGTAGGACGCGCCTTCAGCAGCTCCTCCTTGACGATCTTCTCGGCCTTGCGGTCGGCATTGGACACGAAATCGCCCGGACCCTTGACGGAAACTTGCAGGTTCTGAACTTCTCCGAAATCACGCCCCAGCGACTTGCCTGCCTTGATGGCAGCCTGAACCATGACATTGAGAAGAGCAGAACGGGCCATGTTGGCAATTTCCTTGGAACTGGTACGGGGTCGCTGTCAGGGCGGGAAGTGTCCCTGATCGCCGGAAAAGGCAGCGCTTTATAAGATTGGCGGCCTCAAGACCACAAAATCGGGGAAATTTCAAGGGGAGACGACGCCCACCCTCGTCGCCAGACGAAAACCGGCGGCCAAGGCCGCCGGTTTCTCTAGAACTTCTGCTGTGTCAGCAGCACTTCGCGGGCGATCTGGTCGAGCGGCAGCACGCGGCTGACGCCGCCCTTGGCGATCGCTTCCTTCGGCATGCCGAAGACCACGCAGCTCGCCTCGTCCTGCGCCACGGTATAGGCGCCGGCCTGATGCATCTCGAGCATGCCGCGTGCGCCGTCGTCGCCCATCCCGGTCATGATGATACCCATGGCGTTCGAGCCGGCAGAACGCGCGGCCGAGCGGAACAGCACATCGACGGAGGGGCGGTGGCGGGAAACCAGCGGTCCGGTCTTCACCGACACATGATAGCGGGCGCCCTGGCGTTCGAGCAGCATATGCCGGTCGCCGGGCGCGATCAGCACATGGCCGCGCAATACCGCATCGCCATCCGCCGCTTCCTTGACCTCGACCTCGCAGAGGCCATTGAGGCGCTTTGCGAAGGCGGCGGTGAACTTCTCCGGCATGTGCTGGACGATGACCATGCCGGGCGCGTTGGCAGGTAGCGCTTCCAGAAATTCGCGCAGCGCCTCGGTTCCGCCTGTCGATGCGCCAACGCAGACGACCATCTCGGTGGTCTTCGCCATGGCGCGGCCGGTCGGCGGCGGCAACATCGCATCGGCCGTGAGCTTCTTTGCAGGGCCATCAGCGGATGCCGAACGCACCACGCCGACACCACGCCGCACCGACGGCAGACGGGCATGGGCAGCGCCCTTCACCACTTCCCGGATGCGGATCGCATCATCAGCCAGGCTGTCGGCAGCGCCGATCTTCGATTTGAGGATGATATCGACGGCACCGGCTTCCAGCGCCTGGATCAACGTCTCCGAGCCGGTCTCCGTCAGCGACGAGCACATCACAACAGGGATCGGATGCTGCGACATCAGCTTGCGCAGGAAGGTGATCCCATCCATGCGCGGCATTTCCACATCCAGCGTGATGACATCTGGGACGTCTTCCTGCATCTTGCGGGCGGCCATGAAGGGGTCGGTCGCCACGCCCATGACTTCGATATCGGGGTCTTCTTCGAGAATGCGGACCAGCGTCTGGCGAACACTGGCGGAATCGTCGATGACGAGGACGCGAATCTTCTTTCCCATCTCAATCCTGCTTTACGTCTTCTGGAATACCGTGTTCGAAACCTGCTTCAGCGGCAGGTCGAATCCGGTGATCGATTCCGAATGGCCGATGAACATGTAGCCGCCGTCGGCCAGACAGTCGCAGAGCCTGCTCAGCACACCCTGCTGCGTCGGCTTGTCGAAATAGATCAGCACATTGCGGCAGAAGATGATCTGCATCGGCTCGCCGACCGGATATTTGTCGTCCATCAGGTTCATGCGTGCAAAGCCGACCTTGCTGCGCAGCGACGGTGCGATGCGCACATCACGGCGGCCCGGCTGCTTGGCGGTCATCACATATTTGCGCTGCAGATCGTGAGGTACTGGCTGCACCAGATCCTGCGGATAGATGCCGCGGCGCGCCGTCTGCAGCACATCGGTGCTAAGGTCGGTGGCCAGCACGCTGTAGGACAGCCCGGCCCGCTCCTCGACGAATTCGGAGAGCACCATCGCCATCGTATAGGGTTCGGCGCCGGTCGAGCAGGCCGAGCTCCAGGTGCGGATCTTGCGCGCGCCACCTGCAACAAGCGCCGGAAGCGCCGTCAGCTGCATATATTCGAAATGCTTGGCCTCGCGGAAGAAGTCGGTCTTGTTGGTCGTCACCACGTCGATCAGGTAAACCGTTTCCTGCTCGAGGCCGCCGTGATCGAAGAGGAAGTCGCAGTAATCGTCGAAACTGGAGTGATGGGTGGCCCGAAGGCGGCGGCGCAGGCGGCCCTCGAGCATCGTCAGTTTCGTCGGAGGCATCTTGATGCCACTATAATCGTAGATGAACCGGGCAAGCTTATCGAAATTACGCTTGCTGATCCGGTCGCCCGGCAATTGGGCTTCCACTGCTGCCATACTCATGAACGCAATACTCCAAAGGCGGCAGCGCTAGGCCGCCGATTGCAATGCCGAGGCATCCTCGCGCGACAACAGCCGCGCGAGATCGACGATCACCACGAAACCATCGTCGCGACGGACCACGCCGGCGATATAATCCGAACGCCAGCGGACGCCGATATCGGGCGCCGCCTCGATCTGATCGCGCCGGAAAGGCGTGACCTCGAAGACCCGGTCGGCAACCAGGCCCAGCGTCAGCATCCGGCTCTCCATCGGGATGTCGAGAACGAGAACCCGCGTATGCGAGGTCGGCTGCGTCTTCGACATGCCGAGCTTCAGCCTGAGATCGATGGTCGGCACGCCCTGGCCGCGCACGTCGCGAAGGCCGAGCAGGTAGTCCGGACCGTTCGGGATCTTGAACGCTTCCGCGTAATCAAGAATTTCCCTGACCACTTCCACCGGGACGGCGAAGATTTCATCGCCGAGGCTGAAAGTCACGAATTGAGCTTCCTGGGACGCTGTCGCCATGATTATGCGCTTTCCTTGAATTCGGCATCGCCCTCGTCGGGACCGCCCATTGACATATCAAGGGCAAAGCCCTT
Organism: Rhizobium sp. 05N430; assembly: GCF_056396985.1. Classification (NCBI taxonomy): domain Bacteria; kingdom Pseudomonadati; phylum Pseudomonadota; class Alphaproteobacteria; order Hyphomicrobiales; family Rhizobiaceae; genus Rhizobium; species Rhizobium sp. 05N430. The sequence goes on along the minus strand of NZ_JBFTMO010000028.1, from coordinate 4,142 downwards.
TGCGCGTGCCTGCTGGCTGGCAATGCTGTTGGCAGCCAGAGCCTTGGACGGCTTGCGCACCGCCGGAGCCGGGATGCGGCTGACCGACATGCGAGCCGCTGGCACCTTCTGCTGACGTCCGGTCGCCATATCGACGCGGAAGAAGGCGATCGAGGCCTGCAGTTCTTCAGCCTGCGTTGCGAGTTCCTCGGAGGTTGCAGACATCTGCTCGGATGCGCCGGCATTCTGCTGGGTCACCTTGTCGAGCTGCTGGATCGCTTCGTTGATCTGCGAGGCGCCGACATCCTGCTCGCGGCAGGCGGCGCTGATCTCGGAAACCAGTTCGGCAGTCTTGCGGATATCCGGCACCAGACGTCCCAGCATGTCGCCGGCTTCGGCGGCGGCCTTGACCGTGTCACCGGACATGGCGCTGATTTCGGCGGCAGCCGACTGGCTGCGTTCGGCAAGCTTGCGGACTTCCGAAGCGACGACCGCAAAGCCCTTGCCATGCTCACCTGCACGGGCGGCTTCCACAGCGGCGTTCAGGGCGAGAAGGTCGGTCTGGCGGGCGATTTCCTGAACGATGCCAATCTTCTGGGCGATCGTGCGCATCGCTTCGACGGCGCGGGTCACCGCTTCGCCGCTAATTTCGGCATCCTTTGCCGACTGGCGGGCGATCCTTTCCGTCTGAGCGGCGTTATCGGCGTTCTGCTTGATGTTGGCAGCCATCTCTTCCATGGCAGCAGAGGCTTCTTCAGCCGAGGCAGCCTGTTCGGTAGCACCCTGCGAGACCTGCTCGGAACTGGAGGACAGTTCCTGGCTTCCGGCCGAGACATTCTCTGCAGCCGCGATCGCATCGGCAACGACGCCGCGCAGACGTTCGACCATCCGCTCCAGGGCGATGCCAAGCGTATCCTTGTCCGACAGCGCCTTCGGCATGACCGTCAGGTCGCCATTGGCGATCTGGTCGGCTATGCCGGCCGTGTTGCGGAGGTTGGCGGTCATGGTGTTCAGCGCGTCCACCAGGTCCTTGACCTCGTCATTCGAATTGACGGTGGCCGTGGCAGCAACATCGCCGCGAGCGACCGCGCTTGCCAGCTCGGTGGCGGCAGCGAGGTTGCGCTTGATGGCGTTGGTGACGAAGATGACGACGCCGATTGCAGCCAGCGTGATCAGCAGACCGCTGATGACGGTGAGCTGGATCAGCGAATGGAACAGCGCGATGCCCTGCTCTCTGAGCTCTTTCGCGGCTTCCAGCTGGTACTCGGTCAGCTTGCCGATCCCGTCAGTGGTCGGGTCGATTGCCGGATAGAGGTCATTCTTCACGAAGCTGTCGAGCTTGGCGGCATCGTGGGACTTCAGGATATCCTGCAGTTCATCGACCTTGGTGTCGGACTTGGCCATGTCGCTCTTCACCTTTTCGGCGATCAGGCTTTCCTGCGGCGTCAGCTCGGTCGAGAGATAAGCCGACCATTGGTCGGAGATCGTACGCTTCGCGCCTTCGATGCTGGTCGCGGCCTGCTGCCAGTCGAGCTTGTCAGCATGCAGCTTGTGCGTCGTATCGACGATGCTGACGGCATAGGCGTCAGAGACAAGCTTCAGCTGCTGCAATGGAACGACGCGATCGTCATAGATCGACTTCATCGATTCAGTCATTGCATTCATGCCGTAATAGGCGCCACCGCCGATGACGCTGGCAATGGCAATGCTGGACGAGATCTGGATCGCAAGAATCTTGGTGCCGATGGAACTGAAGAGTCCTTTTTTGCGGCTGGCAGTCATAGGGCATTCCTCACTAGAGATTGTCTGATTATTCCGCCGCGGCAACGCGGCGTTTGGATCGCGCCGCGGTAAGCGGCACGCATCACGAGACCATTCGCTTGTTCCAGATCATCGTCGCTTGAGCCGGCAGCCAATCAGGACGCACCCGGGCTTCGGCGACCGGCAGGCAGACATCGCCGGTCGAAACCGGCGCATCCATCACGCCGGGCATTTCCCTGCCGCGGGCCGATCAGGCCCGCGGCAATGTCGTTATCGCTTCAGCGTTCAGGCGCTTTCGCGGAAGTCGTCATCATGTGCGTCCGGACCGCCCATCGACATGTCGAGCGCAAAGCCCTTGGCGCGAGCCTGCTGGCTCGAGACCGACTGACCGTGAGCGAAGTGATCGTTGGTCGGCTTGCGGGCAGCAGCCGGGGCCTTGACGAACTTGGCGGTGGTCTTGACCGGAGCAGCCTTCTTGACACCAGCGCGGGTGGCGCCGGCCGTATCGACCTTGAAGAAGGCGATCGAGGCCTGCAGCTCTTCTGCCTGGGCAGCGAGTTCTTCAGACGTTGCCGACATTTCTTCCGATGCACCCGCGTTCTGCTGGGTCACCTTGTCGAGCTGCTGGATCGCTTCGTTGATCTGCGAGGCACCGATATCCTGCTCGCGGCAGGCGGCGCTGATTTCGGAGACCAGTTCGGCAGTCTTGCGGATATCGGGCACCAGGCGGCCGAGCATTTCGCCGGCGTCGGCAGCAGCCTTGACGGTGTCGCCCGACATCGAGCTGATTTCGGCGGCAGCCGACTGGCTGCGTTCGGCAAGCTTGCGGACTTCGGAAGCAACGACCGCAAAGCCCTTGCCGTGTTCGCCTGCACGAGCTGCTTCGACAGCGGCATTCAGGGCGAGCAGGTCGGTCTGGCGCGCGATTTCCTGAACGATACCGATCTTCTGGGCGATCGTGCGCATCGCCTCGACGGCGCGGGTGACGGCTTCGCCAGATGCTTCGGCGTCCTTGGCAGACTGACGGGCAATCTTTTCCGTCTGAGCGGCGTTGTCTGCGTTCTGCTTGATGTTGGCAGCCATCTGCTCCATCGAGGCAGAGGCTTCTTCAGCCGAGGCAGCCTGTTCGGTCGCACCCTGCGAAACCTGCTCGGAAGAAGCCGACAGTTCCTGGCTGCCCGAGGAGACGTTGTCGGCAGCCGACAGCGCATCGGCGACGACACCGCGCAGACGCTCGATCATCACGTTGACGTTGCCCAGCAGTTCGCCGATTTCGTCGCGGTTGGTGATTTCAGCCGTCTTGGTGAGGTCGCCTTCGGCAACTTCGCGAACGACGGTGTTGGCGCGGGTCAGCCCCTTGCTGATGGTGTTGGCGATCCAGAAGGCAGTAACAGCGGCGAGCAGCAGAGCGACGCCGGCAATAGAGATCATGACCGTACGGGTCGATGAAAACTGCAGATCGGCGCTGTCGTCGGCATCCTTCATGCGCTGCTTTTCGAGTACCAGAATATCGTCGAGCGCCGCATCGATCTTGTTAGCAGCATCGCGCGCGGTGGAGACCGAAATGGTGTTAGCAGCATCCATGTTCCCGGCCTTCATCAGATCGCGGATCTGATCGTCAGCCTGGTTGAACGCCTTGGAGAATTCGGCAATCTGTGCCCAGCGCGGCTTGCCTTCTTCGCTGGCGATCGCAACGACGCTGCTGAATGCGTCAGAGAAGTCCTTGCGGGCCTGATCACCCTTCTGAATCGAAGAGGCGATATCGTCCGGTGTGCGGGAAGTCAGCAGATTCTTCTGCTGACGGATCGCTTCCAGCTGCGCGATATTGATCTGCTGCGCGAGATCGAGGCGTGCCGCCGGACCGGCAAGCAGATTGCCGAGCGTGTCGTTCAGTGCGCCCAGGCTCATGACGCCGTAACCGGCGGTACCCACGAGCATTAATATGATGAAGGTGAACGCAGTCACCAGTTTTGCTTTAATTGTCAGTCGCATCGTCCAGCCCCCTAGCTGATATCAACGGCGTTTCAGTGTGAGTTGCCGGCGCTGTCGTGCCGGGAGGAAATGATTGCCTGCAGGTTGGGGATGATGATGAATTCCCCTCCCCGTTTGACGAGGCAGTTGATGTAGTCGGCGCGCCAGCGCATGCCGACACTCGGCGGTGGTTCGCTCGCCGTCTTTGCGAGCGTGGTGACTTCATTCACCTTGTCGGTCCTGAGGCCGACGAGCGTCTGCTCGCCATGCAGGTCGATTTCAATAACGATGATGCGGCTGTCGATCGTCGCTTCGGTCGCTTCCATGCCGAAGGCGAGGCGCAGATCGGCAAGCGGGATGACCTTGCCGCGAAAATTGATGACGCTGGCCACGAAGGACTGAGCGCCGGGAACGGCGGTCTCAGGCAGAAG
>NZ_JBFTMO010000027.1:0-38087 GCF_056396985.1 Rhizobium sp. 05N430 | reverse complement strand
CCGTTGTCCAGCGTCGCCGCCGGACGTCACCGATCATCAGATCAACCTGTCGAAACTCGTTAGACATAAGCTTATCCTCAAGCCTGTGCTTGAGCCTTCCTGCTTATGCTGAGTGTCCGGTCGAAAGTGGGGGCAGTTCAGTTGTCGCTAATGGGATCAGACGCGATCAGGTATCTGAAGACCGTTAGCCAACGTGCAACGCTGGTGGACAAGTTCGTTCAAGCCGTAAAGTCGACCCGCCATGAGCCGAGCGAGCAGCTTTTTGCCAACCTTGCTGGAATGTTTAACAAGACAGTCTTGGCAGCCCAAGAGGTGGATGGCGTAATTTCATTTACGACCGATTTCTTCAGCTTAGAAAAGCTTCCGCTAATATGCGCTTGGATAGAAAGACGCAGGCATGAACGCCTCAGAGGAAAGGAAGATATAACGCCCCAGAATCTTGAGCATAAATTCCGGAAATACATCGGTCACGGAATTGAAAAGCCTCACGCCTCCTTGGCATCTACCCTTCTGGCGACCGGGATACTAAACAAAGTAAGTGATCGAAAAGGACGCGACCAAATCGACTATGAACAGCGGGCATAGGTAAAGACTAGGCGACGTCGTCGGAAGATATAAGCCGGGCGGGTCTAAGCCGCGCCCCGCGCCGATCTCCGCCAAGCAGGGCTACACGAGCAAGTAGTGCCACAACTTCAAGGTGGCCAGCATCGGCACCAGCAGTTCGTCGAACCGCTGAGCATATCGTCGCCATCATTGTTTTTACCTAGAAACACCCGCCAACCTTATGCCATATGCAAACGTGATGACAGCCGGTTGAGTTGGATGCGATCATGGATCGAAAACATTCCTCGCGCTTTGCAAGAGCGGCAAGTTCAGGGAAGCGCTGGCGCTGGCAAACGCGGGTTGTGAGGACCAGAAATTCACGCCGAGCCGGTTCTCGATGGACAAGAAGACCAAGAAGCCGATCTTCTATCGCGGCAACAAGCGCGTCGAAGTCGATGAAAACGGCGAATGGCAGATTTCCAAGAATACACATGATTAGGCGCCCGCTGTGATCCTCCGGCGCCGAAGCCGATAGGCGAAAGCGCCATTCTGGAATATCCTCAGCGGACCAGAAACGGAGGATCGCGCCATGGCCTTCATTCATACGCCCCATGCATCCGAGAACGACAAGACCGCGTCGATGTATGCCTCGGCAGAGGCCAGTTATGGCTATCTGCCGAACATGTACCGCGCCTTCGGGCACCGGCCGGAGGTGATGGAGCATTGGGGGGCGCTGTTGTCCAGTATTCGCAGCCATATGACGCTGAGGCGCTATGAGCTGGTGACGCTGGCTGCTGCGCGGGAGCTCAAATCGTCCTATTGCATGCTGGCCCATGGTTCCGTGCTGCTGCGCGAGGGCTTTACCAACGACGGGCTGGCGGCGACGGCGGGTGGGGCAGAGAAGGCGCCGGTCGATGCGGCCGAGCGGGCGATCATGGCGTTTGCCGCCAAGGTGGTGCGCGATGCCACGACCGTCACCCAGCAGGATGTCGATGCCCTGAAGAAGCACGGGCTTTCGGACGCGGAGATCTTCGACATCACCGCCGCTGCGGCTGTGCGCTGTTTCTTCTCCAAGATGCTCGACGCGCTCGGTGCCGCGCCAGACCACGTTTATGCCGAGCGGCTCGATCCCAATCTGCGCAAATCGCTCGCCATCGGACGGCCGATCGACGGGCTGGTCTGAGGCTGCAATCGCTACCCTCTTTTTCACCATCCAGCGGCTGTAGCCAATTCGTGGAGCGAGCGGCTCTTCTCGCTTAGGTTTTCCCGATCAAGCGACACTGACGGGAGGAAAAGATGGCGAGCTGCAAGGAAGCAAACGGCGACACCTGGGAGATCTATCAAAGCAACGGCTGGCGCTGGCGGCGAACCGCGCGCAACGGCGACATCGTGGGTGCGTCGACTGAAGCCTATGTCAATAAAAGCGATTGCATCGACAATGCGCGGCGCAACGGGATGACCTGCAATCCGGTGTGAGCGCCCACGCTCATTTTAACTCCGCACTTGCCACCCGGATCCAATGCGCCGGGGGGGGGCGGCATCGATTTGGCGGACCAAAGCCATTCACCGCGCGGGTGCGCGGTGAATGGCCCCTGTCGTCAGCAAGCAGATCGGTATCGCCCGACGCTGGCCTCAACCATTGCACTGGCTAGCCGGTCTTATCGGCCGCGCCGCCTCGCCAGCGCAATCACCGCGGCACCGGCGGCAGCCGCCAGCGCGCCCCAATAGATCCAGGGCGTCTGGTCGATCATGAAGCTCTCGGCGGGATAGGGGAAATAGCCGCTGCCCTGCCCGATCCAAACGAGGCCGACCAGCACCAGGAGCGTGCCAAGCACATAGGCTGCCTTAACCATCATCGGTCTCCTTGAGGATCATTGCTGCGGGGTGTCGGCAAAGTGGCGCATGGCGAATTCGGCGACGCGCTGGTTGGAGCTGTCGGCATCGGCAAGCAGATGCGGGAAGAGCTGCCAGCCGTGGATCAAGCCCGGCCAGACCTCCAGCGTCACCTCGACACCTGCCGCCTTCGCCTTGTCGGCAAACCGCAGCGTGTCGTCGAGCAGCGCTTCGCTGTCCGAGACCTGCAGGAAGAGCGGCGGCAGGCCGGAAAGATCGGCAAAGAGCGGCGAAACATCTGGGTTGTCGGGCGCCGTCGCGCCGAGATAGGGCTTGGCCAGCGCCTCGATCCCAGCCTTGGTGATGACCGGATCGGTGACGGCATTCGACATCATCGAGGCACCGCTGGCCGAAAGATCGGTCACCGGGCTGAGCGCAATGACGGCGGCGGGCAGCTGGCGGCCGGCCCTCTTCTGGCGTAGAACGGCCTCGATCGCCAGATTGGCGCCGGTGCCATCACCGGCGAGGATGATGTTGCCGCTCTCATAGCCGTTTTCCAGCATCCAGCGATAGGCCGTCCTGATATCGTCGATCTGCGCGGGATAGCGGCCCTCGGGGACCAGCCGGTAGTCGATCACAAGCACATCCGAGGAGGCAGCCTTGGCGAGAGATCCGGCCAGTAGCCGGTGCGTGCGCGGCGAGCCGCCGTGGAAGCCGCCGCCGTGCACATAAAGAATGCCGCGCCGGCCGAGCGGGTGGTGAAGACGGGCAGGCCAGATGAGATCAGCCGCGACGCCATCGGCATCCATGTGGCGGATCTGTACGCGGGCCGGCTCGGGATTGTCAGCCATGAAGCTGCGGAAGGCTGCGGCGCGCTTTTCCGGGGTCGCGGCATCGGCGAAATGCTCTTTCCAGCGCCCGGTCAATTGCTCGACCTGCTGTTTCGATTGCGCGCTCTGCGGCGGGATGTCGGCGGCACCGGCATCCGCCGCAACCAACAAGCCCGGCAGCAGTGCCAATGCAAACCCGGCCGCCCTCACGCCAGCTGCTGCAGACAATAACCGGTCACGCATTCATCCCTCCGAAACCAAACGGCCGCCCTGCCCGATCATCGGACAGGACGGCCGCAGAAGTCAAAGGCTTGCTGCGTCTTCCACTCAGTCTTTCGGAAAATCAGCGCCGATGCTGGTTTCCTTCCAGGCTTCGACGAGCGCCAGACGCTCGGCAAGCTTCTTGGTGACCGCCTCATAGCCGAAGGCGCCGAGCACGAGATGGCGCGGCGCCTTCTCTACTTGCGTGATCTTGATCATCGCTTCGGCAGCGCGCACCGGATCGCCCGGCTGCTGGCCGCTATAGCCCGCCGTCTGCTTCATCCGGCCGGCAGCGGTCTCGGCATAGTCGCTAATCTTGCTCTCGGTCTGGCGCAGCGAACGGCCGGCCCAATCCGTGCGGAACGGTCCGGGCTCGACGCAGGTGACCTGGATGCCGAGTGCCGCCGTTTCGGCAGCGAGCGAATCCGAGAAGCCTTCGACGGCATGCTTGCTGGCCGAATAGTAGCCCGAGGCAGGGAAGCCGATGAAGCCGGCAACCGAGGTGATATTGATGATGTGGCCGCGGCGTCGGGTGCGCATGCCGGGAAGCACGGCGCGGGTCATGGCGAAGAGGCCGAAAACATTGGCTTCGAACTGATCGCGGATTTCCTGGTCGTCGCCTTCCTCGATCGAGGACTGGTAGCCGTAGCCGGCATTGTTGACGAGAACGTCGACACGGCCGAAGCGCTCTTCGGCAGCCTTTACGGCAGAAGCAATCTGTCCCTGGTCGGTGACGTCGAGCGCGATGGCGAGCGCATTGTCATGGCCTTCGGCGAGATCCGCAACGCGGGCCTTTTCGCGGGCGGTGACAATGGTCGGCCAGCCGCGGGCGATGGTGAGCTTGGCCAGCTCGTGGCCAAAGCCTGTCGAGCAGCCGGTGATGAACCAGACGGGGGCGTTGTCTTGGGACATGGTCTATTCCTGATGTTTTGGGAGTGCCTTTGGGAGGCAGAAGGTAACAACAAACATGTAGGGCGATTTTGCCCGATTTCCAGATTGCCCCACCTATTCCGCCTTGATCGCCTCGATCAGCGCCCGGAAGCCGGCCGACATGTGGCGGCGGCTGGGATAGTAGAGGTATAGCGGTTCCTCCGGTTGGCACCAGTCGTCGAGCACCTTGATCAGGCGCCCGGCGGCGACATGCTCGGCGACGCGGTTTTCCCAGACATAGGCAAGAGCAACGCCGCCGAGGGCCGCTTGCGTCATCAGTTCGTGATCGTCGAGCGACAGCGGTCCGTTCGGGTTGAAGGTGACGGGCTGACCGGCGCGCTCGAAATCCCAGGGATAGCGCACGCCGGAGGGATACATGTTCTGGATGCAGAGATGGCGCTTCAGATCATGCGGCGTCAGCGGCTTCGGGCGGTGCTCGAAATAGGCGGGCGAACCGACGACGACGAGGCGCAGGCGTGGGCGGATCCGCAGCGCGATCATGCTCTCGGTGACGCGCTCACCGAAGCGGATGCCGGCATCGAAGCCTTCCTCGACAATATCGACCAGCCGGTCGGTGGCGCTGATTTCCAGCTGCAGATTGGGGTTTTTCGACAGGAGCGGACCAATGATATGGCCGATGACGAAGGGCGCGATCGAATTGGCGACGTTGAGGCGCACCTTGCCGAAGGGCGTATCGCGAAACTGGTTCAGCGCATCGAGCGCCGAGCTGATCTCGCCGAAAGCAGGATCGAGATGCGATTTGAGGAGCAATCCGGCTTCCGTCAGCGACACGCTGCGGGTGGTGCGGTTGAGCAGTCGGATGCCGATCCGCTCTTCGAGATTGAGCACCGCATGGCTGATCGCCGAAGCCGTCACGCACCTTTCCTCGCCTGCCTTGCGAAAGCTGAGATGCCGGGCAACGGCCGCAAAGGCCGCCATTTCGGAGAGATCGGTCGCGCGCATTGATGAATTTCACTCAGCATAATTCGGAAAATAACGAATCTTATGCATCAGCGGCTTTCAGGTCAAATTCTCCTCACCGGCACAGAGAAACCGGCACTCACAACGAAGAGAGATCTGAAAGGAACGTGTCATGAAAGTCTGGTTCATCACTGGTGCATCCCGCGGCTTTGGCGCGCTGATGACCAAGGAAGCGCTTGCCGCAGGCGACGCCGTCGTCGCCACTGCCCGCAATCCGAAGACCGTCATCGATGCCATCGGCGACCACCCCAACCTGCTCGCCACCGCACTCGATGTCACCAATGAGCGACAGGCGCAGGAAGCAGCGGCAGCGGCCGTCCAGCGCTTTGGCCGCATCGACATTCTGGTCAACAATGCAGGATACGGATTGCTCGGCGCCGTCGAGGAAGCCACGGCCGAAGAGATCGAGAAGATCTATGCGACCAATGTGTTCGGCCTGTTGAAGGTCACCCGCGCCGTGCTGCCGCATATGCGCCGGCAGCGCTCGGGCCATGTCCTGAACTTCTCGTCGATCGGCGGCTATGCCGGCTATCCCGGCTGGGGCGTTTATGGCTCGACCAAGTTTGCGGTCGAAGGTCTTTCGGAATCGCTGGCGACGGAGATCGAGCCGTTCGGCATCAAGGTCACGATTGTCGAGCCCGGCTTCTTCCGCACCGATTTCCTGGCTGACAATTCGCTGTCGATCAGTCCGGCCTTGATCCCGGATTATGTGGGAACACCGGCCGGCAACATGCGGGACTTCGCCGCCAGCGCCAATCACGCCCAGCCGGGTGATCCCGCGAAATTCGCAGCCGGCATCGTGACGCTGGTGAATGCCGAAAACCCGCCGCTGCGCATGCCCTTCGGCAGCGATACGGTAGCGAAGCTTAGCGAGAAGAATGCCTTCGTCGAGCAGGAACTTTCCACTTGGCGGGCGCTGGCCGTTTCGACCGATTTCGCCGCCTGAGGCAGGTCGCCTACACGAAAACGCCGCCCGTTTATGACGGGCGGCGTTTCTCGTCTCATCCGATATCGATTACCAACTTGCCCCTGGCCTGGCGCTCCTCGATCAGCCGATGAGCATCGGCGGTTTCATTGAGCGCAAAGCGGCGGGCGTCGAGGCGCGGGGCCAGCTGTCCGGCTTCGGCAAGCCTGGTTGCCTCCTGCATGATCTCGCCGTGGTGCTCGCGTCCTTCGCCAGTCAGGAGCGGCAGCAGCGTGAAGACGCCGGAATAGGTGGCCGCCTTGAAGGAGAGTGGGGCCAGCGCATGCGTGCCCCAACCGAGGCTGGTCACCACATGGCCGAAACGCTTGACGGCCTTGAAGGCGGCATCGAGCCCTGCCCCGCCAACGGTGTCATAGACGATATCGAAGCCCTTGCCGCCGGTATATCTGGCCACATAGTCCTCGACGCTTTCGGTGGTGTGATCGATCGGGGTCGCACCGAGGCTGCGGATATAGTCCGCCTTGGCAGCACCATCGGCAGCGTAGACGTCAGCGCCGAATGCGTTGGCGATCTGCACCGCGACATGGCCGACGCCGCCTGCACCGCCGAGAACCAGTACCGTCTGGTCGGACTTCACGGCAGCGCGGTCGACCAGGCCTTCCCAGGCGGTGATGAAGACCAGCGGCAAAGCGGCGGCTTCGCGCATCGTCAGGTTTGCGGGCTTGATCGCCAGCAGGCGGGCATCGACGGCGGCGAATTCCGCCAGCGAGCCTTGCACGCCGCCGACACCGCCGGTCATGCCATAGACTTCGTCGCCGGGGCGGAAGCCGGAAACGCCCTCGCCGATCTCCTCGACGATACCGGCGAGATCGATGCCGAGAATGGCGGGCAACGGCTGGCGGGCATGCTCTGCGGCACCTGCGCGGATCTTGGTGTCGAGCGGATTGACGCCGCTCGCCTTGATGCGCACCAGCACTTCGCCGGCACCCGGTTTCGGGCGAGCGATCTCGGCCAGGCGGAACGGTGCATTGTGGTTTTCGAGGATCAGGGCTTTCATCGTGTTCATGTCGGTCACTCCGTTTTCGATGAGCGGATGATCCTCCCAACACGATTGCATGAAAATCAAAGATATCGCATGATCTCCATTCATTATTGAATGAGGCGATCATGGAATGGAGCGACGTCAGGATCTTTCTCGCGATTGCCCGCGAAGGGACACTGGGTGCGGCCGCCCGCAGGCTCAGCCAGACACAGCCGACCATGGGGCGGCGGCTCAAGGCGCTGGAGGCTGCGACCGGTCACATGCTGTTCCAGCGAACGGCCGACGGATTCGTGCTGACAGACGAGGGCAGCATCGTTCTGCAGCATGCGTTGAGGATGGAAGAGGAGGCCGTTGCGCTGGAGCGGCAACTGCAGGGCAGCACGCGATCACTTGAGGGAATGCTGCGGATTTCATGCTCGGACTGGTTCGGCCTTCACATGCTGACGCCTGTCTTGGCGGAATTCTCGCTGGCACATCCGAAGGTCTCGGTCGAATTGCTGACGGATGCGCGGCTCCTCAACCTATCCCGGCGCGAGGCCGATCTGGTGTTTCGCATCAAGCCATTCACCGAGCCGGAGGTTATCTCACGCAAGCTGATGCATATCGGCTATGGACTTTACGTTGCGAAAGGCACCCCTCACCCAACAGCAGGCGACGGCAGCGGCTTTGCCATCGTCACCATGGACGAGGCCTTTGCCGAGATGCCCGATGTGCATTGGGTGACCCGCATGTTCCCGAAGGCGACGATCACCATGCGGAGCAACAATCGCGATGTGCAGGCAGCGCTCTGCGCCCGTGGCGCTGGAATGGCCGTTCTGCCGCGGCCGCTCGGCGACTGTTTTGAAGGCTTGGAACGCGTCGACGTTCCGGAGGCGCCGCCGGGGCGCGATACATTCCTCGGCTATCATCGCGATCTGAAGCGACTGCCGAGGCTGAGGGCCTTCATGGATGTGGTGATCAGCCGGTTGGCGACAACCAGCTGATCACTGGGCGGTGACTTACTGCAGGGTGCGGATCGGAGCCTGCTGCACAGCGTGGCCCGGAGCTGCTGGCGCGCCATTGCCATCGAGGCCGGTTGCGACGACTGCGACACGGAACTTGCCGTCGAGATTGCGGTCGAAGATCGCGCCGACGACGATATCGGCATCGTCCTGAACTTCGTCGCGGATGCGGCTTGCCGCTTCATCGACTTCGAACAGCGTCATGTCGGAACCGCCGGAGATCGAGATCAGCACGCCCTTGGCGCCCTTCATCGAGATGTCGTCGAGCAGCGGGTTGGCGATTGCGGCTTCTGCAGCCTTCATCGCGCGGCCTTCGCCTGCCGCTTCGCCGGTACCCATCATCGCCCGGCCCATGCCGCGCATGACCGACTTGACGTCAGCGAAGTCGAGATTGATCAGGCCTTCCTTGACAATCAGATCGGTGATGCAGCCGACGCCGGCGTAGAGAACGCGGTCGGCGGTCATGAAGGCATCGGCAAAAGTCGTCTTGGCATCGGCGATGCGGAACAGATTCTGGTTCGGGATAACGATGACGGTGTCGGCCGCCTGGCGCAGTGCCTCGATGCCGACATCGGCCGTGCGCATGCGGCGGTTACCTTCGAAGGTGAAGGGCTTGGTGACAACGCCGACGGTCAGGATGCCTGCCTGGCGTGCCGCGTGGGCGATGACGGGTGCTGCACCCGTACCGGTGCCGCCGCCCATGCCGGCGGTGACGAAGCACATGTGGGAGCCGGCCAGATGGTCCATGATCTCGTCGATCGATTCCTCGGCAGCCGCATGGCCGACCTCAGGCAGCGAGCCCGCGCCAAGGCCTTCGGTGACATGCGCACCAAGCTGGATGCGGCGCGAGGCCTTGGAGGTGGCGAGCACCTGGGCATCGGTATTGGCGGCGATGAAATCGACACCCTCAAGATTTTCTGCGATCATGTTGTTGATCGCATTGCCGCCACCGCCGCCGACGCCGATGACAGTGATACGCGGCCGCAGTCCCGAAATGCCGCTCTTGGCGTCGCTCATCGTATTCTCCTTTGATGCCTCACTCATGCCCCGCCCTCGTTGCGGAACAGCGAATCGAGTGTAAGGCTAAAGGCGCAAGAAGGCAGAGGCGGGGCGAAAGAACAAGATGCAGCCGCTCCGAAAGAAAATTCGGAACCTTTTTCACCGCTGCGAATTATGACGGATTCATGTCATCTTTATCATCATCATTGCCAACGGAGAGGAGTACCGCTGAGATGCCTAGCATTGCCGCACGCCAGACCGTCGCCCCACCCCACGAGCATACGCTGACTGTTCAGGAGGCGCTGGAGCCGCTGTTCCTGGCGCTGGAACAGGAGGTCGAGATCAAGATGGTGGCTGCTGCGTTACGCGCCGGCTGGTCGGCCGAGGATGCTGTCGCAGCAATCGATGAACTGCGCCGCACCGAACTCGTCGATGGCGCAACTGCGCACTAATTTGGGCGCTCGTGAAAAATTGTCATTCGCCATCGCGTGCGAATGACCTAAGTCTAACGCGACGATTACATCTTCGCGGAGACCTCCCCCAATGTCCTTCAAATCGATCTGCGTTTACGGCGCCGGTGCGCTTGGCGGCGCCATCGCGGCCAAACTGGCGTCTGCGGATAGCGGCGTCACAGTCTCGGCGGTGGCGCGTGGCGCACATCTCAAAAGCATCCGCGAAAACGGCCTGCGGCTGTTCGAGGCGGGCAGCGAGAAACCGATCACGGTAGAGATCACCGCTACGGATGATCCGTCCACCCTGCCCCCGCAGGACCTGATCATTACCGGCCTCAAGGGGCACCAGCTCGGCGATGCCGCCGAAGGGATCGCCACGCTCCTCAAGCAGGGAACGCGGGTAATGATGATCCTCAACGGCATTCCCTGGTGGTACTTCCACCGCGACAGCCAGAGCCAACATTCCGAGCTGCAGTTCGAGGAACTCGACCCGGCCGGGCGGCTGTGGCGGCTGATCGGACCGGAGCGCGTCATCGGCTGCGTGGCGATGCAGGGCGCCGAGGTCGTCAAGCCGGGCGAAATCCAGCTTTCGAACAATGGCCGCTACATCCTCGGCGAACCCTCCGGCGAAATGAGCGCAGATCTTGAAGGCATCAAGAGCCTGCTGACGGGCGCCGGGCTGAATGTCTCCACAACCCCACGCATCCGCGACGACATCTGGAACAAGCTCACCGGCAACGCCGCCTTCAATCCGCTGAGCGCGCTGACGCGCGCCCTGATGACCGATATCATGGCGGACCCGGCGCTCTACGACATGGTCGGCAAGATCATGAACGAGGTTCGTGCCGTCGGAACCGCGCTCGGCGCCACATTCTCGATCACCATCGAGGAGCGCCTTGAGCAATCGCGCCATATCGGCGCCGTCAGAACCTCGATGCTGCAGGATTTGCTCGCCGGCAAGGCGCTGGAGATCGTGCCGCTGAGCGGGATGGTCGTGTCTCTGGGCCGCCTTGCGGCGGTTCCGACGCCGGTATCCGAAGTGGTGCTTGCGCTGACCTCGCAGCTCGATATCGAGAACAGGCGAACAAGCTAGCGCGGACCTCCGATTTGGTCGCATGGCTACCGGCCTGCGACATTTATTCTTTTCATATATGACGCGCGGCTGCCCGGAATGGATTTCCTACGCCTGGCGGCCTTAACCTCCGTGGAGAATGCAGAGGTAATCCCATGCGCAACGTCATGCCCGCCAATCCGCTTCGCGACCGGCCCCGCCGAGCCGTCAAGGCCCGCGCCATGCGTGAACGGCGCACGGCCCAGGTGCTGATGCTGTTCGGCGTCATTCTTGCCTGCGTCGAGCTCTACGTGATCGTCAGCTGGATCTGAACTCTTCGATGCGATCCAATCTCTCGCTGCGCCTTTCCGGCGCCATCACCCCGCTCGTCACCCCTTTCCGCCACGGCGCGCTTGACATCAAGGCACTCGAGATGCTGGCTGAATGGCAGATCGCCAGCGGCATCGGCGCGCTTGCAGTTGGAACCGTCACCGGCGAAGGCCCGGCGCTTTCGCAGGCCGAGCGTGAAACGGCTCTCTCGACGGTGCTGCGCGTTGCCGATGACCGCATTCCCGTTCTTGCCGCGACCGGCACCAACTGCACGGCGCAGACCATCGAGGCGACGCGACGGGCCGAAGCGCTCGGCGCCAGCGCGGCGTTGCTCACCGTCCCCTACTATTCGAAGCCGGGGCAGAAAGGCATCCTGCATCATTTTCGCGAACTGGCAGCAGCCACCAACCTGCCGCTGATCATCGTCAACGATCCGGCCCGCACGGCCGCGCCGCTTCTGCCATCGACGCTCGACATGCTTTCTGCCGATGGCACGATCTTCGGCCTGCTCGACATCGAGGGCGATATGGCAACGCTCGCCTCATACAGGGATCGCCTTCATCTATTTACCGGCAATGCGCTCGGCGCCCCGGCCTTTCTTGCCTGTGGTGGCGACGGCGTGATTGCGCCTGTCGGCAATGTGCTTCCGAAACTCGTGACCTCGCTGCAGCATGCCGCGGCCTGCGGCAACCTGCCTGCGGCGCTCACGCTTGCCGGTCGCATGACGGCGCTGATCGATGCCATCGGCGGCGACCCTGCCTGCATCAAATATGCGCTGAGTGCCTATCCAGGCATTGGCGCGGAGGTCCGCCTGCCGCTCGTTTCTGCCGACGACGCAGGGAAGGAAGCGGTCGCCGCGGCGCTGATGCCCTTCGCCGCCACACCGAAACGCGCACTATCCCTATTACAATCTTATACATTCGGCCACGGCGCCGAATGGAAAGGCAATCCGTCTCTCCATAGATTTGGACGGTAAGCCAGACATCTCGAAAGGACATATCGATGTCACGTCTTTCTTCCGGCGCGTCCGCCGATCCGCTTCA
This sequence comes from Rhizobium sp. 05N430, assembly GCF_056396985.1. NCBI lineage: Bacteria > Pseudomonadati > Pseudomonadota > Alphaproteobacteria > Hyphomicrobiales > Rhizobiaceae > Rhizobium > Rhizobium sp. 05N430. The sequence goes on along the minus strand of NZ_JBFTMO010000027.1, from coordinate 25,866 downwards.
ACGCAACACCGCGCCGGCCCGCTTCACCATCGGCAGGAACAGGCGCGGACAGTGGATCGTCGCCGACCGCGACGGGCTGGTCGGCGGCCTCTTCATCAACGAGGCCGCCGCCCTTCATTTCGCTGCCGCTGAGTGCAATCACAACCCCGCCGAGATCTACCGTGCTGCAGACGGGATCGTGACGGAACTCAGCGTCTTCGACGCGACAGAGCCCCGGCTGCATTGAGGACGCAGGCTCCCGTTGTGCCAAGACGGGAGCCTTCCCGCACAGGCTGCCAAACTTTTCTTTAACTGGCACAGACTAAGATTGCCGTCGGACAGCAGCCAGTTTTTGAGACCGATGACCAAGCCGAATTTCCGCTTCAAGCACTACGACCTTCACGAACAGCGCGCCGGAACGATCGTCGAGGTGGCGCTGAATGCGGTCAACAATGTCCGCCTGATGACGGCGCCGCAATTCCAGCGTTTCACGGAAGTTCTCGATTTCAAATATATCGGCGGCGTCGCCAAGAAATCGCCGGTGAAAATGGTGATCCCCGACAGCGGCCACTGGCACCTGATCGTCGATATGGAAGGCCATCACGGGCTGGCGGAGTCCGCCGTCAAGGTGATCGTGGCGCCTGGCGCTCAGAAGAAGGCTTCGTAAAGCCGCCACCCTGTAGCTTCAGCGCGGATTGCGCTCTTTGCGGAGCTTGGACCACCATTCCAGCCGTTTGCGGATTTCCCGCTCGAAGCCGCGCTCCGGCGGATCGTAGAAGGTCTTGCGGCCCATCTTTTCCGGAAAGTAGTCCTGACCTGAAAAGGCGTCCGGCTCATCGTGGTCGTAGCGATAGCCGTCGTTATAGCCTTCGTCCTTCATCAGCTTTGTCGGGGCATTCAGGATGTGCTTCGGCGGCAGCAGCGAGCCGTTCTGCTTGGCAGCCATCGTCGCAGCCTTGAAGGCCGTATAAACCGCGTTGGATTTCGGCGCCGTGGCCAGATAGACGCAGGCCTGCGCCAGCGCCAGTTCGCCCTCGGGGGAACCGAGGTAATCGTAGGCGTCCTTGGCCGCATTGCAGATGACCAGCGCCTGCGGATCGGCAAGGCCGATATCCTCCACGGCCATCCGCACCAGCCGGCGGCCGAGATAGAGCGGATCCTCGCCGGCATCGAACATGCGCGCCAGATAGTAGAGCGCTGCATCGGGATCGGAGCCGCGAACCGATTTGTGAAGCGCCGAAATCAGATTGTAGTGGCCGTCCTGTGCCTTGTCGTAGACCGGCGCCCGGCGCTGGACGATGCGCGTCAGTCCCTCGGTATCGAAGACCTCGCCCGGCCTTGCCGCGCGCCAGACCTCCTCGGCCAGCGTCAGGATCGCCCGGCCATCGCCGTCTGCCATGCGCAGCAGGCTTGCCCGCGCGTCATCGGTCAGCGGCAGCGGTTTCTGCTCGACGGCTTCGGCGCGTGTCAGCAATTCGCTGAGGCTCTCCTCGCCATGCGACTTGAAGGTCAGGACGCGGGCACGCGACAGGAGAGCGGCGTTGAGTTCGAAAGACGGGTTTTCAGTCGTCGCACCAACGAGAATGACGGTGCCGTCTTCCATGACCGGCAGGAAGCTGTCCTGCTGCGCCCGGTTGAAGCGATGGATCTCGTCGACGAAGAGTAGCGTCTGGCGTCCATCCATCCGCCGCAGCCGCGCGGTTTCGAACACCTTCTTCAGATCGGCGACACCGGAGAAGATCGCCGAAATCTGCTCGAAGGCCAGCCCCGCCTCGCCCGAGAGAAGTCGGGCCACCGTTGTCTTGCCAGTACCGGGCGGCCCCCAGAAGATCATCGATCCCAGCGATCCGCTTTCGATCATCCGCCTGAGAACGCCGTCCTCACCGGTCAGATGCTCCTGACCGGCGACTTCCGACAGCGTCTGCGGCCGCAGGCGATCGGCAAGAGGCCGCCGGTTGGCGACCTCGTCTGGAACGCGTGGGGCGAACAGATCATTGCTCATCGGAAGAACTGCCTGATCCGCTGACCGTCGCGCTCGATCTCGACACGCCAGAGGCCTGCATCGTCCGCAGCGATCTGCGACAGCTGCTCGGTCGTCTGCACCGGCGTGCCGTTGATGGCAACGATGATATCCTTCGGCTCGAAACCGAGACGGGCGGCCGGAGAGTCCTCCTTGACCTCGGAAACGACGACGCCTGATGATTCCGTCGGCATGCGCAGCTCGTCGGCAACGCGCGGCGACAGGTTTTCGACGACGGTGCCGGTAAAGGGCGTGCGGCCGCCGATGGTGCGCTGGTCGCGCGGCGAGGTTTCCGGGGCACGATCGAGCTTCAGCGCCACTTCCTGCTCGCCGCCGTTCTCGACGACACCAAGCTTGACGGTGTTGCCGAGGCCAGCCGTCGTCAGGCGGTACAGAAGCGCATCGGGATGCTCGACAGGAATGCCGTTGACGGCGGTGACGATCTCGCCTGCCTTGAGGCCGGCCTTCTGCGCCGGGCTGCCATCGGTGACCTTGACGATCAGCGCGCCACGGGCCTTGTCGAGGCCGAGCGCCTCTGCGACCTCTGACGTCACAGCATCGAAGGTGGCGCCGACATAGGGCCGCTCGAAAGACTTCACGCCGGCATCTGCCGAGGTCAGGAACACCTTGACGAGATTGGCCGGGATGGCAAAGCCGATGCCGTTGGAACCGCCGCCGCGCGAGAAGATCGCCGTGTTGATGCCGATCAGCTCGCCCTTCATATTCATCAGCGCGCCGCCTGAATTGCCGGGATTGATCGAAGCATCGGTCTGGATGAAGAAGCCGAACTCGTTCTTGACCACCTGGTTGCGGGCGAGCGCCGAGACGATGCCTGACGTCACCGTCTGACCGACGCCGAACGGGTTGCCGATCGCCAGAACGAGATCGCCGACTTCGACCGCATCGGAGTTGCCGATCGGCAGCGTCGGGAAATTGGCCTTGGTCTCGATCTTCAGGACGGCGAGATCGAGGCGGTCATCGCGCAGCACCACCTTGCAGGGGAACTCGCGCCCGTCCGACAGCGCCACCTTGATATCGTCGGCACCCTCGATGACGTGGTTGTTGGTGACGACGGTACCGTTTGCCTCGACGATGACGCCGGAACCGAGCGAGGACTGCTTCTCGGAGCGGTTCGGCATCTGCTGGCCGAAGAACTGCTCGAAGAAGGGATCGCCGGCAAAAGGCGACTGCCGCTGGACGGTCTTCTCGGCATAGACGTTCACAACCGCACCTGACGTCTGCTTGACCAGCGGCGCGAAGGAGAGCTGCATTTGCATTTGGCTCTGCGGTGCGGTTTTCGCATCCTCGGCATGCGCGCCGAGCGGCAGGAGCACGGCGAGCGCAAAGAGCGGGACAAACGAACGTTTCGACAGGCCTAGCATCGTATTTCCTTCTGAAATGCTACAAGGATCAGTGTTGTAGCGCCGGACGCTAGAAAGGAAAGAGGGCGGAAGCATGGAAGAAGCGAGCACGCGAAAAAGCAATTGAGGAGCCTGCCACATTGATTCAGGAAATGCGCATATGAGCCTGATAAGCCAAGCGAAAACATGGGCCAAGTCACTCAAGCGTGACATTGTCGCTCTGTGGCTCGCAGCACACGATCCGCGCGTCCCCTGGCATGCCAAAGCCGTTGCCGGCGCGGTCGCCGCCTATGCGCTGTCGCCGGTCGACCTCATCCCGGATTTCATTCCGGTTCTTGGCTATCTCGACGACATCATCATCGTTCCGCTCGGCATTCTGCTTGCGGTCCGGCTCATCCCGCCGCCGCTGATGGCAGAACTCCGGGCGCAGGCGGCAAAGCGTGCGGAACGTCCGGTCAGCCGCGCCGGATTGATCTTCATCCTTGCCGTCTGGGCTTTCTGCATCATCTTCCTGATCCGGGCGCTCCTCTGAGCACCGTACCCGCAAACAGGAATCCACTGCATGAAAGCCACCGCTATCGCCCTCGCCTTCACCTTCCTCCCGATCTTCGCACCGCTCGCCCATGCCGCAAGCTTCGACTGCGATGCCAAGGAGCTGAAGCCCGACGAGAAGGCGATCTGCGACAACCGGGCGCTCAACGATGCCGACGTGAAGATGGTCACCACCTTCGACCTGCTCTCCGGCCTGCTCGCCATGGGCTCACGCGGCACGCTGCAGGACGAGCAGACCGCCTGGCTGAAGAAGCGCCAGGAATGCCAGGCGGACGCGGCCTGCATCAAGGCGGTCTATGACGAGCGGCTGAAGCAGCTTGGCGAGACGTATAAGAATATCAACAGGCCGCTTTAGTCATCAGCTGCCAATATGGGCTCGGATTGTAGACATGACAGCCGAGAGCGTCGCATCGGGCAACCGGCCGATCCTGTCGATCTGTCCCGTCTCGACAGTCGCAATCTTGGCCGGACGGACGACAGACGGCGCTGGCAGGCCGGCGGCATGATGATCGTCGATCGCGACGTCTCCAACCCACGGGCGGTTTTCTGCTGAGGTGATCATCACGGCCCACACCAACGCCTCGTTCTCTCCGAGGGTGCCAGCCGAAACGACCAGCGCCGGGCGGCGCTGGCGCGTGTCGCGGTCGGTGTAAGGGAAAGGCACCCTTACGATGTCGCCCTGCTCAAAGATCGGCATAGGCCTTCCGGTCAGCTTCGCTGTCCCACTCGGAGAAGGTCGCGAACGGATCGTCGGCAAGCGGCTCAGCTGCGCGCGATATCACGACACGGTTTTCATCCTCGAGCGTATAGACAATGGAATCGCCTTCCCGAAGGCGCAGTGCAGAACGCACAGCCTGCGGAATGGTTGTCTGTGCTTTGCTCGTTATCTTGCTTGTGATCATTGCTCACCTCTCGATGAATGTAAGGAAGTTCCTTACCGATAGCAATGCGTGGCCATCCGAAGCAAGCAGCCTAGGCCTGCTGCTTGCCGCTCAGCGATGCAAGCACCTCAGCAATAACCCCAGTCGCCTCGCGCAAGCGCTGCTCGCCAAATACACCGCCATGCCGATCCGCCCATTTCGCCTGGCGTCCTTGTATGTCGCTGAGGGTCACTCTGCCCGCCTCGGTCAACTCCATGAGTTTCGCCCGCTGGTGCGCGGGGTTGTCGCGATAGGCGATCAGGCCCTCGCCTTCGAGAAGATCGGCAACACGCTGCACGCCCTGCCTCGCCAGACCCAAGGCGCGGGCTGTATCGGCTACCGACATCGGCGCATGGTCGGCTGCGGCCAAGACTTGCCAGCGGGCGCTGGTCTGGCCCGCTGGCCTGGCGAGCGTGTCGCCTTCCGCCTGCAGATGTCCCGCAAGCCGCAATACCGCGATCGAGAACTCTGCGAACGCATCGCCCTCGGCTGTTCGTTTCGATTTCATATTGACAATATGTTGTCCATTTTCAATAATGACAATATATTGTCATATTAGATTTGAAATAGCAAGGGAGAGAGGCGATGAAGAAGACGTACCACGGAAGTTGCCATTGCGGCCGGATCAGCTACGAAGCCGATATCGACCTGCAGGCCGGTACCGGCAAATGCAACTGCACGATCTGCTGGAAGCGCCGCTACTGGGGCATCAACATCAAGCCGGAGGATTTCCGGCTGACCTGTGAAGAAGCAGGCATCGGCGACTATCAGTTCGGCAGCATGTCCGGTCATCACCGCTTCTGCACCACCTGCGGCGTGGCACCCTATGGCCACGGCTATGTCGCAGAGGTCGGCGGCGACTACGTCTCGATCAATCTCGCCTGCCTCGATGACCTCGATCCGTCGGAACTTGCCGAGGCGCCGCTGCAGCATTTCGACGGCCGCAATAATAGCTGGTGGAACACGCCTGCCGAAATACGGCATCTCTGAAAAAGAAAAGAGCAGCTGACTCTTAATCAGCTGCTCTCTGGTTCAACTCAAACCGGATCGACTTATTCCGGCAGGATACGCACTGCACCGCGATCGGCGCTTGTTGCAAATGCCGCATAGGCCTTCAACGCCGTCGTGACATTACGTTTGCGCACTTCAGCCGGGCGCCAGCCCTTGGCTTCCTGCTCGGCGCGGCGCGTTGCCAGCTCCGCGTCGCTGACGCGCAGGCTGATCGTGCGGTTCGGGATGTCGATGTCGATCATGTCGCCCGGCTGCACGAGGCCGATGGTACCGCCGTTTGCGGCTTCCGGCGAGGCGTGGCCGATCGACAGACCCGAGGTGCCGCCCGAGAAGCGGCCGTCGGTGATCAGCGCGCAGGCCTTGCCGAGGCCCTTCGACTTCAGATAGCTGGTCGGATAGAGCATTTCCTGCATGCCCGGTCCGCCCTTCGGTCCTTCGTAGCGGATGACGACGACATCGCCGGCAACCACTTCGTTGCCGAGAATGGCCTTTACCGCGGCATCCTGGCTTTCATAGACCTTCGCCGGGCCGGAGAATTTCAGGATCGATTCATCGACGCCTGCGGTCTTCACGATGCAGCCGTCGAGCGCCAGATTGCCCTTCAGAACGGCAAGGCCGCCATCCTTGGAGAACGGGTGCTGGGCGTCGCGGATGACGCCCTTCTCACGGTCGAGATCGAGTTCGTCCCAGCGGGCGCTCTGGCTGAAGGCAACCTGCGTCGGCACGCCGCCGGGAGCGGCACTGAAGAGCTTCAGGGCGGCCGGATTGTCGGTGACCGAAATATCCCACTCGGCCAGCGCATCGCCAAGCGTCGGCGCATGAACGGTCGGCAAGCCCGCGTTGATGAGGCCGGCGCGGTTCAGCTCACCGAGGATCGCCATGATGCCGCCGGCACGGTGGACATCTTCCATGTGAACGTCGGATTTCGCAGGTGCCACCTTCGACAGGCAGGGCACGCGGCGCGACAGACGATCGATGTCTTCCATGGTGAAGTCGATTTCGCCCTCATGGGCGGCCGCCAGGATGTGCAGAACGGTGTTGGTCGATCCGCCCATGGCGATATCCAGCGCCATGGCGTTTTCGAAAGCGCCCTTGCTGGCGATGGTGCGCGGCAGTGCCGTGGCATCGTCCTGCTCGTAGTAACGCTTGGCGAGTGCCACGACGCGGCGGCCGGCTTCGAGGAAGAGTTCCTTGCGGTCCGAATGGGTGGCGAGTGTCGAGCCGTTGCCGGGCAGCGACAGGCCGAGCGCTTCCGTCAGGCAGTTCATCGAATTGGCGGTAAACATGCCGGAGCACGAACCGCAGGTCGGACAGGCCGAGCGCTCGATGACCTTGACGTCCTCGTCGGAGACCTTGTCGTCGGCCGCAGCGACCATGGCATCGACGAGGTCGAGGGCGTGGGTCTTGCCGTTCAGAACCACCTTGCCGGCTTCCATCGGGCCGCCGGAGACAAAGATCGTCGGGATGTTGAGGCGCAGCGACGCCATCAGCATGCCGGGAGTGATCTTGTCGCAATTGGAGATGCAAACCATAGCGTCGGCGCAATGCGCGTTGACCATGTATTCGACGCTGTCGGCGATCAATTCGCGCGACGGCAGCGAATAGAGCATGCCGTCATGGCCCATGGCGATGCCGTCATCCACCGCGATGGTGTTGAATTCCTTGGCGACACCACCGGCTGCCTCGATTTCGCGGGCAACCAGCTGGCCGAGGTCCTTCAGGTGGACGTGGCCGGGCACGAACTGCGTAAACGAATTCACCACCGCAATGATCGGCTTGCCGAAATCGCTGTCCTTCATGCCCGTGGCGCGCCAAAGGCCGCGCGCGCCCGCCATGTTGCGGCCGTGGGTCGTGGTTCTCGAACGATAGGCTGGCATCGGTGTGTTCCTCAAAGTGCCGGATTTATCTGCGATATAGGGCGGCAAAGCTATTTTCTGGCCGACGATCGCCGTATTTTGGAATTGTCCTAATCCAATCGGCAGGGGCTGTCACTACCGGCAAGGGCAAATCCGGTACGGCGCACCAAGGCGTCCATCGGGCATATACGGAGCGAAGGAGCCTTTTGTTACAGGCTATTCCTTCACATCCGAACACAAAAAATTGGCTTTCCGTCAGGCTGGTTCAAGGCCTAGACACTAATCTGAAAACGCCCATCATGCGTTTAAAGAGATATTTGGGCCGCCCCCAGCCCAGGAGGTTTGAAATGCCGACCTACCGCCCCCCGAAAATCCGCTCGTCGGAGATCACCCCGCATCAGGTCTATCTGCGACGCCGCGAGTTTCTCGGCGCTGCAACGCTTGGTGCCATGGCGCTCTACGGCGCCGGAAAGGCGAGTGCCGCAGCGCTCAACGCCGTCGACAGCAAATATACGGTCGATGAAAAGACGACGCCACTGAAGGACGTCACGACCTACAACAATTTCTATGAATTCGGCCTGGACAAGGGCGATCCCGCAGCACTCTCGGGTGACTTCAAGCCCCTGCCCTGGACCGTCAAGGTCGACGGTATGGTCAACAAGCCCGGCACATTCGATCTGGATGCGCTGATGAAGGAATTCCCGATCGAAAGCCGCACCTACCGGATGCGCTGTGTCGAGGCGTGGTCGATGGTTATCCCCTGGGATGGCTTCCCGCTGGCTGCTCTGCTGAACAAGGTCGAGCCGCAGGGCAGCGCCAAATACGTGGCCTTCGAAACCGTGGTTCGTCCTGAAGAGATGCCGGGACAGAAGGGTATTTTCCAGTCGCTCGAATGGCCCTATGTCGAGGGCCTTCGCCTTGATGAGGCGATGAACCCGCTGACGCTGCTCGCCGTCGGCCTCTATGGCGAAACGCTGCCGAACCAGAACGGCGCGCCGATCCGCCTCGTGGTTCCCTGGAAATATGGCTTCAAGGGAATCAAGTCGATCGTCCGCATCACGCTAACCGACCAGCAGCCGAAGAACACCTGGCAGGTCACCAACGCCCAAGAATACGGCTTCTATGCCAATGTGAACCCGGCCGTGGATCACCCGCGATGGAGCCAAGCCACCGAACGGCGGATCGGCGAGAGCGGCTTCTTCGGCGCCAGCCGCCATCCGACGCTGCCATTCAACGGCTATGCCGACGAGGTGGCGAGCCTCTATTCCGGCATGGATCTGAGAGCGAACTTCTGATGGCGGGTCTTTCGTTCAGTCTGCCGAAGCGCTGGCAGCCGGCGTCGGTCTGGGCGCTCTATGCCCTCGGCCTGCTGCCCGCCGCATGGACCTTCTATCTCGGCGCCAGCGACCAGCTCGGCGCCGACCCGGTCAAGACATTCGAGCTCTTCCTCGGCCTCTGGACGATCCGCTTCCTGATCCTGACGCTGGCCGTCTCCCCGGTCCGCGACCTGCTCGGCTGGAACTATCTGCGCTACCGCCGGGCGCTGGGGCTGCTGACCTTTTACTATGCGCTGATGCATTTCACCGTCTACATGGTGCTCGACCAGGCGCTGGACCTGTCCGCGGTTCTGGACGACGTGTTGAAGCGGCCCTTCATCATGTTCGGCATGGCAGGGCTTGCCCTTCTCGTTCCCCTCGCCGTCACATCGAACAATTTTTCGATCCGCAAGATGGGCATGAAGTGGATCTGGCTGCACAAGCTCATCTACATCATCGCAGCCGCGGGTGCCCTGCACTTCGCACTGTCAACCAAGATCCTCGACCTCGAGCAATATATCTATGTCGGCCTGATCATCCTGCTGATCCTCTACCGGTCCTGGCGGCCAATCGCCAGGAGCCGGAAACGGGCGACACAAGGGCGCCAGAGAGGGCGGGCTGCGGCGACGGTGAGCTAGCGGCGAAGCGAGCCCCAGCTTTGCATTGCAAACTGCGGCAATCCGGCAGGTCCGAAGCCTATGGACGCCGATACTTCAGCGCCTAGATCAATATCCGTGAAGGATAGTGTTTGAATGGCCGCTATCGCGCGCGGGACCGCCCATGAAAACTGCAGCGCTTGCTTTCGGATTCTTGCTACTGGCCGCCGTACCGCCTGGTCTGACGGCTCAGGCGGACCAGTTGGTGCGATTTGACAGCGCCATTGTTAAGCCAAGCCCGTTCCTCGCCCGCAAGATAAAAGACGAAGGCGTCAGCCTCCCGCAATCCCAGACGACGCACTTGCTGGGCTATCTAAGCCTGCCGCTGGGAGACGGTCCATTTCCGGCCGTCGTCGTCATGCATGGCTGTGGCGGCATCCATCCGAACACCAAGAGCTATTGGCCGCAGCGCTTGACCTCATGGGGCTACGCGGTGCTTGTCGTCGACAGCTTCTCGACCCGCAATATCGACAACACCTGTCAACGCTATCTGCCGGATCGCGTGTTCGATGCCTATGGCGCGCTCGATTATCTGGCCACTTTGCCGTTCGTCGATGCTGGGCATGTCGCGCTGCTGGGCTTTTCGGCTGGTGGGATCGCGGCGCTGGAAGCCACGAAAGCCGAGGGCAACGAACAGCTTATGGACCGGAAATTCAAGGCTGCCGTCGGCTACTATCCGGTCTGCGCACCTCATGCCGGCGATGCGACGGTACCGACCTTGATCCTGAATGGCGATGTCGACGATTGGAGCCCGGTCGAACGCTGCCGGCAGAGGATTTCACATCTCAGCGGCAAAGGCCCTCCCATCGAACTCGATGTCTATCCTGGTGCCTATCACGCATTCGATGCGCCGGACGTTGCAACGCCGAAGATGATACTCGGCCATAGGGAGGAATATGACGCCCCCGCCGCCGAACAGTCCTTTGCGCGTGTGAAAACCTTCCTGCACCAATATCTGCAGGATTGAATGCAGCCCGCCACCACAAACGAAAACAGCCGGGCTTTGCAGCCCGGCTGTTTTGTTTCCCGAAAACCGGAATGACTTAAGCAGCTTCAGCCGCAGCAGCCTCTGCTTCGACGCGAGCCTTGTCGGCTGCGCCCTTTGCGCTGACGTCGCGGTCAACGAACTCGACGACTGCGAGAGCGGCGTTGTCGCCCTGGCGGAAGCCGGCCTTCATGATACGCAGGTAGCCGCCGTTGCGGGTGGCGTAGCGCGTAGCAATCGCGTCGAACAGCTTCGAAACGACGGCGGTGTCGCGGATCTGCGAGATCGCCTGACGGCGAGCGTGCAGGTCGCCGCGCTTGCCGAGGGTGACGAGCTTTTCAACGATCGGACGGATTTCCTTTGCCTTCGGCAGGGTGGTCACGATCTGCTCATGCAGGATGAGCGAAGCCGCCATGTTGGCAAACATTGCCTTGCGGTGGCTGGCAGTTCTATTCAGCTTGCGGCCGGCTTTTGCGTGGCGCATTGCTATTCTCCTTTGATGCAGGGCTCTTCGCTTCTAGCGGGCCTGCCGTTTCCTGGCACATACAGGCGATCTGCCTGCTGTTTGACTGGGAAAGGCAGCCTCAGAGCCTGCCTTTTTGGTTCTTAATACTGGTCTTCGTAACGCTTTGCGAGATCTTCGATGTTCTCGGGCGGCCATGCCGGCACTTCCATGCCGAGGTGCAGGCCCATGGAAGCGAGAACTTCCTTGATTTCGTTCAGCGACTTGCGACCAAAGTTCGGGGTGCGGAGCATTTCTGCTTCGGTCTTCTGAATGAGGTCGCCGATGTAGACGATGTTGTCGTTCTTCAGGCAGTTTGCCGAGCGAACGGACAGTTCGAGTTCGTCTACCTTCTTCAGGAGCGCCGGGTTGAAAGCCAGTTCGGTGACGGCTTCTTCCTCGGTTTCCTTCTGCGGCTCGTCGAAGTTGACGAACACGCCAAGCTGATCCTGGAGGATGCGAGCCGCGAAAGCGACGGCGTCTTCACCGGAGATCGAGCCATCGGTTTCGATGGTCATGTTCAGCTTGTCGTAGTCGAGAACCTGTCCTTCGCGGGTATTTTCAACCTTGTAGGACACCTTCTTGACCGGCGAATACAGGCTGTCGACCGGGATGAGACCGATCGGAGCATCTTCCGCACGATTGCGTTCGGCCGGAACGTAGCCCTTGCCGTTGTTGACGGTGAATTCCATACGGATTTCGGCGCCCTCGTCGAGCGTGCAGATCACATGCTCGGGGTTGAGGATTTCGATATCGCCGACCGTCTGGATGTCGCCAGCCGTTACAACGCCCGGGCCCTGCTTGCGCACGACCATACGCTTTGCGTCGTCGCCATCCATCTTGATGGCGATTTCCTTGATGTTGAGCACGATGTCCGTAACGTCTTCGCGGACGCCCGGGATCGAGGAGAATTCATGCAGCACGCCATCGATCTGCACTGCCGTCACTGCAGCACCGCGCAGCGAGGAGAGCAGAACGCGGCGAAGCGCGTTGCCGAGGGTGAGGCCGAAACCGCGCTCCAGCGGCTCTGCTACGAGCGTCGCCTTGGTGCGCGAGCTCGAAGAGAACTCGACCTTGTTCGGCTTGATCAATTCCTGCCAGTTCTTCTGAATCATATCTTTGCCTTCCGTTCGTTGCCACCATCCAATCGTGGCAACCGAGCTTGAGAAGCGCCGGGAGCGCGATTGCGCTCACCGGCGTTGTGAGTGGCGATGATCAGACGCGGCGCTTCTTGCGCGGACGGCAGCCATTGTGCGGGATCGGGGTCACGTCGCGGATGGACGTGATCATGAAACCGGCAGCCTGGAGCGCGCGCAGAGCGGATTCACGGCCGGAACCCGGGCCGCAAACTTCGACTTCCAGCGACTTCATGCCATGTTCCTGAGCCTTCTTGGCGCAGTCTTCAGCAGCGATCTGGGCAGCGAACGGGGTCGACTTGCGCGAACCCTTGAAGCCCTTGGCACCAGCAGACGACCAGGCAATCGCGTTGCCCTGTGCGTCGGTGATGGTGATCATCGTGTTGTTGAAGGTCGAGTTGACGTGCGCCACGCCCGACGAGATGTTTTTACGTTCGCGACGGCGAACGCGTACGGCTTCCTTGGCCATTCTTATCCCTTTCTTGGATATCGTCACCGCCGTAATGCCAGCGGCTCCACCGGAGCGATACCCGACAGGCACCGCTCCAAACTCAAAAGAGGCCGGCGGACCGCCAGCCTCCCCTTCCCGGTTTCCCGGAAATTACTTCTTCTTACCAGCGATCGCCTTTGCCGGACCCTTGCGGGTGCGGGCATTGGTGTGCGTGCGCTGACCGCGGACCGGAAGGCCGCGACGATGACGAAGGCCGCGGTAGCAGCCGAGGTCCATCAGGCGCTTGATATTCATCGCGGTGTCGCGACGAAGATCACCTTCTACCTGATAATCGCGGTCGATGGTTTCGCGGATCTGGAGCACTTCGGAGTCCGTCAGCTGATGGACGCGCTTGTCGGCCGGAAGACCGACCTTCTCCATGATTTCCTTAGCAAACTTCGGACCAATCCCGTGAATGTAGGTCAACGCGATAATCACGCGCTTCGCAGTCGGGATGTTGACGCCAGCGATACGTGCCACGCCTGTTCTCCTTGCATTCCTGTTGCCATCCGGCAAGAGGGCTTCGTTATGCCGCCCTCCGTAGGGCCGCTCGTTCATATTTGGGGTTCGTACATGTCAAAACGACCGAACCCGGACTTCCTTGGGAAATCCGCGCCGATCGCATCAAATGTCGCGAGTTGGCGCGGTGTTTAACGGAATCAGTGCTGAAAGGCAACCGCTCCCGCCAAGTTTATTTTCGAAGACCTAGAGCTTCGAAAGAATGGCGTCGATCTCCGCAGTCACGTGATCGATATCCGCCATTCCATCCACCACCTTCAGCTTACCCTTTGCATGGTAATAGCCGATCAGCGGCGACGTTTCCTTGTAGTAGGCTGCCAGGCGGGTCACCACGGTCTCGCGGTTGTCGTCCGGGCGGCGCTTGAAGTGAGTCGAACCGCAGCGGTCGCAGACCCCCTCCACCTTCGGCTTCACGTTGGTGTCGTGATAGCCGGCACCGCAGTTGGCGCAGGTATAACGGCCGGAGACGCGATCAGCGAGGATCTTGTCGTCGACTTCAATCTCAATGACGGCCGAGAGCTCGATCCCCTTGCCCTTCAGCATCACCTCGGTGGCATCCGCCTGCACGAGCGTGCGCGGGAAGCCGTCGAGGATGAAGCCGTTGGCACAATCGGGAGCATCGAGACGCTCGGAGACGATGGCATTGACGATCTCGTCGGAAACAAGCTTGCCGGCGTCCATGACAGCCTTAGCCCGCTTGCCTACCTCCGTGCCGGCCTGAACGGCTGCACGGAGCATGTCACCGGTGGAGAGCTGCGGAATGCCGTGCTTCTCCACGATCCGCTGGGCCTGGGTCCCCTTACCCGCGCCCGGCGGCCCCAAAAGTATGAGTCTCATCGCCCCCTCTTTCCTCCACGCAACTTCGATTTCTTGATCAGGCCTTCGTACTGCTGTGCAATCAGGTGACCCTGAATCTGCGCAACCGTATCAAGAGTTACGCTAACCACGATCAAAAGCGAAGTCCCACCAAGGGATAATGGGATGCCGGTTTGCGACACCAGGATCTCGGGCAGGATGCAGACGAACACGAGGTAGATTGCGCCGATCACCGTGATTCGGGTCAGGACGTAATCGATATATTCGGCGGTACGCTCACCCGGACGGATGCCCGGGATGAAGCCGCCATGCTTCTTGAGATTGTCGGCCGTGTCCTTCGGATTGAAGACGATGGCCGTATAGAAGAAGGCGAAGAAGGCAATCAGCGCGCCGTAGAGCAGCATGTAGAGCGGCTGGCCGTGGCCGAGCGCGGCTACGATCGACGTCGCCCAGGACGGCAGAGCCGTGGTGTTGGCAAAGCCAGCGAGCGTTGCCGGCAGCAGCAGCAGCGACGAGGAGAAGATCGCCGGAATGACGCCCGAGGTGTTGAGCTTCAGCGGCAGGTGCGACGTGTCGCCCTGGAACATGCGGTTGCCGACCTGGCGCTTCGGATACTGGATCAGAAGGCGGCGCTGGGCGCGTTCCACGAAGACGATGACGGCGATGACACCGATGGCGATCAGGATGACGGCGAGAATCAGCGTCGTCGACAGAGCGCCGGTGCGGCCGAGCTCGAGGGTGCCGGCAAGTGCGGTCGGAAGACCTGCGGCAATACCCGCGAAGATGATCAGCGAAATACCGTTGCCGATGCCGCGCGAGGTGATCTGCTCACCGAGCCACATCAGGAACATCGTGCCGCCGAGCAGCGTGATGACGGTCGAAATCTTGAAGAACCAGCCCGGATCGACAACGAGACCGTTGCCGCTCTGGAGGCCGACCGCAATACCATAGGCCTGCAGCGTGCCGAGCAGCACCGTGCCGTAGCGGGTGTACTGGTTGATGATCTTGCGGCCCTGCTCGCCTTCCTTCTTCAGATTCTCGAGCGCAGGCACGACCGAGGTCATGAGCTGCACGATGATCGAAGCGGAGATGTAGGGCATGATGCCAAGCGCGAAGATCGCCATGCGCTGTACGGCGCCGCCCGAGAACATGTTGAAGAGGCCGAGAATGCCGCCTGCCTGGCCGCGGAAGGCCTGGGCATAGGCTTCAGGGTTCAGACCCGGAAGCGGGATGTGCGTACCCAGGCGATAGACGAGGAGAGCTGCCAGTGTGAACCACAGGCGCTTCTTGAGATCCTCAGCTTTGGCGAAGGTCGAAAAATTAAGATTGGAAGCCAACTGTTCCGCTGCAGAAGCCATGCGATTCTCCGCGCTACCCATTCCAGCCCTTCGCGAAGTGGCCGGACCCGGAAAAGGTATGTCAATATTCAAAAGCCGGGCTTCGGACGGATTGCTGGCGCAACCATTGCCTCACCCTTGATTTCGTCGGAAACCGGCACGCCGCGGGGGTGCAACGATACAGGTTTTGTGAGGCCCACATATGGGAGCAAAATCGCCCGGTGTGAAGCACCCCGGGCGACATATCATAAGATTATTATTCTGCCGCTGCGGCAGAAAGAAGCGTGATGGAACCGCCAGCCTTTTCGATCTTCTCGACAGCAGACTTGGAAGCGCCTGCAACTTCGATCTTGACCTTGGCCTTGAGTTCGCCGCCGGACAGGACGCGAACGCCGTCCTTGGCACGGCGGATGACGCCAGCAGCCTTCAGGGCAGCTGCGTCAACGGTCTGCTTGGCATCGAGCTTGCCGGCATCGACGGCAGCCTGGATACGCTCAAGCGACACGACAACGTRGTCGGCCTTGAAGATGTTGTTGAAGCCGCGCTTCGGCAGACGACGGTAGATTGGCATCTGACCGCCTTCGAAGCCGTTGATGGCAACGCCCGAACGGGACTTCTGGCCCTTGACGCCGCGACCACCGGTCTTGCCCGAGCCCGAGCCGATACCGCGTCCGAGACGCTTACGGCTGTGGGTCGAACCTTCGTTGTCCTTGATTTCGTTCAGTTTCATGATCGTATCCCCTGCTTACTTCTCGTCGACGATGCGAACGAGATGCTGCACAGCGCGGATCATGCCACGGACGGAAGGCGTATCTTCCAGCGTGCGGCGGCGGTGCATCTTGTTGAGGCCCAGACCGATCAGCGTGCGCTGCTGAACGTCAGGACGGCGGATTGGGCTGCCGATCTGCTCGACGGTAACCGTCTTTGCTTCGGTCTTCTTGGTAGCCTTGGCCATGGGTCAGACTCCTCTTATTCTTCAGAGGCGTTGCCGGAGGCGGCACGGCGAGCCTGAAGCGTAGCATACTTGATGCCGCGCTGAGCTGCGATGTCCTTCGGGTGAACCTGGTGCTTCAGAGCGTCGAAGGTAGCGCGAACCATGTTGTATGGGTTCGAGGAACCGGTCGACTTGGCGACAACGTCGTGAACGCCGAGCGTTTCGAAAACGGCGCGCATCGGACCACCGGCGATGATACCGGTACCGACCTTGGCCGAGCGCAGCAGAACCTTGCCGGCGCCGTGGCGACCGTGAACGTCGTGATGCAGGGTACGGCCTTCGCGCAGCGGCACGAAGATCAGCTCGCGCTTGGCGGCTTCCGTGGCCTTGCGGATCGCTTCCGGCACTTCGCGTGCCTTGCCGTGACCAAAGCCTACGCGGCCCTTCTGGTCACCGACGACGACGAGAGCGGCAAAACCGAAACGGCGGCCACCCTTGACGACCTTGGCGACGCGGTTGATCGCGACCAGCTTGTCGACGAATTCGCTATCGCGCTCTTCGCGGCTCTGACGGTCATCCCGCGAGCCTCTTCTTTCCTGTGCCATTGTCCTTTTCCTTTTTCTTTTCCGGGTGCAACGGGCAAACAAAACGAGGACCGCATCAGCCTCCCATCAGGGAGCGTTTGCGGTCCGGTGAGATCCGGCCGGCGCTTCGCAGCGTCCGGCCGGAAACTTTATTAGAAGGACAGACCGCCTTCGCGGGCTGCGTCCGCCAGGGCCTTAATACGGCCGTGGTAGATGAAGGCGCCACGGTCGAATACGACCTCGCTGACGCCTGCCTTCGTTGCGCGCTCTGCAACGAGCTTGCCTACGAGGGCAGCTGCTGCGGTATCGGCACCGGTCTTCAGAGAACCGCGCAGATCCTTATCGAGAGTCGAGGCAGACGCCAGCGTCTTGCCTGCAACATCGTCGATGACCTGAACGTAGATGTTCTTCGAGGAGCGATGAACCGACAGGCGCGGACGGCCATTGGCCACCGACTTGAGATGACGGCGCACGCGGTTGGCACGACGTGCAAGTGCTTCTTTCCTGCTAGCCATTTCGCGTGATCCTTACTTCTTCTTGCCTTCTTTGCGGATGATCCGCTCTTCGGCATACTTGACGCCCTTGCCCTTGTAAGGCTCAGGACCGCGGTATTCGCGGATTTCTGCGGCAACCTGGCCGACCTGCTGCTTGTTGATGCCGGTGACGACGATTTCCGTCGGCTTCGGCACAGCGATCGTGATGCCCTGCGGCGGCTCATAAACCACGTCGTGGCTGAAACCGAGCGCCAGCTGCAGGTTCTTGCCCTGAAGCGATGCGCGGTAACCGACGCCGTTGATTTCGAGCTTGCGCTCGAAGCCGTCCTTGACGCCCTTGAAGATGTTTTCGATCATCGTGCGGGACATGCCCCACTTCGAACGAGCATCCTTCGACTGCGTGAGCGGCGTTACGACAACCGCGTTGTTTTCGAGCTTGATGCCGACTTCGTCGTTTGCGACGAAGAACAGCTCGCCCTTCGGGCCCTTTGCAGTAACCTTCTGGCCTTCGACCGTAGCCGTGATCCCAGCAGGTACCTGAACGGGCTTCTTACCGATACGAGACATGTTTCAATCCTGTCTGTTCGCTATGGAGATCCTTGCTCAATCTTAGAAGACCGAGCAAAGAACCTCGCCACCAACGTTCTGTTCGCGAGCCTGGTGATCGGCCATCACACCCTTCGGAGTCGAAAGGATGGTGATGCCGAGGCCGTTCGCGACCTGCGGAATGGACTTGACCGAGACATAAACCCGGCGGCCCGGCTTGGACACGCGGCCGATCTCACGGATCACCGATGTGCCTTCGTAGTACTTCAGCTCGATGCTGAGTTCCGACTTGCCATTGCCGAAATCGACAACGGAATAGCCACGGATGTAGCCTTCGGACTGCAGAACATCGAGAACGCGTGCACGGAGCTTCGAAGCAGGCGTCGATACCGACGACTTGCGGCGGGAAGCGCCGTTACGGATGCGAGTGAGCATATCGCCCAACGGATCAGTCATTGTCATCTAACCTGCTCCTTACCAGCTGGACTTGACGATGCCCGGCACCTTGCCGAGATTGCCGAGTTCACGCAGCGCGATACGCGACATGCGCAGTTTGCGGTAGTATGCGCGCGGACGGCCCGATACTTCACAACGGTTGCGAATACGGGTCTTCGATCCATCGCGCGGCAGGGATGCCAGCTTGATCGAGGCCTTGAACCGCTCTTCAATCGGAAGAGACTGGTTCATGATGATCGCCTTCAGAGCTGCACGCTTTGCAGCCTGATTTGCGACCGTAGTACGGCGGCGCTTGTTCTTTTCAACTGCGCTGGTCTTCGCCATGTCAGGTTCCTTTTCTACGCTCGTCGTTACGGTTACTGACGGAACGGGAAGCTGAACTCTGTGAGCAGAGCGCGTGCTTCGTCGTCCTTCGTTGCCGTCGTGCAAACGATGATGTCCATGCCCCACATCTGATCAACCTTATCGTAGTTGATCTCAGGGAACACAATGTGCTCCTTGATGCCCATGGCGAAGTTGCCACGGCCGTCAAAGCTCTTCGGGTTCAGGCCGCGGAAGTCGCGAACGCGCGGAAGCGCGATGTTCACGAGACGGTCCAGGAACTCGTACATGCGGGCGCCGCGGAGAGTAACCTTCGCGCCGATCGGCATCTGTTCGCGGACCTTGAAGCCAGCGATGGAGTTACGTGCACGGGTGATGACCGGCTTCTGACCAGCGATAGCGGCCAGGTCGGCAGCAGCAACAGTCGGCTTCTTCGAATCAGCCGTTGCTTCACCAACACCCATGTTGATTACGATCTTGTCGAGCTTCGGGATCATCATCTCGTTGGCGTAGGAGAACTTCTCCTGCATGGCCGCACGGATGCGCTCGACATATTCCTTCTTGAGCCGTGGCTCGTACTTTGCCTCAGCCATCAGATCACCTCACCGGAACGCTTAGCTACACGGACCTTCTTGCCGTCAACAACCTTGAAACCAACGCGGGTCGGCTTGCCGTCCTTGTCGATGATGGAAAGGTTGGACAGGTGAACCGAAGCTTCCTTGTTGATGATGCCGGCTTCCTGGGTCTGCGTCTGGCGCTGATGGCGCTTTACGACGTTGACGCCGCGGACAACGGCACGATCTTCCTTGGGCAGGACCTGGAGGACTTCGCCAGTACGGCCCTTGTCCTTGCCTGCGAGCATGACGACCTTGTCGCCCTTACGAATCTTCTGCATCGGTCTCGCTCCTTACAGTACTTCAGGAGCCAGCGAGATGATCTTCATGTGGTTCTTGGCGCGAAGTTCGCGCGGAACCGGTCCGAAGATACGGGTGCCGATCGGCTCTTTTTTGTTGTCGATGAGGACTGCTGCATTGGTGTCGAAGCGGATGATGCTGCCATCAACACGACGGATTTCCTTGGCGGTGCGAACGACAACCGCCTTCATCACGTCACCCTTCTTCACGCGGCCGCGCGGGATCGCTTCCTTGATCGAAACGACGATAACGTCGCCGATCGAGGCATACTTGCGCTTCGAGCCGCCCAGCACCTTGATGCACATGACACGACGTGCGCCGGAATTATCCGCCACGTCGAGGTTTGTTTGCATCTGAATCATATCAGGTCGCCTTTTTGGTTTACCGGAATGGTTGGGCTCTCGCCCCCTACCCCGGCTTATGAAAATTGTCAGCCGGCCGCTTGTCACAAGGACAGGCGAAAACACGGCAATAGCTTGAATAGCGCGGGATCGATCGTGCCAGGGTGGTTTCCCAACGGGACCTTCCGTGCGCTCAAAGCAAAAGAACGCCCGGCTTTCGAGCGTTCTGACGCTGCTTCATACAGATATTTCCGCGAGGCGCAAGGCCTCGCCGAAAATTCTTACTTAGCCTGGGCGGAAATGACCGTCCAACGCTTGTCCTTGGAGATCGGCGCGCATTCCTCGATGGAAACGGTATCGCCGATCTTATACTGGTTGTTTTCGTCGTGGGCCTTGTACTTCTTGGAACGACGAACGGTCTTCTGGAGCAGCGGGTGAGCGAAACGGCGCTCGACGCGGACTACCACAGTCTTCTCGTTCTTGTCGCCAACGACGACGCCCTGCAGAATGCGCTTCGGCATGATTTTTTCCTTTACGCCTTTGCTTCTGCCGCCTTCTGGCGGGCAATGGTTTTCACGCGGGCGATATCCTTGCGGACTTCGTCAATACGCGAGGACTTTTCGAGCTGGCCGGTTGCCTTCTGGAAGCGCAGGTTAAACTGCTCCTTCTTCAGGTCGGCGAGCTTGTCCTTGAGCTGATCGGCCGTGAGGCCGCGGACTTCTTCGGCTTTCATCTGCCTCTCCTTACTCTGCAATGCGCTGTACGAAGCGCGTCTTGACCGAGAGCTTGGCAGAGCCGAGACGAAGTGCCTCGCGGGCGATCTCTTCGCTGACGCCGTCGATCTCGAACATCATACGGCCGGGCTTGACCTTGCATGCCCAGTATTCAACGGAGCCCTTACCCTTACCCATACGGACTTCGGTCGGCTTTGCGGTTACCGGAACATCCGGGAACACGCGGATCCACACACGGCCAGCACGCTTCATGTAGCGCGTGATCGCGCGGCGGGCCGCTTCGATTTCACGTGCGTTGACGCGGTTTGGCTCCTGAGCCTTAAGGCCGAATTCACCAAAGGCGAGATCAGACCCACCCTTGGCGACGCCCTTGATGCGGCCCTTGAATTGCTTGCGGTACTTGGTACGCTTTGGCTGCAACATTTTCTTATTCTCCGAACTTCTTAGCCACCAACGCTATCAAGCGTTGTCGCGGCGACGATCGCGATCACGGCTAGCCGGACCCTGAGCATCACCCTCGAGTGCGCGGCGCTCGGAGGCCATCGGATCGTGCTCAAGGATTTCGCCCTTGAAGATCCAAACCTTGATGCCGCAGATACCGAAAGCGGTTTCCGCTTCGGCTGTGCCATAGTCGATGTCCGCACGCAGCGTGTGGAGCGGAACGCGACCTTCGCGATACCATTCCGTACGAGCGATTTCGGCACCGCCGAGACGGCCTGCGCAGGTGATCTTGATGCCTTCGGCGCCAAGACGCATGGCAGACTGAACAGCGCGCTTCATGGCGCGGCGGAAAGCCACGCGACGCTCGAGCTGCTGGGCGATCGACTGGGCAACCAGCGTTGCGTCGACTTCCGGCTTGCGAACTTCAACAATGTTGAGGTGCGTTTCGGAGTTCGTCATGTCCGACAGCTTCTTGCGGAGCTTGTCGATGTCTGCACCCTTCTTGCCGATGATCAGACCCGGGCGAGCCGAGTGGATCGTGACGCGGCACTTCTTGTGCGGACGCTCGATGACGACCTTGGCGATACCAGCCTGCTTCAGTTCGCTCATGACGAACTTACGCATCTTCAGGTCTTCGTGCAGCAGCTGACCGTATTCGGCATTGTCCGCGAACCAGCGGCTATCCCAGGTACGGTTGATGCCAAGACGGAAACCGATTGGATTGATTTTCTGACCCATTATGCGGCCTCCTCTTGTGCCTGCACTTCGCGCACGACGATCGTCAGGTGCGCGAACGGCTTCTCGACGCGAGATGCACGGCCGCGGCCACGAGCGTGGAAGCGCTTCATGACAATCGACTTGCCAACGTAGGCTTCTGCTACGACCAGCGAGTCAACGTCGAGATCGTGGTTGTTCTCGGCGTTTGCGATCGCAGATTCGAGCGTCTTCTTGACGGCGCCCGAAATGCGCTTGCGCGAAAATTCCAGCTCAGCGAGTGCACGCTCGACCTTCATGCCGCGGATAAGCGCGGCCACCAGGTTGAGCTTCTGTGGGCTGACGCGGAGCGTGCGGGCGACTGCTTGCGCCTCGTTGTCCTTCAGCCGGCGTTCGGCTTTTGCCTTGCCCATCGTTACTTCCTCTTTGCCTTCTTGTCCGCGCCGTGACCGTAGTAGGTCCGCGTCGGAGAGAATTCACCGAACTTGTGACCGACCATGTCTTCGTTGACGCTGACCGGTACATGCTTGCTGCCGTTGTAGACGCCGAAGGTGAGACCGACGAACTGCGGCAGGATCGTGGAGCGACGGCTCCAGATCTTGATTACTTCTGCACGTCCGCCTTCACGAACCTTCTCAGCCTTCTTGAGAAGATAGCCGTCAACGAACGGACCTTTCCATACTGAACGAGCCATTGGAGACTTCCTCTCTTACTTCTTACGCTGATGACGCGAGCGCATGATCATCTTGTCGGTCGACTTGTTCGACCGGGTGCGCTTGCCCTTGGTCGGCTTGCCCCACGGAGTAACCGGGTGACGGCCACCAGAGGTGCGGCCTTCACCACCGCCGTGCGGGTGGTCGACCGGGTTCATGACGACACCGCGGTTATGCGGACGCTTGCCGCGCCACACCGTACGACCGGCCTTGCCGTCGTTGATGTTGCCGTGGTCAGGGTTCGAAACCGCACCGATCGTCGCCAGGCAAGAGCCGTGAACGAGACGCTGTTCGCCAGAGTTCAGACGAAGGATCGCCATGCCTGCATCGCGGCCGACCAGCTGGGCGTAGCCGCCAGCCGAACGTGCGATCTGACCACCCTTGCCCGGCTTCATTTCCACGTTGTGGATGATGGAGCCGACCGGGATGTACTGCAGCGGCATTGCGTTGCCGGGCTTTACGTCGACAGCCTTTTCAGAAGCGATGACCTTGTCGCCGGCAGCGAGACGCTGCGGAGCGATGATGTAGGCCTGTTCGCCATCTGCGTAAGCGATGAGCGCGATGAAAGCCGTACGGTTCGGGTCATACTCGATACGCTGAACCGTGCCTTCAACTTCAAACTTGCGACGCTTGAAGTCGATCAGACGGTAGGTACGCTTGTGACCGCCGCCGATGAAGCGGGCAGTGATACGGCCGAGGTTGTTACGGCCACCGCTCTTCGTCAGACCTTCCGTCAGCGCCTTGACCGGCTTGCCCTTGTAGAGCGAGGAGCGGTCGACGATGACCAGCTGACGCTGGCTCGGGGTAATAGGATTGAATGTTTTCAATGCCATGTTTTTATTCCTCAGAGACCGGTGGAGACGTCGATCGTCTGGCCTTCAGCCAGCGTTACGACAGCCTTCTTCACGTCCTGCTGCTTGCCGGCAAAACCGCGGAAACGCTTGGTCTTGCCCTTGCGGAGCAGCGTGTTGACGGCCGTGACCTTGACGCCGAAGAGCGCCTCGACTGCAGCCTTGATTTCCGGCTTCGACGCCTTCTTGGCGACATTGAAAACAACCTGGTTGTTCTCAGATACCAGAGTGGACTTTTCGGTGATCGACGGCGAGACGATCACATCATAGTGGCGAAGATCGGTCACTTGAAACGCTCCTCTAGAGCTTCAACGGCAGCCTTGGAAAGCACGAGCTTGCCGCGGCGGACGATGTCATAAACGTTGATGCCCTGGATCGGGAGAACATCGATGTTCGGGATGTTCTGGGCAGCGAGCTTGAAGTTGCCGTCGAGCTCAGCACCACCGATGAAGAGCGCGTTGGTCAGACCGAGCGTCTCGAAGGTAGCAGCCAGAGCCTTGGTCTTTGCTTCAGCAGCAACGAGGTTGTCGATGATGATGACATCATCGGACTTCAGCTTTGCCGACAGGGCGAGACGCAGGCCGAGAGCGCGAACCTTCTTCGGAAGGTCGTGTTCGTGGCTGCGGGCAACCGGGCCGTGAGCCTTACCACCGCCGCGGAACTGCGGAGCACGAGCCGAATGGTGACGAGCGCGGCCCGTACCCTTCTGCTTGTACATCTTGGCGCCGGTGCGCCAAACGTCGGCGCGGCCCTTGGCCTGGTGAGTGCCCTGCTGCTTCTTGGCAAGCTGCCAGCGGATAACGCGGGCAAGAATGTCTTCACGGGGCTCGAGGCCGAAAATCGCGTCAGAAAGAGAAACCTTCCCTGCGTCTTTTCCCTCGAGGGTCTTGACGTTGAATTCCATTGGTCCGGCTCCCTTACTTCGCTGCCGACTTGACGGCATCGCGCACGATGATCCAGGCACCCTTGGAACCGGGTACTGCACCCTTGATCAGGATCAGACCGCGATCTTCATCGGTCGAAACCACTTCCAGGTTCTGAGTCGTAACGCGCGTCTGGCCCATGTGACCAGCCATCTTCTTGTTCTTGAAAACCTTGCCCGGATCCTGGCGCGAGCCCGTCGAACCGTGCGAACGGTGCGAAACCGACACACCGTGCGTGGCGCGGAGACCGCCGAAGCCGTGGCGCTTCATGGCGCCGGCAAAACCCTTACCGATCGTGGTACCCGTCACGTCGACGAGCTGACCGGCTGCGAAGTGACCAGCCTTGATTTCGGTGCCAACTTCGAGGAGCTGATCTTCCGAAACGCGGAATTCCTGGAGCTTCGCCTTCGGCTCAACGTTGGCAACTGCGAAGTTGCCGCGCATGGCCTTGGAGGTATTCTTGACCTTGGCCGTGCCAGCACCAAGCTGGACAGCGACGTAGCCATTCTTTTCGACAGTACGCGTAGCGACGACCTGGCAGCCTTCCATACGCAGTACGGTAACTGGAACATGCTCACCAGCGTCGTTGTAGACGCGTGTCATGCCCACCTTCTGTGCAATCACACCTGAACGCATCGGTTCAATCCTTCCAAATCCGCTCGAGCAGGGCTCAGAGCTTGATCTCAACATCGACACCGGCGGCGAGATCGAGCTTCATCAGCGCGTCTACCGTCTGCGGGGTCGGATCTACGATGTCGAGGAGGCGCTTATGCGTGCGCATCTCGAACTGCTCGCGGCTCTTCTTGTCGATGTGTGGGGACCGGTTAACCGTAAACTTCTCGATGCGAGTCGGAAGCGGAACGGGGCCCCGGACGCTTGCGCCGGTGCGCTTCGCCGTCGACACAATCTCGCGCGTGGAAGCATCGAGAATTCGGTGATCGAACGCCTTCAGGCGAATGCGGATATTTTGGCCGTTCATTCGACATTATCCTTGTGTTCTGTTTTTCGCGCGCCTTTCTCAAGACGCGTTTTTTGTTTTCGCTAAGGCGGACCACCGGTTTCAAAGATCGAGAAGGACACCGCGAGAACGGCATCCCTATCCACTCTTCGGGCCTTTAAAGCCCACCTTATTGTTAGTTTTGTTCGCCGCTTCGCGAACGAAGCAGCACGCAAATCGCGCTTGCGCGCCATTTGCAACATTTCTGTGTAATAAGCAAGCGGCCTAAACCACCTGCATCATAATAATGTCATTCGAATCGGCCGCCCCTTTCGAAGCGGCCGATCGATGATTACTCGATGATCGAGGCGACGATGCCGGCGCCGACGGTACGGCCGCCTTCGCGGATTGCGAAGCGCAGCTTTTCTTCCATCGCGATCGGAACGATCAGCTCGACAACAACGGTGACGTTGTCGCCAGGCATAACCATTTCCGTGCCTCCGTGCC
>NZ_JBFTMO010000026.1:0-47848 GCF_056396985.1 Rhizobium sp. 05N430 | reverse complement strand
GAGAAGCAGAAGCTATTATCGAGGAAGCGGAAACGATCAGAGTGTCAAAGCGCGATCATCTTCGCATTCTTGAGCTTCTGGAAAATCCGCCCAAACCCAACGCCAAGCTGCGCGCGGCAATCGCCGGTTTGCCTGACAGCCTATGACTTTACCTTCATGGCATGAGGAACCGATTGCCAAGTCTCACCGTCGGGRGGAGTTCGATTGCGGCGACGCTAAGATGAACGAGTTTCTGCTCCGCTTTGCCCRACAAAGCCATGAGCAGAACGCCTCGAAGACCTTCTGTGCTATCGATGATACAGCATCCGACCGCATTCTTGGGTTCTATACAATCGCGCCTTCGGCAGTCGAGCGTGCAACTGTGCCTGATGCAATGACACGCGGTCTTGCCCGCCAT
Organism: Rhizobium sp. 05N430; assembly: GCF_056396985.1. Classification (NCBI taxonomy): domain Bacteria; kingdom Pseudomonadati; phylum Pseudomonadota; class Alphaproteobacteria; order Hyphomicrobiales; family Rhizobiaceae; genus Rhizobium; species Rhizobium sp. 05N430. Next base: position 47,451 of record NZ_JBFTMO010000026.1, on the reverse strand, counting down.
GACGTGCCTGGCTTCAAGCTTGCACGACTGGCTACCGACCGCGCGGTTGCCGGGCAGGGACTGGGAGGCCAACTCCTAGCCGCCGCAGCGCTCCGCTGCCTCCGACTTGCAGGAGAGGGCGGGGGACTTGAATACAAACATCCCGAGAAGGACAGCAGGCAGGCCTTCGCATGTGTGTGGCAAACCTAAATTGTATATCCCATTGACATATCCCAGCAAGAAGGCTATTTACATTACGTCGTTATCAAGCAATTCGGAGACGTGCAGATGGAGCAGGGTGCAGTATTCCAGAGCAATCGTAGCCAAGCGATCCGTTTGCCAAAGGCGGTTGCCTTGCCTGATGATGTAAAGCGTGTCGACATCGTTGCGGTGGGACGCACTCGTATCATTGCACCAGCTGGTGAGATCTGGGACAGCTGGTTTGAAGGAGCGGAGGCGACATCCGACTTCATGAGCGAGCGTGATCAACCTGCTTTGCAGGAGCGTGAGGCGTTTTGATGCTGAAGTACATGCTCGATACCAATATCTGCATCTTTACGATCAAAAATCGACCGCAGCAGGTGCGAGACGCATTCAATCGTTCCCATGATCAGCTGTGCATCAGCTCGGTTTGCCTAATGGAATTGATTTACGGAGCGGAAAAGTCAGCCAGTCCTGAAAAGAACCTCTCCGTTGTGGAGGGCTTCGTAGGGCGCCTCGAGGTATTGCCGTACGACGAAATGGCAGCAGGCCATAGCGGTCAACTGCGAGCTGAACTGGCGCGTAGCGGAACTCCGATTGGTCCATATGATCAATTGATTGCGGGACACGCCCGCTCGCGGGGACTGATTATGGTTACCAATAATCGACGGGAATTTGATCGCGTGCCCGGCTTACGAGTGGAAGATTGGACAACTTAGTTTCAAATAATTAATCACATAGCCGGATCTCGCGAATTGCAGTAAGCATTTAACCACCGGGTTTTCGGACCGGATCCCCATCAGGAGCGCGATCCCGTGAGCTTTATTTTCAAATTATTTCCGAGGGGTTCACCATCCTAGATCAACCCCGAGCTTTCCTATGGATTTCTTTATTTGCCCGATCGCGAAACATCCGGCGGCTGAACGTGGTATAGTAGTTTGCGGCGCGATCAGGTGCCCATGGAGATGGCCGTGACCAAATTCGCGCTCTACGTTCCGCTTGAAGCAAAACCCGGCAAGGAACAGGAGGTCGCCGATTTCCTGAGATCAGCCATACCTCTCGTCAACGCGGAGCCGGGCACGATTTCCTCGTATGCGATGCAGGAAGGCCCGAGCTCGTTTGCAATCTTCGATGCGTTCGACGATGGCAAATGAAAGATCAGACAGTCATCCCCGTCAGCCGTTTCTTTCCGCGGCACCACAGCGCGAGGATTGGGTGTTTCTCAACCCGTTAGCCGGCGGAACTCTCCAACATTGGCGAGCTTTGGAGAACCTTAATCGCGTCCTCATTCTGGCAGAGCCTGGTGCCGGTAAGACCTTTGAAGCTCGCCATCAATCGCGCAAGCTCTCTGAAAAGGGCGGGAAGGCTTTAGGTACAGCAGCTCACCCATGACGAACGCGTCAACTGGTTCCCCCATCGCCAGACGGTGAAATCATCGCCTACATTGCATTTCCCCAGGGCACACTGGGTCATCCTGCCTTCAAGGACGTCATCATCAGGACCATGAGCCCCGAAGGCGATAACATCGCCGACATCAACAGCTTCAACGGCGGGCAGGGCAGCATCAACGTGGCATTCTGGTCGCCGGACTCGAAGTCGTTCGCCTACGTTCGATATCCATCCGGCGGATCCAACTAGGGATCCGATTGCGGAACCCGGATCCACGATGGGAATACCACGCTCACGATCACCATAGCCTAAAACCGGCCGTGGTCCGACTCTGCTCAATCGGCGAGCTGATCCTTCTGAGTTTCAACGTGGTCAGCCCGCTGCCGTTTGGGCGCGCGCTGACCTGTTGCGGTGCTAGGATTTGCTCGGCGCCTCAACATCGGAGAACGCCTGCACTGCATCCGGGAGACTAGCGCCTTTGATTTGAACCAGGTATCCAATTCTCAATTCAGTGTACGAAGTAATTGCCACTCGCGCGCCGCGCACCTGCTGAAGATTGTCGATAGAACGTTAGCGGCGGGCCTCTAAGCCACTTCCCATACGCGGTTAGGATCTTTGCTGCCAGCATTTGTGGCAGCAACCGTCCGTGACCGTTTGGGCGGCTTCAAACGACTTGCATCTTGGACCGCGAGACCTTATATGTAGGTACGTTCCTACATGGAGGTTGCTTTGGGCACTATCAGTCTAACTAGTCGTGAATTGAATCACGATGTCAGCCGCGCGAAAAAGGCTGCTGAGGCCGGCCCGGTTGTCATTACAGATCGAGGCAGACCATCGCATGTCTTAATGACGTTCGGCGACTACGAGCGCCTGACCGGCAAGAGCCATAACCTGGTCGATGCGCTCTCGATGCCTGGCTTGTCAAATATTGAGTTTGATCTACCACGGGCGGTCATCACCACTCGAGAGATCGATTTTTCTTGAAGTATCTGCTCGACACTAATGTCATTTCAGAACTGCGCAAAGTCGGCGACGGTAAAGCTGATCCGAATGTGGCGGCCTGGATCAGTGCGCAGGACTCTCGTGACCTCTTTTTATCCGCGATAACAATTCTGGAACTTGAGCGGGGAATACTCAGCATTCAGCGGCGAGATGGGGTACAGGGTTCACGCTTGCGGAAATGGATGGACAGTCGGGTTCGCCCGGAGTTTGCAGAGCGGGTCATATCTGTCGATGATGCCATTGCGACGCGGTGTGCTCACTTACATATTCCGGACCGCCGCAATGAGGCAGATGCGATCATTGCCGCGACGGCGCTTGTTCACGGTTTCGCAGTTGTGACGCGCAATATTCAAGATTTTCAGAGCACTGGCGTTGTCCTCGTGGATCCATGGAGCGCTTGAGCTTCGACACATTGAACGACGCCAACCGTCCTTCGTTTGATCCATCTGATCCCGGCAAATTCTCTCCACGAGGTCCTGTAAAACCTTCACCCTCTCTGTCAGCCAGTGAAGCTCGTCTTTGGTGATCTCGTAGCTTGCGGAATATCGGGCTTCGACATAGGCGCGTGACAACAGCTCGAAACGCCGCCGGGCGATGCGGTTGTCGCGAGGCCAGGCCTCGATCAATCGCGTGTCGATATCCTCGGCTTTTGATTTCAGATTCTTGATGCGATGCAACTTCGGACTTTAAAGCGTCAGGGTCAGCAGTAAACAGTGATATGCTTGCTCTGTCGCTTGATGCGGCATGAACGCCCCATGGCGCGTCTGCAACCTCCAGGTCGGACGCGCTCCCTAGGTCCTCCCGAGCACAGCGAAAGGGGACGGCCCGTCCGTCAGGCCGTCCGTGGATTAAGATGGCTCAGGCGATCGCGCCGCCATCCGCGGTGATAGTCGCGCCCGTAATGACGCTCGCGGCGGAGCTTGCCAGGAAGACAACGGCGTTTGCGATCTCCTTCGGCTCGCCGTAGCGCCCCAGCGACGTCAGGCTTCGCTGGAAGTCTGCTGCCGTGCCGTCGGCCGGATTGGCATCCGTATCCGTCGCCCCAGGCTGCACCAGGTTCACAGTGATGCCGGACGGCCCAAGCTCACGCGAAAGGCCGCGCGTGAAGGACGTGAGCGCCGCCTTCGACATGGCGTAAGGAGTTATACCAGGGAAGGGCACCCGCTCGCCGAGCGCCGAGCCGATCGTGATGATGCGGCCGCCGTTTCCCAAATGCGGGATGACCGCCTTTGCAAACAGCACCGGCGCCCGAACGTTGACGTCCATGAGGGTTTGATATTCATCCAGGTTCAGATCAGCGATGTTTCCCGAATGCCCGATCGCTGCGCTGTTCACGAGGATGTCCAGCCCGCCGAGGGCGGCCACGGCGTCTTCGACAGCCCGCGCGATCGCCTGCGGATCGGCGCTGTCGGCCTGGATGGCGACGGCGCGGCGGCCGCGGCTTTCAACGGAGCGGGCAACCGCCGAAGCCTTCTCGCTCGAACTTTGATAGGTGAACGCCACATCCGCACCGTTCTCCGCAAGCGCTTCAACGATGGCCGCGCCGATGCCGCGCGAGCCGCCCGTGACCAAAGCGCGCTTTCCACTCAAATCGATCATTTGCCTCGATTCCTTTCTTCATTGTCAGTCGGGAAGTCGGGAGAACCGCAGCTATGCGGATGCGCCCGACAGGGTATGCCTCCTATTTTGTGGCCGTGGGGCAGCGCTTGAAGTGACGATGATTGCGACAGCTTGTTGCACGGTGGGGAACGGCGACCGCGTCCGATCCCGCTCGTTGCAGCTCGCGCAACACGACGTTCCCGATGGCGAACCCTTTCTCGGGAGCACAGACAACCTAAATGTCTCTAGAAGTTGAAGAATGGAGTGATGATGAAGGCCGCCGTCTACGACAATCCGGGACCTCCGTCTGTGCTTAAATACGTCGACGTGCCTGATCCCGTCTGCGGGGCGGACGAAGTCCTCATAAGGGTGGAAGCGATCTCCATCGAAGGCGGAGATCTGATCAATCGCAGATCGACGTCACAGGTACCATTGTGGGTGGTCGGATATGCAGCGGCCGGCACGGTCGTGAGCGTGGGCGAGGACGTGACCACCCGTGCCGTTGGCGACAAGGTCGCTGCCTTCAGCATGGAGGGATCGCATGCTGAACTCTGGGCTGTCGCTGCTTCGCGAACGTGGCCGGTTCCCGCGGGACTGGACATGGCAAGGGCCGCCGCGCTGCCCATCTCCTTCGGCTCCGCCTATCACAGCGTGGTCACCCGAGGCGCTGTCGGGATAGGCGAAACGATCCTAATTCACGCTGCGGCCGGTGGCGTAGGGCTCGCGGCGGTACAGCTTGCCAAGCGGGCAGGGGCGACCGTGATTGCCGTCGCAAGCGCGAGCGAAAGGCAGGCCCGTCTAATCGAACTCGGCGCCACCTTCGTCATCGACCGACTCCAGCACGACGTCGTGGAAGAAGCGTGCCGACTGACCAATGGGAAGGGCGTCGACCTGGTGATCGACCCCGTCGGCTCCACATTGCAAGCTTCGCTCTCCGCACTCGCACAGGAAGGGCGTCTCGTCTTCCTTGGCAATGCCGGCGGCGGAAAGCTCGATGTCGATCTATGGCAGCCGATGCAGAACAATCAGACGCTCCACGGGGTATTCATGGGATCCATCTTCGAACGGCCTTCGGTGCACGGCACCGTCGACGATCTCCTTGCCACCGCCGCAGCCGGAAAGATCGACGTCGTGATCGACCGATCTTTCGCGCTTGAAGACGCTGCGCACGCGCACGACTACGCCGAGGCCGCAAAGCCTCTCGGGCGGATCGTGATGACCCCATGAACGATGGAAAGAGGACCACCTTATGATCAAGCGGGTTTCGTTCAGTAACAGAGGGATCGAAGTCGTCGGCAATATCCACTTGCCGACGGACTTCGACGAGGGTGGCGCATATCCCGCGGTTGTCCTTGCGACGCCGGGCAGCAGCGTGAAGGAACAGATCGGCGCGATCTACGCCGAGCGACTCTCCGCAAAGGGCTTCATAGCGCTTACGTTCGACCCGTCATATCAGGGCGAGAGCGGCGGCGAACCGCGTGATCTCGAAGATCCAGCCGTTCGTGTCGAAGACATTCATTGCGCTGTCGATCATCTGGCGACGCTATCCTATGTCAACGATGCGCGGATCGGACTCCTTGGGATCTGCGCAGGTGGCGGCTACGCGATCAAGGCAGCACTGACCGAACGGCGCTTCAAGGCGGTGGGCACGGTCGTCGCCAATGACATCGGCGAAGCGATGCGCCGCCTGCTTCCCGACGCCCGGCAGACGCTCCTGGATGTTGCGGCGGAGCGCACTGCGCAAGCGCGCGGTGCCGCGGCACGGAGAGATCCATGGATTCCTGATAGCCTCGTGGAAGCCGAGGCTGCAGGCATCACTGATCCCGAGCTGCTGGAGGCGGTCACGTTTTATCGAGAGTCGGAGTATCGGCATCCGAATTCGACGAACCGCCTGCTGTTCGTCAGCTATGGCGCCCTGCTGGGTTTCGACGCGTTCAGCCTGCCCGAGCTACTGACCCAGCCGCTGCAGGTGATCGTCGGCGGGCGCCGGGGTCCGACCGGACAATACGAGGCGGGGAGGCGTCTGTTCGACCTTTCTCCGTCGAGGGCGAAGCACTTCTTGGAAGTCGAGGGCGCGGGACACTACGACATGTACTACAAGCCGGAATATGTCGGCCCGGCGACCGCACGGCTGGCCGAGTTCTTTTCAGAACATCTTGCGCCGTAGGATTCGGCGGGCTGCTAGGACGAGCCGGAGTCGTAGCACTCGATCAGCATCTCTGTCAGCACACGCACCTTCTTGGCAGGATGCTGTCCAGGAGGCCTGACCACGAAAATGCCGGCGGTGGGAGGCGGATACTTCGGCATCACTTCGACGAGGGCACCGGAGGCGATGTGTTGGTCCGTAAGACCGTTCGGAAGTCTGGCGATGCCTAGCCCTTCCAGCGCGGCGGCGAGCAATGCTACTCCGTTGTCGGCCTTGAACCGTCCTTGCGGCCGGGTGTTGAGTACCTGGTCGCCATCTGTGACTTGCCAACTCTCAGTTCCCTGCATGAGCGCCTCATGCTTGAGAAGTTCGTCCGGCGTCTCGGGCGAGCCATTCCGGGTGATGTAGTCGGGGCTAGCAACGAATTTCGCGTAGAGTGGTCCAACGCGCCTGGCAACGAGATTGGAATCCGGCAGATATCCGATCCGAATCGCACAGTCGAAACCTTCCGTAATGAGATCGACGAAGCGGTCGGTGTAGCACGAGGTGACCTGAAGATGCGGGTGTCGGCGCGCCATCTGAGACAGGACGGGAGCGAGGTGGGTCGGCCCGAACGACAGTGGGGCGGCGACCCTAATGCGCCCGCGAAGCTCGCCCGCCGGCAATATCGTCTCGCGGGCCGCATCGATCTCCGCCGAAACCCTCGCCGCATAATCTCGGAACGTCGCGCCTTCCTCAGTCAGAGCGATGCCGCGGGTCGTTCGCGCGACGAGCTGAACGCCCAACTCCGCCTCAAGACGAGCGATACGCCGGCTGACCATCGACTTGGAGACGCCAAGCCGTTGAGCGGCGGGTGTCACCCCTCCTGCGTCGGCGACTTCCACGAAGGTCCTGAGATCGTCGATTTCCATCTTGCGTTCCCCTTTCTGCAACACAGCTCGCGTTTTCGAGGCCTACCGCATCAGGGCTGGCACTGACAAGGTTTTCGTGGATCGACGTCCAACGGGCGCGTTCGCATCTTCGACGAACCAACAAACAAGGATGTTTCATGACCTTTCGTAACGGCCTCGCCTCGCTTCTCCGCCCTGAAGATTCGGTTCTCGTCCTCATCGACCATCAGCCGTATCAGCTCGCGAACGTGAACAGCCACGAACCGACGATGGTGGTCAACAACACGGTAGGCCTTGCAAAGGCGGCCAAGGCCTTCGACGTTCCGACCATCCTCACAACGGTAATCGCGGAGCGCGGCGGCAAACTCTTCCCACAGATCGCCGACGTCTTCCCAGGCCAGGAAATCATCGACCGGACGCTTATCAACACCTGGCAGGATGCGAAGGTTGTCGACGTGGTGAAGTCGACCGGTCGCAAGCAACTGGTAATTGCGGGTCTGTGGACAGAGGTGTGCGTTGCTATGCCGGCTATTCAGGCCGCGGGCGAGGGCTGGGATGTCACGGTCATCACGGACGCCTCTGGCGCAGTCTCGCCCGAGGCGCATCAGGTCGCAATCCAGCGTATGATCGCAGCCGGCGCCAACATGATGACCTGGCTCGCGCTCGCAGCCGAATGGCAGCGCGACTGGTCCCGTGCCGAACAGGCTGCAAAGATCACCGACGTCATCGTCCAGCATTCTGGCGGGAGCGGAATCGCATATCTGTGGGAGCAGCAGTTGCTCAACACTGCCGCGCCCAAGGCTGGTGCTGGAGCGTGAGCACGCCTAAAAAGAGGAGCGGGTGCGTCACGCGTCACCGCCTCTCGCTTTGAATGGATGATCATCGGCCGAAGAAGAGGACGAAACACATGAGCTGGAACCCTGCGATCGAACCAGGATGCCCCGATGAGATAGGCGTGGAGGCGATCGAGACCTTAATCGTTCCTCGCGCTCGCGATCTTGGCGGTTTCGAAGTCCGACGGGCGCTGCCCGCACCGAACCGACAGATGGTCGGCCCGTTCATATTCTTCGACCATGCTGGTCCCGCCGAACTCCTGACGGGGCAGGGCGTCGACGTCCGGCCACATCCGCATATCGGTCTCGGCACCGTCACCTATCTGTACCAAGGAGACTTTCATCACCGGGACAGCACCGGTGCCGACCAGATCATCAGGCCGGGCGAGTTGAACTGGATGGTCGCGGGCAAAGGCATATCGCACTCGGAGCGCACGAGCGCGGCGGCAAGGAGCGGACCGAACAGCCTGTTCGGAATACAGACGTGGCTCGCCCTGCCTGACGGCCAGGAGGACGTGGCGCCGTCCTTCGAGCACCACGGCCGGAGCGCGCTTCCGATGATCGAAGACAAAGGCGTCTCGGCGCGGCTGATCCTCGGAAACGCCTATGGCGAGCGCGCTCCCGCTAAGATGTTTTCAGAGACCTTCTACGCCGACGTCAAGCTGGATCCGCTCGCCCGTCTTCCGATGCCAGATGAACACGAAGACCGCGCCATCTACGTCGTTGAAGGTTCGATCTCGGTCGCTGGACAGGAATTCGGCACAATGCAGATGATGGTGTTCCGTCCCGGAGACAGGATAACCGTCGCGGCCGGCGAACGCGGCGCCCGGATTATGATACTCGGTGGCGCAACGTTCTCCGGGCCAAGATACATCTGGTGGAACTTCGTCGCCTCGTCGATGGAACGTATCGAGGAAGCCAAGGCCGAATGGCGAGCCGGAAAGTGGGGCAAGGGCCGTTTCGACCTTCCTGCTGACGACCGGGGTGAGTTCATACCCTTGCCCGATTGATGCTTCATGTAAGCCTGGACGCGAGGGCTGACCCGATGTCATTCAACGAAGAGAGCTAATTCGTGGGAGAGGCTCATGTCGATGACAATAGACGAGGTACATCAGGCAGACGAGAGTTTGTTCCGAGCGGTTGATGAAGCGATCGATCAAGCCGTTCGAGCCGCCGGCGCCGCGCTCCAGTCCCTCGGCGTTTCCGCTGCGCCACACGACTACTTCAGCGATGGAGCGCTTCGCGACCTCTTCATGCGCCTTTGCGGCGCCGATGCCCAAACATTCGAGAATGGCGATCCCGACGTCGCCTGGAAGATTCTCTATGCCGGGCGCAACGTCGCTCGGAGGTGGGAAAGGCAGCAAGGCAGGCCAGTGTCGATGCGACAGAAGAATAAACGCGCAGACGATATCGCGAAGAATCAAAGCGAACGTCAACAGTTGGTTAGATCGGCGGAATGCTTTGCCTTGAGAACCGTCCTTCGTACCTTGATGGAGAAAGCGCGTGCCACCGATCCGCAGATCGACGCTCGGCTACAAGCGACGGTGGATGCCCGTGCGGCCGAACTCGCCGACGGCTCCGAAGCAGAGCGAGCTTTCATCGAAACCGCGCGAAACTACCTAGCGCTCTTCACCAAATCAACCGGCTGACGACCGTCCTTACCGCCGAAGGAAAGAGGCATGACGAGACAATCCTGCTGGCAGTTCCGCCGATAGGGAAATCGCCGACGTCATTGAGCGTGCCGACAAATGGTTGGCCACAGCGATCTTCGCCGCTCTGCAGGATGCGAGATATCAGGCCGCAGAAGACATGGCGGCTATCGGACAAGAGGACGCGACGCCGGCCCCTGAATACTTCGCTGCGCTCGTCCATCAGCGCATGTATTGCGTTGTGTGCGGCGCTGATCCCGCACGTTGGCCGGAGGGGATCCTGAAATGGCTTACCACGTCATTCGCAACAGTCAGAACATTGCCAAACACTATTGGTCGGCGGAGATCGACGTTGATCCTCCGGAATTATAGGTCACGTAGTGACGGGTGAAAAGGTCGTGCCGGTTCAGGCTGGCGTGGGTTACCTTCACGCGCACCCCATCCCTCTTTCACGAGAGGCTGCGGACATTCTCCGACAACCACTGAGGCGAGTGGGTCGTTGAAATTGGCGTCTTTTCCATAGACGGCAAACATCGTTCTTCCCTTCAGCAAGAATTGAAAAGCACGGCGCAGCGCTGGCACGCCAAGCGCCATCGCCCACATGCGCGCAGGAGAAGGGCAGCTCGAGCGCATTTTGGCGCGAGGTTGTTGTCCCCCTCCGATGGAGATTGGCCTCGCACGATGGCGGTTGATGCATGACGATCGTCCTAGCGCCTACATTCAGGCTCTAAGTGACGTCGAAAGCAGCTAATAGAATGATCGTTGACGATGCCGACCGCCTGCATCCATGCGTAGGTGATCGTCGGGCCGACAAACTTGAAACCGCGCCGCTTCAATTCCTTAGAGATCGTCTCGGAGAGGGGCGTGGTCGCGACCCAGCTTTTCCCGTCACCAAGAACAGGAATGCCTTTGGTGAAAGACCAGCAGAATTCCGAGAAGTCCTCGCCGCGACCCCGCATCTCGCAGTAGATCTGTGCGCCCTTGATTGTGGCTTCGATTTTGGCCCGTGCGCGTACGATGCCAGGGTCCGCCATCAAGCGCTGAATATCTCGTTCGTCAAAAGCAGAGACCTTGGCTGGATCAAAATCTGCGAAGGCGGCCCGAAAAGCATCTCGCTTACGAAGGATGATGATCCAGGCAAGTCCGGCCTGGAACCCCTCTAGCATGAGCATTTCCCACAACATCCGCGGATCTCGCTGTGGTACGCCCCATTCGGCATCATGATATCCCCGCATCATCGGGTCATCTTGAGCCCAGCTGCAGCGCTCGCAGGATGAAGTGTCAAGCATTGTTAAAGCTTCCTATTGATCGCCGCCGATCGTTGCCAACTGCTCCAAGCAGCAATCCGTGACGGCTTTCCCATGGTCGAGGAACAGCGAGTTCCCGGCATCCGCTCTTGCGCGAATGCCGGGTCTCACCCTTAGACAGTTCGGATAGTCCCGCCATCGATGACAAACTCGGCGCCGTGGATCGCAGCAGCCCGGTCGGACGCGAGGTAGGCGATAAGGTCGGCCACCTCTTCTGGCTCAGCTCCGCGCCCGATCGAAATCCCGCCCAAGACATCGAGCACGGACTGCCGCGCGTCCTCTATCGTGCCGCCATTGGCCTTCCGCAGCATTTCGAGAAAGTCTCCCGTGGCATCAGTCATGATCCAGCCTGGAGATACGGAGTTGACCCGCACACCCTTGGGACCGAGTTCTTTCGAAATCGACTTGCTGTAGGTCCGCAATGCGGCCTTCGCAGATGCATAGCCGGTCGTGGACTCGGGCAGCGGTAGAACAGACTGAATTGAGGTAACATGGACCACGATACCTTTGCCCCGCTCCAGCATCTGCGGGATCATCAGGCGATCGAGACGGACAGTCGCCAGCAGGTTCAGGTTCAGCTCGGCGAGCCAGTGGTCGTCTGTCAGCGCGGCGAAGCCACCCGCCGGCGAAGCCGATCCGCCAATCACATGGGCAAGGATGTCGATGCCGCCCAGCCGCTCAAGTGCTACCTTTGCTAGCGCTTCGCTTCCCTCCGCAGAGGTCAGGTCCGCCTGGACATATTCAACACCCTCGATAGGATCCTTGATCGTGCGGGCAGCCGTGACGACACGAGCTCCGCCGGCGAGGAACCGCTGAACCGTTGCGCGCCCCAGACCTTTGGTGCCGCCGCTGATGAGGACGCGCTTGCCGGCGAACTCGTTGGGATCTGCCTGAATGCTCATACGGTGGTCTCCAGAACTTTGATGGCGTCATTTGCCAGCGTGAAACGATAGGTGAAGCGCAGAGGGCTGCCGGGGAACTCACCATGAGCGGGGCCTTCAAGCACCACCATGCCGTCTTCTTCCCGAGACGTATCGGGCTCGAAGATCGCCTTTACCGCGATCGCTTCGTCCCTGAGTAGCTTGCGGATTTCAGCTGGCCCCTCGTACCGCTTGCCGTTGTCGATAAAGACGGCATCATTCGTGAAGTGCCTCATCATGCCCTCAAGATCGAGGTGGGCATTCGCCTTGATATAGGCGGCGATCGGCTTGGGTAGGTTCAGTGACATGTTCATCTCCTGAGTGGTGATGACGCCAATTTAGCGTTGGACTTTTCGCCTGATAAGCAAGATAAATCGCCATGGGGCATCACGAAAAGCGGGACAATGACGCGCCACTCATTGATCGAACTTGAGGCAGTTCTCGCTATCGTCCGATGCGGCTCTTTTCGCGCGGCGGCAACCGATCTTGGCATGTCGACCACGGCCATCAGCAATGCGGTGGGCAAGCTAGAGCGTCAGCTTGACGTGCGATTATTCAATCGTACGACGCGGAGCGTCTCACTCACCTATGCAGGGCGGATATTCGTTGCACAGGTTAAACCATCGCTTGAGGGTATCCAGAAAGCCATGAATACCGCGCGATCGCAGCAGGAGACGCCTTCTGGCATACTGCGGATCAATGCATTCGCCACGGCGGCGCGTGAAATTATGGCGCCGCTGGTTTTGAGCTATTTGCAGCGCTATCCGCAGGTTCATATCGATATCGTCACGGAAGGGCGGCTCGTCGACGTCGTGGCGGCGGGCTTTGATCTGGGAGTGCGCAGCGCGGATTTTGTGCCAAGCGACGCGATCGCCATTCCGCTTGGCAAGATGAGGCGCATGGCGATTGCCGCGTCACCCGCCTTTTTCGAAGACAGGGCTGTCCCGCGAGTGCCGCAGGAACTGCTCTCCTATCCTTGCGTTCGCGGACGGCTTCCAGACGGCACATTGCTCCGGTGGCGGTTCGAAAAGGATGGCGAAGAACTGCAGCTCGACGTCGAGGGGCCAATCACTCTTGACGAAGCATCCCTGGCGCGGATCGCGGTGACGAACGGCGTGGGGATCGGCTATTTCATGGAAGCCGATGTGCGCGATGACTTCGCTGCAGGACGGCTTGTGCGCATTCTCGACGACTGGACTCCACCGCTTGCGCCGTTGTGCCTCTATTACTACAATCGGCGCAATTCCTCAGCGGCCTTTCAGGCCTTTATCGCGGTTGCGCGCGACTTCGCAGCCGGACGGCTTTCACCACCCTAAGGGGCTGCTTGGCGTCAGCGACGCCGCGCTTACGGCGTGTTGAACAGTGCCGATCAGATCGTGAAAGCGGACCCCGACCAGTCGGGGCGAGGCTGATTAGTTAGCAGTACATTGGGCTCAAAAACACGGCCTACGTCAGTCGTTCAGTTCCGTTTTAGAGATCTCAACTGCGAAGGGGTCATTGTTCGGATCGCCACTCCAGATATAGTCAGCACCTTTGGCGCAACGCTCGGCGGCCTCACGCCCGTAGACCTTCTCGACGACCGCGAGAGACATATCGGTGCCTGCGGATACGCCCGATGATGTGATGTAGTCTCCGTCTTCGACCGATCCTGCGCGGCCTACCCATTCTACTTTGCCACTTTGACTTGTGGCCCATGGCCGGATGAAGGTTTCTGGACGGCAGTCTTGCTAAAGTAGACCGCTGGGGTCAGGCGGGCGCATCCCATCCGCCAATTTGCAGATAAATAGCGTCGCGCAGATGTCGCACGTCGCGGTTCAGAGCGGCGAGTTGGGCGGGTGTTTGGGTCGAGGCTGCAAGCAAAGCGTCGCTCAGGCAGCCTGCCTTGTGTTGCAAGGCGTAACCCTGATCAGTCAGCGTGACCAGGACCTGCCTTTCGTTGCTGAGATTTCGTGCCCGTCGCACCAGTCCGGCAATTTCGAGACGCTTCAAAAGTGGCGTCAAGGTACTGGAATCCAAAGCAAGCTGATCAGCGATCGATATGACCGTCTGCTCGTCTTGGGCCCACAGGACGTTCAGAACGAGATATTGGGGGTATGTCAACCCAAGCTCGTCGAGGAGCGGTTTGTAGGCGCGCTGGATCGCGATACCCGCTGTGTAAATCGCATAGCACAGCTGGTCGCGCAGGGGCGGGGGATCATTGTGGCGTTGAGACATTTCGAACTCCTATGACACCCTTATAACCTAACTTATCGCAAAAACCAATATCGCGATAAGAAAAGTGTTGACGGACATCATCAGATATGAAAGCTTATAGTTATCGCGATAATGCTTATCGCTAAAAGAGAAGGAGAAAGCCATGGCAGACAAGACAATCACTAGCGTTGCCGCAATTGCAGCCGCAGCCTCCATTTTGGCCTCGTTGCCGGCAGCCGCTGATACATTACCGCAAGACCAGAAGGTCAAGAACGTCGTCCTGGTCCACGGCGCATTTGCCGATGGTTCAGGCTGGAAGGGTGTTTACGACAACCTCACAAAGCGCGGATATCGCGTCACGATCGTGCAGAACCCTCTGACATCACTGGCAGACGATGTTGCCGCTACCAAGCGTGCGCTCGAGCGCCAGAATGGTCCGGTTATTCTCGTCGGTCATTCCTGGGGTGGCACGGTCATCACGGAAGCCGGGAGCGATGAGAAGGTTTCCGGCCTTGTTTATGTTTCCGCGCTCTCACCCGACGCCGGGGAGACAACGGCGCAGCAGTATGAAGGGTTTGCACCCGCATCTGAATTTGTTCTTGAGACCACCAAGGACGGTTTCGGCTATGTCAGTCCGGCAAAGTTCAAGGCCGGTTTCGCGCATGACGTCAGCGATGATGAGGCGGCGTTCATGAGCGCTTCGCAGGTGCCGATCAACATGTCGGCGTTCGCCACGAAGCTCGAACATGCGGCCTGGCGCACAAAGCCCAGCTGGGCTGTTATCGCAACCGAAGACAAGGCCTTCGATCAGGCCATGCTGATCCATATGGCTGAGCGCATCAACGCTAAGATCACCAAGGTTTCGGCAAGCCATGCGCTGTTCATGACTCAGCCGGTCGTCATCGCAGATACCATCGATCAGGCCGCGAAGGCTGTCTCTGCCAAAACGAAGTGACCAAACAAAGCCTCGGCAGGAAACAACCAGTTGCAAGCGTGTTTTATAGGGTAGATGCAGCCCCGCCAGACTCGAAATGCGATCTCGAACGGGCATCTGGCCGTAACCAGCGTGAAACGCGCCCTGGCGGCCATCTGTGGCGGAAATGCCTGAAAATAAGGAGATCGGAGGAGGGGAGGGGCAAGAACGGTCGGCTGAGCAGAACAATGATGAGGGAAGTCGCATCATGGCCGAATGCCAGGACCGCCGAGCGGCCCGCGGAGCAGCTACCGTTCCACCGATCCAAGCCGAAATCTGCCAAGAAGACCGGAAAACCAGGCGTTTCCGGTCATCCAGGGCGACCGACAGCATGATTTGCGGGTCATATCAATCTACCATCGATAACAGATAGTTATCGATGATTATAACTCTAGCCCGCAGAACCATCTGGTGACGGACACAAACTACCCACTGGTGTCTGTTTAGCGAATCATTTACCATGATTTCAATGTCTTACGATTTGTCAAAATTGCCCATCTCAAGCCTGCTGCGGCCGATTTCGGACGCGGGGTCGGCGTTGGCCCGTCTCGATGAGCGCATTGCCCGTTCTCCCGTTGGCGACGGCTGGATCGAGCGGACGCATTTCGCCGACGCCTGCGCCTCGCTGTGGATCGACGGCGAACTCGTGCATCTCGAGGATCTGGTGCTGCACGACGCCACCAAGGATATTCGCACGCCGACCCACGAACTGACCATCGCCCGCGACGTTCTGAAAACTCGCCGGCGCATCGCGGCGCAGACACCCGGCTGGGCGCTGTCGCCGGACGGTCTCCGCAGCCTGCGGGGCCAAGCGACGACGGTGGCATTGAATGGTGTCGCTGCGAGCGGCGATGACGAGCCGGCCGCCGACGGTCTGGTCGAAGGCGGGGAGGGGGAGAACGGCGATGGCGATGACACTCGGTCGGACAACGAATTCGCGGCCATCGATGCCGTGCTCGCCCGATCGACTGCGGCCATCGAACAGGCGAAGCAGCCTGGCCCCGCCTTAAGCGCGAGGGCCCGGGAAAAAGATCCGCTGGTTTACGATCTCGACTGGGATGAGGACGAGCGGCTTGAAGAGTGGCGCCGCGTATTGCAGCAGACGCAAGAGCTACCCGCAGTGCTGCAGGCGATGCTTGCCCTCGATGCCTGGAATCAATTGTCGGTGCTGCAGCATGCGCCCTGGCTTGGAAGGCTGCTTTCAGCATCGATCATGCGCCAGGCCGGGCTGACGACGGCGGGGCATCTGCCCACCTTCAATCTCGGCCTGAAAACCATCCCCGTTGATCGCCGCTGGCATCGCGACCGGGAGGCCCGGCTCCTCGCGATTGCGCATGGTATCCTGGCGGCCGCCGATCTCGGTCTGAAAGAGCATGACCGGCTGGCGTTGGCGCGAAAGATGATGGAGCGCCGACTGATCGGGAAACGCGCTTCGTCAAAACTGCCCGAGTTGATCGGTTTGGTGATCTCGCGGCCGCTGGTGTCGGCCGGAATGATCGCGAAAGAGCTTGCCGTCACGCCGCGGGCGGCGCTGCGGATTGTGGAGGATCTGGGGCTCAGGGAGATGACCGGGAGGGGGAGGTTTCGGGCATGGGGAATTATTTGAAGGGGCCGCACCTTGCGACGCTGAATCCACTAGCTAGTCGATTCACCTCCAAATAGAGCCTGTCCCCGGCGAAAGTTCATCATGATCTCGACGCAGAGCAATACAACGATCTGCATAAAGATACGCGCGCACCGATCAAGATAGGTCACGTAGGTCATGGACTGTTCCTCCCCGGTGCCCCCCTTACCAGCGCGGTATAGAACGGTGTGACGATCCGCGGAAAGCTTGATCCCTCGATGGTGCGAAGCATTTCGGATTTGGTTGTCGATTTCGACGCAGAGGTCCGTGAAGGCCGCGTTTCCGGCGAAGGGATTGAACTTGCTCGCGTTGTCGAGTTCCCGATATTTCTTCAAGGTGAGCCGTTCTCCCTGGTCGTATTCGCGACCGGCGTCCAGGTTGTTGAGCATCGTGAAAAGCTCGACCAGACCGGCGAAAGTCTCAAACGCATCTCCGTAGAAGGTCTTCACATTCTCGAAATTCGTGGAGCCGGCGGCTGCGTCTTCTGGCGGTGGGGCGCCCAGTCGAACGCGATAGAGCACTTGGGAAAACTCAGAGTAGTTCCGGAAGAAGTCGGTCACAATCGCGAAATATGCGTCTCGTCTAGCGGTTCTAAGATCGGCAAAATAGTGCTTCATCATGCCGGTCGTATCTTTACTTTCAATGATGCGTTCAGCTTCCTTGCTGATTTTTTCAAAGAGCTTGTCATTGTCCGGGCCGACGAGTCTTCGTAGAAATCGAATCAGCCAATCGTCCAGACTATCTAGCCTTTCGCCTTCGTAAAACAGCGCACTACTGGTGTCGATCTCGCGCCTTGAAAGCTTCGATTTGCCTCGTGTTTCGAGTCCGATCGCCTTTTTCAGGTGCGTCCACTCCGTCGGAAACGTCGGCCCTCGTTCGCGCGAAGCTCGGGCCATTTGATCGAGCGACACGCCGCGCGCCTCCATCGCCTTCACCATAGTTCTCATCTGCTCAAGGCGGGGAAACGAGAGCGGCGAATTGGCCTGATCTTTTGGAATCACAAAGTTGGGGTCCAGATTGACAACAAGCGCCTCGGCATCTTCGTCGCAAAATGCGGCGTTCTCGGAACACGAGAATGCGCCTTCGCCGCTTCCAGTCCCAAGGGTAAGCACGACCTCAAGTTCCTCTCCGCAATTCCTGCACGCAACGTGATGCGGCTGTCGCTTTGCGTCGCCGATGGCTATCCGCAACATGTGGACTTGATCGCATGTCAGGCATCGGAGATAGTTTCGGATGATCACAACGATTTACTCACTTGTGGCATGCTTCGAATGCAGAGAATTGGTTACCGAGGGAACAGGCCGAAGCGACCTTCATCAACCATCCCGGAAAAATGAATCACTCGATCACCGAGTTCGACGTCTGACGGTGGATCCATGTTCTCAACGATGATCGCCTGTCTATTGTCTTCGAGCCCGAGAAGATATCGGTAGAAGTTTCCGTTCAGGTTAGTATCGCTCAAATCGTCATCGGCTCCCTCCGGCTCGCGATAGGAAAGCAGCGGGGAATCAAGCACGACGATCCCCGGATGGGCCAGATCGTTGTCGGCGCAATATTGCAGCAGCGAGATTGTGAAAGCCGATTGCGTGATTGCTCTCAGCCCTTTTCCATAAGAGGTTCGGGGCTTGCCCGAAATGACCAGGTCTTTTGTAGTCGTGTCGAAGTGGACGCGGTCCACACCAGGAAACCCCCATTGGCGGAGGACACTTTCGACCAGTTCAGCGAACGGGGCAACGATGGTGCTCGTTAGACGAGTGCTCGAAGCGGCATCGTTTGAGCCCCCGTCGTTCTGCCGCTCCAGGGCGGCTTTACGGTTGGTCAACTCATTCAGATTGCTAAAAAGCCCGAGTGCTTGGCGAACATTTGCTCCTTTGTCAGCCAGCTCTTTGTAGGTTGCGCGTTGTTTCCGCAGGTCCGGTGAGACGACTGTCTCGATCTCGATCGAGAGTTCTCTCAGGGAATTTTTCATGTTGGGAAGCGATTTCTCGATGGACTGCGCCTCTGTCTTGAGGGCGGTCATCGTCGTCATCAGCTCCGATTGTCGCGCTTCGATCTTCTGCATCTCTGCTTCGGCAGCCAGGACGGTCACCGCAACATCGCCGTGGCAGACGGCGCTGGAATCATGATGATCGGGCAAGGCGCCGCAGGTCGGGCAAACCTCCTGTTCGAGGACCGAGAAAAAGCTTCCCGCCTCCCGGATGCCCACCAAACGCTCATAGTCCGAACCGTAGTGTTGCCGCAGAAGATTGAAACGCTCGAGGAGGGTGGCAATTTCCGTATATCGCTCGTTGGTCGCTTCGAGCTTTTGAATAATCGTCCGCCTCTTGGTCGAGATCTTTTTGAACTTTTCCTCGGTGAACGAGAGCTGCTCGACGCGATTGTCCATCGCCTTCGTGAGCCGGTCCTCTTGATCGGACAGTTCATCTCGCGAGCCGGATATCGACGTGATGCGCTTTTGAGCTTCCGCGATCAGCTGATCGAGAAGATCGATCTGCGCCAAACGTTTCTGCTCCTCGGACGAGGTGCTTTGGCGCGATAGAAGGGCGGTGTCATCGACACCGGTCAGAAGCATTGTGAATACGGAGGTGTTAGCAGTATTTGCGGTATAATTTCCGTCCGACAACGGGGAACGCTTCTGAATTATTTCCTCTTCGTTGACGATCGCCAGTCTCGCGAGGTTTCGGAAGCTCAAGGCTTGGGTGTCATCTTTCGCATTCTTTTTGATTCTCTTACCCGCCAGGCCGATTTTTGATAGGAGGAAAGAAGAGAGGTTCGATTCATCGCGTTCGTTGTGGATCTCTCCAAGGGAACTGCCGGCTGTATCCGGGATCGACGTGTGCAAACCATCGAACGCCTGGAATTGTCCGCCAGCCATGCTTCTTAGCAGCGTCGTTTCCGATCCGTCGTCGAAAGCGATCGCGAGCAACACGCGCTCATAGCCTTTTGCCTCCGGAATATCGGGGAGGGGACCTTTGCCGCCAAGCATGAAATCTATTGCTTCGACGATATACGACTTTCCGGTGTCGGATGCTCCATAGACGACGTTGAGGCCCGACTGGAACGAGACGATTGCCGGCTTTCTGTCCTTGCCGTGAAAGGAGAGGTGACGGATCTGGAAGCCTGAATATGTCATGATGCTGGTCCCGATGCTTCGTCTTGAAACTCAGATACCCAGTTCGAGAGGAGATTTCGCATCAGATCGTCAAACCCCTCGTCGCTGTAATTCTCGAAATAGCCTGCTAGCCATTGGGCGCGCTCATACAATTGTTGCAGGTACGGCGTCTGCAGCGCGGTGACAAAGAACTCCGCATTATCTCCCGCCTGAAACAGAATGCCGCTTTCGTCCACAATCTGCTCAACCAGGCCCCGGGACATCATCAAGGCAACAGCGGATTGGACGGACTTTCTTCGAACCTGCGTGACAGGCGACATGATCGGGGTCGGCGGATGCAAATCCGCGGGACCATCTAGTACGCTGGTTCTCACGACAAGGTAGTCCATGGCGGTCAGCCGATTCAAATCTACTGCCCGCGGAAAATGCGCGTGCAGCACAAAGACCGCCCTCACGCCGGTTTCGAGCGGACCATTGAATGCGGAGGCAGAGGGCACTAGCGTCGCCATGTCAGCTTCCCATCGTTCGCGAGCTGGTGACAAATTCCCCGGCGATCCTTCGGCAGAGCGCTTTTGTTCAGCGGGTGCGCATCGAGAGCCATAGATTGCGCCTTTTCGGTCACGGCAATGACCCTCGCAAAACCGTCAGGGTGCTCGCCATCATAGGTGTCAAGGACACCGTCTAAAATCTCGGCCTGCAATCCCTCGAAGGTGCCTGCCTCTACCTTCTCCCGCACGAACACCCGCAGTGACTCGGCATGGTAAAATGCCTCGCGGGATCGCTGGAAGTGCGTCTTGAGGTTGGCGAACTTGTCGAGATGCGAGACTGCGGTAACCGTCTCACCCTTATGCTCTGCGTAGGCATCAAGCAGCTTGCTCGTGTAGGTCACCTCAGCTTCTTCGACCTCGACCGGAACGGCGTCTGGTTGAGGGCGGGAGGGCAGTCCACCGCCGAACCGTCCACGATGGTAAGGCGTTTTGGAATGGCCCTCGATGATTGTTCGTGGCTGTTCAGCCGAAAAGATCCGGAAGTCGAAACCTCTGACATAGTCGAGAAATCTCCCTTCCAGTTTGATCGAATCGGTTGAGGTGATTTTTCCGGCGATGGATTTGTCCCAGTCCGCAATCACCTTCGTTTTCAATTTATCCGCGTTGGTAAGTAACAGGGACAGCGATGTCGAGGCGCCTTTTGGCGCAATAAAGCGGCATGCTCTCGGGGCTTTGTATTCGCCTAAAAACGAATACCAGAGCATTTTGCCGATTTCCGGAGCGGCCACGCTAAAATTCAGCGGGGCGTTATAGTGCTTGCACTGATGATTGTCCCAAGTGCCGAGCAGCTTGTCACCGTCGCAAAAGCCAGCGATGTCGATGCCTTTATCGCCAGCGCCGGTTGGACGCATAACGTTGATATATGCAGATTTAAGCGAATGTACCCACTCGTCGATAAACGTTTCCCACTCGCTGGCCTCGTAGATCTGAATGATCTTGAGAGGATCAATTCTTGGACCGTTCTCAAATTCCTGCGCCAGCAGGATCCTCGCCGACGGCAGGTCTTTCACCGCGTCCTGTAAAGAAATCAACGTAGCCTGCATTTCAGCCTTGCAATCGGAGCAAAATCAAAAATCAACTGAGGATCTTACTCATATCAGCGGCAATGGTTCATGCAACCCCAAGTACGTCACTTCGTGTTCGTGGCTGCCTCTTTCCACCTACATTTTCTCACTATAAATTTAGACTTAGTGTCTCCACGATCCGCGAGCGCATGTCGTTGTGGTAGGAGCTGCTGAAATGTAATTTGTCTCGGACCTGAGCTCGAGATCTGTTACCGAGGCTCGTGTCGAGGGGGCCGTGGGAATGAGGCACATCGGAGAGGTCGACAGTGCCGGCGATCTTGATCGGATAGAAATTCTCCAACCAATGGGATCCGGACGGCATTGAGCGATTTTAAAAGTTTCATGGCGAGCGACGCAGGCGCGTCCGCCCGATATCAAGCAAGACGCGGGCGGCGAATCCACATCAGCATCGATGATATCGAGCCGCAGTCGAAAAAAATGTCACTCGCCGATCGAGCGGCCTTTCAGACGGCGGTTGCCGAAGATCTCACGTCGATCAAACGCAGCACGTTCAGGGGTGACATAGCGCTCAAGCTCGACTTGGCAACGGCCAGCAAGTCCCCGCCGCATGCACATACGATCGCCAAAAACCTCCTGGACCTTCTTGGCCCTCGAATGACCGGCGTAAATTGGCCGAAAAAGAGCCTTCTGTATGCCGATGACAGTCAAATCCAGGCGCTATCGGTGTCCTGTCGCCACGGCGAAGATCACCCCAGCATACGCATAGAGGCCAGGCCCTTTCCCGCCATGCTCGATGATCTGGAACTCGCGGGCGTTGCCTTGCGAGCCGTGGAAAGCATGGAAACCCACTACGAACGGGAGCGCGAAGGTGAGTGGGTCGACACATTTCGCGAGCTCATCCGAGACGAGGAAGCACAACGCAAATCCCTCGGCGACAAGATGTACGAGGCGTATCGGCAGATGGTGCGTTGGAGCGCGCAGCGCGCACTCCTCGGCCGCAGCGGCGTCGATATCCCTGTCTTAGGGTGGATGTATGGCCTCCCACGAGGCCTTCCGACTGGGTTCGACAAGACGATGTGGGCTGGGTTGGTTGGCGAATCCAAGCTTCGGCTTCAGGTCGGCGAACTGCCAATTGCGAGCGGCGGCTCATCAGCTTTCAGGCAGAATGTGTCAGACGAAATCGCCGCATTCAAGAAACGCTGGGACTGGATCATCAGTCCTCTCGTGGTCGCTGTGGCGCTGGAAGTCGTTGTGCGACCAAACCCTAAGACCCCGGCAGCGGTTCTTCATGACCTCGACAACATCGTGCGAGATTACCTCATCCCCGGCATTGTTCCCGCCTTCGGCACGGTGTCCGATCAGCGATGGACGATCGACTTTGCTGAACTGCGCGCACGCGACCCGAAGCTTGCCGATGCGTGGGGGCCAAACCCGACACCACCGGTCGGAACGAGGAACGGCGTTACGCGGTACGAGGTCTGGCGCTTGCCGGCTGTTGAGGGCGAACCGGGTTTCGTCAGCGTCGCCCTTGTCGCCGATATCGACGCCAAGGGCGACCTGATGCAGCAGATGGACGAGCGCATTGGCGAATGGCGCGACACTTTGTCGGATGACGGCCGCCATCCCTGGCAAGGACGGCGGCGCTGGTGATTTCCTCGGCTAGCGCTCCAACCTCACACGCAGTCGTCGGGCGCGCTCTTGAAAAGCGCCCTCGCCGCCTTCCAGGATATCGCATACCGCTTTCCTGATGGACGCGCTCTCCAAGCCTCCGGACGTGTAAGTGATTGGCGGCAAAGCTCCGTGTGGATGCGGCCCCGACTCCGCGATGATAATCTGGTCTGCGTCAGTGTTGATCACCAAGTTCGCGTTATGCGTCACCATAATCACTTGGCGATGCGACTTGGCCTCCACAAACAGGTGGACCAACTCGTCGAACACCGACTTCGGGTCGAGATTTTCCTCTGGTTGATCGATCACGAGCGGACGATCGTCGCTGTCATCCAGAGCAAGGTAGAGCAGCAACAAGACGATCCCGCGCGTGCCGGGCGACAGCTTCCGAATGTCTACTCCATCATAGTCGATACCGTATCGGATCGAGATATGATCGGTGCTGAAAAGCCATTGCGCGAAGCGCTTGGACCATGCCCGAAACTCGACTTGGTCTGTGTGAGCAATCGGCGATTGATCGAGCAAATCTCGTTGATAGAGTCGACGGAACTCGGCCATTGCCGCGCACACGGCAGCAGCATCGCCGGTTTCCCAAGCACCTCTCAATACTTCGTTCGCCTTTTGAAGCAGTGTACCCCTTCCCCGAAACGCCCCAGTCTCGCGCAAATCAATGAGCCCGTCTTCGGCTTCCTTCGCCCACTGTTCGACATTCGCAATCCGGGCGACCGAAAAAGAGAGCTTTTTCAGTGTGCCGGATGAGGCGGCAAGCCTCGTCATTAGCGGCGCATACAGCTCCTCAAGAACCGACTGCTCGGCGACCAGCGCATCGAACGCCCTGCCGTAAGCTTGCTCTCGCTCGGTTTGCAGTTCGCGCGCCCTTTCTTTGGCGCCTTGCGCGTCCTTCAGCTTGTCGCTCAACGTCTGCATCGCCGCAGTCTCGGTCGCGATGCTCCCGGACAACGCGGTGTATCGCTTCTGAATGTCCTTATCGGCGCTGACCAGCTTTTCCAGCCGGCTCATTTCTGCGTCGAGCATCGCCTGCGACAGAGTGGTCAGGTCAGTGGCGTCGGGAAAGAAGGGCTTGCTTGGGTCGGCAAAGGGAGGCGCGGTCCCCTTCAGTTCGGCGATCTTGCTGTCAACCCATTTCACATAGCCTTCGAGGTTGTCATCGACCTTCCCCTTGTAGTCGAGCAGGAACGCCGCCCACTGTTCGTCAGACATACCGCTGTTGGGATGACGCGCCTGAGCTTGGCGAAGGGTTTCCGGAGCTTGGTTCCGGCGCAGATCCTTCACTTCATCCTGCATCGCCAGGAACGTCTGGCGCTGCCCGGTGAAGCGGCGCAGGTTCGCCCGCACGGTGTTTGCCGCTCCCGCCAGCTCGGTATGCCGTTGCGCGCGTTGTTCGCTCCCGGCCGAAACCAGCTTGGCGCGGTCGGCCGTGTAGGCGTCGATCAACTTCTTCTTTTGCCCCACCTGACCCTCGTAGGTCGCGGCAAGCTTTTCCTTCTCAAGTTCGGCGCTGATCCGATCGGAGATTTGCGAAACCGCCTCCGCCTCACGCTCGCGAGCGAGACGATGCCGGGTTGCTCGCTGCTCCAGCAGCTCCTCAAAATTGAGCGCGCCATCGCGCTCTTCGTCTGGATGGGCATCAAAAATCACGCGCTCGATCTCGCGAAGCAGACCGTCGGTCAGTCCGGTCGATCGGCAGAGCTCCTCGACAAATTGCTGAGATAGATAGCGCACTCGCTCGTATGCAAACGGGCCGTTTGCGTCGGAGCCATCGAGCGATCTTACGCTCGGTTCGCCCGCCGCCCAGCTCACCTTGACCCTGCCGTCGCCGATCAAGGGCCTGGCACGGACAAGAAACGATGGGTTGGCCCATTCGTCTGCGTTCCAGGTTTCGTCGGCGATAGAGTCGCACCCTGCCGCAATCATGTCGGCCAACGCCGTCTTGCCAGATCCACGGGCGCCGATAATCGCCACCAAACCCGGATTCAGGGGGATGGCGGGCGTGGTCACCCACGGCGCGTTGAGGATGTCGATCTGGGCGATAACCTGCGAAGGCGTGGCCGATGCTGGCGGTTCGGCGCCGACATGCGCCCGACCGCCCGGATCGATGCAGGCCTGGCGCAGCGCGTCGAACTCAAGATCACCCTTGATCCAAGAGAAGCGATCGCCAAACGGAGTGGCAACGTCTTCCAGCTTATGGGCGTCACTTCCATGCAGGCAGGGTTTGAGACCGCCATATCGCGTGCGAATCTCCGCTGGTCCAAGATCTCGCTTGCCGAGCCAGAATTCACGTTGCGCTTCGCTGCTTGCGAAAATCACATCCGCAAATCCCTCGATCTCGCGCCGCAGGGTTTGATCTGCCGCCTCGCGGACGCCGGAGGTTCCATCATTTGCTCCGCCCGCAACCGCAATCCGGATGTTTTTCTTCGCCCAGCCGCTCTCGGTAAAAACTTCCCGCAGCTTCTGGAAATTCACCTTGAACTGGTTGGCCCCGTAGGACAGCGCGGCACGATCATCGGTGATGGCAGGATCAGCCTTCTTGCCGAGACGGATCAGGTCTTCCCTGGTGCAGTCGAAACGGTCTTGCATAACGTTGAACTGCAACCGTGAAAGCAGCCGACGCAGCTCTTCAACATGGTCTGGGTCTTCAGGGCTCACGAAGAGATGCAGATTGACAAACCCACCTTTGGCCGTCGCCACATCCAGCCTAAGTTCGACATTGGGGAAGATGAGTTTGGCGCGCGGAAGACGGCCGTTGGCCCGGTGACGCAACACTTCCTCATAGGTGTCCGTCACGTAATAGTCAGTGACCGCGATCGCTTCGATCAGAGGTGTCGCCTTCTCGAGCGCGGTTAGATAGTCCTCCCAAGCCGTTGGCCCGCTGAACTGATTGTTCATCGCCGTTCCAGGCGCATGGATATGCGGTTCCCATCGCCGCCATTCAGATCCCCGACTTAGCATGCCCCCAACCTTCCTTCTTACTTCAACATACTTGTAGCGTGCTCCGCGCCTCTCGGCGACTTCACGTCCATGACCTCGCCACGACTTCCGACGAGAGCGATTTCGATCCCAGCCAGAGCGCACCGCGGCGCTAGGCGCTCTGCAAGACGCAAAGTGCTGGCCGTCAACGGCACCACCGCGACTTGACGCCCCTGCGTCGGCGTCGCCATGAGCATGCCGACCGTCTCGCAGAGACCCTTGTACAGCCGCGAGGCCTGGCCGGGATGCCTGGTGTTGATGATGCCGCCCTTGCATTCGGCGGAGATGATGAGGTTCCCGACCTCGGCGACGACATCACCGAGCCCGGATCTTGGATTCACGGTGATCGTCTGTCCGGCGGAATTCTCATACGCACCGCCATAGGCCGTGGTGCCGAGTGTGGAGACTTTTCGAAACCCTCGGCGCCCCAGCCAGCCAGCGAAATCGAATTGTTTGCCGTGCTCGCCGTCTGGGTGAATGCGCACATGCTGCGCGCCCTCCCAGCGAAGCAGGTGCATCGCGTACGCAATCATCACGGCGCCCTCATAGAGATGATGCTCGTGGTCGCCATCGGCTTTGCCGACGCGGTTCGGAGGCGGCGCAAGCGCCGTCACCAGATCCTCAAAGTCCAAGGCCCACCTCCTATCGCATCGCCGAGCGAAACTAACCGACACCCATTGACAGGTCAATAGAACCGGTCATATTTGCCCGGTAAAGGAGACCCTGTCATGTTTGCCTATAATCCCGATAAATTCGCGTCGCTCTATGAGACCGAGCTGGGTCAGCGCATCTGGGCGTTCCTGACGCAGCCCGAGAACGTTGCACGGCTGGAGACAGCCTCCCAGTTGAGCAAGCCCGCGGTGGAAGGCATCGAGGAGCAACTCCTCGAAGAGTTTCGCGAGGATATCCTCGCCGATCGCGTCAAGCAGATGGTCGGCCACATGGTCCGCCAAATTCTGGAGCAGCGCGACTGGGTGCTGGATCAGACCGACGTGAAGGTTCAGTCGGTGCCGTTCAGCAAGGCCGCGCGGTATCGCCGACCCGACTGGATCACTTTCTACGCCTTCCGCAACACCAGCGATCCGCGCGACGTCGTTATCACCGATCGCCGCCAGAATGCGCCACTCCCGTCCGACGCGCGGTGGTCCTACTACGCGACCTTTGCCAGCCCGCTGAAGGCAGCCGTGGCCTTTGGCGTGCGCGATATCCGCAAGCTTCGCACGCATGTGAATGCCCATGGCTTCCAGCGCATCCGCATCGAACGAATGCTCCGCCGCGCCTGATTTCGATGACCGATCCATCACACATCGAGCTGACCGATCGTAACCAGCCGCTGCTAGTCGCCTGGCCGACGCCGGGCAATCCGGGAGGATTTCTCCAGTTCAAGAAGGCTGCAGATTGGCGGCACTTCGTCGATGGGCTCGGCATCGACCCGCGGATACCGGATGTCGTTCGCGCGAAATTCGAACGTGCGCAAACGCTCTACCTGTTGGGCTGGGCGGATTTCAGTGTGGTGAAGGCGGGCGAACTCGCCGCCCTGATCGCGTTGGAGTTGGCAGTGATGGATCGATACGGTGGATTCGTCTCGAAGGGGAAGCGAACCTTCTCGACGCTCCTCAAATATATGGTCACCTCGGACGGTCTGACAGACGAACAAATCCCGTTGGTGGCTCGCTGCGGCGGAACTGTCGTTGGTCAGTTGATCGGCGAAATCCGGCCAACCCTCGCCGAGCGTCGAAACACGCTCGCACATGGCGATCCTTTTGACGGCCTGCCCACCGGCGGTCTCCTGGAACTCGTACGCGATCTCATCAACTTCGCGTACCGGCACTATATCGCCGAGGGCGCAAATTTGGGCGTGCTACGAACTTCGGAGGGACGCGGCTGATGGCAGCAAGTCCGTCGATGATCGCAGCGGTCGAAGCTCTTTGGCGCGTTCCGCGACCAGGTCCGGATAACCTTTTGGCCGCTCCTGCCTTTGTCGCGCTGAGTGAGGTGTGCCAAGCGGACTATGGTGGCGGCAAACCAACATTTGCTCTCAGCGCTGCTTTGCGTTCGCTCGGGCTGCCCTGTCATCTGCCGGCAGACCGAGCCAGGCTTAGCCTCGACCCTGTCACTGCAGCACACGCGATCGATGAGACCTACCGGCGCAAGACGACCCTGCGACGGCATATGTGCCCTCTCGATCTGGCTGACGACCTCCCACCGATGAATTTCGGTCGCGCGCGCGTCGCGCAATTCAGCGCCGACGAGCTGACGCACCTGTTCGACGCACAACGGCTCGCCCGAAACTTTCACAACCAGGCCTTCGAGGCCCGGCGGCTAGCGCAATTTCATTGGCTAGTGGTCGAAGAAGAGATCCAAATCGATTCTCTACTAGAGGCCCGTACCTCGCCTTTCCTATACATGAACTTCGACCGGGACTTCGGTGAAATTGATCCACATCTTGGCCGTTTCCCGCCGGCCGTGGAAGCCGCGCTCTTCTTTCTACTTCTAGCGCCGTGGGAGCGCTGGTCGACGATGCAGGAAGTCGACTGGAGAGGCTTTCGCGTGCCCTGGATCCACACGATGGACGACGACCTGTTCATCAGGCCGTCACCGCCGCCGAGCGCCGATAGCCTGACGCTCGAGCCTTGGATCGTTCAAGACAATTGGGGCGAGGAGGTCGAACTCGAACGGCCAACCGCGTTGCGCCTTGATGACGAGGCCCAGGATGGCTTGGCCCTCTTTACAGACAGCGCGTGGCGGCAACTCGAATCCGCACGGTCCTCCGCGCTATTTGAGACACCGATCGCCCACTTTCTCGTGCGCGCCTTCCTCGCGGACGGCATGGACGAGGTGATGGCGCACATGACCGCGATCGAGGCTGCCGTCGGCCTGGAGATGGACCACAAGAAATGGCTTCGTCCCAAGCCTGATCGTCACAAAAAGGTCTCATCGGCAACCGAGCGGGTCGCGGCACGAGTCGCGGCTGTTTTGAACGACCGCGCGAGTGTGCAGGCGTACAAGGACCTTTTTGAGCTGCGCAGCACATTCGTCCACGGACGTGCTGGTCTCCAAAAAGTATCGACTGCCCAACGTGTCATGGCGCGAGGCCTGGCACGCGGCGTAGCACGCGGGCTGGTCGATGTCGCCCTGAAGGGCGCACGGCCGCGGGCGGACGCGCTGGGCGATCTTCTCGATCAGGGCGTGCAGTACCTGTAGGCCCTTAGTTCGCAATATCGTTATAGGTGATGAGAAGCTGACAGTCTGGAATTTGCCCCAAATTAGCCGTTCCGTGATAGACACGGCGACTCTCGCCACTGAACAATTTCAGCGTGTTAGCTTATAAGAATTATAGGGTCGATGGTTCTAATCCTTTCAAGAGCGCGATGCCAACTCGCCAAGATCGGCAAGACCGCGATGCAGGGACATGGCAGTGTCCAATTCCTGCCTGGTGTCATGTCCCTCGCGATACAGGTTTATGATAATCGCAGCGGCAAGCTCAGCCTCTGCGCTGTTTTTAGTCACATGGTGAGTTTCCAACCAGTCTTTGAATGATTGGTCGATAACCGACAATTCGTTCGGACCGAATGACGTTTCTAAAAATGCGCGCATACCCGTTCCCTTCTCGCGGCGCACATATGGGAAATCAGCCAGAAAGGGTCAAGTCTGCTGCTTTGGTGAGCTGAAATCGGTAGCGGTCTGTCGGATTAGAAGCTGATTTCATTGCGAAAAGACCTTGCTGCGACCATCTCACGCTATACATTGAGCACTGGGACGAACGTTTGCGACGTCGCAACGATTTAGAGTGGGCGCCGATGCAGAACGAAACGGGGACAACTTTCTCAGGGCAGGACGAAATTTCTCGAATGCTTGAGCGGGGACACTGGGACCAGTCCATGCTTGGCCCGCCTTCGGTTTGGCCTCCGTGCCTGAGATCCACCGTCGACATTATGCTGCCTTCCATGGCGCAGATCGTTTTGTTCTGGGGGCCGGATTTCGTCGCCCTGTACAACGCACCCTATGCGCCGTCGATCGGACAACGGCACCCGAAGGCTTTCGGTCGCCCGGCACGAGAAAACTGGAGCGAGCTATGGGACGACCTCGAACCGCTCCTGCGTCAAGTCCTGGACAAAGGCGAGACGGTCGCCGCCAAGGACCGCCCATTTTATATCGAGCGGCACGGCTACCCGGAAACTGTCTATTTTGACATTTCTTATTCTCCGGTCCGCGATGAAAACGGGACGGTTTGCGGCGTCTTCTGCATTGTCAACGAGACCACGGATCGCGTCCGCGGCGATCGGGCGCTCCAGGCAAGCGAAGAACGGCTGCGGGCGGTAATATCGCAGTCGGCGGCCGGGATTGGCCAAGGGAGCCTCAATGGTGACATCCTGCACGTCAACAAGCGATTTTGCGAGATTGTTGGCTACGACGAACAGGAGCTGCTCGGCAAGAACATCCGCGACATCACCTATGCCGACGATATGCCCGAGCAAACCCGATTGTATCAGCGGCTTGCACAGACCGGCGAGAGCTTCGATCTCGAAAAGCGCTACGTCCGAAAAGATGGCAGTCTCGTCTGGGTGAACAACACCGTCTCACCGCTTCGAGACGATAGCGGCAGGATTCGCCAGGTTGCGGTCGTCTCGATCGATATAAGCGAACGCAAAAAAGGGCAGGAGGTCGAGCGCAAGCTGGCGTCGATCATCGCATCTTCCAATGATGCCATTCTGGGCATCGATCTCGATATGACTATCACGTCCTGGAACGCCTCGGCAGAGAGGCTCTACGGTTACAAGGCGGAGGAGATCATCGGTCAGTCTGTACTGATCCTTGTGCCTGCTGATCGGATCGACGAGGAGCCGACGCTGTTGAGCCGCGTCAGGGCCGGATTGACGGTGGAGCCTTACGAAACCAGACGCCGTCACAAAGATGGTCATCTCGTCGATGTTCTCCTCAGCGTCTCGCCAATCTACGACAGTGCCGGCCGGATTATCGGCGCATCTAAGATCGCTCACGATATTTCGGCGAAAAAGGAAGCGGATCGGCTTCAGGCGGTGCTGATCGGCGAGTTGCACCACCGGGTGAAGAATGTTTTTGCGACGGTCATGGCGATTGCCCGTCAAACCCTGGCAAAAGACGCTGAGGCCAGCGGTGCGGTGACCGCTTTCGAGGCTCGCCTTTCGGCCATGGCGCATGCCCACGACCTTCTCGCCGAGGGGCATTGGCAGAGTGCCGATCTTAAGGCTGTGGTAGAGCAGGCTATCGCTCCATATCCTTCAGAGCGGTTTGATGTTTCTGGCGATCCGGTCTTGCTGCCGCAAAAAGTCGTTGCGTCACTCTCGCTCGCTCTCCATGAACTCGGCACAAATGCTGCCAAATATGGTGCACTCTCCAATGCGACAGGCAGAATTGCCATCAGATGGAGCTTCGCTAAAGAGACCGGAGATCTTCGCCTCGTTTGGAGGGAGATGGACGGACCGGAGGTTCTCCCTCCGACCCGCAAGGGCTTCGGGTCCCGCCTCGTCGAACGCTTGTTGGCCGCGGAGCTGAACGGCAAATCGACAATCGCCTATGATCCGTCCGG
Organism: Rhizobium sp. 05N430; assembly: GCF_056396985.1. NCBI lineage: Bacteria > Pseudomonadati > Pseudomonadota > Alphaproteobacteria > Hyphomicrobiales > Rhizobiaceae > Rhizobium > Rhizobium sp. 05N430. The sequence goes on along the minus strand of NZ_JBFTMO010000026.1, from coordinate 15,836 downwards.
TGTGATTTGCGAGATCGAGGCGACGATAACGTCTTTGCACTGACAAAGACCGGAACCAATTCCCAAGCCGCGGCATTTGTTGCGGACAATATGATCAGGACCCCCATGCAAGAAAAGGATCAATATCGGACCGATGCCCGCAACGCCGGCGACCGTCTCGTCGCCGGACATGTAAGCGAGGATCCATTTGCGGCCGCGTTCAAGGCGACCCGGATGCCAATGATCGTCACCGATCCGCACCAGTCCGACAATCCGATCATCTTCTGCAACGAAGCCTTCCGAAGGCTCACGGGCTACAGAGATGACGAGATAATCGGGCGCAATTGCCGTTTCCTGCAGGGTCCAGAGACTGACAAAGCAACGATCGCGAAGATCCGGGAGGGCATCGCGGCCGGCCACGACGTTGCTGTCGATATCCTTAATTACCGAAAAGACGGCACTACGTTTTGGAATGCGGTATTCATCAGCCCCGTCCGGGACGAGGCAGGGACAATCATCTATTTCTTTGCGTCCCAGCTCGATTTCACAACTGTCAAAAGCCGGGAAGCAGACCTGGCGGCTGCGCGCCATGAGCGGAGGCGGAGGTGGCAAAAAACACCGCCACCCTCAAGGCGGCACTGGAGGCGCGCACGCTGCTCGTCCACGAGGTGGACCATCGGGTGAAAAATAATCTGCTGACGATGGCTTCCATCGTAAAAATGCAGGCACGCATCACCACCGATTATCGGCAAAGGCAGACACTCATGTCGGTCCTCAACCGAATAGAGGCCCTCAGTACAGTTCAGCGAAAGCTGTTCACGCTCGACGACGTGTCGAAGTTTGATATCTCAGAGTTCACAAAGGAATTGGTGACAGATCTTGTCGATGCCACTGGCCGCAACGACATCCGTCTGTCTTTGGATCTTTCGCCGCTGCTCGTGCCCGCTGTCAAAGCCACGCCTTTGTCGCTGATCGTCAATGAGCTGGTCGGCGATGCAGTTCGACGGGGTCTCATGGACGGCGGCGGCGACATCTACGTGCTGGTCAAACGCCTCAACGGTCATTTTCTGATCCGTGTCGAGGACACGTCCGAACCAGTTGAGCCTGATATTGAAAGCACCGAGCTCGGACGCATGTTGATCGAGGCGTCTGCTTTGCAGCTCGGCGCCGAAATCGAACGTAAACAAGATGGACGAAAGACGGTTGTCGATGTGGTGCTGCTTGTCGGCGACCATCAGGAGAATACACATTGAAAGTTATGATCGTCGAAGACGAAATGCTGCTCGCCATGGAGCTTGAAAGCGAGGTGGAGATGGCGGGCCATCAGGTTACAGGCCTCGCCATGAGCAGCATCCAGGCGCGCGAGCAGATCAACGCGTCGAAGCCTGATTTCGCATTCGTCGATATCCATCTCATGGATGGCCCGACCGGGATCGACGTGGGTCGCGAACTAGCAGCTGCGGGCATCCCCTATGTCTTCGTGAGCGGCAATATCAAGAAGATCCCGGAAGGGTTTGCCGGCGCACTCGGTGCAATCGAAAAGCCCTATACCATGAACGGAATGAAAAATGCCCTGACTTACATTTCCGCAATCGTCGGAGGCGACGAAAGTGAGTCACCGCCCGCAAGTCTGGTTCTGGCGGATGACGCGAATGCAGGGAAGCGGTTTGGCTAAGACCCAAGGAGGAGCGTCGGCCAACACGGAGCAAAAATGGGAGGAATTGATGAGTGACAACCAAAACATTTTGAAAGAGGTCAAACCGAGGCTGCACGCGTTGATCGATGAGCTCGTCGCTAAAGGTGCCGAGAGATCCGCAGTGATCTACATGATCGAGAAGGAATCTGCCCAGCTTCGTGATACGATGGACGGGATCCCAGATCATCAGATCGACGAGCCCTCAAACGATTGGCCGTCGGCGACCAAGTAAGTCTTGTCTTGCTTGCCTTCAAGGTAATGATCGCATCGGGCAGCATGGTGGGCGGTTGCCATTGCAGAGTTGCCAGCATCGGCATCCTTGGCTTGACAGTCTCGCTCAGCTTAGGACCTCATCGTGTTAGATCATTTCGCGTATCGCATGAATCACACGTGACGGATCATAGGGCTTACTGAAAAAGCGGCCGACGATCGGAAGGGTATCATCGCTCATGTGGCGATGACCCGATGTTACGATGATCTTGACTGGTGGCCATCGATCTCGAACCGCGGCCGCAAGTTTCAAGCCATCCATGCTGCCAGGCATATCGATATCGGTGAACATCAGACGAACCTCCGGGTGTGCGTCGAGAAGGCTGATAGCATCGTCGGCGTTCGATGCTTCCAGCACCTGAAAACCTTCGTCCTCTAGAAATAGCGCAATATCCATCCGAACGAGAGCCTCGTCCTCCACGACAAGGACCGTTATACCGTTGCCGCCCATCCCCTACGCTCCCTCGTGATTTACAGGCAGATAAAATGGTCCAAGAGTGTGATAACGTCTCTCGTACGAATATGATCCGCCAGGTTCGGGAATGTCTTCAATAAGGTGTTTAACCCTTCCGATAACGTATACTGTATCAAACAGCTTCTGCCGACTGCCGCACAAGTCTTGCTACCGGACCCGCGGCGTGGCATCGAAACCCATTGCCATCGAAAGTGATCGTCGGCGCTGCCCCCAAGAGCGAGGCGAGAGCCGAGCGAACATATTTTGTGCCGTAGCCCTGCCGCGTTGGTTGAACGACTTTGGGGCCGCCCGATTCGATCCAGTTCATTGAAAATACTGGCGGATCTTCCTCCGAAACGGACCAGGCAATGTTGATCCTGCCGTTGCCCTGAGACAGTGCGCCGTACTTGATGGCATTCGTCGTCAGTTCGTGGAGGCAAAGGGCGATGGTTGTCGCAGCGATCCGTTCGACAAGGAGGTCCGGGCCGGCAATATCAATCCGCTTCAGGCTATCACCGTTATAGGGGGCGACGGTCATGGCAATCACCGATAACAGAGAGACTTCATCTCCGCCTGCTTCGAAGACTGCGGTATGGACGTCAGAGAGAGCGCGGAGCCGGCCTGTGAAATCTGCCGCAAGCTCATCAACCGTAGACGCGCCGCGTCGCGTCATTTGAAAGATCGAGGTGACGCTGGCAAGAATGTTCTTAATCCGATGATTGAGCTCCAGCCGCAGCTCGACCTCGCGCTCAATGGCATCGCGCACCTGTTTCTGGCGCAACCGGACGAGCAGATTGGTCTGGATGCTATTGGCCAGCTCCAGTCGCGCGACTGGGCGTGTATAGAATTGGAGGCGAGCGCTCGGCCAGGCGTTTTGAAGCTGAGTGCGGATCTGTGCAACGGGAGCCGCGCGCTCAAGCAGGACCAGGATTGGGACTTCGGACCAATCAGGCTGGCCGGCGAGATGATCGCCAATGGTTGCGACGACGGGCGGGCTCAGCGCCTCATGGGTGATGAGGATGACGCCCGGCGAAAGCGCTAAATTTTCAGTCAAATCCTCGCCAATCTGGCCTTGCCGGACCTCGACGTTCTGCTCCTGCAAGGAAGCCGCGATGTACTCAGCGTCCTTTCGAAACGGGGCAAGTATGAGCACCCAATCCAGTTCACTCGGTGTTTCATTCATTTCGGGTCAGGAAGAGGGTTATAGGAAACGACGCTGACGCTGCCGCTCTCGATCAGCAGTTCCTGGATGTTGAGGTCATGTGGACCGTGGCGCTTTTTGACAACGGTGATGTTGCGGCGCAGCCGACCCTCATGCTCCATGATCCGGAGCAGGAGCACGGTGTCGCCCAGAAAGCTTACATCTACGTCGATGCCGACATTCTGACCAATCAGGCCGTGCTGAGCGACAATCAGCATCGTCAGCACGCCCGAACGAGCCAGGAATTTAAGAAGGGATTGAATGTCGCGGACCGCCTTTTCCCGATGCGGTAGCGAGTTCAGATAGCCGGTCAGGCTATCGATGACGACGACGCGGACTTTGTTTTGCGTCACCGCGTCCTGGACGATTTGCCCAAATTCACCCGGTGAGATTTCGTTCGGATTGAAATCCCGCAGGATGAGCTTGCCATCCTTATGGAACTGTCGAAGCTGCATTCCCAGGCCTTCCGACCGGCGGAAGAACGTTTCCAGCCTCTCTTCGAACAAGAACAGCGCAACGTTCTCGCCGCGGTCGAGCGCTGCGGTCGCATAGAGTGACGACATAGTCGACTTGCCAGTACCCGACTGTCCGATGACCAGCGTCGTAGTTCCAGCCTCCTGGCCGCCGCCAAACATGTCGTCGAGCGCTGCAACACCTGATTTGATCAGTTCCGGCTTGGTGGCCTCAGATGCAGTGTTGGGCATAATGCGAGGAAAAACGATGACCCCTTTACCTTCCCGGATTGCCATGTCGTGATAACCATCGGCAACGGGGACACCGCGCATCTTGGAAACTTCCACACGACGCCGCACAGCGCCGTACTCCTCCAGTGACTTGTCGAAACGGATGACCCCATGAGCCAATCCCTCAACTTCCTCGCCACTGCGGTCATAGCCGGTTGTCTGGGTGTCAAGAAGAAGTGCGACGACGTTGCGCTTGGCAAGAAAGGACTTGAAACCGATTAGTTCACGACGAAACCTAGGAGAGTCACCGGTGATCAGGCGGATTTCGAGGAGGGAGTCGTAAACAAGGCGCCGCGGCTTGTGTTCTTCGATAGCTGCCTCGATCGCCTTTCGCGTCTCGTCGAGCCTGAGGTCTGCGGTCAGAAATATGCTCTGGTCATCGGCTTCGCTGACCGAACCGGATGTCGACAGTTCTTCGACCCGAATGCCATCGAGTGTCCAGCCGTGTGAAACAGCAATGGCTTCAAGCTCTGCCGCCGTCTGCGACAGTGTCACGTAGATGCAACTCTCTCCTACTTCCACCCCGGCGCGAAGGAACTGCAGCGCGGCTGTCGTCTTACCGGAGCCCGGAGCTCCTTGCAGCATATAGAGATTGGATGCTGGCAGACCACCACGCAGGATTTCGTTCAATCCTGTGATGCCTGTGCTGACAACTGCTGGCGCTTTTCGTTTCGGCATAACTCATCTTTCAGAACTGTTAGCGTGATCCGGGCCGGAGCGCGCGCATCATCGTCGTTGAAAGATGCTTTTCCGTTATATTTAGGTTTCTCGAAACATCAATGACAGGCTGTTTGTGGTGAAGCCGCAGACCTACCTAAAGGGAGTGTTACAGCTTTACAGCAGGCTCGCTCTCATCGCGGCGGACGAACCTCGTCCTCGCGCTCATCGTTCTTGTCCAACGTCTTCAGCGCCTCAATGATGTCGTCATAGGAACATTCGCCACGAGATTGCTTTCTTCCTGCCGCGAATCCTCTCACATTCGCCAATTGGTGTGGAGCTTGTCCAGAGCTGCTACCAAACGTTGTTGGAGTGCAACATCGTCTCCGCTGACGACCGTTATGATGTTGCGCATCGCGCCGCGCATGCCGTGAAGCTGGTCGATAAGATCCATGACAATATCAACTCCGGCTTCGTTGACGCCCATGCCGTGCGTCAAATCTAGGATCAGCCGGGCGCGAGCTAGATCTGCATCCCGGAAGCGGCGTTGGTGCTCGGCGATCTGCGGCGCCAGCCAACCTTCCCGGATCCACAGTTCGAGCTCGGTTACTTCGATTTTGAGGCGAAGACAGAATTCATGATCGTCCATGGTCAGCCCTCCATGCCCTTTCTCGGATTTTGTGTCGTTCCAGAAGCCCAGCGTTTGATGAAGCTGGTCAGATCTTCGTCCGGACGGTCGGGCAACACGACCTTCACAGTCACATAGACGTCACCGGCGCTGCCATTTCCGCGCGGCACACCCTTGCCCTTGATACGCAAGACCTTGCCGCTGTTGGAATTGGGGGGGAGGGCTAGGTCGATTGGGCCGGAGGGAGTGGGCACGCGCACCTTGCCGCCAAGCACGGCCTCGCTGAGCGTGACCGGAAGTTCGAGGCGGATGTCGTCACCGTCGCGCGTGAAAAAGCGGTGGGGCCGCACCCTGATAACGATCAGCGCGTCGCCGGCGGCACCGCCCCCGAACCCGGGTTCGCCTTTGCCCCGCAGCCGCAGCGTTTGGCCATCACGTGTCCCGGGGGGAACCTGCACTTCGATAGCCGGACCCTCGGGTAGCTTAACCTGGGTTTTGGTACCCTTCATCGCATCGAGAAAATCGATCTCCATCGAGAAATGGCGGTCACGTCCGGGAGCGCGGAACGGGGACCCGCCGCCAGCGCCGGCGCGGCGCGAGAAGAAGCTCGCGAAAATATCGTCCGAATCGCCAAAATCGGCAAACCCGCCGCTATTGTGGTAGGGCTCACCGGGACCGCTGGCCGAGGCATAGTCGCGATAGAAGTTGCGGGGCGCCTGTTCGGCCCCCGTCATATCGATCTCGCCACGGTCGAAGCGGGCGCGCTTCTGCTCATCGCTCAAAAGCTCGTAGGCCGCGGAAATCTCCTTGAACCTGGCCTCGGCATTTTTATCGCCGGGGTTCAAGTCGGGATGCAGCTTCTTGGCCAGCTTGCGGAATGCACTCTGGATTTCCTTTTGCGGCGCATCCCGTTTCACGCCCAGAAGCTCATATGGATCTCGGCTCATACATATCTCCTGTCACAGGCAACATACACTGCGATCAATTCTGCTCTCATATAGGCGGCCCGGTTTCCTGTTGGAGGGCAAGACGAACGGTCGATTGGGTCCCGCTTCGCAAGTGAGCGGGACCGTTTAATCATCGCTCCGCTATCGGACGACGAGAAGGAGAGGATCGCCATCTCGGATCAGTTCAAGCGCGAGGATTGCCGGTTTGTCGGCAAGCGCCTTACGCAAATCCGCGACGGAAGAGACCGGCGAGCGATTGGCCGCCAGGATTATGTCACCGGCCTGCAGTCCGCTGCGGGCCGCCATGCTGCCCGAGGCGATGCCTTCGATCACAACGCCGGGGGCACCTGCCTGGCGAGCCTCTTCGGCAGATGCTCCCCGCATTTTGGCGCCATCGAGGGGCGTGCCGGAGAGGTCGGCGGACGACCGGTCTTCCGATGTGATCTTGACGGCGATCACCCGCTCGCCATCGCCGCGCTTTACCGTCACATTGATCCTGGTCCCGATCGGGGTGAGGCCGATCCGGTTCCTGAGGTCCGTTGCACTGTGGACGGGGCGATTGTCGATCGCGGTAACCACGTCGCCGGTCCTCAATCCGGCCCGCGCGGCCGCTGAGCCAGGTTCGACGCTGGCAATCAGTGCGCCGCGCAGCTCACCGAGCTTCAGCGCCTCGGCCACGTCGGGTGTCAGGTCCTGGATGCCGATGCCGAGTCTGCCGCGGCGTACCTCGCCACGGGCTGCCAACTGGTTCATCACCGATAGCACCATGTCGCTCGGGACTGCGAAGCCGATGCCGACATTGGCGCCGGCCGGGCTAAGGATCGCAGTGTTGATCCCGATCAGCTTGCCGTCGAGCGTCACGAGCGCCCCGCCGGAATTGCCAGGGTTGATCGAGGCATCGGTCTGGATGAAGTCCTCATAGCCTTCGATATTGAGCCCGCTGCGACCGAGCGCGCTGACGATGCCGGAGGTAACCGTCTGACCAAGTCCGAAGGGATTGCCGATGGCGACGACATAGTCCCCGACCTTAAGGGCATCGGAATCCCCGATCTGAATGGCTGTCAGGTTTTTGGCATTGATCTGGAGCAGGGCAATGTCGGTCTCCTTGTCGCTGCCAATCAGTTTTGCCGGGAGCTGTCGGCCATCCTTCAGCGTGACCGAGATTTTTGATCCGCCGTCGACGACGTGATGGTTGGTCAGCACATATCCTTTGTTGGCGTCGACGATGACACCGGAGCCGGCGCTCATCCGAGCCTGCTGCTGTTGCTCCGGCAGATTGAAGAACCTTCGGAAGTTGGGATCGCTATAGAGCGGGTTGTCTTGCGCCGGCGCTCGGGAGACAACCGCGATATTGACGACGGCGGGTGTGACCTGTTCCAGCATCGGCGCTAATGTCGGCAGGCCGGTGGACGAAGAAACGGGTCCCGTCATTTGCGCAGGCAGCGGGCTTGTGGTGAAGAAAATGGCTCCAACGGCGACGGCTGCGGAAATGGCAATCGTGCGAAGCCTCGGGGCGAGATCGAACATCGGTTGCTCCTTGAATCTGATGATGGGTGTCCCTCCTGGCGTGACCGACGGAGGATTGAAAAAAGAGGCGGGTCCGGATGTCCAGATCCGCCTCTCTTGATCGGCTCACGCAGTCGAGAGCGGGCGGTTATGGCCGAACCAGATGTTGCCGGCGGCAAGCACCGCGACGACAAGACCGGCAACAACATGGACCCACATCGCAGCCGTCACGCCCGCGAAGCCGAGAACCCATGGAGCAGCTACCGCCCAAATGCCGAGCACTAGGTTGACCCATTCCTCCGCCTCATAGAAGGCATAGAGAGCCACAGCGGCGATCACGGCGATGGCCGCGCCGACGAGCCAGGCATTCTAGGCGGCATAGGTCTCAGCGGCGAAGCCAATTAGCCACGGTGAGACAAGAAGACCAAGACCGGCAACGATATTGACGATATCGAAAGCGGTCCGGTTGTTGGAAGACAGGGACTTCAGCATCGTTCATTTCTCCTCATCGGTTGGTTGCATCATCATTGAACCGTCTCCTGCGGACAGAAGGCGGGTGCGGCGGCGGCGCTTGCCGCGCCGTCGCCGCGAAGCTCTTGTTGTGGTTGGATTAGGAGCCGGAGGAAGCGTTGTTGCTGCCAATTCGGGCAAGAACGGCGCGAGCTCGTCGTGGCTGAACGCGCCACGGGCGATCTCACGCAGCGCAAGATCGCTTACACTGGCATGCGGCAGATCAAGCCTCGGCCCCGCACCGCGGTTGAGGGCACGGGCACGGGCAGCTGCGGCCATCGTCAGCGTAAACCTGTTCGGCACAATCTCCTGGCAACCGAAAACGACATGCGGGTCCATGGGTGCACCTCATGCAGCTTTCCGATCGGCAGTGGTACGGTCCTGCCTGCGCTCAACGTCTCCTTCGAGCGCAAGCAGCGCCTGCTCGACCTCATTAAGGCGGGACGGACGATTGTTCACCGGCATGCCTTCGTTGGTCGCCTGGTCGATCAGATATTCGGTCCATGCCCAGTTCATCAGGATCGAGCGCTTTGCTTCGAGAGACAGCGTCGGATCACGGATGACATCTATGGGCGATGACCATGTGGCGGGACCGGAAGCATCGTGCCGTTCCGCCGCCTCGACCATTGCCTGACCGTAGCTCTCCTGAAGCGCGGCGAGGCCGAGCCGCTCCAATGTCGCATCGGAGAAGGCGTGAGATGGCCGGTTCAATCGGCGACGAATTCCTTTCTTTGTCAGGGCCGCAGCTTTGCTTGCCGGACCCTGCACGACATAGGTCAGGCCTTGCCGCTCGGCATAGCGGATGGCGGATCGCAGCGTTGGAAACTCCAGCTCCACCTGCGTCAGCGTATCCGTGGTGCCCGTATAGCCCATCAAAGGCTCAATGAACGGCGCGCTGCGGCGCTCGAAGACAAGCAGCCAGCCGTTCATTCGTGCTTTGCCCGATGTCATCACCGAGTGTGATGGTCTGAAGATGCGGGCCACGACGTCTTCGGGAAACACGGAGCGGCCGAAAGCGAGACGCTTCCGCCGGTTATCATTGGAGGCCTGGCTAACGGAAGCGAGGCTTTTGCTTGGTTTGGTGTGTGTCTCTCTAATAATCTCCATCATTTTATCCCTCCCTATTGGCGAAGGATGCCGGCGGCCCCTAACAAGGCCGGCCGCCGGGCAGGCTGGTTCGGTTAGCTCTTGATGGCGATCCGCTTGACCTGCGTCTGCGCCTTCTCGGTCTTCGGCAGGGTCACGGTCAAAACGCCGTTCCTGAAGCTGGCATCGACCTTGTCTTCATCGACCTCGACGCCAAGCGGGATGCGGCGCTCGAAACGGCCGTAGTAGCGCTCGGAGAACTGACGATCCTTGTCTTCGTTCTCGGAGCGCTTCTCACCTCTCAGCGTCAGCACGCCGTCGTTGAGCAGGACTTCGATGTCCTTTTCTTCAAGGCCGGGCACCTCGGCGGTCACCTTGATCTCCTTGTCGGTATCGGCGATCTCGACGTTCGGCCAGCCGGCGCCGAAGGCAGAAGCGCTTCCGAAGGCCGGCAGGCCGGAGCCGAAGCCGCGGAAGACGTCGTCGAACAGGCGGTTCACCTCGCGATGCAGCGACAGGAAGGGATCCCGGTCGTCGTCGCGCAGGACAGTCGGGGCCTGGTTGCCATTGTTTCGGCCCCAGGGAATCAGATCACGAACACTCATGGTTTTCTCCTTTCCGTTGGTTCGATTGGCAAAGCTTCTCTGGTGGCGCCGGACGATATACCCGGCGCCGTCTTTCCCGACTATGCTGTTGCTGGAGCTTAAGCCGCGTGCTTCTCTGCTTCGATCTGCTTGATCTCGGCCTGCGGCATAGCCGTGTCGGTCGAAATCGCGATCTGGCGCGGCTTCATCGCTTCAGGGATTTCGCGCTTGAGATCGATGGTCAGCAGACCGTTGACGATACCGGCGCCGACGACCTTGACGTGGTCGGCAAGTTCGAACCGGCGCTGGAACGAGCGGCCGGCGATGCCGCGATGCAGATACTGCACATCGTCGGCATTCGCCTTCTGACCCGATACGAAGAGCATGTTCTGCTCTTGCGTGATCGTCAGTTCGTCCTGCGTGAAGCCCGCCACTGCCATGGCAATGCGGTACTCATCCTCACCGGTCTTGACGATGTCGTAAGGCGGCCAGTTGTCGATCGTCTCGATGCGGCTTGCAGCCTCGAGCGCGTTCAGCATTCGGTCGAAGCCGATGCTCGATCGGAACAGGGGAGAAAAATCGAGGTTTGTCCTCATAACCATATCCTCCTTGTAAGCAACATGGATACAAAGAGGCGCCAAGAGCACAATGGCGCCTCCTGGACCTGTCGATCCCCATTGGGCGATCGAACAATATCAATATAATTCAGTGGCTTGCAGTTTCAAGAGCTGTGGAATTGCCTGGTGTAAAAAATTTGATTTTTTTGTTTGGGCCACCAGATTCGTGTGGTGACACAAAAGGAGGAATCGGCATGACAATGACCTCCGAAGACGTCATCGACATCCTCGGACCTGTCGACGAAACTTTGATAGCTGATGTCGTGGCCACTGGTGCCAGTCAGGCTGAACTGGCGGAAGCTTTCGCATGGGTCAACAATGACGAAGCGTTGATGAATGAACGACGGCCGCCACCCACGGGCAAAATCGCCTTGTTGATTGACCTGCTGGTCTCAGACAACGACGAACTGGACTAGGCAAGACGCCTGTCTGGAAGCGGCTTGCCTAAGCGGTGGTCAGTACGCGAACCTCGCCCCGTCGACCGAGGGTGTCTACCACGACGCTGCGTCCCGAGCGGCGTAAGGCAATGTCGGCCGAGCCGTTTCCGACCTGCAGGTGTCGCAGGATCACCTCATCCATGAAGGAGGGCAGTTGCGGCTCCGTGAAGCTGATGAGCAGGGCGTTCGGTTCGAAGTCCAGGCCGAGGCAGGATTGCAGAAGAAGCAGCGGTGCTGCGGCCGCCCACGCCTGCGGAGAGCAAGCAACAGGATAGAAGGTCGGTCCCTGAGCCCGCTGGCGTGGCAAGCCGCAGAAGAGTTCCGGAAGGCGGCGCAGGTCGATATATGTCGACGAGGCAAAGAGCCCCTCGAAAATGCGCGCCGCTTCAGCCCGGTAGCCATATCGGGCGAGACCGCTGGCGATCATTGCATTGTCATGCGGCCAAACCGAGCCATTGTGATAGCTCATCGGATTGTAGCGTGCCTCGGTGGAGGCGATGGTTCGGATGCCCCAACCGCAGAAGGACGAGGCGCTCATCAGTGTCCTGGCAACCTGGACGGCTCGCTCGGGATAGGCGATACCGGTGAACAGGGCATGACCGGCATTGGAAGAGCGGACCCTGCAAGGCCGCTTATTCCCATCGAGCGCGAGCACAAAGGTGCCGAGTTCCTCATCGAAGAAACTCGTATCGAAGGCACGACGCAGGCCTTCGGCCCGTGCTAGGAACTTTGCCGCGCGTTCAGGTCTGCCGAGCCGGCGGAAGATCTCGGCTGCGGACTGCCAGGCACCGTAGACGTAGGCCTGAACCTCGGCAATGGCGATCGGGCCTTTGGCGAGCGTACCATCGGCGTGGAATACCGAGTCGTGGCTGTCTTTCCAGGCCTGATTGATTAAGCCTTCTTGCGTTAACCGCCCGTATTCCACGAAACCATCGCCATCGCGATCGCCGTGCTCGTCGATCCAGGTGAGCGCTGCCTCGATATTTGGCAGAAGATGGTTGATCGTGGCAAGGTCGCCTGTTCGCCTCAGGTACTCCCCTGCCAGCAGGACGAACAACGGCGTGGAATCGATGCTGCCGTAATAGCGGCGGAAGGGCACTTCACCCAGTTCAGCCATTTCGCCATAGCGCACTTCGTGGAGGATCTTTCCAGGTTCGGCGTCTGCAGCCGGATCGACTTCCGTGGCCTGGTTTGCGGCCAAATGGCCAAGGACACCGCGGGCAATGTGCGGATCAAGCCACAGCGTTTCGAGCGCTGTAATCAGCGCATCACGTCCGAAAACAGTGCTAAACCAGGGGATGCCGGCATAGGGGTAGGGACCTTCGGGCTTATCGGTCGTTAGCATATATAGATCGGAGACACTGCGCCGCGCCACCTCGTTGAATATTTCGTTGGATGTGACGATCGATGCCGCGCGGGAGGAAGAGGAGCGCAATGCACGGCGCGCATCCCGTAGGCCCAGAAAGAAAGACTGGTAGCCGAGAGGCCGGTCTTTGTCTTGGTCGCAGCAGATCTGGATGAACAGCGACCGCGTTTCATGTGGCGCCAGATCAAGATCATAAATGACATGATCACTCCCAAGTTCGTCTGGGCGGGGATCGAACGACAACTGCGTGACGCGCTTCAGATCGTCGAGGCCGATATAGGAGAGAAGAACGCGATCCTGTTCCATCACGGACGGAAGATGGCGGCCCCTCCTCGCCCTGACGGTTCCGCGAACCTCGAACAGATCGGCGAAGTCCGCCTCGAACGAAATTTCGATACGCACTTGTTGTCGTCGCTCGTCGTAGTTCCTTACGGCCAAGCGCTCGTAACAACCGGCATTCCACAGAAAGCGTGTCCTGCGCATATGAATGAGATCATGCTCAAGTGTGAGCTTCCCCTTCTCATCAAAGAGGTCGGGATTGGTGAGATCGCAGGTCAGCGTCGCATTGTCGTCGCGCAGCGTCGACGAGAGAAGCATCGGGCGCTTGCCATTAATCGTCAGATGGAGGTGGGAGAGGTACCGCGTGTCCCGATGGAAAACGCCTTCCGGGCTGCCGGGCCCAGAAAGCGCGTCACCATTGTGGTCGAAGACGGCGAATGTATCGCCGTGCTTCAGGGTGCGCGGCCGTCGCTCTTGCAGTGATGCTGTGGCCGGAATGAAAAATTGCGCCATCGGTGCGTGGCCGCCTGCTGGCTCGGAAGCGTCGTGTACAGAAGCGATCGACATGCTACTGGCCTCCGGATTATGCAACGACCTGCAGATCGAGGTCCTGCCCGTTGGCACGGCGTAGTGGGGCCGCCTTGGTGCGCACGCCAGGAAGGTTGCGGTAGATGTCCAGATAATCTCGTGCCATCCGCTCGGCGCTAAAACGCGCCTCGAATGTCGCGCGGACTTTCTTTCGATCCATCTTGAGCGCCCATTCGATGTTCTCGGCCGCGTCGGCCACGCTATCGACGAGGATTCCAGAGATACCGTTGTCGATGACCTCCGGCACGGAGCCGCATCCGAAGGCGATGACGGGCGTGCCACAGGCCATCGCTTCGATCATCACCAGTCCGAACGGCTCGGGCCAGTCGATCGGGAAGAGCAGGGCGCCGGCATTGCCGAGGAAGTCGGCTTTCTCACGCTCGTTGATCTCGCCGATGAATTCGACGTTCGGATGGCGTCTCACCATCGGCTCGATCACCGTTTCCCAATAGGCCTTGTCGGCATTGTCGATCTTTGCGGCCATCTTCAAGGACATGCCAACTTTCGCCGCGACTTCGATTGCCCGGTCAGGCCGTTTCTCCGGCGATATTCGCCCGAGGAACGCGAGGTAGTTGCCCTTCGGCTTTTCCGTGAATGGCAGCAGCTCGCGAGGCAGGCCGTGATAAACCGTCCCTGACCAGTTGACCGGCGGCAGTGGGCGGCGCTGATCATCGGAGATTGACACCAGCGGGATATCGGGAAAAGCCGAGTAGAAGGGCTTGAGGTCCGGCAGGTCAAGGCGGCCGTGCAGCGTCGTCACCGTGCGGTCGGCGAACTCGCGGATCAGCGGGAAATGTAGTAGATCGATGTGGAAGTGCAGCACATCGAATTCGTGCGCCCGCCGGCGAATTTCCTCCAACATCACAACCTGATGGGGCAGATGATCTTTAACGGCAGGATTAAGACGGAGCGCCACATCTGAGCACGATACGAGCTTCGCGGCGGTGATCGAATCTCCGCTGGCAAAAAGTGTGACGTCGTGACCTTGGGCGACGAGTGCGTCAGTGAGATAGGATACGATGCGTTCGGTACCGCCATAGAGCTTGGGCGGAACACTTTCGGCAAGTGGTGCGATCTGAGCGATCTTCATCGGCAAAACCTCCTCTATTGAGCAAAGAGTCGTCGGCAAAAACCAGATCCGCGTCCTCAAAGAGGCACGCGGCACGTCAGATTGGATTTCTATATCTCGAATGGTTGTCGGTGGCGTCCTCCTTTCCGATAGCTGCACAGACCAAGGCCGCCAAACCGACGTGATTGAACTCGGCGACGGCGGCATCTTTGATTGTCTTGATTACGGGATGCGTCCTGCTTTCCGGGCAGCATATCAGACCGGTCCAACGTCTTCAGCGCTTCGATGATCTCGTCATAGGAGACGGCCTTGTCCGTACCTGGATAAAGGCGAAGGGCCGGAATGGATTCGATGGCGAAGATGTCGGATGCCCAGGACGCAAGAAGGGCGCGTTTCTCGTCCCTGCCGATTTCGTCGGCCGCAAGAACGTCGCGCGGATGAGCAAAATGCCTGCCCGGATGCAGCAGATGAGCAGCGCTGATTGCTGCTGCCGCGTTCACTGGTGTTGAATTTTCGAAGCTTTCCTTTCTCATAGCTTGACCCCATGTGATGCCAAATTGACGTTGTTGTTTGGCTCAGCTTTGTAAAATTCCCTGGCGCCCGAACAGACCTCGCGCGGACTCGACCATTGTTCTGAGATGGCTCGGCTCGCGAACACCTTGCCTGTATAATTCCACTGTTATGGCCGCCATTCGCTCCGCTTCCTCGGACTCCCTGGTAATTCCGGCGCCCGACCGGATATCATCGAAAACCCTCTGACAGACGGCAAGATCACGGCTGTCGAAAGGAGTTGGCAAAGGTTTTGTTATTGCATGAACCATCCTTTCACCTCCTTATCGGAGCTCGCCCGCGTCGACGGGCGAGCCCCAGCAATTACCTCTTAGAAGTCCATGCCGGCGCCAGCGGGCAGGGCGGGTGAGGCGTCCTTCTTGGGCTTCTCGGCGATCATCGCTTCCGTGGTCACCAGCAGACCGGCGACCGACGCAGCATCCTGAAGCGCGGTCCGCACGACCTTGGCTGGATCGATGACGCCCTGAGCATAGAGATCACCATATTCGCCGGTCTGCGCATTCCAGCCGAAGGAGAAGTCGGTCTTTTCACGCAGCTTGCCGACGATGACGGAGCCTTCGGCACCAGCGTTTTCGGCGATCTGGCGAACGGGGGCCTCGATCGCCCTGCGGACGATCTCGATACCAACCTTCTGGTCTTGGTTGGCGGT
>NZ_JBFTMO010000025.1:0-51999 GCF_056396985.1 Rhizobium sp. 05N430 | reverse complement strand
CCGTTGTCCAGCGTCGCCGCCGGACGTCACCGATCATCAGATCAACCTGTCGAAACTCGTTAGACATAAGCTTATCCTCAAGCCTGTGCTTGAGCCTTCCTGCTTATGCTGAGTGTCCGGTCGAAAGTGGGGGCAGTTCACTCTCTGAACCTGCCCGAACTCACAGGCTTCATAGTCAAAAATTATCACTGCGCGGGGAACTCTAGCTGACGCACGTCGTAACCCAACTCGCTCGCCTTCCGGACCATGCGTTGAAGTTTGCTCTTCGAAGGTACTGCTCGCGCGTAGATCCACAGGTTGGTCATTGACGGGTCGGCGCTTATAAACCAGGATTTATCCGGTGACTTGTACAAAACCCAGTAATTGAATGTGATGAACCAAGGATAACGGACGCGCATTTTGGCGTTGGTCGTTTCATAATCGGTGATGGTACCGATACCCTTGACGGTCTTCAAGCGTCCTTTCGGTGTATCCACCCTGCAACCATCCTCGATCAGGATCTCGCTAGGCGACGGTCCCTGACGATATGACGAGTAGCCGGCAACACAACCGTCGGTCAGGTACATCGGTCTTCTGGCGATTTCCAGCCAGGTGCCGCGGTAGTGATCTGGTTCGACCTTCACGACATCGGGTTCGGCCCGAGCGAGGCACGTTGCCGACACAACAACGGCGAGAGCGAGAAGCAGCGGCCGTACGCTACGAAGATGATTTTTCATTGAGACCTCCCTTGATCGTTAATTTGCACCCGAGTTCCTGATGTCTCTGATCGGCGCCAAATCCCCGCGTATCGTAGCCCGATAAAGGTCATCAGGCTCGCGACAGCGAACGCATTGAGACTGAATAGCGTGGAAAGATCACTTTCGCTCCAAACGTGCAACGGCGCACCAATGAATGATCGCGAAGCAACAAAGACGACGAACACGAAGGCAGCTATTCCTCGCTGCCACCATTTCTCGTCTGGATGGAACGAAATTGCCGCCAACATGATGCAGGCCGCAAAAAACAATTCTGTTCCGGAGTTCTGGCCGAACAGCTTCGTCTCGAACCATGTATCGAGTGTTCCAATAAGGGGTAGCGCGATTCTAGCAGCTAGCGGCGAGCGCTTCGCCAGAACAGGGCTCATCAGCATGAGCGGAGCGGCTGCCAGCGTCCAAAGTGACGCAGGCACTCCATTGCCTACCAGATACCAGACATAGAACGGATAGAATGGCTTGTTTGCGATGATCACCCAAGCGATCGTGACCGTAGCCTGCGTCAAGGGGTCTTGCAGTCGATCGATAGCGTTCATCTGACGGGTCCCATCAAATAGTGGCCGACACCCCAGATGTCGCCGCCTTCGTGACCGAACAGCCCCGCGGTGGAAAGAAAAAACAGCCGCCAACGGCGCTGCCAAAGGGCAGCGCCAGCCCCGTATACCTCGATAAGAATTGGCCGGATCTGTTCAATGCCTCGATCGAAATTGGCAAGCCAGTCGAGCGCAGTGCGGCGATAGTGCAGTCCAGACCAACGCCATTCCGCTTCTACCCGGAAAAGATTGTCGAACCTATGTGGCAGATCGTGAGCCGGCATGATTCCACCTGTGAAGAAATGCTGTGCAATCCAGTCTGCAGGATCGCCGCGGTCGAAGCGGTAGGATCTGTTCTTGTGAGTGAAGACGTGGAGGAAGAGCTGGCCGTCCGGCTTGGTCCAGCCGCGAATACGATGGAGTAGGGCGTTCCAGTTCGACATATGCTCGAACATCTCCACTGAAACCACGCGATCGAACCGCTCGTCGGTCTCAAACTCGTTCATATCGGCAGTGATGACGTCGAGATTGCTGATGCCATGCATGTTTGCGACGCTGAGAATATGCGAGCGCTGCGACGCCGAATTGGATACTGAGAGAATACGAGCCTTCGGAAATTTCAGTGCAAGGTGGAGCGAAAGCGAACCCCAGCCGCAACCAAGCTCAAGGATTTCCATGCCATCTTCGATTTCAGCATGTTTAACGGTCTCCGCGAGCGCGAGCGCCTCCGCTTCGGCAAGTGAGGTCGTGGCGTCGGGATAAAGACAACAGGAATACTTCCGCTGCGGACCGAGGACTTGCGCGAAAAACTCTGCCGGTACCTCGTAATGCTGACGGTTGGCTTCTACCGTATGAGTGGCGACGGGAAAGCGATCCATCTCATCCACGAAAGCCTGTTCAGCCTCATTGGTTGTCGACAAAAGCCGTCGTTTCATCCTGCTGCAAAGTAAATCTATCGCTGCGAGGGATATCCCGTCTGGTATGGGGGTGCGTTCAGCGGTGTTGATGGCAAAAGCCAGCATGTTCATGGAGCGTCTCCGCGGGGAATGGACGAGGGTTTGCGGCGCGGGCCGGGGAAGAAGGCGTTGACGCGCTGCTGTTGGGCACGAAACCTAGCGCCGCGCGTTCGCAGCATATAATCTTCAAGGGGCGGAATACCGGAGACGTGAACAAGCAGCCAATACATCATGGCCGGAGCCAACAGCGATAACCAGCTCCATATCGACCCAGATAGCGCAAAGAGGGGAAGGCAGCACCAGAACAGCCATTCGAAGAAATAATTTGGATGGCGGGAGTAGCGCCATAGACCCAGCTCGCAAACGCCTGTTCTGGCGCCGGGGGACTTCCTAAAGCGAGCCAATTGGGCATCCGAAGCCGCCTCGCCCCCCAAGGCAATAAAGCCAACCCCGATGGCAATGAAATCCAGAGTGCGAAGGAGATTTTCGCCATTGGCTGCTGCCAGATAGACGGCCAAGACAAGAACGAAAGCGGCAATCGCCTGCACTTGCAAGAACACGAAGAGCCGCCATGGCGCGCGATCGCCCCACTCCTCGATAAATTTCGCGTAGCGGGGGTCCTCTTTCGCACCTCTGGTGCGCGCGCCAATATGGCTGGCGAGCCTGAGCGACCAGAGTGCCACGAACATCAGCACCATTATGCGACGACTGGTATTACCATCGGCGAAGATTGCCGCCGCGATGCCGCCGGCCCCCACAGCCAGAGACCAAATCGTGTCAATCCAGCCGCTGAGGCCGGTCGTGCGCTGTATCACCCACGCGCCAGCCATCGCCACAGAGAGCCCAATCGCGATGATCACTAGAGGATTGATGTCCATCATATTCCCGAGAACGATTTGCTTCCGAGCGCCTCTACGCCGGTTGCGGCAACTCGGTTTGCGGACCGCAATCAAAAAATGCGAAAAAATCTTCGCTTGAGAGAACCGCTGCGAATTCAGTCCGTAAAGATCGTCAATTCTTAAATTTATAGAGAGAGGATACCTATGGCATTTGGAGCTCGCGCTGCCGGATCATGCCGCATCAAGGTTGGGATTATCGGCAGCGGAATCTCAGGTCTTTCCGCCGCTTGGCTGTTGGCAAAAAATCATGACGTGACCCTGTTCGAGGCCGCAGATCGCATTGGCGGTCACAGCAACACCGTAGAATTCGAGGCTGACAGCGGCAAGGTTGCGGTGGATACCGGCTTCATCGTCTACAACGAAGTGACCTATCCCAATCTCACGGCGCTGTTCGACACACTGGACGTCTCGACAGCAGCCTCCGATATGTCATTCGCAGTATCCCTCAACGAAGGGCAATTCGAGTATTCCGGCGGCACTGGACTTGGCCTGTTCGCCCAGTGGTCAAACGTCGCCAATCCCCGCTTCTGGTCGATGATGCGCGATCTTCTGCGCTTTTATCGCAACGCACCGCGCGATCTCCCATTAATGGGCGGCATTTCTCTAAACGACTATCTTCATCGGAGCGGTTACGGACGCGCATTTCGCGAGGACCACCTCTATCCGATGGCGGCGGCGATCTGGTCGACGCCTGCGATGGAGGTTGGCGCCTATCCTGCAGCCAGCTTTGTCAAATTCTGTTGCAATCACGGACTTCTTGCTCTCTGGAATAGACCAGCGTGGCGCACGGTCCGGGGCGGCAGTCGGGAGTATGTGGCGCGGATGACTGCTGGTTTCGCTGACCGTGTAAAGCTCTCGACGCCAGTTAGAAATATCCGCCGCCTCAGCGATCACGTCGAAGTGCGCGACGCATCTGGAAAAATCTATATGTTCGATGACGTTGTCGTTGCGACGCATGCGGACCAGGCGCTCCGGATGTTAGCCGACCCCACCGAAGAGGAGCGCAGGATCCTTGGAAGCTTTCGCTATTCTCGGAACGAGGCGGTTCTGCATGGCGATACCGGCTTCATGCCAAGGCGCCATGCAGCCTGGTCAAGCTGGAACTACGTCGCCGACAGAGGAGTTTCGAACCGGCGGGATCAGGCGAAGCCATCGATCACCTACTGGATGAACAAGCTGCAGCCTCTCGGTGTTGCGCCCCCCACCTTCGTCACGCTCAATCCGACCCGTCCACCGCGCGCCGATTCGATCATCGCAACAGAGACTTACGAGCATCCGGTTTTCGATCTCGCCACAGACCGGGCCCAGCGCGAAATCTGGTCACTTCAGGGCATACGAAAGACTTGGTTTTGCGGCGCACACTTCGGCTCTGGTTTCCATGAGGACGGCATTCAGGCGGGTCTCGCCGTCGCCGAAGATCTCGGCGGCGTGCGGCGCCCATGGGAAGTCAGTGATGAAAGCGGCCGCATCGTCCGCATCCCGTCGGCACGACCGTTTGACTTGATGGCTGCCGACCAGAAGGTGATGGCATGACGATTACAAGCAGAACGTCATGGCCTCTTGGACGAGACCAGTCAATTTCCTGTCGTGCAAATTCCCAAGTTCTCGAGGCAGGATCCCATGGCGCAATTTGACGAAACTACCACCCCACCGATCGCAGCTCCGGCCGAGCGGCCGAAGGTTGGCATTGGTGGTGTTTTATTTGGTAGGCTGATTAAAGACCTTCGGCGGGGCAGGTTGACGATCATCCTGCCGGAAGGGGAACACGTCACAGAGCGAGGAACTGAGGACGGACCGGACGCGACAATTGTGATCCGCCGATGGGGTGCACTTCGCAGGCTCGCTGTGTCGGGCGATCTCGGAGCGGCGGAAGGCTATATTCACGGAGATTGGACCACGCCAGATCTGACGGCGCTAATACGTTTGGTGGCCGCAAACGCGACGCTTTTGTCGCCTGCTCTGTCCGGGACTTGGATAGCAAGGCTTGTCAGCCGCCTGCGTCATATCCTGAATTCCAATACCAGGCGTGGTAGCCGCCGTAACGTTGAAGCCCATTACGATCTGGGCAACGAGTTCTACAAGCACTGGCTTGATAGCTCGATGCTGTACTCATCGGCCGTCTTCGAGAGTGCAACTCAGACTCTTGAGTCGGCGCAGCAAAATCGGCTCCAGCTCATTCGCGACAAGCTGGACATGTCGGATGGGCATTGCGTCCTCGAGGTCGGTTGCGGATGGGGCGCTCTGGCGCTCGACATAGCCACACATTCAAATTCACATGTGATGGGCTTAACGCTGTCGCCCTCGCAACTCAAGTGGGCGAACCGCGCCGTAGAGTTGGCGGGTAAAACAAGTCAGGTTGAATTGCGGCTGCAAGACTATCGTGATCTTCACGGTCAGTTTGATCGTATCGTATCCATCGAGATGTTCGAAGCGGTCGGTGAAGCCTATTGGCCGGATTACTTCGCGATGATCAAGCGGTGCATGACATCAGGCGGGCGAACCTTGCTACAGGTCATCTCGATCGAAGAGAGCCGGTTCGACGCCTATCGCGGCAGCACCGATTTCATCCAAAGATACATCTTTCCTGGCGGATTTCTGCCGTCCGACGCAGCTCTCCGGGACGCTGTCTCAGACGCAGGGCTCAAGCTGACGGAAGTCGAACATTTCGGCAAATCCTACGCTCGTACCCTGCGGGAATGGCGCACACGGTTCCACGCGAATTGGCCGGCTATCGCCGCTCTCGGCTTCGACGAGACGTTCAAGCGGATGTGGCACTACTATCTTTGTTACTGCGAGGCAGGGTTTGAGGAGGAAAGCATCAATGTTGGACTTTATACGATCGAGCATGCCTAAGAAGGCGCTCTTTGACAGGAACACAACCAAATCGTTTGCCTGGGCAATTCCGGTTGTTCTTGTTGGAGCTGTATTCCCTGCTGAAGCCGCCGATATAAACGGCAACTGGGCCCGCGGAGACGGGAATGCGCGTGTGCGTATTGCACCTTGCGGCGCTGATCTTTGCGCGGTCAACACATGGATTAAGCCCGGTACGCCGAAAGAGAAGGAAGGCGACAAACTGGTCATGTCGATCAAGGAGGACAGTGAGGGCAGCTATTCCGGCACCGCTTTCGATCCGCAACGCGATCTGAGCTACAAGCTTACCGTCAAAGTCGACGGCGCCAGGATGACCACGAAAGGGTGTGTCATCGCCGGTCTAATCTGCAAGGGCGTGGACTGGACACGCATAAACTGAGCTTGGAAATCCATCTGGGGGCCCCGTATGAAAACGTACCTGACCGCATATACCGCAACGCTGATCGCCTTCGTTGCCATCGATTTTGTCTGGCTGAGCGCCATGGCCGACCGTCTCTATCGACCAACGTTGGGCGACATGCTTGCGCCGCAGTTCCGATTGGCGCCTGCTGCGGCATTTTACCTGATTTACGCCGCGGGGTTGACCTTCCTCGCTGTCCGGACGGGTTTGACGTCAGGATCAATGACGACAGCAGTCATCTACGGCGCAGCCGTTGGCTTCATGGCTTATGCCACCTATGATCTGACCAACCAGTCTACCTTAAGAAACTGGTCGACTGTCTTGACGGTCGCCGACCTCATTTGGGGAACAGTCTTGTCAGCGGCAGCATCAGGTGTCGGTTTTTGGGTCACATATCGGATCTTTGGGGCTGTGGCGCGCCTCTGATGTCCGCACGCGACGTAGGCCGGCAGGCGCTATCGAAGGCCAAGCAAAGACTTGGAGGCGAATTTTTAGAGTTCATTTTTTTGATCCAGCAGCAAGCTGATGCGTAGGTTACGCCATGAATATGCAGATGCCGCTTCAAATCGGAGTACTTCGAACCACATGCGCTGACGCGAAAGTGTGGTCGTCTTCAGACGGAGCGCGAAAGGTCGGGAAATTGGAGGAAGAGACCGTTAGCTTAGATGCCGAGCGGATTAAAGCGCTGATGTCCGCTGTGGCAGAGTCACGCGATATCGTGGCGTTCGAACTCCTTTACAGGCACTTCTATCCGCGCGTACGCTCTTACATGGTCAAGATGACGAGAGGAAACCGGATACTCGCAGAGGAGCTGGCGCAGGAAACGATGATGCGCGTCTGGCACAAGGCGGCGCTTTTCGATCCGTCCAAGGCCCAGGCGTCAACGTGGATATTCACGATCGCCAGAAATCAGATGATCGACTCTGTTCGAAGAGCGATAAAGCCTGAATTCGATCCAAACGATCCGGCATTCGTCCCGGATGAGTTTGAGGCCGCCGACTCGCTAATCGAGCGTCAGCAAAGTGCTGCAGCGCTGCGCGGCGCGATGACGACATTGAAGGGCAGATATGCGGAAGTGCTGCGCATGTCGTTTTTCGAGGGGCTCACCCATTCGACGATCGCGGAAAAACTAAACCTCCCAATTGGAACGGTGAAATCAAGGATTAGGCTTGCATGCGAGAAACTGCGCGTAGCGCTTCAGGACGAGGCCAAATGATCGAACATCATCTGGATGATGACATGCTCCAGCAATATGCGGCCGGAACCCTGGCTGAAGGCTGGAGCGTTGCTGTGGCGACTCATCTTGCCTTATGCCCGGCATGCCGCTCAAAGCTTTCAATGCTGGAAAGCGTTGGCGGTTATTTTATTGACAGCGAACCTGCTGATGAAGCCGCGGTGTCACAAAGCTGGGAGAGTCTCAAAGCTAAGATCGATGCGGGTCAGATCGACAAGGTTGTGCCCATTAAGAAAGGCTCGTCGTCTGATCACACGTACCCGCAGCCGCTGAGGACCTATATCGACGCAGCCGGAGGCCTGAAATGGCGCCAGCTCGGTCGAGGCGCTGCCCAAATGATGATACCGACCAGCGACGAAACAACGACAGTGAGACTGCTCAAGATTCCGGCCGGTCAGCCGGTCCCGGAGCATTCTCACCGAGGCGTTGAATTAACGCTTGTGCTTGACGGCAGTTTTAGCGACGAGGTTTCGCGATTTGCGCGAGGCGATGTAGAGATGGCCGACGACAGCTTGACGCATCAGCCGAAAGCTGATGCTGGCAGAGACTGTATATGTCTTGCAGTGACCGAGGCGCCCCTACGCTTCAAGAGCAGGTTTTTGCGGTTGATACAGCCAATCCTCGGGATTTGACTTCAGTATTCATCGGCCGAGTAACCGCAGACCTTCCCACTACCTGCCGTTCAGATCATGCTGCACTATATTTGTCTGATTTTTGAACCGGAGCGGCGGTCATTCGTAGAACCTCTACCGAGCCAAGAGGCCGGCATTGAGAGGAGATGATCATGAAGAAATTTCTGGTAGTTTCGGCAGTCGCGTTGGCCAGTATGATGACAGGCAGCCTGGCTGCATATGCCGCCAACCCTAAGGTTGGCGGAGCGGCGATGTTCGAGGACAAGAACATCGTTGAAAACGCTGTGAATTCGAAGGATCACACGACGCTCGTCGCTGCCGTCAAGGCTGCGGGCCTGGTGTCGACGCTTGAAGGGAAGGGGCCATTTACCGTGTTTGCTCCGACCAACGAAGCCTTTGATGCCCTTCCCAAAGGGACCGTCGAGACCCTACTCAAGCCAGAGAACAAGGACAAGCTCGTCAAAATTCTGACTTGCCACGTGGTCGCCGCTGATGCCATGGCCAGCACCGTCGCCAAGATGATCAAGGATGATGGCGGCGAACATGACATCAAGACCGTCGGCGGCTGCGTTTTGAAGGCCAAGGAAAACATGGGCAAGATCACGCTCACCGACGAGGCGGGAGGAACTGCTACCGTGACGATCGCTGACGTCAAGCAGTCGAACGGCGTGATCCACGTCGTTGATAAGGTACTTCTTCCGAAGATGTGAGTTCGAGCGCCGGGCCGAATTATCGGCCCGGCATTTTCTCGGTCTGAATAGATCTTCTCTTTTTTAGGTATCGGGCGCGTTCGAACGCTAACCGGCGGCAACGCCAGTGCGGAGTGGCCGGACCTAGAAGACGCCAATTAGCATCATTCCCCGGAAACATTGTCTGTCATCTCCGTCGCGGCGAACGAGCCCAAGCGCCGTTTAGTCGCTGGATACAGCGTCCGTGAAGTTGCTGCCTGGGCGCTGGCGGGGCTCATCAGCGGGACACAGGCGCTCCGGCTCGTCGCGGCGCGCGGAGGCGATGAAACTAGCAAGTCGCGGTCGCGAAGGATTGACGTTTGTCCGGGGAATGAAGCGGGAGGCAGTCGCAAGATTATGCCGCGCGCAGGAAACTGCAATTGCGATCGCCAATCCCGGCAATGGATTCGTCGTAGGGGGCACAGTCGCCGTCCTCCAAACTTTAGAAGAAGAGGCAGTTCGCAGCGGCGCCGAGCGTATTGTCCGTCTTAAAGTCCATGTTGCCTCACATACGCCAAGACTCGCAAACGCATCTGCCGCGTTTGCATCTTCTCTAGCAAAAGCAGCCATCTGCCCTGAGGTTCCGAGCGGGATTCTTCTCTTCAGTGGTATCGACGGCGCCTCGGTGCTTGATCTCACGTCAGCTCAGATTAAGCTCGCTGATCAAATCTCGCATACAGTTGAATGGGCCAGGTGTCTGGAGAGTTGCAGGGAGGCTGGCGCAAGTGCATTTCTGGAACTCTGCCCCGGACACGCTTTGAGCGCTATGGCGGCCGAAGTCGATCCACAAGTGCTGTGCGGAAGACTTTAAAGCCCTCTCTGGACTACGGGATTTGGTCGGCAGTCAGTCTCAACCATAGGCGTCGACCTTAGGCTGAGGTTAACAACTGGCTTTCATTTTGCGATCGTCGGCTTAGCATCCCACCAGCTCGATCTGACGTTGAAGAACCGGAAAAAAGCGGTTCCAGCCGCTCGATCTCAACTCGGAAACATCGGGTAAATCAAACCCAACGCTTTTCCTGGCAGTTTCACGCAACTTGCCCGACCGGGGATCTTCACTCTAACTACAGTCGAGCCGATTCTGCCGCTCTGACCAGAGACAATGGCTTCCTATCTTCGTTGCGGCAAACTGAAAGTGAAGTCCGACACGCGGGCAGTCATGCCATCCGGATCGGCCATGTCTGTCAGAGCCGTTCTCCGATCGCTTTGGAAAGCCTAGTTGCACTTAGAAATGCTGCTTCGACTCTGTTGCCAATCGTCCAATCCCCGCATGCAGCAAGACCGTTTTCAAGGTCCATAAGAACGTCACTTTCACTGACTGTCTGTACATTGGCGAACTTCCAGCGATGGACGTTAGCCGAGAGAACACCTTCGGGAACGCCGGGCAGCAGTCTAGCCAGGCTATCGAGCATGGCCGTACGAACGACTTCCAAGTCGTCATCGACGTGTCGATCGGCCCATTGGTTTTGCGAGTGAACGACAATCGTCGGCAAAGGCGAGCGTTGCGGGCGTGACGTGCAGTCGGCGACCCATGCGATCACCTCGTCGTCATAGCGCACCGCACAGTGGCGTCCCAAGGCACGCGATTGAAGGATGAGCATCAGTGTAAAGCAAGCATTCATCTTTGTGCTCGCTGCGGCTCGAAAGCCGCTGTAGTTCGCAGGCATCAAGGCCATCGCCTGGGGAGCAGGACAGGCGGCGACAACCCAGTCGAAGGGACCAGCTCGCTCGTAACCAGTGGCGAGTCTCCAGTTACACGGGCTCCCTTCGATAGCATCAATCGTCACGCCTAGCCGGATGTCCAATCCATGTGCCATCCACTTAGGAAGCGCCGTCATGGATGGTACGCCGACAAATCTTGGGGCACGATCGCTCTCGTCGATGATTGATGCGGAGCCCATCGATGAGGAGCCGATGGTTCCTGACCACGTTTCGACGAAGCCGAGTTCGAGTGCCGGCTCTAACATAGCGTGGAACAAGGGGTCGCGGACGGTAAAATACTGGGCGCCGTGATCGAACGTGATTTCGCCGGCACGCCGGGTTGCCATTCTGCCTCCGACACCTTGGCTCTTTTCAAAGATCGTAATGTCAGCAATGCCATGCAGCGATCGTGCGAAGGTCAGTCCTGCAATCCCGGCCCCTATAACTGCAATTTTCTTTCGATCGGACATCACATTTCCTTTGTATTGACCTTACGTAGAATGGTGCTTGTCAGATCGCGAGGGAGCGACTGCTGGCAAGGTGGCCGCGAACCTCCCATCGACCGAAACCTCGTGTTGAAGCTCATACACTTATTTTTTCCGACCGCCCGCGAGATAACATTCGTTGCAGCGTTCGACGGTGCATGTTGAGGAGACGGGCAGTCGCCGAGACGTTGTTTCCGGTTTCCGCAAACACGCTGGTCACGTGCTCCCAGCGAACGAGCTCGGCAGATTTGATGGCATCCCCTGAAGACAACTTTAATGCGTTTGCCACACCGAGAACGTCAAGGATTTCGTCCGCGTCGGCGGGTTTGCTCAAAAATTCAGTTGCACCAAGTTTGACTGCGGTCACGGCCGACTGAACGTTTCCATAACCAGTCAAGACCAGAGTTTTGGTCTCAGGAGAAATATCGCGCACTTCCGCTACGATATCGAGACCACTCCGATCGCCGATCCGTTATAACGATATCGAAACGACGAAGTCCAAGCGCGTCGATCGCATCGCTGACCGTATTATAGATCCCCGTGTCGAATCCACGGTCCTGAAGCGCTTTGCCAAGTCGCCGCGCGAACACGCAGTCGTCATCAACAAGGAGAGCCAGGCACCTGGCATCTGAATCTGCTGCTGCGCCAGTCGCCATCGAACCGAACCCTATCATGACGTGCTCCTTGCTGAGCTTGTGGGCTGCTGTCCCTGGACAATTATCGGTGACTGGTCGCCCCACTGGCCTTTGCTTGAGCGTCGTTATCGCCATCAATCAAACTGGAGACCGTTAAGATGTCCTTGTCGCCGCGGCCGCAGAGATTGAGGATGACGATTGCTTCCGCCGGCATCTCGGGGGCAATCTTGATCAACTCCGCCAATGCATGAGACGGCTCCAGAGCAGGGATGATCCCCTCTTCGGTAGCGAGATACTGGAAGGCATCGAGCGCTTCCTGGTCGGTGGCTGACCTGTACGAAACCCTGCCTTGCTCCTTCAACCACGCGTGCTCCGGCCCAACTCCGGGATAGTCGAGACCCGCCGAAATCGAGTGGCCTTCTTGAATCTGACCATCTAGATCCTGGAGAAGGTAGGTGCGATTGCCATGCAGGATGCCTGGCGTCCCCTTTGAAAGCGAAGCGCAGTGCTCATCCGTATCGACGCCTCGGCCCCCGGCCTCGACGCCGATCATCTCAACGTCACGATCACCGAGAAATGCATGAAACAGGCCAATTGCATTCGAGCCGCCGCCGACTGCCGCAATCAGGAGGTTTGGAAGGCGCCCTTCATATTCGAGGATCTGCTTGCGTGCTTCGGTGCCAATAATCGATTGTAGTGTTCTGACCATTTCCGGATACGGATGTGGCCCGGCGACGGTGCCAATCAGATAATAGGTGTCGTCGATGTTGGACACCCAATCACGAAGTGCTTCGTTCATGGCGTCCTTGAGAGTTCCGTTCCCAGACGTGACAGGTCTTACCTCTGCGCCCAGAAGCTTCATTCTGAAAACGTTCGGCGCCTGTCGCTCGATATCCTTGGCGCCCATGTAGATGATGCACTGGAGGCCAAAGCGCGCTGCGACTGTCGCAGTTGCGACCCCATGCTGGCCGGCGCCTGTTTCGGCAATGATACGGCGCTTGCCCATCCTCTGGGCGATTAGTATCTGGCCGACACAGTTATTGATTTTGTGAGATCCTGTATGATTTAGTTCATCTCGCTTGAGATAGATGCGTGCGCTTCCCAGAGCGGCTGTCAGACGCTCGGCAAAATAAAGCGGGCTTGGGCGTCCGACATAGTGTCCCGAGAGGTACTCAAATCGTTCCCAGAACGATGGATCAGCTTTCGCCTCCTGCCATCGAGCGCCGAGATCGAGCAAAAGCGGCATCAGGGTTTCTGCGACAAAGCTCCCGCCGAATTGACCAAAAAATCCATCAATATCGGGCATCGCAGAATTCATGTCTTGCATCGCGTTTTCCTCGTTTATCCGTTGTACGCGAGCGTTTCGGTTTGGATGTTCTTTTTTAAAATAAGCAGATCGACCGTCCGGTAGGCGCTCGAAACATAATGTGGAACATTCCACCCGTCCGCGTGTTGACCAGCGCTTCTACGGGGGATTGGGATGCTCAAGGTACTGGTAGTAGAAGACGAAGTCCTTATCCGGCTGACGGTCATCGACGTGCTGGAAGAGGCCGGTTTTGAGGTAGTTGAGGCTGGCTCGGCTGATGAAGCGATGGAGCTCCTTGAAGATCACAGCATAAATCTGCTTTTCACCGATGTGCAAATGCCTGGAAAGCTTTCGGGTGTGGATCTAGCCAAAGCGGTTGCGGTACGTTTTCCTGACGCAGGCATCGTCGTCGTATCAGGGAGACTAACGCCTGAAGATATCGATTTGCCGCACGGAGCAGAGTTTTTCTCTAAGCCCTACGATTTCACGAGGATCGTCGCCAGTTTGAACCGTCTTTCGAAAATCTAAGCTTTAGAGTGTCGCGCGTCCCGGAGACGGATCGTCAATAGATTTGACTTCTGGCTCTTATCGGTGATGGATAGCGCGGAATGCGGCCTCAAGGATCGAGCCATGAAGATCGAAATCGGGACTGACAAGATCTCGTCTAGGGAGCGGTTCCTCGAAGCGATCGTCCAAAGCGCAATTGACTACGCTATAATATCGCTGGATTTGGACGGCCTTGTCACAAGCTGGAACGAGGGCGCGCACCTTATCCTGGGCTGGACAGCCGAAGAAATGGTTGGCAGGCCCGCCACTGCCTTTTTTGTCCAAGAAGATAGGGAAAAAGGCGTGCCTCAGCGGGAGATGACCGCGGCTCTGAGCGTCGGAAGAGGGAGCGACGAACGCTGGCATCTCAGAAAAGATGGCACGACGTTTTGGGCTTCGGGTGAGATGATGGTCCTTCGTGCGGACGATGACACAGTGATTGGTTTTATTAAGATTCTTCGCGACAGGACGCATGAGCGCGACCAAGCTGACCGGCAGCGCCTTCTGATGCACGAACTCGGCCACCGGATGAAGAACACTCTTTCGGTTGTCCAATCGATCGCGACGCAATCCCTTCGCAATGCAACGTCAGTCGAAGATGCCTCCGTGAAGCTTCAGTCACGAATATCCGCTTACTCGAAAGCTCACGACCTGTTGCTACAGAAGAACTGGGTAAGCGCGACCCTCGGCAATATCGTCGAAGCAGCTAAAATAAGCATTGGCCTGCAAGGAAGTGAACGGATTAAAGTCGAAGGTCCTGAACTCGAACTGGGGCCTCAGGCGGCCCTTTCGTTTTCGCTGGTCCTGCATGAGCTTTTAACGAACGCCATGAAGTATGGCGCGCTGTCCAATAACGCTGGCCACATACATGTCTCCTGGCGGATCGAGGACATCGACGGCGAAGATTGTCTATCTATCGACTGGCGCGAGCGGGATGGTCCGACAGTTGCAGACCCCACGCGCGTAGGCTTCGGATCGCGGCTCATCGTCTCCAGCCTCAGCGCGTACGGCAACGCGGATGTCGCATACAACCCCGGAGGAGTCGTGCTAACAGCTAAAATGTCACTTTCGAAAATTCAGTTTCGTGGTGACCTGGCGCAGATCGATAGCGAAAAGTGACGACGAAATGGCCCGCTGACACAGAGCAATCAGTGTCGCCACACGTCGGTTCAAAACGATAACCATCTCTGCGGCTTCATTCACGCGAAGATAGTCAATGACGGATGGTTTTTTGACATACAATCGATAGAGTGGATCACAAACGCCCATCGACAAAGACAAAGGCGACGATGGGTTGCTCGAAGAGAATGGCCCGTTGCAATGATGATGCCGAAAATGCGCTGAGAGGCCAGCATGTAAATTACGCCTTTATCCGAGCGTACACTCAGCATAGCAGAAAGGCTCGGGCTCGGGAGATCGGTCTATGACTGCGGATCAACTTCGCAGCGAAGACACGAAGCCATCCCTGCACTTCGATGGCGTTATCTCGAACCTGCTTTCGAAGGCTGAGTAGAAGCGGGAGAGGGAGCCGAATGCGTTTTCAAAAGCCACAGAAGCGATCGGTCGTTCGGATGAGATCAAGAGAGACTGCACGGTGTCGAGCCGATGTCCGGTGAGGGCCTGATGCATTGTCATGCCAACAGCCTTCTTGAAAACCGTCATCGCGTAATTCGGATGTAGTCCTGCAGCGGCACCCACAGCTTCTATGTTGATAGGGCCGAGTGCGTGCTCAGCGATGTTCTGAGCATGACTTCGACCTTCGGCAGCCTGTCGGCATCTAGCTCGCGAGACGAAACAAGAGCGGAACCCTGTTCGCGCAGATCTCGCCAGCCATCTCGTCCGATACGCCGGATGCGTGTTACAAGCTCTTCCCTCACGATCTGCTCGACTTCCTGATCGCATGAGAGCAGTTCCTCGCACCCGCGCAGGGACAGCTCTCTGTCGAAGCTTCTGACGTTGATGGCTTCGATCAGCGCCCCCCGGAAGACGTCGTCTCTAGACGGGGCCGATGCCGTGCAGATTTTTGCGGTGGTAAAGGAATAACGCTCAGAGGATTTGTCAGAATCAGGGGATATTGAGCCTATCTGCTGGGCAGTGGTTTGCATTTATCAAACGCGCTCCGCGGCGCACCATTGTTGTCGATGCGGAAAACCTGAGCGCCCCCGCAAGTGCGAGTGACAGCTTCTTCTCCCGTCTAAGCCAGTCTGTAGCGGTAGAGGGGTTTCACTGCTCAGTTCTATTTTGCTTGCCGCCACAATTGCTGGCCACCAGAGACGGCGGCCTCGCATTTGAAACGCTCGTTGTTTTCGAACGCCGGCAGCGATCCGAGCAGAACTTTACGTCGCTCCAGTTTTTTCCCCACTTTCGTCGCCAGGTGAAAGGACGTCCGCAGGCTATACAAATTTTTGTCGGCAAGTCGGATTTCTTGACCATCTTCGGCACGTCGAAACACTCCTTGGTGCATTTTTCGGAGGAATCAAACCCGCTGTCGATCATTGAGCTTTTTCAAAAACGCTATAGCGGTGCTGCGGAGACGGGGCGATTACTTCTGACCAAGTCGAACGGTAACCTCTCAGCAAGGCCGCGTGGACGCGAGGCCGCCGGTCCTTGCACTGTGATGGCCCTATTGCTCGGCCTGTTTAACTTCTTTCAGCACATTCTGACACCTCCTTTGCCAAGCGGGATGTTCAGATAATTGCAACGCTCAGATTTTCAACGCCGTCTGCCCTCATCAATGGCGGCGTCCATTACCGATTATGACGCTCCATTAAACGCTCCTCTGATCGTGCGGTTCTTCAAACGAAAGGAGCCGGAGAGTGACTTACTCCCGGCTCCTTGAGGCGAACCTGAGATTCAGTTAGCGGCAGACCTTCGTCGTCCGCGAAACTCGCTCACCATCCCGATAGGTTACAACTCGTTTCGTGAAGCAACCCGGGTGGCGACGATAATCTTCACGTACCAGCCGTGCTCTCCGATCATTGTCCCAGCCACGGTGGTGGCCCCTTTCCCAGCCGCGATGCGGGCGAGGACCGTCATCAGTACGAATGACCACGGTGTCCGCATAAGAAGCTGCTGGGACGGCAATGATGGACGAAAAAGCGACAGCGACAGCAAGAATAATTTTCTTCATGGGGCCTTACCTCAAGTGATTAGACCGCGATTAAATGGTTGCCAGGGTTTTCCGTTCCACGAAAAATCTAAACTCGGACTTAAGTCTGAGGAGGCGTCAGACTAATCGCCACCCTTGCTGCACAAACCCTGACAGCTCCACATCAGGGTCGGGATTCTCAGATCCCGCAAATCAGTTTAGCGTCCCCGTCAAAAAAACGGCGAGGGCCTGTCTGCTCCTTCCATTCCAGAGGGCGAAGCTTTTTCGTTTCAGGTGATAAAAGATGGCCCGCTGAAACGCAGGGCAAATACAGATGTTTCGGCGACAAGGCAACTTGGTGAAACGCCGTTAGTCATGTTTCAGGCCGGAAGGCGGAATGGGAAACGGGTCGCCCGCGAGCTTGTCCTGCATCTCGTTGTCGGTAGCCAAATTCTGACGATCCCGAAGAAACGCAGCGATATCGCCACCGCAGGCTTCAGTCAGCTCCTCGGCCGTATAGCCGGCCTCTTCAGCTTCGGCACGCAGGAGCTCGGCGTGCTGTTCGAATGCTGACGCATCTTCCTCGAAGCCGATTTCCGACCCCATATTGTCGAGCTTGTGTTCAAGCCAATCGCTGATCGTTTTCATAACCTGCCTCCAATTATTGGGCGCTGTACCGATAGAGCATCCGGTCCTGAACCCTGCCAGCTCCGGCTACAGCCGTGGCAATGCGAACGGCGATGTCCCGATGCTCCCGCGCGGAAAGGTATCCCTCAAGAATTACGATCGGGCCGAGTATTCTGACCACGATACCGCTGCGGTCGAGCGTCGGGTCGGCGGCCCATGCCGCATCGATCGCGGCACGCATGGACGACGAGTTAGTCCCGGCTGCGCAGCACTCGTCGTATGCCGACCCGTACGAAGATCTAAAAACCATGATGAAATCCTCCCGCTCACAAACGTGGAACTTCGTCGAAGGTTGCGTGTACAGGAACGTACAGTTTTGCCCACCGTCCTGATGCCTGAGTATTGCGAGTGGTGTTGGACCCAGAAGCATGCGTAATTGTCGTCATGAAAAACGATGATGAGGTTTGGCCGTATCACCCCGACACTCGTCATTGAACGGGAAGAGATGCCGCGGGTAAGGATCTTCAATTTAATAGTCGATCACGTGCCCAACGACAGGAAAGCTGGCGAGGCTATCGCGATGATCAGCGTTACGGGGTCTGGCAGCTACAAAGGTGAGGGTTGGTCGATCTAGTTTGCCATTCGCGGGCAAACTATCCACTAAATGCTGAGCTTACCGTTCCTCGCTATCGATCGGCAAGATCGCGAGATAGCACCCGGCTGAGACAAGCATCAGAATTGCGAAAATTGCGGATAGCGTGATCATTGGCATTCCTCCTGCCCACACGGTGCAGTGATTTGCCGTCAGGAGCAACCTTAAAGAAAGCGCCGCGCACTGGCTAGCTCCGAACGAAAGGCGATGGGCTTTCGGTGTGCGTCATAAGGTGATGAAGCGGACCCCTGTAGTGCTGAATTACGCTGCTTAGGCCTTTGCCGCTACCGGAAGTCGGAACGGTGCACCGAGGCGATTAAAGGCGTTCATGGCGGCGATCGTAATCGTCAGATCGACGAGGTCCTTCGGTTCGAAAGCGGCGGCAGCGGCAGCCCGCCTCGTAGCAGAAATGAACACGGTCAAACTTTGCGGCTATCCGCTGGATGATGCGGCGCATGCTGGCATCTGATGCATCAACCCCGCCGAAGTAGCGTACCGTGGTCGGCACGGCCGGCCGCGCACCCGGCTGTTTGGTGAAGAACTCGACGAAGTCGGTGACGAGGAACTGGCTTGTTCGACGCTAAGGCGTAGGCAGCGCGTTCTGAACAGCGCTTCTCAGAGACTTCCGAAGCACATTCTCGTCTTCAACCGTACGGGGAAAGGTGCCATGGAACCGCGACGAAGTTTCGTTGTTTATCCAATTCGGAAATGAGGAGATCGCAATGAGCGTAGCCGTCGCCCTGGTCACGGGAGCTGGATCTGGAATTGGTAAAGCTGCGGCACTGAAATTGGCCAGCGACGGTTTCGCGATCGGCGCGCTCGGGCGTACCGCGGACGAAATTGCTTCCACCGTAGCGGAGATAGACGCCGCTGGCGGCAAAGGTGTTTCGCTCTTGGCCGACATCGCCGACGAACGACAGATGGCAGACGCTGTCGGACAGCTTGTCAAGCGGTTCGGCCGACTTGACGTCGTCGTGGCCAACGCCGGTATCAACGGCGTCTGGGCGCCGATCGACGATCTGACGGTCGCCGAGTGGAACGCCACGATCTCCGTAAACCTAACCGGAACTTTTCTTACGATCCGCGCCAGCGTTCCCGAGCTGAAGCGATCGGGAGGCGGCTCCATCGTGGTTGTATCATCGATCAACGGCACCCGCACGTTTACGACTCCGGGCGCTACCGCCTATACGGCGACGAAAGCCGGGCAAGTTGCGATGGTCCAGCAGCTCGCCCTGGAGCTTGCTCGCCACCATATTCGTATCAACGCTGTCTGTCCCGGCGAAATCGAAACCAGCATCGACGCGAATACCCGTCTTCGAAAGGAAGACGAGACCGCTATCCCAGTCGTCTGGCCCGCAGGCCAGGTTCCGATCACGGGGGGTCGTCCCGGCCGCAGCGAAGACGTCGCTGACGTTATTGCATTTCTTGCGTCCGAACAGTCTCGCCA
The DNA here is from genome assembly GCF_056396985.1 of Rhizobium sp. 05N430. Taxonomy (NCBI): domain Bacteria; kingdom Pseudomonadati; phylum Pseudomonadota; class Alphaproteobacteria; order Hyphomicrobiales; family Rhizobiaceae; genus Rhizobium; species Rhizobium sp. 05N430. Next base: position 32,507 of record NZ_JBFTMO010000025.1, on the reverse strand, counting down.
CGTAACCGGGTCTCCAATCTGGGTGGACGGCGGCCAGGGGCTGCTCCGTTAGTCTCATGAGAAAGCAAGGTTTCACAGTGCGCGAATACAGCTTCGGTCCTATTATCTTCGAAGACGGCGTCGAGTTCCGCTTGTGGGCGCCGCTGAAGGACAGCGCCGTTCTCAAGTTGAAAGACGTTGACCCTATACCAATGAAGCGCGACGAGGAAGGCTGGCATCGATGCCGGACGAGCGCAGCCGCTCCCGGCAGTCTTTACAGTTTCGTGCTTCCGGAGGGCTCTGAAGTGCCCGATCCAGGTTCACGCCATCAGCCTGAAGACGTGCGTGGCCCAAGCGAAGTCGTCGATCTTACGCATTTCCAATGGAAAGCCGACAACTGGATCGGGCGCCCTTGGGAAGAGTCAGTCATCTACGAGCTGCATGTCGGCTCGTTCACGCCACAAGGGACTTTTCGCGCGGCAATGGACAAGCTTGACCATCTGGCCCGGCTCGGCATCACGGCTATCCAGATCATGCCGATCAGTGATTTTCCCGGTGCCTACAATTGGGGCTACGATGGCGTACTTCCTTATGCGCCTGACAGCAGCTACGGACGTCCCGAGGACTTCATGGCGCTGGTCGACGCCGCCCATGAGCGCGGGTTATCGATATTTCTGGACGTCGTGTACAATCACTTCGGGCCGGATGGTAACTATCTGCCGAACTATGCGCCGCTGTTTACCGACCGCCACAAGACGCCTTGGGGCGACGGGATCAACTACGATGGCAGCCAGTCTCGGCCCATTCGCGAATTTGTCATCCAGAATGCAGTCTACTGGATCAAGGAGTTCAGGCTTGACGGACTCCGCCTTGACGCCGTGCATGCAATCAACGACGACAGCGACGAGCATGTTCTCCTCGAACTGGCCAGGCATGTCCGCGACGCCGCGGGAAACCGGCATGTCCATCTCATCGTCGAGAATGAAGACAATGACAGCGACCTGCTGAAGCGAGATGAGGAGGGCAGAGCTGTCCGCTTTACAGCGCAATGGAACGACGACGTGCATCATGTCCTGCACGTCGCCGCAACCGACGAGACCTTCGGATATTATCAGGACTACGCGGACGACGCCAAAAAGATGGGCCGGGCGCTTGCCGAGGGCTTCGTGTTCCAAGGCGACCACATGCGCTATCGTGGGGAAACTCGCGGTAAGCCCACGGGTGACCTGCCACCTACCGCGTTCATATCGTTCATTCAAAACCACGATCAGATCGGTAACCGCGCGCATGGCGATCGGATGATTACATACCGACCGCTCGCCCCCCTGAAAGCGGTGACGTCGATCTATCTGCTGTCTCCTCAAATCCCTATGCTTTTCATGGGCGAAGAATGGGGAGCACGCGAAAATTTCCCCTATTTTTGCGATTTCAACGACGACCTGAACGAAAAGGTGAGGACGGGACGGCGCAAGGAACTTTCACGACTTCCGGGTTTCGACGCGGACGACCTTCTTGATCCCAGCGCTCGTACCACGTTTGAGGCGGCTAAGCTCGATTGGTCCAAACTGTCTGACACCGATGCGTCTGAAATGCTCCTTTTTTACCGATCTCTTCTCGCTCTGCGCCATGAGCGCATCGTGCCGATGATCGAGCACGTTGGAAGCGGAGCGGGAAAATTTTGTCAGGAGGATGCGGTGACGGCAGTCAAGTGGCGATCCCGCGATGGTGCGGAGCTCCACCTGCTTGCAAACCTATCCAACAAGCCGGCGAAGGTCTTAGCACCGCCTATTGGGGAAACGATCTATTCACTGGGAGATATCAGCGGCAACATTCTGGGAACGTGGGCCGTCGCCTTCAGCGTTTCGTCTGCCCGGAGATAAATGCTGTGAGTCGATCGTCCTCAAATAGCAGTCCAGTCCGCTCGCGTCTCGACCTACTAGCGGAAAGTCACGGTATCGCGTTGACGAGACCGAGCCCGGATAACGTGGACGTGCCGGTCACGGACGCCACGAAGCACCAGCTCCTTGAGGCACTCGGCGTGATGGTCGACGCTCTGGACAAACCTGCTGAACGGAAGTCGGCAAGACGGCACGGTAAGAAGGTCATTCCTCAGTCCTTTATACCGGAGTTTCTTGAAAAGCACCGCTTATGGGGGATCACCCTGCAGCTCTATGAACTCCGATCGAGGCGCAACTGGGGTATCGGCGACTTCGAGGACCTGATCGAAATGATTGGCCTCGCGGGGTCGCTTCGCGCCGATTTCATCGGTCTCAACCCGCTGCATGCACCGTTTCTGTCCGATCCAAACCGGTGCAGTCCGTACGAGCCTTCAAGCCGTCAGATGATTAATCCCCTATACATCGCGGTCGACAAGGTCGAAGGGTTCGAGGCGAACTCAGATCTTGAAGATCGGCTCCTAGAGCTGCGGTCGACCGATCTCGTCGATTATGTCGGAGTGGCCGAAACCAAGCTGTCCGCCCTGCGCACGCTTTGGGAGAAATGGCGGATTTCCTCCGATCGGCAGTCAAAGGCTTCCCGCGACTTCCAGGGCTTTGTCAAGGAGGGCGGTGAAAACCTACGACGGCACGCAATTTTCGAAACCCTGTCGGCACTAATGGTGGCGCGAGGCCTTGGCGCGGGCTGGACGTCCTGGCCTGAAGAGTTGCACCTTCCTGATGGCGTCGAGGTCGCGGCGCTCGTCGAGGAACATGCCGACACGATCGGTTTCCACATGTGGCTGCAATGGATCGCCGATCAGCAGCTATCGCATGCCGCCGAGGCCGCGCGTGAGGCCGGTCTGCGGGTCGGGCTCTATTTCGACCTTGCCGTCGGAGAAGCGGTCGATGGCTCGGCCACTTGGAGCGAACGTGACGCCTACATTTCCGCAGCAACGGTCGGGAGCCCGCCCGACCCGTTCGCGCCCAAGGGTCAGGACTGGCATCTTGCGGCGTTTCATCCGGCTAAAATTGCATCTGGGAGAAATCCGCCATACCTGCGAATGGTCGCATCTGCTATGCGTTATGCTGGCGCCATCAGAATCGATCATGCCGCGGCTTTGAAGCGGCTTTTCCTGGTTCCCGCCGACAAAGGTCCGGAGAAGGGTGCCTATGTCGACTATCCGCAGGAAAGGCTTCTCCAGATCCTAGCCGACGCGTCGACAAAATATCGTTGCCTGGTTATCGGAGAAGATCTGGGGATGCTTCCGGAAGGACTTCAGTATGATCTTTCCCGAGCGCATATACTGTCCTACCGCATTCTGTCTTACGAGCGCGAGAAAGATGGATTTAGGTCCCCTGGCTCATACCCGAGACTATCGCTTGCTTGCATCTCGACGCACGATCACCAGACCTTGGCTGGCTGGTGGCGAGATGCGGATATCAGGACAAGGGCGGAGCACGGCATCGTTCCACCCCACATGACGGAAGAACACCGCAAGGAACGGCGGCGTGAGCGAAAAGAGATGATGGTCGCTTTGAAAAACGCGCATACGGATCCCCCACTAAGGACACCCGCCGCGACAGTCAGCGAGGAAAAGCTGAGCAAGCTCATCGTGAGCGCGCATCGCTTCATTGCAAAAACGAGTTCTGTGCTGGCCGCCGTGAGGCTGGCAGATATGACGGGCGAAAAGCGTCCGACGAACATTCCTGGCACTAGGGACAGCTATCCGAACTGGAAGCCGAAGCTTTCGGTATCGATAGAGCGGCTAGAAGGACTCGTGCTCGTTCGGCATATCGCCGTTGCTATGCAGGAGGAACGCTGATGACGATCGCAGTCTGGAGTGAATGAACGCGCGGCCAAGACGATCGCACAATATCAATCGCAAGAGCGCGAGGCTCGCGGCTCGCGTAAGTTGTGGTTTGTCATCGAACGAGCGGAATCGGAGGGCTTCAATGCAAGTTTAACGTCAGTCACAGTAGGAGCGATAATGGATAAGGACCAGGAAAGACGCAAGCGCGCCTACAGGATTTGGGAAGATGAAGGCAGGCCTCACGGCAAGCACGATGATCACTGGCAGCGGTCGGAAGACCAACATGCCCAGGCCAAGCCGATGAGGACCGAGGCAAATAAGCACGCTTCCGAGGAGTTCAACGACAAACGCCGCGAAAAATCATCCGGCGCGCATGCTCGGCCACCGTCGATGGCCGCGTCGGATTAACGACAGCGTTGACACTAAGGAAGGGCCGGCATCTATCAGCCCTTCCGCGAGATATGTGCTGATCGCTAAGGTAGCCGGAACGAGAGTTGACGTTTTGCGATCCATATGAACCCATCGTCCCGCCGCCATCACCACCGCCCATTGATACGCCGCCTCAAGATCCCGAGCGCGTCCCGCAAGAAGAGCCGCGGCACCATCTCGAACCGGACGAACCCATCAATCTCATGATCGAGGCGTCGGCATCGCGCTGCTCGACATGCCCTTTTTTGTTACATTCAAAAATTGCATCTGTCGCCGTTACGTCGCAGGGTCTGAATTTTCCGATTGGAGGTACCTTCTTGCTGGGACCCGATGATGATGCCAACATTTGATGGACACGATCGTCTTCACCTTGGGCGTTATCTTGGAAAGTGACGGTGCCGCGAAACAGCGGATCGCCAATGCCTATTCCAAGGCGAGGACCGTGGCCGCAACCCTTCCCTGGGAAGGGGGATCAGCGCGCCCTTGCGTCGTGGCTTGCACAGAGCAGATTCAGGTCCATATGGAGGCGGAGAAGTCGAGGCGGCGGGATGGATGCTCTGCGCTGTTCAGGAGCGACTCAGCGAGAAGGATCTACCAGACTGGGAGTCGCTCAAGATCATTGGGGACAAAGATGCAGCACTTCTACCCTCACAGCAGCGCGACATTCACTAGGCATAGGTCATGATCAAAGAACAACTGGCCCAAGCAAAATTTGCACTCGCTCAGGAGGAGGTAGCCCTCTGTGAGCGCGTATTTGATCGTCTCTGCGCTTCCAAACAAATCGTGCTCGAAATGCGACAGAAGGAATTGTCAAACAAGATCATTTGGGCGTTTCGCCACGGGGTTAAGGATGAGGAAGACTTGACCAAACTGTTGACGTGACTGTCTTGATACGCCCTTGGTTTGAAACTCGACAGGCGTCTCCGACAAGCCTTGCCACATTAGGTTCGGATCGCTCGCCACTCCCGGCGTACCAGGGAACTCCGTGTGCATAGTTGCTTGATCCACCCCCTAGTCTGGAAATGGTTCGGTCACGCCTGCTTCACAAGACGCTTGGTACTCTTTGTGATGAGTTCTCCGGTAAGGGGCCTTGCTAGGGGCCGGCCTGGCGCGTCCGATTGTGGCAGGATTTTTGAGAAAACCAAACCTGCGTTGACGAATCGGGCGCCTTTACTTTAGCATTTTGGTTGTGATGGACCTGAGATACCCATCGCAGTAATGCTGGTGCGCATGGAAAACCTCGGGACCCAAGGGCAAATGGTAGTTCCGAGGTTTCTTCTTTAGATTTTTGCGGCAATGATAAGCGCGGCCGCCGCTTTCTCGATGGCCTGACCCTCATCGCCATCGTGGCAATGCCGGCGCCGCGCGCCGTTTGACCGCCGCCTACTCCTGCTCCTGGATGGGGCCGATGCCACCATTCCGCATGCGTCTCGTCTTCAGCCTTCGCCTTCCCCGCGGGTATTGCCGCGACGGAAGAGTGTGGAGGCCAGCATCCAGATCCCGATGATGCCCAGCAGCCGACTGCGGACCTCGTTTACGGCCTGTCCGGTAACGTACCAAAGGCCACCTTCCCCGAAATCACTCGATGATTTAAAATTATTCTTAAGTTTGGCCGTGATTAAGTCGCCCTCAATATCTGGGGGCATCGCATCCATGTCTGCATTCGTTCGTATCCTGCTTTTGTTCCTTTTCCTGGCACCCTTTGTCGCACACGCGTCCGGTGATGACTGGCAGGTTGCCAAGACCACCAGCCAGGTTAGGTACACTATTGACCGGAAACAGTGGACCAACCTACGTGTGGGCGATGTGGTGCCAAACAAAGCCTGGATCTCCACAGGCCCTCGTGGCCGCGTTCAGCTCGTGCGTGGTGTTGAAAGCATTGGGTTCCAGCCGAACACATTGGCTGCGATTACGACAAAGCCGAGCGGCTTCCTTTCGCCGCGAAAGACGGAGGTCTTCCAGCAGGTCGGGGAACTCGATCTTGAGATCGAAAAGCGGAGCCAGCCGCATACAACAGTTCAGACTCCCTATCTGGCCGCCGTTGTGAAGGGTACGATCTTCCACGTGACGGTCGGCAAGACTAAGGCATCGGTTGCCGTAGATCGCGGTCTTGTGCAGGTCACGTCTTTCGGAAGCGGTCAACAGGCCAACGTTGGGCCCCGACAGAGCGCGACTGTGGACCGGAAGAGCGGCATGGACGTCGCAGGAGCGGTGTCAAAGCCTTCCATAACGTCCGTCGCACCATCGGTTGAAGTCGTTCCGGCCCTGGGCGCCAAGAAGCTGTCCGGCGAACCCGACGCCGCGCCTGAAGACAGGGGCAAGTCAAAAAAAGGAGCTGACGACACCAGTGCCAACATTGCCAATAACGGCGAGGGGAAGGGCAGTTCCGGCAAAGGCGGCGACTCCGACGGCAATGGAGAGGGCGGCAAAGGTAGCGACAGCGGGAAGGGCGATGGTGGCAAGGGCAGCGGCGGCGGAATTGGGAATGGTGGCAGCAAGGGCAACGGCGGTGGAAACGGCAACGGCGGTGGCAACGGCGGCAAGGGTAGTAGCGATGGCGGGAAGGGTAATGGCGGCGGCAACGGGAATGGCGGTGGACATGGTAACGGTGGTGGCAGCGGAAATGGCGGTGGAAAGAGCAACAGCGGCAACGGGGGCAGCAAGAGTAACAGTGGAAAAGGCGGCAAGTAATCTGCGGATAATGTCTATCTATTTCCACTCGCGTTGTGCACCTGATGACTATAGCGCCCGAATGGGCTGTCTTTTCCAGCATTGATGCCGTTTGCCGCCCACCGGTACCGCGTGACCCGATCGCAGACGCGGGCACCCTCTCGAAAGCTTGCAAGTGGCATGGGATGCTGAACGACGTGGCCCGTAGAGGTTGACGGGGGGCTTGGCAGTCGGAAGACTTAATGCCGCGGCTGCACAAAGATGCTTGAGCGGAGGCGAATCTTTCGGGATCCGCCGGTCGCTCCCCGATTTTTCCAAGCGATCCGTCACCTGGGGCTCAAGGAGACCGGCACCATACGCGTCCCCCTGTACATATCGATATCGCCCTCAGCTCGAGGGAGCGAGGCGCCGCGGACGTGCCGGCTTCGTCTTTGTCGAACAAGGATCCGGGTCTGGTGCCGAGGACGAGGGCAATCTGAGCTGGCCGGCTTGAACCGATGCGGTTCGTGCCCTTCTCATACTTTTGGACATGCTGGAATGTCACGCCAATCCCTTCGGCCAAGGTCATTTGCGACATGCGCAGAAAGCTTGCGGCGGCTTCTTACCCGTGCCTACAGCGACGTCGATTTCCGATATCTTTGTACGCAACATTCCAGTCGGTGCTCTCTATCGCGATTTTTGACAACTGCATGATATCAGACCACAAGTCTACGAATTGACAGCGGTATCAGACGTTAGTCCGGGGTGGGTTTAATCTCTTCCGATATGTATTTTCAAGGCTGTCGGTGGCGACAGACGGGGAGGCATCATGAACGATTCCGAAATCAGGAACGAGCAGCGCTACCGCCTGCTCATCGAGGCCATTACCGACTACGCCATCTACATGCTCGACCCGGGCGGCTTCGTCACGAGCTGGAACCCAGGTGCCGAGCGTCTCAAAGGTTACAAGGAGGAGGAGATCGTCGGTCGACACTTCTCCACGTTCTACACCGACGAAGATCGAGAGAGCGGCCTGCCGGCACTTGCCCTTCGGCTTGCGCAGGAAGAAGGGCGCTTCGAGCGCGAGGGATGGCGTTTGAGAAAGGACGGTTCGCGCTTCTGGGCGAACGTCATCATCGATCCGATCAGGGACTCCCAGGGCGAACTGATCGGCTTCGCGAAGATCACGCGCGACATCAGTGAGAAGCGGGCGGCGCAGGAAGCGATCTTCCAAGCGCAAAAAATGGAGGCGGTCGGGCAGTTGACCGGCGGACTCGCACACGACTTCAACAACCTCCTCATGGCGATCCTCGGAAGCCTGGAGATCGCAAGGAAAAGAGCAGTCCGGCAGGACGTCATAGATCTCATTGACAACGCGATTCAGGGGGCTCAACGCGGCGCCACGTTGACGCAGCGGCTGCTTGCGTTCTCTCGTCGCCAGGAGCTTCAGCTCGCCCCCGTCGACGTCGGCGACCTCGTCGGTGGGATGACCGAGCTCATGCGGCGCACCATCGGCCCCGAGATCGTGATCACCAGCAAGTTCGCACCGGATCTGCCGAAGGTTCGCAGCGATTCCAATCAGTTCGAGAGCGCTCTTCTCAACCTCGTTGTCAACGCCCGCGACGCCATGCCGGGCGGTGGAGAGATCACCATCGCCGCCGAGCGCAGATCCGACCGGCCTAGCCGCTCGACCTTGCCGCCCGGAAACTACGTCTGCCTCTCTGTCCGCGATCAGGGGGAGGGCATGGATGACGAGACGCTGGCCAACGCGACGACGCCCTTCTACACGACAAAGGGCGTTGGAAAGGGAACGGGCCTCGGTCTTCCCATGGTGCACGGCCTGATGGCACAGTCCGGCGGCGAGCTAATCCTGAAGTCCGAGGTGGGACAGGGAACGACCGCGGAGCTGTGGCTTCCCGTCGCCGATAGCACCGAAGTGGAAACAAAGGCTCCGGCAACACCAGATGTGCCGTTCGAGCCCGCTCCGACAGCGCTAACCGTTCTTGTAGTCGACGACGACGCCCTCGTTCTCATGAACACGGTTCTGCTGCTCGAGGATCTGGGCATGGACACCATTCAGGCATCTTCGGGCGAGGAGGCTTTGGCAGCGCTGCAGACGGGCGTTCCGCCGGATGTCGTTATAACCGATCACGCCATGCCTAACATGACAGGGGCGCGCCTGTGTCAGGAAATCCATGCGCGGTACCCGACGCTTCCGATCATTCTTGCTACAGGATATGCGGAGCTACCGGACGGCGTCGGCGATTTGGCCGGGGTCGTGCGGCTATCGAAGCCGTTCAGCCAGGCTCAGTTGTCGAACGCGCTGGCAGAAGCCTGTCAGGGCAGGCGGTGCTTCTGAAGCTTTTTTGAAGTCGACCACCTCAGGCAACATCAAGATCCGTCCGGCGCAATCGCTCGATGCTCGAATCGGGCAAGCGGACTGGTCGTCCCTTGTGAAGGTCCACCTGTCCGTACCAGGCGTGATCGCCGAGTGTTTCAGGATGTCTGCCGGGCCCTTGGGTTCGCCGTTCTTCGGCACGTACGCAGGCGCTTGCGTAGAGGCGCGCGCGGAGCGATCCAATCTTACTGGAAACGATGCGCGAAGGTAGCCGACCCGGATGCCGCAATCGAAGCCTTCGCCCACGACGCGCAGCCCACCATCCATGCCTTGTTCTTGTCGAACGCGGCGCAGTGTGAGGTCGAACACGTCGTACATATCGGTGTCGGGGCAGGCTTCTACCCGGCGATCAGGCGAGTTTTGTCAATGTCTTTGGGAAAGCGACGGCGGTCGAGGTCGCGCTTGATCTGGCTGCGTGTGCGGCCGCGAATCTCTCATCCTAACCGAATGTCTCCATTGTTCAGTGCGACGACGGGTCGGTGGAATTCGGTGCCGCCGACGTCATCTGTGTGAGCGCCGGCGCGACGCGCCCCGCGGACATATGACTGGATCGGCTCAAGAACGGCGGAAGGCCGATCTTGCGCTGGCGACCGATCTGCGTTTCACGAAGAGTGATTGGAACAACATGCATCGTCGTGGTGCGGTGTTCCTGGTAACCAGACGAGGCGGCGACTTCCACGCCCAACGGATTTCGCCGGTAGCGATGTTCGCATGTGCGGGAATTCGCGATGAACTGTTGGAAATGGCGCTTGCTGAGTCCTTCGGGAAACGGGGAGCCGAGGCAGGTGACGCGGATCGCCGGACGGTCCCTGTCTTATTCTTAAAATTGATATGAGGTAGAGCGCAATGAGAAAAGGCCGCGACAAAATCGCACCGACCTTGTCGACATCGCCTTCACACCAGTGCCAGTACATCCGTGGTCAAAACGCTGCGTACCCAGTTCGTGCCTGACCGCACACGATCTCCACGATGGAGTTCGCCGCGTAGCTGAGGCGGCCGCGACACTTGGCAAGATTGGGGATGCTTTAGCGGCCCGGTCTCGTCGGCCCTATGCCAAGCGCCGTCCCGACCGCACTCGACAACGCTGCCTGCGATACAGGCTTTCGAACCACGGGAATAGTTGCGAAGTCTGCCGGGATATGGACGCCGTCACGGTAGCCTGTCGCGAAGACGTATGGAATGCCACGCTTCTCGAGCTCCTTCGCGACCTCCTCGGATGTGGAAGATCCAAGATTGAGATCGAGAACCGCACAGTCGGGCGATCCCTCGGTAAGGATTTTCAAGGCGGTGGCGACATTGGCCGCGATCGAAACCTCTTCGGCACCGATCGACCTCAGCAGTTCCTCGGTGTCCATCGCGATCAGCGACTGATCCTCGACGAGCAGGACGCTCATTCGGTCCAACGGCTTGAACGCGGCTTCCGCGATGGCTGGGCTGCCGGGCTGCAAGTTTTCCACGACCTCGCGTAGGTGCTCGCCGGGGATCATGATTCTGGCCTCGAGGCCGGCAGGGGCGAAGTCGAGGTCGATGCTTCCCCCAAGGTCGTGCGAAACGGTCTTCTCGATCAAGTTCGAACCGAAACCGCGGCGTGTCGGCACAACGACCTCCGGGCCGCCGCTTTCCTTCCAGGAAAGATGGCAGTCGCCATTTTCGGCGATCGTCCAAGATATCTCCAGCTTTCCGGACGGAACGGAAAGGCTGCCGTACTTCGCGGCGTTGGTCATCATCTCGTGCAGAAGCAGAGCGAAGACGCCGAACGCCCGTTCGGTCAAGCCGATATGATCTCCCGAAATCTGGATGCGATCCGGCAGTTTTGCAAACCGATGCATATCCGCCTCGGCCTCGATCAGGCCCCTGAGTTCGCCGCCGTCCCGGCTACCGAAGGACTGGTCGTGAGCGAACGAGAGCGCCCGGAGCCGCCCTTCGAACGACTTGGCATATTCGTCGACCGACTGGGAGTTCGCCCCGGTCTGCGTCGCTATCGACTTCACCAGCGCGAGGATGTTCTTCACGCGGTGGTTCAGCTCCGAATTCAACAGCTTTCGCTGGCTCTCGGTCCGTTCGCGCTGCTCCTCGGTGGCGTCGTTGTGCGACAGCATCACGTCGCGGACATATCCCCTGATGGATTCGGCCACGACGACGTCTGCCTTCGACCACGGGAGCGATTTGTGCCTGACGTCTTCCCTCCAGGTATCGAAGCTGCCGCGCGGCGATAGCCTGACGCCGTTCTCGGTGAGCTCCTCTTTCTTTCGCGGTTCGCCTGCCCACTCGACTTGATGGGCCTCCTCGCTTCGGAAGAACACCAGGAAATCCGGCGAAGAGACTGAAATCGGAATCGCTAGCACCCCTGCGATGCGCGTACCGTACTCTTCGACGTCACCGGTCTCGGACTGGAGGTCCTGCGTGTCCCAGATGTTCCGGCCCGCCTTCTTGCCGATGATTTCCATCAGATGCGGTATCGCCGTCTCCGATGGGGAAACGCCATACGACGCCCACTCACCACGCGACCATAGGCCCGCCCCGTCGCTGGCGATCAGAGAAGAGAATTCTCGAAGCCTTCTGCGAAGCGTAACCTCGACCGGGTCGGCGTGATCGACGCCTGCGATGATCGCATCGAGACGACTGCGCGTCGCCGCGGCGGACGCCTGCTGTTCGCGGTGCTCGATGGCGGCCACATGCAGCGAGAAGTACTGTGCGAACAGTTCGGTCGCCACGCGCAGCGGGATGGAGAGCCATTTTGGCGTGTTATGGTGGCAAGCGATGAGGCCCCAGAGCTGGCCGTCTACCACGATCGAGATCGACATCGAGGCGGCGACGCCCATATTTCGTAGATATTCGCAGTGGATGGGGGAGACGCTTCGAAGATGGGCGAACGAGAGGTCGACTGCCGGATCGCCTTCGGCGATCTTCGGAAGGAGCGGCACGGGGACGAACGATGCGTCGCCGATCACACGGATCCAGTTCTTGACGTAAAGCTTGCGCGCCTGCACCGGGATGTCGGATACCGGGAAGTGCTGGCCCAGAAAGCTACCCAGAGAAGCGTCTTTCGCCTCCGCGACCACCCGACCGGCCCCGTTGTGCAGGAACCGGTAGACCATCACGCGGTCGTAGCCGAGCATGGCGCGGACGAGCCGCGCGACTGATTTGAATAGCGGGTCAAACTCCCGGTAGCCGTCCACCCGTCGGATCAACGATTGTGTCAGATGGAGCGCCACTTCCGTGTCCTCCGGAGACGCGGGCCGCTCAAGCTCGAGGAACGTCCGGCCCTTGTATCGGTGGGCTGTGATGTCGGCGACGCTCGCGCCTTCCGAGAGCTTCGCCTTGAGCACGACGCCTGCGATCTGGCCAGCCCCGGCCCGAGCGACGGCGTTTGCGATGTCATGGGAGACGGTCGTACCGACCAGATCGGCAAGCTCCGCGCCGACATAGTCGCGATTGGTATCGCCGAGAAATTCGTCGATATTCTTCGAAACGAACGAAACCATCCCTTGCTCGTTCAGGACGATCATTGCTCCGTGAGGCTGGATGCTGCCCGGAATATGGATGGGTTCCCGATCGCAATTGCTCAGATCGACTTTGGACCTATCATAACTCAATGGCGGACATCCTGCTTTCTCGGGTGGGAATGCCTGTCTGCCATAGCGTCCGGCGACCAGCAATCGCTGATTAAGATTTATACGATTGGTTACTGATATTGGATTATCGAAGATGCTGATCAAGAAGAACGGCGTCTTAACGGCCGGATGAACGCCAGCAACAGATTCGGATCGACAGCGACCAATCTCCGCCTTGGTCATTCCCGTCGCGATCGGTAGATCCTCCAGGTCCGACGACGCTTTCGCTATTTGTTTGGGGGGTGTTGACCAATGCACGCCGGTCTGGGCGTTTCACTAGATGGCCGCGGTACGCAACAACTTCGCGCTCTGCGAGCTTCGCCATAATCAAACTATAGCACCCCCGCTCGTCGGGGGGTGCTGCGCCTCGCCCGCCGCCGCCGTCCCCTCGCGGGTCCTCCATCGTCCGTTGGGAGGCAATCATGGCCGATGACAGCACCGTAACCATCCGCGCCAATTTCGACACGCGCGAAGCTGTAGACCTCGCAATAGAACATCCGGTGCAGCGGCTTCAGCGGCGAACACGTCCGGGTCGAAGGCCTTACGCGGCGACGCGTCGTACGACGGCAGCACGCGCGATGAGGCGCCACTCGCGGGCGTCGTCGAGATCTCTATTGATATCGAAGCCAGCCAGCACCCACGGTCAATCGAATTGATCTGGCGTTGCGAGTATCGAGCAACTGAGCGATGGCACACCTTGTCGGCGTCTATGCTCTGGCCGGCGAATTGTCTCGCTCATCCTACCTTCAGGAAGCACTGGAACGGTACGAGGAAATTATGCGGCCCTATGTGGAAAAGGGACAGAACGTCCCGAAATTCGCTCCGAAAATGCTGCAGCCACAGACCTTGCTGGGCATCGCCTCGCAGCGAGGCGTTCTGCGCGTCTCTGACACGCCGGGCATTAAGCAGCTCGTGACCAAGCTGTTCTTATCCGGCGCGGACGACTTCAAACTGCCCGAGTACGGCGCCATCCCTTCATAGAGTAGACGCGACCGGTTGCAACGCTCTCCGTCACAAATAAATGATTGGAACCTCTAGGTTTTCCGCGTGTTTTCGATCCACAAACCAAGAGGAAACACCCATGAAGAAAATTATCCTTCTGACCGCGAGCCTCGCGCTTGTCGCCTCAGCGGCTTTTGCCCAGAGCCAAACGCCGACCACCTCGCAGACGACGCCAGCGGTCAATACCGAGCAAAATCCCGGTGCACCTGTCGCGGGTAAGAACAGCTTCACCGAAACTCAGGCTGAGTCCCGCATCGAAGAGGCCGGCTACACCGACGTATCCGGTCTGAAGCTCGACGATCAGGGCGTTTGGCGCGCCACCGCTTCCAAGGACGGCAAGTCCGCCAACGTCTCCCTGGACTTCCAGGGCAACGTCACGCTTGCCAAGTAAAAATATAACGGAGAAATCCCCATGAAGACCACAATCACAGGACTGTATGACAGTTACGACGATGCAAAGGCGGCCGTGAAAGCGCTCGAAGATGCGGGCGTCCCGTCGGACGACATCAGCATAGTCACCAACAAGGCTAATGGCGACGTCAATGTCGAAGGGCAAGGCAACCGGGCAGGCGAAGGTGCCGGCGCCGGTGCAGGCCTCGGCGCTCTGGCTGGCGGCGCGGGCGGTCTGCTGACCGGCCTTGGCCTCCTTGCCATTCCAGGCGTTGGTCCAGTCGTTGCTGCGGGCTGGCTCGCGGCCACGGCGGCTGGCGCAGTCGCTGGTGCCGTTGCTGGCGGCGCCGTCGGCGGGATCGTCGGCGCGATGGTCGAATCCGGTGTGCCGGAAGAAGATGCCAACTTCTATGCTGAAAGCATTCGTCGCGGCGGCTCTGTCGTGACGGCGCGTGTGGAAGACGACCGTCGCACGTCCGTAGACGCGATCCTCAACAGATCGCCGCGGGTAAACGTCGCAGAGCGTCGGGCACGTTATGCCGAGCAGGGTTGGACACGTTTCGACGAGACCGCCGATCCCTACACAATCGAGCAGATCGCCGCCGAGCGCGACCGTTATCGCGTCAACCGTCTGTAATTTGTTCTATAGGAAACCATCGGAGGCCTCGCAGTCGCTGCGGGGCCTTTTTTGATTTGGGTCGGCGGGACTTTTTCGCGTCGCCGACGTTGTCCTCTCACGATCGAAAGGAGACCGAGATGTCATCGAAAGCCACCGCAGCAAAGCAGCGCGATATCCAAGACCAGGTCGCGAAGGCCGACGAAAAGTCAAAATCGACGCCTAGCGGCGCGATGCAGGCGGGTGCGCGGAAATACCCGGAACCGCCTTTGCCGAAAGTGCATCAGAAGAAGCCTGGCTCCGAGGCTGACCTACCGCTCATGCCGCTTTACGATGCGCCGTTCTACAAGGGGTCGGGAAAGCTGAAGGACAAGGTCGCACTCATTACCGGTGGAGATTCGGGCATTGGCCGCTCGGTCGCGATTCTGTTCGCACGCGAGGGCGCCGACGTCGCCATAGTCCATCTCGACGAGAACGAGGATGCGGCAAACACCAAAGCCGTGGTTGAGAAGGAAGGCCGCCACTGCTTGGTTATCAAGGGCGATGTGAAAGACCCCAAGTTCTGCCGTGACGCTGTAGCCCAGACTGCCAAGCAGTTCTCTCGTCTCGACATCCTCGTCAACAACGCCGCTTTCCAGGTCCATACCGCCGAAATCGAGGATCTTACCGACGAGCATTTCGACGAAACACTGAAGACCAACCTGTACGGCTATTTCTATATGGCCAAGGCCGCAATTCCTCACCTCTCCAACGGGTCGGCGATCATCAACACCGGATCGGTCACCGGATTGGAAGGCTCTAAGGAGCTGCTCGACTATTCGATGACGAAGGGCGGCATTCACGCTCTTACCAAGGCCCTGTCCAGCCAGCTCGTCCCGAAGGGCATCCGCGTCAACGCCGTCGCGCCCGGACCGGTCTGGACGCCGTTGAATCCTTCTGACAAGCAGGCCGACGACGTAGCGAAGTTTGGCAGTCAGACGCCGATGAAACGCGCCGCTCAGCCTGAGGAGATTGCGCCCGCCTACGTCTTCCTCGCATCGCCACAGATGTCCAGCTACATCACCGGCGAAATCCTCCCCATCGTCGGCGGCTACTGAGGTTGGAGATGGCGAAGTTCTACGTTCAACTGCTTGACCACGAAGGCGTCCGTCCTGCGGAGATGCTGTACGACTTCGACACTGCGGAAGCTGCGATCGAGGAAGCGCGCACGGCGCTGTCCGAAATGGCAGCCGATGGGCTTCCGACCAGTGAATACAAAATGCTGTCCGTCGAGGTCTTCAACGAAGAACGAAAACCGGTCCGGGAGATCAGGCTTGTTCTCGAGGAAATCGACAAGACCGCAACTGCAGATCCAATAACCGAGGAGACCGAACATGGTCACTAGAAGTAACGACACCGAATCGCCCAAGGTCACCGAAACCGCCATCGAAGCACGCCAGGGCAGCTTCGGGAAGCCGGTCTTCATCGTTCTCGTTTGTGGCATCTTGCTCGCACTGCTCGCCTGGGGCGGGGTCGAGATTTGGGGCGAGAGTATCGATCGAGACGCCGAGCCCACGGCTTCGACGAAGGCCGATCCGATCAACGCACAGCCGTCCGGCGCCGGAACGTTCGACAACAACGCAGCCGACGGCAGCAGCCGTCCGCCCGAAGCGACCGATCGTTCTCCGACTCCGAGTGGCAGTGGCAGCGGCCCGACACAGGTGACGACGCCAGCCGGAACCGAGAAAATTAAATAGATCGGGATCGCCACCGCAAACTCTGGGGCGAGTGGTCTCGCCCCAAGCATTCGAATTTGCCCGAACGAACAACCGAACGGAGAAATCGATGAGCGACCTCAAGAAGGGCGACAAAGTCACCTGGGACACCAGTCAAGGGAAAACCAAAGGCAAGGTCGTGAAGAAACAGACGACGCCAACCAAGATCAAGGGTCACGATGTCAAGGCGTCGCGATCCAATCCCGAATACATCGTCGAAAGCGAAAAGACTGCCAAGCGGGCAGCTCACAAGCCAGGTAGCCTGACCAAGACTGGCGATAGTTCGAAACCCTAAACCAAGCTGACCGCACTCTTCACATGGACGACGACGGAACGATCCCGAGAGTCGGCGTCAGAAACACGTCGTTATCTTTTCGCTCGCTCGCAGCGCTGGAGACCGCTGAGCGAACTTCAGCCTCTTCCCAGCCGGCATCGACCGCAGATGTCAACAATTCGGCCGCCTTGTCTTCATCGGACGCGCTCGAAGTTTCGTTCAAGTGCCTCCGTGCCGTTTCCAGGCATTGCTTCAAATCCTCGATCCGGGCGGGATCGTCGGCGGACTGCGACGTAGGTCATGGTGGCTCCTTTGATTTTACGATTAACGGCGAGCGTGCCCGGGAGTTCCGGCGGGGTTTAGGCTTTTCCCTACCGCTCCTTCAAGGGATCGTGCCCCCAGTTCATTAGCGAGTAGCGCCACGCCGAACGCTCCTTGTCCACCTTCGGTCCGCCTTGGGCGAGATGTCTGTGCACGTAGCCTACGACTTTTCGCATATGCTCATAGTCCTCGTCCGTCAGATCTGCCCTCTTCTTGTGCTTGATATCGACGATACGTCGTCCGGAGTGATGATCGATCGACTCCTTGCGGCCGTCCGCCTTCCACCCGTTGACGAGGCTCTCCTCCGTGCGCAGCCACTTCTCCAGCTCCGATGACGACATGTTCACCGCTTCGGCGAAATCAGCCAGGACCTGATTGGTGTCGATGTCGCTGTCTTTTGTCATTTGATCCTCCTGAAATGCTGCACACACGTACGACGACGAACGCCGGTTATCGCGGAAAGTTTCGCGCGTAATACCTGTGGTCAGGAGAGAAATCTCAACGGACATCTCGCCGAAACGCGGCGACGCACGATCCCTTCGTTCCGCGTTCAAGGACGCGGCGCGTTCTTAACCGCCTCGAAGGTCGGGCACGACGACAGTGAACATATCGGTCGTTTCGGTGCCACGGCCGTCCAGCACATTCTTGTTTGCGGTCAGCCGTGGAGAAAGGAGCAGCGGCGGTCCGCTGCCCCCAACGAGCGTGTCGATGCCCATGCCATCACCTCGAACATGGCGTTGTTCGAAGCCTTCGATGATCCCTGACATTGAATGTCCTCGCCAATTGGGCTCAGGTTACGCTACGGCGCTACGAGCCTGCTCGGGATGCTTTCCCTCGGCGAACTCCTCAACGATTTTCGCGCAGAACGCGGGCAGGTCGTCTGGCTTGCGGCTCGTAACGAGTCCTTTGTCGGTGACAACCTCCTTGTCCACCCACGTTCCACCCGCGTTTTCGATATCTTTCCGGATCGACGAGTAGGACGTCACGGTACGACCTTTCAGGACGTCTGCTTCCACCAACAGCCACGGACCGTGGCAGATGACACCGACGGGCTTCGCTTGCTTAAAGAACGAACGGACGAACGACACGGTGTCGGCATCGGCTCGCAGCTTATCCGCGCCGACGCATCCGCCTGGAATGATGAGGCCGTCGAAGTCGCTTGCGGCGACATCCGTCACCTTCTTGTCGACCGTATAGGAGCTACCGGGGTCAAGGTCGCTGTTGTTTGTCTTGGCTTCTCCAGCCTCGATGCCGACGACGGTAACCGTGGCGCCAGCGGCTTCGACCGCGTCCTTGGGCTTCTTGAACTCGGGCTCTTCGGTGCCGCGGGGTGCGATGAGGATCGCGATCTTCTTGCCTTCGAGAGTCATCGTTGTCTTCCTAGTTGTTGAGATTTCGACCGTGAGGTCACCGCTAGAAAACCCCTTTTGGAAGTCGAAGTTCCCAGCTCGAGATCAGTGATTTTTGGTTGGATCGTGGCACCGGCCACTGCGCTTAGCGCGTATCGCTGCCAGTGGCACCGGCATCAACGAGCGTTGGCGGCAATCGGAAAGTCGCTTTCAATCCAACGAGGGCGTCGCCTTTTGCCCCACAGCCTTCGGATGACAGGTCACGTAGGTTCCAAGCGCGATTGCCAGGGCCATCGCCGTTGTTCCGAAGATCAGGCCATACGTCCAGGCGACGCTGAGACGAAGTTCGGCGAGCGCGCCAAAGATGGCGGATGAAGCCGACACGCCAAGAAAGACGAGCGTGTTGAGCGCGCCAAGTCCGATGCCTCTCATTCGATCCGGGAGCAATGCCTGAGCCTCGGTCATCGCCACCGGATGAATGTTGCCCATGGCGTAGAGCAGAGCCAACCCTGCGGATGCCGCAAACACGCTTGATCCCGGTGAGAGGGCGAGAAGAACCGCGCTTAGAAGGCCGATGACATAGGTGGCGGTCACGAGTGTCCGACCATGCATGCCATTTGAGTAGCACGAATGGCAATGCGAGCGAAGTCGCAACTCCCAATATGCTCACCCCGGTCAGTACTGCGCCGACATCGGTGTCGCGCCCGAATACGTCCGTAAGGTACGGTCCAGCCCAAGCGTTTTCGAAAAGTGCCTCCGAGCGAGGGCGTGAAGCAGATAGGTACAAGATAGAGGAGGTGGGACAACCTCCACGAGCTAGCGGCGCTTACCTGAACAGCGTTTAACGACGAGCCTGTCTGTCGTAGGGTTGCCGCGACTGAGAAGGCGCAGCCCGGCATCATCATCGAGGCCACCAGCATGCAGCGCGCCCCCCGCACTCTGCCGTGAACCATGATAACGGAGACGCTGAGAGCAGCGCTCCCACGGAACCTACAGAACTCACCGTGGCCGCCAGGCGGGCGGCTTTGTCTGGTGAATGAAGTCGTCCGAGATAGTAGAAAACGCCCATCGGCGCACATCCAATTCCGATCGCAACCTGACCAGCGGAGGCGGAGCAGAAATCGGATGAAGCCGCCAAAAGTGCTGAACCTGCAGCGCCCGCGATCATCATCAAGGTCATCGGCAACCGCATGCCCCAGCGATCGAAGGCGATGCCGACAGGAATTTGTAGCACCGCGAACGATCCAAAAAACGCAGACGCAAGCCAACCGAATTCAACAGGCGCGA
Organism: Rhizobium sp. 05N430; assembly: GCF_056396985.1. Lineage (NCBI taxonomy): Bacteria > Pseudomonadati > Pseudomonadota > Alphaproteobacteria > Hyphomicrobiales > Rhizobiaceae > Rhizobium > Rhizobium sp. 05N430. The sequence continues at coordinate 12,697 of NZ_JBFTMO010000025.1, read as the reverse complement.
GTCCGAGTTCATTCGAAATCAGCGGCCCGTCGACACCGAAATAGCTTCGAAGCAGAGAGCGGATAGAGATGCGCGCATTCATTCCCCGCAAGAAAACCAGGCTCCAAGACCGGGATGAGTTTCAGTCCCGCTTATCGGATCTCATGTCCGATCTTCGAGATACTGCTCCGCTCCTTCGATGGGCCGTAGCCATTTCTCCCGCCGTTTTATCCATAATTCGTACGTCGGTGCGAGTGGTGTGGGCGCCTCGGTGAGGATGCCGAGCTTGATCTCGGCCTCGTCCTCGTTCGCCGAGAACAACCTGGAACCGCAGTTCGGACAAAAGCGCCGTCCAGCGAACTCGCGCGTTTCGCCCTGGGATTCGAATTCAGTAGCCGGCCACACTGCGAAAAACGTGAAGGCCGAACCGCTCTCCTGTCGGCAGTCGGTGCAGTGACAGATGCCGATCCTGACTGGGTTGCCACGCAGGGCAACTCGGACGTTTCCACATTTGCAGGAACCGGTCAGTGTCGTCATTTCGGGGCTCCTGTTCCGTCGTCCACCACCTCCGTATCCGGTCGATCTCCCCCGTCGACGTGCTCGCTGTGCCAGCGACCATCCGAAAGTTGATAGGAAATCTCAGCGTCGCGACCTTCGAGATGCTGCCGTTCCGCGGCCGACTTCGCAGCGGACAGCGCCACGTCATGGTCGGCGAAAGTCTCCGACCAGACGTCGCCCAGCCTGTAACCGTAGCCGCCGTCGTGCGCACCGACATGGTATGTAAGTTTCGTCATTCTGTTTCCTCCATTTGACACCGTATCTAGTGCAACGCGGCCATGGGCCAAGCCCGTCTCGCCGCGCCCCGATAGCCAACAATCTTTCGGCATGCTAACCACCCTTATCGAGAGGGAGTCTCATGAGAAGGAAGCTTGTCGCCGTCGCCGTCGCCGCGCTTGCTCCGGTCGTCGCAATGCTCGGATATAACGAGTATGCGATGCGGAGCCAGCGCAACGACGAAGTGCGCGCACAAGCTGCGCAGGCGGCCCGGCAGGCGTCCTCAGAAGTCGAGCGGATCGTCGAAGGACTGCACTCGCTTCTCATCTCCGTGCGCTCCATGCCGGCAGTGCGGAACCTCGACCCCGCCGTCTGCAACGCGTTCCTTAGGTCGGTTGCATCCAGCGTCCCGAACATCCGGATGATCTTCGTCGTCGATCTCGAAGGCAGGCCCGTATGCGGAAGCGTTGAAGCCCCTGCGAGCGTGACGTTTTCCGATCGTGATTACTTCACGGCTGCCGTCGCCGGCGAAGACTTCGTCGTCGGGACGTACACGAAGAGCAGGATGTCGGACACGGCCGTTCTGCCCGTGGCGATGCCGGTGGTCGTCGACGGCACCACGAAGGCGGTGGTTGTTAGCGGGGTCAAGCTCGACTGGCTTCAGAAACGCATCGCCGAGCGCGGGGTCGCTCCAGGCAATGCCGTCACGATCGCAGATAGCGGCGGCACCATCCTCGCGCGCGTGCCACAGCCGGAACGTTTCGTTGGAACTGTCATCCCTCACGATTTTCAAAAGCTGGTCCACGCCGTGCAGCCGGGCGTGATCGAGGTGGTGAGCCAGGATGGAACCGAGCGTGTTCTTGGCTATCAGCCAATTACGCCGGGCGGCAGTCCCCTCTATGTGAGCGCTGGCTTCTCGAAGGACGAAGCGTTCGCCCCCATCAACCGGGCGACGACCATCAACGTCCTTGCGATCGTTGGAGGCGTTGTTGTTGCCTTCCTGGCGGCTTTCTTCGTGGGGACCAGGTTCTTGATATCGCCAGTGGTTTCGGTCGCCTCGGTCATGGATCGCTGGCGTTCGGGCGAGCTTACGGCCCGCACCTCGATGAAACCCACCGACGAAATGCACGCCGTGGGCGCTGCGCTCGATTCCCTTCTGGACGAGCTCGACTGTCGTCGCGTCCAGAACGAGCGGGCCGAGGAGGAGCGAATGCTTCTGGTCCGCGAGCTTGCGCATCGTGTCAAAAACGGCTTTACCCTTGTGCAGGCTATTGCCCGTCAGAGCTTCAGCAAGGCCGATCCCGACGCCTACCATTCGTTCGCGAGCCGACTGTCGTCTCTGGCATCGACATACGATCTCCTTCTGTCGAAAGACGCGAGCGCCTCTACCGTGCGAGAGGTGGTCGAGACCGCGCTGCGGTCTCACGGGGGCGACGATCACCAGCGCTTCCGAATTGATGGGCCGGAGGTTGCCCTGCCTGCAAACCTGGCGCTTCCGCTTTCGCTCGTCATTCACGAGCTGGCTACCAACGCTACCAAGTACGGAAGCCTTGGCAGCGATGGCGGACTGGTTTCCATCGAATGGACTTACGGCGACGGGCGGCTTTACCTGCTCTGGACGGAAACAGGCGGCCCGCCAGTCTCAGCACCGACGCGCAAGGGGTTTGGATCCATTCTCATCGAAAGAGCGTTTCCTGCTGCCGCAAAAGCCCGCTATAACCCAGATTACCGTCCCGAAGGCCTGGCGTTTGAAGTTGGTTTCACGGTGGAACCGTTCGCTACCGCGGACGCTCGGGTTCAAAGCGAGGAGGGAAAATGACTGCGAGTCGCACCAAAATCCTCGTAGTGGAAGACGAGCCTCTCTTGATGATGATGGCGGTCGGGGTCGTCGAAGACGCTGGTTTCGAGGCCATCGAAGCGAGCAACGCCGATGAAGCGATCGCGCTTCTTGAGAGCGATCCAGCAATCGTCATCCTCTGGACTGACATCGACATGCCGGGTTCCATGGATGGCTTAAAGTTAGCCGCTGCCGTTCGCGACCGCTGGCCGCCCGTCGAAATTCTCATCGTTTCAGGCAAACAGCGTCCAGGCAGCAACGAAATTCCGGAGCGCGGCGTTTTCATTCCGAAACCGTATGACAGTCGCATGGTTGCCGAAACACTGGTCCGGATGGCCGCCTAGGCGAATGTGCAGGCCGTCCCGGCTGCCTTGCCTCAACGCCGACGTTTACGTTGTCGGCAGTGGTGCTGCAGTCTCTCCAGAGGTTGCCGTAAATCCAACTGTGGGTCATCGATATGGTGTCGCCCCCGGTCAGAAATGATCCATTCGAGTTGCAGGCTGCGGGCGACAGCCACCTAGCTTTCGGGGCGATACCGCCGGAACATCGGTTTAGAGTGGAACAACAGCCATATTTCGAAGTTTCTTTGGCTCTGGTTGGCGTACTGCGCCCCGCCATGCCCGACCTTGGAGACAGCGTTTATGATGCCCGCGCGCCAACTACCAATTTCGAGACCTCGGATTTACTATGTGAACCTCATCGATCTTTCGGACGCCAATAGCTGGCTGCAAACCCTAGATCACGCCGCCTCATTGCATTTTGACACAGTGATGACCGCGCCGCTTTTTTGCGGTGGGATCGTAAACGTTTCAAATCGCAACTTTATCGATAACGGGTCGAGACTTCCCAACTCGTTGAATGACCCCCTATCGTTTCTATGTGAAAGCGCGGCATCTAGAGGCCTGGGCCTCATGATGGACGCACCGATTGCAACCTTTCGAACAGAAGGGGGCGTCGGGTTAGGGGCTCTTGATCCCCGTCACTCACCATCTGCTCCATGGCGACACGCCGACAGCGCGACGTTAGACGTTCAAGCTCTCATTGCACGTGTTTCGGAGCTTTCCGAACTCGGCGTCGCCGGCTTCCGGTTCCTAGGACTGGAACGGCTCGGGGATTTAGATTTGCAACGCCTGGGTGGGTTCGATTTCGGGCATAAGCGGCCGTTGCGGCTCGTCTATACGCCCGGTACCGATTTCGCCTTTCGCGCCAGATTGGAAGGCCGCGGCTTTGATGGCGTATTTTCCTCCCTTGCCTGGTGGGACATGCGCGAGGGATGGTTTCTCCAAGAACACCGTTTACAACGAGCGCTAGGCCTGCAGGTGGCGTTTCCAGAAGCGCCTTTCGCTAGACGATTAGCCCATGGAACAGAAGGTCGCGAGGTACGAGAACGAAGATCCGTGCGTGCCCTCCGGCTCTCCGCCGCTCTCGGAGACGGGTTGATGATTCCGATGGGTTTCGAATTTGGTGCCGTACTTCCGCTCGACGTGACGCGTGGCGGAGAACTAGACTTCGACATGCTTCGGTCTGGCGGAGCATTCGATATTTCCTCAGCAGTCCGGGAGGCCAACGACGCCATTGCCTCCTCAAGGCCGATGGTGCCGACGGCATACGTGACTTCTCCGGAAGCAACCGCCATAACCTTAGCCGATCACGATGACCTTCGCGTGGCGGAGCGGGTGGGGATCGTGGTCATCAACCGAGACCTTCGCCGGCCCAGTCCCTTGCCCTGGGAAATTGTCTCACAGGCCGCAGCGCCTTTTTTCGTCCAAGCTCCCGGAAGCGAACCTAGATTCCTAGCGGCTGGAGAACTTCAACTGCTCAATGCGGCCGTAGGCGACGAGATTGTCAGCGAGAGCGTGTCTTCGCCGGGAGCGGCGTCTGATGAGTCGGAACGGATCGCAATCGAGAATATCGAGCCGCAAGTCGATAAAGGGCGTTTTGCCGCAAAGCGCGTTGTCGGGGAGACGGTTTCCGTCAAAGCGGACATTTTCGCCGATGGCCATGATCGGCTGGCAGCGTCTCTTCTGTATCGTGCCGTTGATGATGCCAACTGGACGGAATCTCCTCTCATCCTCGACAACAACGACCGGTGGGTGGGGCAATTCCGGCTCGACAGGATCGGTCGCTATGAATTTTGCGTTGAAGCTTGGAAAAATCCGTTTGCCATATATCGCCATGAACTCTCAAAGAAAGCTGAAGCTGGTTTGGATCTCACGCTCGAATTGATCGAGGGGGAGGCGCTTTTGCGCAAGGCCAGCGAAAGAATGGCGGCCCCCGGAGAAAAAATCACTGAAATTTTAAAAATCTTGGCAAATAGCGACTCTAGTGAAAAGACGAAGGTGCTTCTGTCTTCTCATCTGTCGGCACTGATGTCGGAAGCCGACGAGCGTCCATTCCGCACCCGTTCACCACCCTCGCTTGTTGACGCTGAACGAGTGCAGGCTGCATTCGCAAGCTGGTACCAGGTCTTTCCGCGGTCGCAAAGCGGTGACACCGAGCGTCACGGCACGTTCGACGACGTCATCAGCCGACTACCGGCAATTCGCGACATGGGATTTGACGTCCTATATTTTCCCCCCATTCATCCGATCGGAAGTACGAACCGGAAAGGTCGTAACAACAGTCTTAGGGCGGAGCCGGGCGATCCCGGCAGCCCTTACGCAATCGGGTCGCCGGAGGGGGGCCACGATGCAATACATCCGGAGCTCGGTGGCTTCGAAGGGTTTAGGCGTCTTGCCAAGGCAACCCGAGAACATGGATTGGAACTTGCGTTGGACCTCGCGATCCAAGCATCCCCGGACCACCCTTGGCTAACGGATCACCCAGGCTGGTTCGAATGGCGCCCGGATCGCACCATCCGCTACGCCGAAAACCCGCCCAAGAAGTACGAAGACATCGTCAATGTCGACTTCTATTCCAAGGACGCGGTGCCCGCCCTTTGGGAGGAACTGCGCGATATTGTCCAGCTATGGGTGGACGAGGGCGTCAAACTGTTCCGCGTGGACAATCCGCACACCAAACCGTTCCCCTTCTGGGAGTGGTTGATTGGCGACATCCGCGCTCGTCACCCAGACGTCGTGTTTCTGTCGGAAGCGTTTACGCGACCGAAGGTGATGTACCGCTTGGCCAAGGTCGGCTTTTCGCAGTCTTACACCTATTTCACTTGGCGCAACACCAAGTGGGAGCTCGAGCAGTACATGATGGAGATTACCCAGACCGAGGCCAAGGAATTCTTTCGGCCGCACTTCTTTGTCAACACGCACGACATCAATCCGGACTTTCTCCAGGATGCTCCACGGCCAGCATTCGCCATCCGCGCTGCCTTGGCTGCGACGCTGTCAGGGCTCTGGGGCGTCTATAACGGTTTCGAACTTTGCGAGGGCCGTCCGGACGTCAAGCGCAAGGAATATGCTGACAGCGAGAAATATGAAATTCGCGCTTGGGACTATGACCGTCCCGGCAACATAAAACCTGAAATCACGATGTTGAACCGCATTCGGCGCGACAATTCCGCTCTCCATTCCCACCTTGGTCTTACACTCCTCAGTTCTTCAAATCCCAATGTGATGTTTTTTGAGAAGGCGGCGCCCGGCCGTCACAATGTTTTGCTCGTTGGGATTTGCCTCAACCCTCACGGAAGCGAGGAAAGTACTGTCGAGATCCCGTTATGGCAGTTTGGAAAAGACGATGGCGGCACACTGGACTTAGAGGACCTGGTCAGCGGCCGAAGGTTCTTGCTTACGGGCAAGTGGCAGACGCTCCGGCTGGATCCGTGGCATTTGCCGTTCGCAATCTGGCGCGTCAGAACAGGAGAGATTTGAAATGGACGCCGTGTCGACAAGCGAGAACCGGACCGAGACTGCGGACTCCACGCTGTGGTACAAGGATGCCATCATTTATCAGTTGCACATTAAGTCGTTCTACGACGCCAACGGCGATGGGATAGGGGATTTCGAAGGACTCTTCGAAAAGCTCGATCACATTGCGGCGCTTGGCGCCAATGCCATCTGGCTGCTGCCCTTCTTTCCTTCACCGCGGCGCGACGACGGTTACGACATCGCAGACTATGGCAGCGTCAGTCCCGATTACGGCACGATTGACGACTTCCGCAAATTCGTTGCAGCCGCCCACGATCGGAACATCCGGGTGATTATGGAGCTGGTCATCAACCATACCTCCGACCAGCACCCCTGGTTTCAACGGGCGAGGCAGTCTGCTCCGGGGAGCCCCGAACGCGACTTCTATGTCTGGTCTGACAACGACCGTAAATTCCCCGAGACCCGCATCATATTCATAGACACCGAGAAATCCAATTGGACTTGGGATCAGACCGCTGGGGCATACTACTGGCATCGCTTCTACTCGCACCAGCCCGATCTTAATTTCGACAATCCACTCGTAATGAAAGAACTGCTGTCTGTGATGCGCTTTTGGCTGGAGACGGGAATCGATGGTTTTCGTCTGGACGCAATCCCTTACCTGGTTGAACGTGAAGGGACGAATAACGAGAACCTGCCGGAAACGCATGCAATCCTGAAGCGGATCCGAGCGGCGCTCGACGAAACCCATCCTGGCGTCATGCTGCTTGCCGAGGCCAACCAGTGGCCGGAGGATACCCGCGAATATTTCGGGGATGGAGACGAGTGCCACATGGCGTTTCATTTCCCCCTCATGCCGCGGATGTATATGGCAATTGCAAAGGAGGATCGCTTTCCGATCACAGACATTATGCGGCAGACCCCGGACATTCCTGATACATGCCAGTGGGCGATCTTTCTGCGAAATCACGACGAGCTGACGCTGGAGATGGTGACCGATGCGGAACGCGACTACCTCTGGGACACGTATGCGTCCGACAAGCGGGCGCGTATCAATCTCGGCATCCGGCGCCGTCTCGCACCGCTCATGGAGCGCGACCGTAGGCGGATCGAGCTGATGAACGCACTTCTTCTATCGATGCGTGGCACACCTGTGCTGTACTATGGCGACGAGATCGGAATGGGCGACAACATCTATCTCGGAGATCGCGACGGCGTTCGCACACCGATGCAGTGGTCCCCCGATCGTAACGGCGGGTTTTCTAAAGCCAATCCTGCGCGCTTGGTGCTTCCGCCCGTTTCGGACGCGCAATATGGCTATGAGGCCCTCAACGTCGAATCCCAGACTTCAGACGCGCACTCGTTGTTGAACTGGACGCGCCGAATGCTGGCCTTGCGCAGTCGCCATCCCGCTTTCGGCAGAGGATCGCTCCGATTTCTGACACCGGAGAACCGGCGCATTCTGGCCTATATCCGCGAGCATGACGACGAGGTGATACTGTGCGTGGCCAACCTGTCGCGAGTCCCTCAAGCCGTCGAACTTGACCTCTCGGCTTACGAGGGTCGAGTGCCTGTCGAGCTTACGGGTATGTCGCCTTTTCCGCCGATCGGGCAGCTCACCTATCTTCTGACGCTGCCACCCTACGGATTCTTCTGGTTTCAACTCAACGCTCAATCGGACGGTCCCGCATGGCGCACCGCTCCGCCGGAGCAACTTCCAGATTTTCATACGGTTGTGATCCGGCGCAGCCTCACCGAACTTTTCGATGAAACTCCACATCAAGCCGTGCTGGCCGGCGACATTCTTCCGGCGTACCTGGCGAGACGGCGATGGTTCGGCGCAAAGGACCAGCCGCTTCAGTCGGCGAGACTGATTTCGGCGAGCTCCATACCCTTCGCCGACGGCGTCGTGCTCGGTGAAGTCGAGGCAGTCTTGCCCGATCACGTCGAAAGCTATCAGCTTCCGCTCGCGATCGAATGGGATGACACCACGCCCAACATCCTCGGGCAACAACTGGCCCTCGCGAGAATTCGGCAAGGGCGGCGTGTCGGTTTCTTGACGGATGGATTTACCGTCGAGCCCATGGCGCGGGGGATCATCGAGGGTCTGAAAAATCGATCTAAGATCACCGGTCGGTCCGGGACCATAGAGTATATTGGAACCGACTTCCTTGACCGCCTGGATATCAACGACGAGATGGAAATCAGGTGGTTATCAGCCGAGCAGTCTAATAGTTCTCTCATCGTTGGCGACGTCGCAATGATAAAACTCATTAGGCACGTCTTTGAAGGCATCCATCCCGAAGTAGAGATGACGCGCCATCTAACCCTGCAGGGATATGAACACACTGCACCCCTTCTTGGCGAGGTCGCTCGCACCGACGGAGAAGGGCGCCGCTCAACACTTATCGTCGTGCAAGGCGCTATCCRCAACCAGGGAGACGCGTGGAACTGGATGCTCGCCAATCTGCGTCGCGTTGCCGACGAGGTTGCGACCACCGAAGCCGAGTTGGACGCTGCCGACGATCAATTAAGGCCACTTCTCAGTTTTGTGGCCATGATCGGCCAGCGCCTCGGGGAGCTGCATGTGCTGCTAGCCAAGCCGACCGAAGATCCGTCTTTCGCGCCCCGCCGGGCTGGATTGGCGGACGTCGACACGATCAAAAGATCGGTCACCGGAGAAATCGCGTATGCATTCTCGAAGCTGCAGGAGATCGCTGATACTATTGAGGGCCCGCTCGAAGATGCCGTTCGGTCGCTGCTAGCTGAGAGGGACCAGATCCTAGATCTCGCGGCTCGGCGATCTGAAAAATCTGCGACGACGCTTCTTACGCGCGCCCATGGCGATTTCCATCTGGGTCAGATTTTGGTGACCGAAGGCGACGCCGTCATCATCGACTTCGAAGGCGAACCTGCGCGCAATCTCGCGGAGCGTCGTGCCAAGACGAGCCCCCTGCGGGACGCAGCGGGACTACTACGCTCGCTAGACTACCTGGTGGCAACCGCGACGCTCGAGAACGACGCTGTTTCCGACCATCACGATGAACGCCGGCGCCAACTTATCGTCCGGTTCGGCACTTCCGCCAAACGACTTTTTCTTGAAAATTACACTCATGCCTTGGCTGGATCGTCGAACCTGCCAAGTGATCCCCAGACGGTACAAGAACTCCTCGACATCTTTCTCTTGGAGAAGGCCGCTTACGAAATCGCCTACGAGGCCCGCAACCGGCCGAAGTGGCTTCCGATACCTCTGTTTGGTTTCGGCGAAATTGTGTCGCGGCTCCAAGGAGAGCCTGCATGACACAGCAAGCAGTAGCGATGACATCGGATCTTGATCCCGATGAACTGGTTGCGATCGTCGAGGGCCGGCACGGGGACCCTTTCGGCGTTCTCGGTCCGCATAAAACAGCCGACGGCGAGACGAAGGTCCGCACGTTTTTTCCAGGGTCGCTCGGCGTCGAGTTGCTTGACAGCCTCAGCGGCACGGTTCTCGCGGTATCGGCGCGAGTGCACCCGGCTGGAGTCTTCGAAGCTTCGGTCGAAAGCGGCGCAAAGTACCGGCTGAAAATCCTCTGGCCAGGTGGCGCGCAGGAAACCGACGATCCCTATCGGTTTGCTCCGCTGCTCGGCGAACTCGACCTTCATCTGATTTCCCAGGGAACGCACTATCAACTTGCATCGGCGCTCGGCGCGAATCCGATTTGGGTCGAAGACGTTGAGGGTGTCCGTTTTGCCGTCTGGGCGCCGAATGCCCGTCGGGTGTCGGTTGTTGGTGACTTCAACACCTGGGACGGTCGACGACATCCTATGCGCCTGAGGCGCGAGGCTGGCGTGTGGGAGATCTTTATTCCGGATCTGACGGTTGGAGAGCGCTACAAGTTCGAGATTTTGGATGGTCAGGGGAGCGTGCTCGCGCAGAAGGCCGATCCAGTCGCACGAGCTGCTGAAGCCGCGCCGTCTACGGCTTCCGTCGTTGCGTCCCCTGAACCCGTCAGGTGGCGCGACGCTCGGTGGATGGAGAAACGCGCAAGCACAAACGTTTTGGATCGTGCGATATCGATTTACGAGGTCCATGCTGGATCGTGGCTACGGGAAATGACCGACGGGGGCAGGTCACTCGACTGGTTCGAGCTCTCGCAGCGGCTGATACCGTACGTCAAAGAAATGGGGTTCACCCATGTCGAGCTCTTGCCGATCATGGAATATCCGTTCGGCGGTTCATGGGGATATCAGCCTTTAGGGCTGTTTGCGCCGACAGGACGGTATGGCACGCCAGAGGACTTCGGATATTTCGTAGACCGCTGCCACGATAGTGATATCGGCGTCATTCTGGACTGGGTTCCAGCTCACTTCCCCAGTGACGTCTGGGGCCTCGCTCGGTTCGACGGAACGGCTTTGTACGAGCACGAGGACCCGCGAGAAGGGTATCACCGCGACTGGAATACACTGATCTACAACTTGGGCCGGGCCGAGGTGAAAGGCTTCCTGATCGCCAGCGCTTTGGAGTGGTTGGACAGGTATCATGTTGACGGACTTCGTGTCGACGCCGTGGCCTCGATGCTTTACCGAGACTATAGCCGGCCAGAAGGGGAATGGATACCCAACCGGTATGGGGGCCGCGAGAACCTGGAAGCCATCGAATTTTTCAAGCATCTTAATAGCGTCGTGCATGAACGCCACCCGAACGTCTTGATGATCGCCGAAGAATCAACGGCGTTCCCAAAGGTGACGGCGTCGCCCGAAGATGGCGGCCTAGGCTTTGATATGAAGTGGAACATGGGCTGGATGCATGACACCCTCAACTACATGTCGGATGATCCCGTCTATCGCAAATACCATCACAGCTCTATGACATTCGGGATGATCTACGCCTACACGGAAAGGTTTGTCTTACCGTTTTCCCATGACGAGGTGGTGCACGGTAAGGGTTCCTTGCTGACGAAGATGCCGGGCGACGACTGGCAGAAGCTTGCAAACCTAAGAGCGCTTTACGGTTTCATGTGGGGCCATCCAGGCAAAAAGCTTTTGTTCATGGGGTGCGACATCGGACAGCGGAGCGAGTGGAACCACGACACTTCAGTCGAGTGGGATCTGCTCGACGAGCCTCGCCATGGCGGGCTCCAGCGATTGGTCAGGGATTTGAACCGAGTGTACTCTTATTTTCCACCCCTACAATACGGAGACCTAAATTCGGATGGATTCGAGTGGGCTGTCGCTGACGATGCTGAACATTCTGTGCTGGCGATGATCCGGTACGACGAAAAGCAAAAGGCCGTCTGCCTCATCGTATCAAACTTTACGCCGGTACCACGGCACCGTTACCGGATAGGCGTGCCGTTGGACGGCCTTTGGCGCCGAATCCTCAGCACCGATGATACAGTATATGGTGGCTCCGGCATGGCAACTTCAGACGCTCAGTCCCAAACCAATGCCGCGCATGGTCGATCGTTTTCTATAGAGGCGGACTTGCCGCCCTTATCCACGGTTATGTTCATCAGAGAGTAAGGCGGCAGACGCATACGTCGTCGAGACGTCTTACGGGGATGATGTTCACCGGATGAAGCAGTGCTAAGTGGCCGGCTTGGCTGTTATTGCTGGTTGTCCTCACTCATCGTCTGGCTCGATAGACGATCGATGGCACCTCGGTTCATGTGTCGCAGCACGCCGGAAAGCGAGTCACGTTCCTTATCAGACATCAGCTCATCGACGGTTGTCATTGCCTCTGACAGAAGAGTTTCGCGGTCCCGCAGACCCTTATTGAAGAGTCTGGCGACTGCTACCGTCAGCGCTCCGACGGAGGTCGGGTCACCCGTTATTCCTTTGGCCCGTGCGATCTCCCTGACAATACTCGCGCACAGACGCGCGTCTTCTTTCGATGGCAAGCTCATAACCACTCCGCGATTGGCTCGCCCCAGCGAGTGGGGCGAGCCTGGCCCGATTGTTTAGAAATCCATGCCTGCCCCAGCCGGGATCGCCGGCGCGGCATCCTTCTTGGGCTTCTCGGCGATCATCGCCTCGGTCGTCACCAGAAGGCCGGCGACCGAGGCCGCATCCTGGAGTGCGGTCCGCACGACCTTGGCCGGATCGATGACGCCCTGTGTATAAAGATCGCCGTATTCGCCCGTCTGGGCGTTCCAGCCGAAGGAGAAGTCGGTCTTTTCACGCAGCTTGCCGACGATGACGGAGCCTTCGGCACCAGCGTTTTCGGCGATCTGGCGAACGGGGGCCTCGATCGCCCTGCGGACGATCTCGATACCAACCTTCTGGTCTTGGTTGGCGGTTTGGCGGT
>NZ_JBFTMO010000024.1:0-55716 GCF_056396985.1 Rhizobium sp. 05N430 | reverse complement strand
TCGATGCCGCGCTTAAGGTCCATCGGGTTCAGACCGGAGGCGACGGCCTTGGCGCCTTCCTTGACGATCGCCTGGGCGAGGACAGTTGCGGTGGTGGTACCGTCGCCGGCGAGATCGTTGGTCTTCGATGCCACCTCGCGCAGCATCTGGGCGCCCATGTTCTCGAACTTGTCTTCTAGTTCAATTTCCTTGGCGACCGAAACACCGTCCTTGGTAATGCGCGGCGCGCCGTAGGACTTGTCGATGACAACGTTGCGGCCTTTTGGGCCAAGCGTGACCTTCACGGCGTTGGCAAGGACATCGACCCCACGCAGCATGCGTTCGCGTGCATCGGTGTTGAATTTGACTTCTTTCGCAGCCATTTGTTCACTCCTTCAATAGGCAGCTTTTTGACTGATGGGCGGTAATGCGTGATTACGCGGCCCGCTTCTGCTCGGCCTGAGCTTCTATAATGCCCAGGACGTCGCTTTCCTTCATGATCAGCAGATCTTCGCCGTTGATCTTGATTTCGGTGCCGGACCATTTGCCGAACAGAATGCGGTCGCCAGCCTTGACGTCGAGCGCCTGAATCTGGCCAGTCTCGTTGCGTGCACCAGGGCCAGCGGCGACAACTTCGCCTTCCTGCGGCTTTTCCTTGGCAGTGTCAGGGATGATGATCCCGCCCTTGGTCTTTTCTTCGGATTCAACCCGACGGACAAGAATGCGATCATGAAGCGGTCGGAACGACATGTTTTCCTCCATTGGACAAAAAAGATGACGCAAAATCCCCTGCCGGACCGGGTGACCAATCCGGACGGGGCGAACCTCATCTGAGCGTTCGCGTTCAAAATTTATTTTCGAGATTTTGTGATTTCAAGAGGGGCGGGAGAAAAAATTAGCACTCGATGTCGCTGGCTGCTAACATGCTGGAAAGGAACAATAAACGCCTTTGATGGTTCAAGAATACCGTTGATAGATGGATGATTTTACGTCACCTTCGCAGTGTCATGAAACGGAGATAAAGCATGCAATTCTCGTCGGATTTCGAGCGTCAGCTTAACGGCTACGGCCTCACCACCGCGCACATCCTCTACCGCATTCCCGATTTTGAATCCGTCCTGCAAACCTACGTTTGGCAGGACTACGATCTTGCACCGGACTTTCCAGAAATGCGCAAATTCCTGGACTTCTGGCGCAACAGCCTCGACGGACCGCTACACTCCGTCCGCTATACACACCGACGTCTGATTGGACCGAACGAATGGCGCCGTGTCGAAGGCGAGTTCAAGCTTCACTGAACTCTTGATTTTGATATTTCCGCTTCCTAGCTCACCCGGCGATCGGGGCTTGATCAGTCCGGTCGCTTTCCACGTCTGTATGGAGTGAGACCACATGGAAGAAAACATTAAAGTCATCAAAGGTGCCAGCATCCCGGAGAGGGAGGAGATCATTGTTGATTTCGCGCGCTGGCTCGAGACTGCCTCGCAAGATGCACTTGTCTACGGTGAGGGCCGTTTTGCTGTGATGTCGGCGAATATGGCGCAAGCGATCCGCATAAACGCCGACGAACTTGCGCGCGACAATCCCGAAGCGACCGAACGGGTACTGCAGCAAGCCTGCGCGATGATTTCAAAGTTCAAAGCAGCGTACCCGCATCGCGTTCTCAGTCGCTCAGTGCACTGACGATGGGGCAACTTGCGATCGGCGAAAAAAATGCGCAGCCGATCTTGAAATGGAAAATCGCTAAAACCAAATCGATTATTGCCAGCCGCTGAGACAGGGCTGACTTCGCCGGGAGCGCCGCTTTTGGCACTCTCGTACCCATGTTGCTTCAAGGAGGATATGGCTATGGCAACATCTTACGACTACGCACCTCTCTACCGCTCGAGCGTAGGTTTCGACCGGATCTTCACTCTTCTGGAGAACGCCCAGCGTGCCCGGTCGACCAATGACTGGCCGCCTTATGACATCGTCAAGAACAATGACGACACCTATACGATCTCGATTGCGGTGGCTGGATTTGCACAGGACGATCTCGATATCACTTTCCAGTCCAATCTGCTGACCGTCACCGGTAAGAAGCAGGAGACACCGGCCGATGGCTACCTGCATCGCGGCATCGCCGGACGCCCGTTTGAACACCGGTTCGAGCTTGCCGACCATGTCCGGGTGAACGGAGCAGATTTGAACAGCGGCCTTCTCTCGATTGAGTTGGTCCGTGAGATCCCTGAAGCATTGAAGCCCAGGAAGATCTCAATCCAGAGTACGCCTGCGTTGACGTCGACTGCTCCGGCGCAGATCGAAGCGCAGAAGGCGGCGTGACCTTTTAGTTCATTCAATGGTCAGCGGCGCCATCGCGATGGCGCCCATCGACATTCCGGGTTGGAAAGGAGAGAACGATGAAACCCGATATGTTCAGAAAACCTGTCACCATTCTCGTCGGCCTTGGCTTTCCTGCAGAAGTTCGCACCGTCATGGATGCTTACCGACATCTTGTTGAGTGGCCCACTTCGTTCAGGGACACGGCGCATTCAGTCGCCCTTAAAGCATGCCAGGCGGCGCTTCGTGGCGAGATCGAAGCGGAGACGGCGCGTGGTTTGTTTGTAGCATTCGCGCAGAAGCATGAACTTCTTGCGCCTCAAACATCTGCTGTCGTGGCGTCTCGCGCGCGAAGCGACCGCGATCCCCACGTGCAGTGAGGTCAAGTATTATGAGGCACATCGTGTTGCAGCAGTTGATCGACAATGCAGCAACAATGGGTCCGATTGTGTTGATGCGGGGGATGCATCTTAGACGGCCGACAGATGTTGTAGAGGCGTCGTCTCTCTCGACCGATGACAAACGGACGATCCTTGCTGCGTGGGCGTCCGACCTTTACGCGGTCGACTCGAAGCCGGCGCTTCGGCACTTGCCGGGAACGCCAGAACCGGTCTTAATCGATGAGGTTCAGTCAGCACTAATAGAACTCGATTTGCGGAATTCTTAGTTCCGTGCACCACACCGGAAGTACGGACCTTTCCCCAATGGGATGCCGGACTGCGGTTTAAAAAGATGAGGATTTGGCCCTGTGGTCGAGGAGATGCACGGTGTTCGAAAGCCGTGCATCGAAACGACGGTATCGATGTGGCGACACGTTGCCCGTATGAGCCGACACGAAGGCTGGAATGCAGACACGCACTTCCTGTGGTAGCGATCTCGTTTAGGGTTTCGGCTGCCACCTAGATGGTGGCGGCAACCGAGCGACATGGCAGGTGATCAACCCCCGCTAAGTCTCAAGGAACTGCCTCATCGTGACCGCGCAACGCATATTGCGGCCAAGGCTCGAGGCCCCGCGGCCCGTGCTTAATCAGAAGCGTTGTCGTTTACCCCGGGCGCTGTTGGCTTGCTTTGATCTACCACGGCCTCGCGGGTGAACCTCGCGCGGCCGTAGTTACCGACGATCATGCCTATTCCTTCCAGCCGCACGTGTGGAGATCGTACAAGCGTGGGCCTGTGCAAAGTCTTGGGCGTCCCGTCAAACGATGACGTCAATGCTCTGTTGAGATTCGCCAATCTAGCAAAAGGCCCGCCGGAGAACGTCGGGCGGGCCAAGAGCTGGATGGGTCCAGAAGGCTGATGCCTGTTTCAGCCGTGCCGACTGAACCATCAAGCCGAAGACATGGCAACACGCTTAATGTGCTGGACTTCAGTGTAGCCGCGCAGGAACCAGAACACGGCCAAGTGCATTTTTGTATTCGGTCGTGTGCACGTGGCCGCGCGGCCGAGCCCCCCAAAGTGTGGAGGGCGCGCTATGTAACAGGTCATGGTGGAGCTTGCATGAAACAGTACAGTTGGACCCTGATGAGGCCTGGAGCCATTCCCAACATCGGGGTGGGAACCCTTGATGAAGTGGCAGGAGCGGTGCATCGTTGTCAGCTGCCGGGAATTCCATCTGCAGCCTGGCTGATGGACGAGATGAAGGCCAGACAAGATTTGACCGGTACGGCCAGATATAATTACGCGCTAGGTCAACCCGACGAATGGCGCTTTGCCTGGATTGCCCAGTGAAGCGCTTACAGGCTGGCGGCATCTCACTTGGCAGGATGACAGGCTTGTCCCTAGAGCAGTAGTCCTAGAGGGGATTTCTCGTTCTCTGATGCCGTTGCGAGACGCGGGTTTGCTTCGCAATTCCTTTTCAATGCCCGAAGCCGACTTCCAAGGCCAAACGTCGACAAGAACGCGGCCCATCCAGAGTTCCGGTAAATTGCGGCCGCGTCCCTCCGTTCGGCGGTAATCACCAGCGTGATTGAGGCGAGCGGGTAGCGAAGATGCGGCGTCTGATAGACTTTATGGCAGAGCGGCACGGCGCCCATTTCGAAAAGGCCGTGTCGCATCAATGGAAACATTCAGAGTTGAGGACAAAGGCCGCGCGTCGAGCTGATGCTCTCCAGCAGCGAGCAACGGGATGATTGACTCGGCTTGCCATAGGCCGACGATCTGGACGATGATTTGAAGACCCTCGCCACTGGTACCGAACCCATCGCAACACCGGCAGGTCAGTGACGTTCAGCGCCCGCCAGACCGCCGAATCCGGCGCCTCCATGCGATCAAAGCGTCGCGCGCTGCTGTGACGGCGTCTCGCGAAAGCCCGGTTGCGATGATGTCGTTGATCGCTTCGTCGACGATACTTGCTGTGTTCCGGACTAGGTCTTCGAAATCGCGATCGCCTGCGCAGCAGCCGCCGAAGAAGACGAATGTGTTGCGGCGAGGAACTAAGCCAGCTTGATGAAGCAACTGCGCGAGGCGACGACCGACGACGGGATTGTTTCCCATGCCTATCATAGGTTCGCTGGTACGCATGCCAGACCGGTGAAAACCCCGGTGGCTCGGGCAAGAACAGTAGTCCGTCGTAGTCGTCGTCGCACGGATGACGCGTCCTCCCGGTCACAACGCGCATGCCATGTTGCGCACCACATGTAGCGGGTCGGGGATATGCCAGCGTACGAAGCGGGAATGAGCGACGCCCAGCTTGTCATCGCGGAAAGGCGGATCGAGGATGTTGCCTCCTTTCATCTCAAAGAGATCGGTTTCGCCGTCGGTTCTTAGAATTCGCCGACCAGTCTCAAAGCCGGAGTCGGTTGGTTCACCCTTCGGCGATTTGGGTAGGCGACGGCGCGGCGACTAAGCTCTCGACAGCCTCTTGCACCATGTGCAATCTCTTGAGTTCTAGGGCGGCGTCCGGGAGCGCGCGATGGGCAGGCCTAGCGGGCTCTGAGCCGGCGATAACTTCGGAGACGAGCGCAGCAGGGTCGACGCCCCGCATTTGGCTGTCGTGAAGCCGCTTCGAAGCAAATTCAACGAAGAGATCGTCCGACTTGCGAACGCGAAGCGCGTGTCTCGCAACGCCACCAGCGCGAAGGAGGACGCTGAGCCACTTCCCATCCCACGACGGTGAGCTCGCGTAGAGATCATGATTTGCGAGCGTCGCCATCATCTCTTGGACGACAAGGGTAACCGGAACGCCTTCATTGGCTAGCGCCGTTCGGGAGATGCCGTGGATGCCTTCGGCCTCTGCCGACCAATCCGTCCAGTTCGGCGCCGGGGCGATCAGGAGGGACCGTGACCGGCCGTCCTCGAACACCCATGCGATTTCGATCGGGTAGCTGTGCTTGCCAAGCGAGGAAGCTTCGAAATCGAGGAACACGTTCATGATAGATCTCTAGTCGAAATCGCCGGTTCTACCTAGCCGGAAAACGACGACGGGGTCGGCTTCTTCTCCGACTGCGGGACGGCCATCTCGCCGCACCACAAGAACGCCGGCGTGGTGGCCCGCGCCACAAGCGCGGGCCTCAAAACGTCAATGGCTGTTCTTATGGCTCTGCTGGCCCGCTTTCACGTGCTGCTCATGCGAGCCGCCCTGCTTACCGGAGGACGTGCTGCCGGTGTCGGGCGACGCCGACTTCGCGGTCGAAGACTTGCCAGGGGAAGCCTGCTTGGAGCCCGACTTACTCTGACCAGCCTTCGCGTGCTGCTCGTGCGATCCGCCTTGATTTGCCATGGTGTTTTCTCCTCTGTTTGAGACCTTCATGGTCCCGTCTAGAAACTTCGGCACCTTGATCCTTGTTCCGCAGAATGTTCGAAGGTTTACCCCTGTTCGCACTGGGCTGCGCTGGTACCGTTCATTACGCAAAGCGGCCCGAGTTTCACCTTCGGACAGAGGCCCGCCCCAATGAAGGCACGTAGAGGTCCATCAACGCCAAATCTGGATGACCGAGCAGGGTCGCCTGATAAACAGAGCCCACCCACCGAGACGGTGCCATCATTAGAACGGGGCAGTCTCTGAGCGCACCCTGTGACCGAGTCGGCACAGCCTTAGTGTGATCGACATCCGCCGTACCGGCGCAAAGCTTTAGTCGCACTATTGGCAACTGACCGCATGTCTGTCTACTTCCGCACGGGAACCTCTTCAGCGGCAAATAAGTTTTCTCCGATCACAACAGAGGTAGTCAGATGCAGCTTATCGAAACCCATATCGGAAATTTGAATGACGGGATGATCACGGTCGAGTTCCGTGGAGAAGGCGACGAGCTGGTGGCTGTGAAGCTCGCTTCCGACGGATCACTCGATGGCGATGCAGCCGTAGGTTACGCTAAGGCCGTCCTCATTCAAATCACAACTTTCAGCGACGACCGTGACCCTTCCAATGACGAGTTCGAACATTCGGTGGACGATGAAACGGCGATTGATGGTTCGCGCGGCGGAGAGCCCAACCGGTGAGTCTTCCCATTTGCGTGAACAAAGCAGCGGTCGGGCTTCGCCCGGCCGCTGCCGTCCCCACTAGATCATAAACCTTGCCTCTCGCTGCAACGGACAAGCTCTTCCTCGACAGTCTGTAGTTCGTTATGCCGTCATCCAGTTGACTACTAGCGGAGGAGAGGCCTGGGACTGTGGTCGACCCGGTGAGGCGAGACGACTGCGATATTGGCATGGGCGATCTCCACGCCGACATCGGGTTGGCACGAGGGCCGAACTAATGACCGTCGCCCGAAATGGTGGACGCCGCGATGAAGCGTTCCTTCCCGAAATTGTAATAGTAGAGAGAGAGGATACGCCCGTCGTTGAGGACGACGGAACGGGGATATCCTATGTCCGGCAGCACTGCGTCCCTGCGGATGTCGATCGTCTCCGACCATTTCCGTCCGCCGTCTGAACTGGTGACCATAAGCATGCCAGGGCGGTCGCCCCGGAACCCGTAGACAAGAGCAAGGCGCTGCGGGCCCAACCGAACAAGGCTTCCGGGATTGCCGCCAGGTCCGGTATCCTCGACTGGAATGCCTAACGGATGCCACGTGGCACCGTTGTCTTCAGACCGGAAGGCCTCCAGCCAGCCCGGTTGATCAATTCCCCGGCCGCGTCGGACAACGCTAACTATCGCACCGTCACAAAGCCGCAGGCTCGACGGCATGATGGCGTACCCGTCTCCATCGAACGGGAGGGAACTCTTCCAATGAAACGTCAACCCGCCATCGGTTGTCGCAACGCAGAGGCAGCGACCTTCGTTGCCGTCGGACTTTGCTGCGGTCATCATGAAGAGGGCGTGGTCGTCTGATAGGGGGACGATATCGGTCCGCGAGGCCAGGCCTTTGAGGTCGAGCCCCTTGAATAAAAATGGTCCTTCCCAGCGCCGGCCGCGGTTTCTCGTGAGGTAGAACCAGCTATGGGCGCGACCGTCAAGGCCGGTACGTGCGACCAACACTGCGATTTCAGGATCCAGAAAATTGACAGGGGTAGAAAGAGCTGGAATGTCTTGCCCACGAAGCTTGGAGCCTGAGCGCAACGGTACAGCGAGATGCTCGTCGGCGGAAAGGCTCTTGCCTCCCGGCACGAAGCCCGCAAAAGTCTCGGGCGACCATGTGGCGCCGCCGTCCACGCTTCTCGCCTGCATTGGCTTGAACTCGTGACTCTTATCACGGGCGTGGAGTACACCTTGCCTGCCCAGTTTTCCGTCAGCGAAGACGGCTACGATTTCCTCATCCCAAGCCCAAAGACCATAGTTGGCCGGCCACGCCGAAAAATGACCAGGCCGACGAAAGACCTCGTGATGGCTGATCTGCAACTGATCGCTCATTTTCGACGCCCTCGTAGCTTCACGGCGAGGATGAAGGCTGAAAGACAGAAGCAGATGCTGTTCGCGAGAATGATCGGAATCTCGCCTTTCATTGAGCCGAACGCGGTCCAGAGGGCGAAGCCGGTTACCGTCAGAAAGTACATGCGGATCGAGATTGCCGCTGTGTCCTTGGTGCGCGCGACCTTTAAGGCTTGTGGAATGAAGCTCACGACAGAGCAGGAAGAGGCGGCGTAGCCGACGAGAGAAATAGGATCCATGGACTCCTCGAGAATTCGTCCAATGAACTTCGCTGTCAGTATGATGTTCCTTGGCCCTGTCGACAAACGACCTGCAGGACCGCTCTAAACCTCCCCGAGGTCATTCACGATGGAAGTTCCGGAAACGATATTCCGCTTCCCAGGGCTCGGACGTGCACTCTCGCTTGTTCCACATTGCTGGAGATTGGCAGGACAGCCATACGCTCGAAGCCGACATCGGCGCTGCCGTGTCGTCGGAGGGAATTTTTGCTACGATTCGGCCTATCGGCGATGCGGCAGGATGTCCTCAAACCGTTGCTGTAGCAGGCAGTGCCGACCACAGCAGTCAAGAACGTGACGGCCGCAGATACGCAAAACAAGCGACCGTCACGTTGGACGAGCGCAACCCCACCGAAGCGCTCGCAGTTGGCCCCCACCAGTCGTTCAAGTTAGCGGTCGCTAATGGATTGGCATAGTGCAACCCTGCAACACTGTTGGACGATCGATCGCCAAGGGGCAGGCTAAGAGCGGTAGATATCGCGTGGCCCAAAGCTCCCTCCCATAATCTGAGGAAGGATCCACAGATCCCGCAAATCAGTTTGGCTTCCAGTCAAATGGCGGGGCCCTGGCGGCGTGTTCTTCGTCTAGGCGATTGAAGAACACCCGCGCAAGGGCAAGGAAAATTTTAGATGTCACTCCCGTATCTGTTCTCGCCGCGCAGCACGCGAAGGTGGCAGCGCCTGGAATGGGGAATAACTGAAGCTTTGGGAAGAGCTCTGAATGTTGTTTGCACGGCACCAGGCGGCCTTCGCACTTATCGTTCTAGTCGGTGGGCCTGACCAAGATTTCGACGCGTCGGTTTTTCTGACGGCCGTCGGGATCATCTTGCCCGTCAGGGGTCTCGTTGGGGGCAACTGGGTTGGCCTCACCGCGTCCTTCGATTGCGACAGTCGATGGATTGAAATTCGCCGCCGTCGCGAGGTAGTCCTTGACGGCCGCCGCTCTTCGGAGTGACAGCTTGAGGTTATAGGCGTCGCTTCCCTTGCTGTCCGTGTATCCGTCAACAACGAAGCTTGCTTCCTTGAAACGCTGACGGACATCATTGGACATCGCTTGAAGGGCTTGGGTAGCCTTCGGACGCAGTGTCGCCTTGTCGAAGTCGAAGAGGATGTCCGCCGAGAGCGTGTATCGAACGCCGCCTCCTACCTCGGTCACCTCTAAGCCCTTGACGATCGGCGAGGGAGGCGCCTTGGGCCTTGGTCCCAATGCTAGCTCTTCTTGCGTCATTGGTGGTGACCGAAATTCGATGCGGGGTGACGAATAGCCGATCGAGGGTGACACGAAGCCCACGCTAGGCGAGCGGGCCGTAAAATTCGGCGGCGCCACGGTAGGGGCTTCTTGTGCTTGCGTTGTGCCTATTGTGACCACTAACAAAGAGAGTGTTCGAATTGCTAGCCTGGTTATCATTGAACAGGAACGTCCATCACGGGAAGCGTTGATCCGAAGCGAACGGCAAACGGACCCGGGTTGCTTTCAGGCGGTGCGAACCATGCCCATGCCTTGAATGTTTCACCTGGCTTTAGTGGCGCTTCTGGCGGCTGTGTGCAAAGGCACTCGCTCGCGACGCCTATCTTGAAACTGATTTTGTTGGGAAAGTCATACAAGGTGATGTCATTAAGACCGTAGCTTGCACGCCCGATGCCGATCTCCGCCAGGTTCACAGGGGCGTCTCCGGTGTTGCTGATCTCATAATCCAGCTGCACGATCTGCTGACCAGGGACGCGTTTCAAATCGAGGATCTTGGCCGAAACGCCAGGCTGAAGCTCAACGGCTGGCGGGAGATTTTGGGCCAGGGCGAGCGTGGCGGCGAGCAACGGGGTGATTACCGTGACGATTGATAGCACGCGATTGAGCAAGTCCCATTCCTCCGAGTTCTGTGGCACCACAAAGTGATAGCGCATCCTAATTTAGGCAATCAGCAATATCGGTTATCCAAAGTATTGTTATGTCGGTGACGGCTACTTGGCAAACTGTCCGCTATACCGACCGTTTCACTCCGCAGTCTAGCTCACCGGCTCTATGACCCTCAATTCAGAAAAGCTTCGGGATGGGTTTCTCTCGATAGAATCAGGAGCCAATGAAAGAGCACGCGAACTTTTCCGGGGGACGTGAGGGACCTCTTTTGATGGCTAGCCATGAGCGCGAACGTACTGGTGAACCCGAGGATCTCGCTCGCTCTGCTGACTCCTTTCAACTGGAGGCCTATTGTTATGCCTTCCACGTCATGGGCTTTACTTTGTGATCTTACGCCTTGGACTAAATTCTAGGGACATTCGCAGTCGCCACGGCTTTTCGATTGGGTGATGGAACCCAATGAAGCTAGGGTTGTTGTCCAATACCGCAATACGCGGAGCCACCTCCTGCGCATGGCTGTGGCTGGTAGTTGGTACCGAGGGTCCTCGCGAATAGCCCCAGGCCTGGGGCCTCTGCAATAAGCAACTCTGATCTTGTAGACGGGCGCCTTCCCGCATAGTGCATTTAGATCGGATAGTTCTCGGAAGTGACCTGAGCAAATAATGATCCTTACCCTCAACAATGTTCGAAAATCGTACCCGACAGC
Organism: Rhizobium sp. 05N430; assembly: GCF_056396985.1. NCBI lineage: Bacteria > Pseudomonadati > Pseudomonadota > Alphaproteobacteria > Hyphomicrobiales > Rhizobiaceae > Rhizobium > Rhizobium sp. 05N430. The sequence continues at coordinate 44,774 of NZ_JBFTMO010000024.1, read as the reverse complement.
GGAAGGTACAATCGAAATTTTGAAAGGGATCGACTTTGGTGTGGCTTCAGGTGAGACCGTCGCTCTTACTGGTGAATCCGGTAGCGGGAAAAGCACACTTCTTCACTTAGCAGGAGGCCTCGATCGTGCAGACTGTGGGGCCATCGTCATGGATGGCGATGATCTCAGCAAATACTCCGAGAGCGAGCGAGCCCAGTATCGACGGACCAAGGTCGGGCTTATTTTTCAACAGTTCAACCTGATCCCCTCCTTGACCGTCTCGGCAAACATCTCTTTTCATGCCAAGTTGGCTCAGCGCCACGACGGTGCTTGGGAAAAGACTTTGATCGAGGCGTTGGGTTTGCAGCGGTACGCAACCCGTTATCCCGAGCAGCTATCAGGAGGCCAGCAACAGCGTGTCGCCATAGGCCGCACTCTGGCGGCAAGACCGAAGCTCATTCTTGCTGATGAACCGACAGGAAATCTCGACGAGCAGACAGGTGACGCCGTCCTGGACCTGATGCTTGACCTGGCGAGCAGCGCAGGGTCGGCATTGCTTCTTGTTACCCACTCGACGCGGCTCGCGGCTCGGCTGGACCGCACTGTGCATCTTCGTGGTGGAAAGATCGCTTAATGAGCTGGGTCGCGTTTTCCGCGCTTTTATCGCACTGGCGCCGCAAACCTCTGCAGCTGCTCACTTTAGTGCTGGGGATCGCGCTTGCGACAGCGCTTTGGTCTGGTGTGCAAGCAATCAATTCTGAGGCGAGGGCCAGCTATGCTCGCGCCGCATCTGTTCTGGAGCAAGGGTCCCTTGCTCAAATTGTGGCTAAGGACGGCACCGGGATTCCCTACGAGATCTATGGGAGGCTTCGACGCTTCGGCTTCAATGTCTCGCCGGTTATCGAAGGGAACCTGCGCCTTGGCACGATCCGCATCCGGTTAATCGGCATAGATCCTTTAACGATGCCAGAAGAGGGTTATGTGCTGAGGGTGACGAGCGGACGCGATCTCACCGGCTTCATCTCTCCTGTTGGAGAGCTGGTGTTGTCCAGCGAAACGGCGGAACGGCTGCGCGGCAATACGGACATGAGCTTTCGGATCGACGAAAACGTTCCCGAAGGCGCGGCATTCGTGGACATCTCGGTCGCTGATCGGTTGCTTGACAAGCATGGCAGGATTGATCGTTTGACAGTCGCTTCCGACCAGGAAATCAGCGCCATCGCCGTCAAACAGATTTCATCTGGGCTCTTGATCCGGCAACCGGTTGAGCAGCCCGACGTCGCGCAATTAACTGACAGCTTCCACCTTAACCTGACTGCTTTCGGCTTTCTTTCCTTCATCGTTGGCCTCTTCATCGTTTACTCCGCTACCGGGCTTACCTTCGAACAACGTCGCAGCACGTTTCGAACGCTGCGATCCCTTGGCATTTCCCTCCGGCAGCTTACTGCGATGCTCGTTGTTGAGCTTTCGATACTTGCTGTCGCATCCGGCGTCATCGGGGTCGTGCTTGGATACCTGATTGCGTCGATCCTCATGCCGGGGGTCGCCGCAACCCTTCGCGGACTTTACGGCGCGAACGTCTCCGGGTCACTTTCCATACGCCCAGACTGGTGGCTCGCAGGGCTAGCGATGGCGCTTGCCGGGACAGCAATTTCGTCCGCTCAAAGCCTCTATCGGGTCTGGAAACTTTCCATCCTTGCGGCCGCGCAACCACGAGCATGGGCGCGAGAGTCTATGCAAGGATTGCTAATCCAGGCGGCGCTGGGAGGGGTGCTTCTACTCCTTGCAGGTGTTTTGGCGATAGCCGCGTCCGGATTAGTGGCAGGCTTCGCGGTGCTCGCATGCTTGCTTTTGGGCGCGGCCCTCATGCTTCCGGCCGTGTTGGCAACCTTTCTCGCCGCCATGCAACGTACGTCGCATAACGCACTTGTCGAATGGTTTTGGGCGGACACCCGCCTTCAGCTTCCGGGGCTTTCACTCGCGTTGATGGCATTGCTACTGGCGCTATCGGCGAATATCGGCGTCGGCACGATGGTTTCCAGTTTCAGGCTGACATTCATCGGATGGCTCGATCAACGTTTGGCCGCTGAACTATACGTTACGGCCAAAGACGAAGCCGAGGCGGCGAGGTTACGGGCCTGGCTTCCATCACACTCCACATCGGTCCTTCCAATCTGGAGCGTGGATGGCGACGTTACCGGCGAGGAGGTCCAGGTCTTTGGCGTTGCGGACGACCCGACCTACCGCGACCATTGGCCCCTGATCGCGTCCCAGAATGAGGTTTGGGATAAGATCGCCAAAGGTGAGGGTGCTCTGATCAACGAGCAGATGTGGCGGCGCGGGGTAGCACGAATGGGAGAGCTCGTAGCCATGCCTGGGGGCTGGAATGCTAAGGTGGTAGGAGTCTACTCTGATTACGGAAACCCAAATGGGCAGGTTATCATCGGGATCGACACCTTGGTCGCCCATTACCCTCAGGTAGCCAAGCTTCGATACGGCGTACGTGTTCCGGCTGAACGGTCGACGGAGCTGAAGCGACAGCTAATCGAGGATTTTGGTCTCCCGGAAACCGCCGTCGTGGATCAAACCTCGCTCAAGAGGCAATCGCGAGCGATTTTCGATCAGACGTTCAAGGTTACGGGAGCCCTTAACGTGCTCACCTTGGCTGTAGCCGGTTTCGCCATGTTTTCCAGTCTCTTGACGCTCTCGGGAATTCGGCTTCCCCAACTGGCGCCTGTTTGGGCGATGGGGGTGCGTCGGCGTGATCTGGCACTGTATGAGGTCGCCCGAACGCTGGCGCTTTGGCTAGCCACGTTCGTCACGGCGATACCCTTGGGCCTTGTGTTGGCATGGGTGCTGCTAGCCCGTGTCAACGTTGAGGCATTCGGATGGCGACTACCCATGCAAGTGTTCCCCGTGGACTGGCTATTGCTCGGTGCTATCGCTCTTCTCGCGGCTCTCGCTTCGGTACTTCTTCCGGTGCGTCGCCTTGCAACGATCAATCCGGCCGATCTGCTTAGGATTTTTGCCAATGAACGGTAGAGCCGTTGCTTTAACATTGCTGGGCGCCGCCATGATGGGTTCAGCGGGAAATACGCTGGGGCAAGGGTTTGCCGGATTGGGATCGGACGCCCAAGGCTTTGCGATTCCTCAGCGCGGCTCCGAATTATCGTTTCCAAGAGACCATGGAGCGCACCCGGACTATCGCATCGAATGGTGGTACGTGACCGCCAATCTCAAGGGGCAAGACGGCACGCAATATGGAGCACAGTGGACGCTTTTCCGATCAGCGCTTGCCCCGGAAAGTAAGGCTGGCTTCGCTGATCCTCAGATCTGGATCGGACATGCGGCCATAACGACGTCCGACCACCAATACGTTGCAGAGCGGTTAGGCCGTGGCGGCGTTGGTCAGGCGGGCGTGACGGCCGCGCCTTTCCGCGCCTGGATAGACGACTGGACAATGTCAGCTGCTGACAATTCCAGCTCCGATGCTTTGGCAAATCTCTCCCTAAAAGCCCCTGGGCAGGACTTTAGTTACGCTCTGGACCTTACGGCCAAAAGCCCACTCGTTCTCCAGGGTGATAAAGGCTTTTCTATTAAGTCGGCAAGCGGGCAGGCGAGCTACTACTACTCCCAGCCGTTCTATCAGGTCTCCGGAACTATTGAGGCATCGGGGAGGCGCATCACGGTCAGCGGTAACGCTTGGCTCGACAGGGAATGGTCTTCTCAACCCTTGGCTTCGAACCAAACGGGGTGGGATTGGTTTTCGCTGCACTTGGCCAGCGGAGAGAAGCTGATGGCGTTTCGTCTCCGTGACGACAAGGATGGGTTTATTTCAGCGAACTGGATCTCTCCCGATGGACAAACACTGCGGCTAACAAAAGACCAGGTTCATCTCACGCCAGTGCGTACCGCGACGGTCGATGGGAGGCAGCTTCCGGTGTCATGGCGAATAGAGATCCCCTCAAAATCGCTGGATATCCAAACGCGACCGTTAAACGATCAGTCGTGGATGGCAACGTCCACCCCGTACTGGGAGGGCCCTATTTCGTTCGAAGGCTCTACCACCGGCGTAGGCTACCTTGAGATGACGGGCTACAGGTAGGAACCAGTAGCTCAGGTTTAGAGGAGATGCAGACTTATGTGGCCTTTCAAGTTCGCGACTTAAAGGCGCCAGGTCGCGGACATCAATTTCCAGGTCATGCAGCAGGCAAAGGCCAAAGACCATCTTCGCCCGGACTTGCGTCGAAATCCTTAGAGCTTATTAGCTATGAGACAGCGGCAGTTCACGTTTCACCTTGGAAACGCTCGGTGTGGATACGGTTCGATATCGCGCTTCGACCAGATTGTAGATCCCAAAGGCGGCAAGGCCTATGGCAACCGCAAGATACAACACCCCGCCAAGCGGAAGCTGCCTCACGAAAGTCAGTGCATCACTCATGCTCCCAGCTTGATCGGCGTCAACGCTGAATGCTGCGTAGCAGAAGAAAACCCCGACGATCGCGAAGACGATCCCGCGTGAAACCAACCCGTAGATACAAACTAGTATCAGCGGTCGGCTCTGACCGAGCTTTAAGTACCTTTCGAACTTTCGAGAAATTCCTTTGAATGCGGTCGCTATACCGCCCCCCAAAAACCCGACGCCGATGGCACCGGCCAGATATCTACCAAACGGTTGCGACATCGCCCACTCGGCAAGATCTTTTTCGCCACCATCGCCTGCTGATCCCACGCCCAGCGCGCCTTTGAAAGCGTAAATTGCCAGGCCGATATACGTAACGGCACTCCCGAGAAGGGCAGCTCGGATCAGATAACTTTTCGCACTTGCGTCGTGATTGTCGGCATTGGCAATTGATTGAGCAAGTCGCCAGGCCACAAACCCCAGCAAACCGAGCCCTATCAGTCCGAGCCATAATTTGCCAAAGGGCTGGTCAAGCAGTGAGTCGAGCGCAGATTTGGTGTCCGGCTTACCACCGCCAAAACTCGAAAACAGAGCGAGCCCTGCCACAAGCAAAAAGACAATCCCTCGGGCGCTGTAGCCCGCTCGGGCAAGCCATTCAAACTTTGGTTCGTTCATTTTTCGATCTCCCCGCCGCTCGTAAACGAGCAGGCTGTAAAACGGTTCCTGGCCGGACGGGCCCCATCGTGGTCCCGAATTTGCCACGTCGCCGACGAATTCCTGTAGGCGAAAAATGAGCGCGGGCGTGTTATCGGCTGGTAGCATCCGCTGCCGATGGCAATTCGATGTACCTTCTTAACGAAGGTCGCTCTGGCACTGTAATTGCGGATGTTCCCGTCACCGGCTGCCCAAGCGTCGAGTATGCCGTGAACTGCACGATGTAGAGGCCAGGCTGAAGCTTGTCCGAAACGGGGATCAACAAATTCGTCCGATCCGCTCCATATTCGAGCGTACCTGTGGGAATGGGGCCGCTTGGTCCGAAAATCTCAACTTCCGAACGTTCAGGATCCACTGGCGCGGTAAAGGTGAGACTGATGTTGTCGTTGAAATTGACATCGTCACGCATATCGGGGGTAGGGTTAATGCTTGCATTTGCCATCGGGGTGAGGCCGAGAAATGCCGAAATGGCGATTGCATGTGCAAACCTATACATAATCGACTCCGTTTCCGTTCTTGCGGTGATAATTCGCGACGCTGCTATCCGTTCCGAGCACTGCAAGACTGCGAGGTGCCAAGCTGGAATCGGCCAGCTGGCGTCATTGTTGAATCCAAAGGGTATAAATTCTGTTCCCTTTATGTTCTTTTCTTGCTACTCGTATTTAAAAGGCAGGTGGCGACATGAAATTCGATATAGCACTCCATCGCGATCAACGCCGTTTGGCGGTTGCAAAGTTTGACGCTCTTCCCGAGGGTAGTCCCCTCCGCGAGAGATATCTAGATTGGATTCGGCGGTTGGATGAAATCATCGCCAGCGTCGTTTTGCCAACGCCACATGAGAACTCGAATGCGTTAGTGACGACCACAGGCCAACTCGATGATGTCTCTGATCTACCCGAGAGCCACATTAGAAGTTTACCTGGCGCGATATCCCAAAGTCCGGTTGGTCTAGGCAGGCCCATCGGTTCGACGAACAGCAAAGCTGTTCGGCAACCGGCAAGTGCCCTGGCGCCACAGCATGCAAAGCTCAAAATGGAAAAGGATTTTGGCAGATCGCGCAAAAGTGAGAAGGCCGCCGTCTGTGGTCATGAGGGGCAGGCCCGAAAGGATAGGCTCATCGCTGAAAATCGGCTGCTTAAGTGCATGCTGGCCAGGTTTGGCTAATATAGGATTGTCAGCCGTGTCTTGCGTGACGTAGTTGCCGCCGAGCAAACTCGCTGTCATGATTTCGAAGGTCAAATGAGATATTGCCATATGGGTGCGCCGACCGACGAAATCGACCTCATACTCTCATTGATCCCGACTGGTCCGCTAGCGGAAAAGCTTCGGAGGGAGCCAGATCCCAAGGCAGCAGCCTTTATCGCTGCGGTAGACACAGATGACGAGCTTGAGGTCGATGCTGACGTGGTAGTTTCACGCGGTGAGGGTGATGGTGCGCTCGCTATGAGCTGGATATGGGTACCAGCAAGCCGCTGATATCTCCTTGGTCGTGAGGAGGACGGCGAGATCGGTTTCCGGATGTAATCGCTGAAACGCGATGCCTCTCACCTTGGCGTCGGCATCATAGGCTTGGGACGGTGATACTGGCCATTGCCGCCGAGATTGTTGCCGCGGAGAACGCTGGTGCAGATTTCCAGTTCACGACCAGATGCGAGTACCGAAGTAAACAGCGGGCAGGACGACGAAGTGATTTTCGTTTTAGCAAAAGCCGTTTATTTTCAGCACCCTATAAGCTTTTATTGTGGCCTGCAACCGATCCTCTGAGTGTCGACTGCCGTCATTGGAATCTGGATGATCGAGTTTCAGCTTCTCCTTGTAGCGGAGTCTGATATCGTCCGGACTTGCATTATGTGACAGCCCAAGTGTGTCAAAAGCTTGGGCTTCAAGCGGCCTTAGCCTGCGATGCTGAGCCGAGGAAGTGGTGCCTGCTGAATAGCTGGCTTTCCCGCGTGCCCTGAGTGATTTCGCTGAGCCTGAGGGAACAGATGAAGGGAGCGGTGTCTCCAAGTTATGCGCGTTTGTCCTCACACCACGCGCCGGAATTTTGCCGCTCGCGGCATCGAGCTGGTACTTTGCGACAACAGGGTCCGACTTACTTGGCGAATAGTCGTAGCCCTTGTTGTATTGGCGTGAATGCTCAGCACAAAACAGAAGATACAGCCCTTCCGCAGCGCCACCCACTGGAGCCCTCTGGGTGCCAAAATTCTCGCAGCCTTCCCACTGACACTTGGGGCCGCTTTGTTCAGTGTGCTTTTGGCGGCTAGCGCGTATTGGCCGAATGCCAACGAAGATCTTTGAAACGGTCATCAGGCTGATATATGGTGGACGCTCCGTCACGGGCAAGCTACAACTTCGCTGTGTGGCGTGATGATGTCCTGGACCATTTCACTTATGACTGCCGCTGCAAGAGCTGGTCCGAGCATCAGCTCTATCGGCACGGTGGTGGTGACCAACTTCACACGTGTGAACTCACAGACATCGGCAGTCGAAAACACCTCCGCGTTGACGGAGAAATTAATCGGCTTCGGCGTCAACTTGCGAACGAACTGAGGCTGCAGAACGATCAGCTCAAACAAATGCTTCGGCGCTTCGATCCGTCTTAGCCTGTCACAGCCAAAATTGCCCCGATTGCGACGGCTCGGTAAGCAACCATACATTGGCGTCTTTGCATGTTCTTAACCAGGTAAGGGCTAGTGATAGGCGATTGTGTGCCGGAAGTCGTCAAAATGTCTCCATCAAACACGTCTGTCTCTGTCTCCCTAAAATTCCTTGTATCGGTTGCCTGCTGGGCCGTCGTGGTCGGGGCGATTTACGGAACAATGGTATGGGCCACTCGCCAAAGTGACGAAACGGCGGTCCAGCGCCAGGAAAGTCTCGTCAGCCGGATCGTCAGCGAGATGCAGGATAGAATTGCTCACGACCAGGAAAGTGCAACCGTTTGGGACGATGCTGTTCGCAAGGTAGGTGAGGGGGATCGCGAATGGATACAAGCAAATCTCGGCAAGTGGATGCATACCTACTTTGGCCACGACGCTGCTTTTGTGATCGGCCCCGCCAATAACCTGGTATATGGATTTTCGGTCGCCGACAACGATCCGGAGAAAGCTTATCCGACTGTCTATGTGAAGGTCCGAACGCTGATCGATGAACTTCGTCGACGCCTGGCTGCTGGTGATACATCCGGCACTTCCGACCGGACACTCAGCATCGGCGAGAGCGATATAGTAAGCATCAACGGTAGCCCGGCAGTTGTAAGCGTCAAACCGATCATCTCCGATAGCGGCGAGATTAAACAGCTCGCAGGCGAACAGCCACTCCACATCGCGGTACGTTATCTGGACGGCGACTTCACTCAGATGCTCGGTTCGCGCTACTTGTTTACCGGAATGCAGTTCGACTGGAGCAGCGGCAATCCCAACCGCCGTTATTTTCCACTGACGGCACATGACGGGAGCAGTATGGGATTTTTCAGTTGGGAGCCATTCCTGCCTGGAAAGGCCGTGCTTGAAGCGACCAGGCCCGTTTTCGCGCTGGCAGCACTCTTGATGCTGGGGGCAGTTGCAGCTTTCGTCATGCTTCTACAGCGCCGCGCGGACCGTTTGCGCAAAAGCCAGGGCGAGCTTTTCTATCTCGCCCATCATGACGCTCTAAGCGGACTTCCGAACCGTATTTCATTCAACGCCAAGGTCGACCAGGTCCTGGCGAAATCCGCGGCAGCTGTATTTTTCCTCGACCTTGACCGTTTTAAGCAGGTCAATGACACATTGGGCCATCCGGCCGGCGATAGCTTACTCGTCGATGTGGCGGCGCGGCTAAAGGCGACGGTTGGAAGCGACATAATGGTCGCTCGGATTGGCGGCGATGAGTTTACCATCCTCATTGAGGCACCAACTTCAAGTGGGGTCCAACAGCTGGCGGAAAAGCTTATCTCTGTGGTTCGTCAACCTTTCGAGATCGATGGTCAGCCAATCTTGATTGGTATGAGCATCGGTATTGCTTTCTCATCTGGCGGCAAGTCGGATACCACCGACATCTTGCGGAGGGCTGACATCGCGCTCTATAGCGCCAAGAGCACCGGCCGCAATCGTTACGTGATTTTCGGGCCGCATATGGACGAGATGGTCAAAACGCGGCGCGACCTGGAACAGGACTTACGCACGGCTATTAAAAGCGGAAGCCAGATTGAAGTGCACTATCAACCCGTCTACGGCGCAAAAAGCAATCATTTGGTGGGCGTTGAGGCGCTTGCCAGATGGCGGCACCCGTCAAAAGGGCTGATTTCCCCGGACACGTTCATCGCGATCGCCGAGGAGGCGGGCCTTATCGATAGCTTGGGCGAATGCGTACTAGCAACGGCTTTAAGCGACGCCAGAGCTTGGCCAAACCTTTCTGTGGCAGTCAATGCCTCGGCGGTCGAGTTGCGGGGGGAAACCTATGCGCTACGTGTAATTTCGGCTCTCGAAAAGACGGGTTTTGATCCTGCGATGTTAGAGATCGAAATCACCGAAAGCGCGTTGCTCGAAAACGAGGACACCTGTCGCCGCAATATCAACGCTCTGCGTCAAATCGGCGTTCGGTTCGCGCTCGACGATTTCGGAACAGGGTTCTCGTCATTTGGACGTTTGCAGCAGCTCGATGTTGACCGCATCAAGATCGACCGTTGCTTCGTTGCAAGCTATGGGACCGCAGAGAACAATGACGCGATCGTCCAGGCGATGATCAGTCTTGCCCGCGCCAAAGGACTGAAGATTACGGCGGAAGGCATCGAAACCATCGAGCAGAAAGCATGGCTCAGTGAGCTAGGTTGCGACGATCTCCAAGGCTATATCCTATCCAAGCCCCTGCTCCCGGAACTGATAAGCGAACTCCATACCGGCAATGCTCGCCGAGCGTAGACTTAAGGAAAATTCCGTTCAGTGGCTGAACAGGCCATCACCAGGGCGCCGAATGATGGGACATCGGTGTCGGAATGGCACGCGGGTCGTCCGCTGGCTGCCGGAGAAGAGTCCAAGCCATGCCGATTTTAGTACGAGTAAGATGAAGTGGCGCTGGACGCCACAACTGACTGCGACTTGTCGACCTCATCTTATTCAAAAATGGGCTAAGCAAGTCGGGTGCCTTTCGCTATCCCATATCCATGAGATGCCCGGGCGGCATCATGTTGACGTTGAGATTGTGAATGATAATCATCGAGCCAAGAACCACCAATCCGACCACGAATACCCCGAACGCGAGCGCCAAAACATTGTTCGTGTCCTCTGGCCCGCTCGATATATGCAGGAAAAACACCAGGTGGACCCCCATCTGTCCTATGGCCAAAGCGGCTAACAAGACCGGAACGGCTGGGGCGTATATAAGGTCTGTTTGCGCTGCCCAGAAGGAAGCTACTGTCAAAAGGAAGGCAAGGATCAGACCCGCAACGTAATTTTTGATCGCGGCCTTCCCTTTGCCGTGCTCGCCGGGAGCTTTCGCTTGCTCATTGTCTCGGCGGCCAGTTGTGTCAACCATCAGCTCGCTCCCAGATAAACAATGGTGAAGACAGCGACCCAGACGATGTCCAGCGCGTGCCAGAATAGCGTGAAGCAGAACAAGCGCCTTAAGACCATGTCTCGCAACCCAAGGGTTGCTACCTGCGCCATCATGACGATGAGCCACAGCAGCCCTGCGGTAACATGCAGTCCATGAGTGGCTACCAGGGCAAAAAACGCGGATAGAAACGCACTGTGTGTCGGCCCGGCTCCTCGTGCAACGAGATCGATAAACTCGCTCAGCTCAAGTCCAAGGAAACAAGTGCCAAGGACAAAGGTGGCGAGTGCCGATAGGTAGATCAGCATCCGCTGGCGGATCTCGACCCCAACGGTCATCAAACCGCAGGCAAAACTCGACAGCAAAAGACAGGTGGTCTCGATAAACGTATGGGTCCGGCTAAACAGTTCGGGCCCGGTCGGTCCGCCCGCCGTCGACTTCGACAAGACCGCATAGGCGGCGAACAATCCAGCGAAGACAACGATATCGCTGAGGAGAAATAGCCAGAACCCGAACCGGACGACCATCTCCTTGGAAGCTGGTCCACGCTCAGAGAGCGGGGTTGTGGCTTCGTCACCGGTTACGCTGGCGTCACTCATCCTCGAAGCACTCCGGTGGCAATCAAGTCATGAGCGGGAATCTTGGTCTCCGTGGACGTCCGCCAGGCATAGACTAGGCAGGCCACCACAAAGCCGAGCCCGCCGACGATTGCCATCCACCAGATATGCCAGATCATTGCAAACCCCAGGATGACCGCAAAGAAGGCGAGCGTGATTCCGATCATGGTGTTCTGCGGGACGTCGATGGCCTCCACCGGTTCACTGCGGTCGCGGCTATCGCCGTCTTGCTTTGTCTTCCAGAAGGCATCCAGGCTCGTCACCTTGGGAAGGACAGCATAGTTCCAGGCCGGGGGCGGGGAGACTGTCGACCATTCGAGCGTGCGGCCATTCCACGGATCGCCCGTTTCGTCGAGATTTTGATCACGGTTCCTGATGCTGACGACGAGCTGGAGCACAATAAAGACGATCCCGAGCAGGATAAGCGCTGCCCCACAAAGAGCAATGATCATCAATGGCTGYCATGTCGGATCGTCGTAGTGTTGCATGCGCCGGGTCGCGCCCATCAGGCCAAGCAGATAGAGCGGCATGAAGGCAAGATAGAAGCCGACGAACCAGCACCAGAACGCTGCCTTGCCAAGGCGTTCGTTGAGCTTGAAACCGAATGCTTTGGGAAACCAATAGTTATATCCGGCGAAGGCTCCAAACAGGACGCCGCCGATGATGACGTTATGAAAGTGCGCAACCAAGAACAGGCTGTTATGCAGGTTAAAATCCACGGGCGGGATCGCCAATAGTACGCCGCTCATGCCGCCAATCACGAAGGTCACCATGAACCCTAGCGCCCAATAAAGCGGGAGGGCGAAATGGATGCGCCCGCCGTACATCGTGAACAGCCAGTTGAAGATCTTTACGCCGGTCGGTATCGCGATGATCATCGTCATGATGCCAAAGAAGGCATTGACGTCGGCACCGGCTCCCATCGTGAAGAAATGGTGCAGCCAAACCAGAAACGACAAAACGCAGATTGCCATCGTTGCGGCCACCATCGAACGGTACCCGAAAAGGGACTTGCGCGAAAACGTCGCGATTACCTCCGAGAAAACCCCGAAGGCCGGTAGAATGAGAATGTAGACTTCGGGGTGTCCCCACGCCCAAATGAGGTTGATGTACATCATGGCGTTCCCGCCAAGGTCATTCGTGAAGAAGTGGAAGCCGAGGTATCGATCCAGCAGGAGCATCCCGAAAGTTGCGGTCAAGATTGGGAACGCCGCGATGATAAGCAGATTAGAGGCCAGCGCCGTCCAGCAGAAGATCGGCATGCGCATGTAGCCCATGCCTGGAGCCCGTAGCTTCAGGATCGTCGCCGTCAGGTTAATCCCAGACAGCAGCGTCCCTAGTCCAGAAATCTGCAACGCCCAAAGGTAATAGTCGACGCCTACGCCTGGCGAGTAGGTCAGTTCAGATAGTGGAGGATAGGCTAGCCATCCGGTCTTGGCGAACTCCCCGATGACCAGCGACAGATTGATCAGCAGCACGCCTGCCGCCGTTAGCCAAAAGCTGACCGAGTTGAGGACCGGGAAGGCGACATCCCTGACACCCAGTTGCAGCGGAACCGCAAAGTTCATCAAGCCGACCATGAACGTCATTCCCACGAAGAAGATCATGATCGTCCCATGGGCGGAAAAGATCTGATTGTAATGCTCGGGTGGAAGGTACCCTGACTCCCCATTGGCCGCCATTGCCAGCTGGGTCCGCATCATAATGGCGTCGACAAATCCGCGCATAAGCATGACGAACGCTAGCGTCACGTACATGACGCCGATCCTCTTGTGATCGACGCTGGTGATCCACTCGTTCCAGATATAGGGCCACCACCCTTTCACAGTGATAGTGGCGAAGAGGGACAAGGCCGCCAGCAAGACAAAGCCTGCGGCTATTAGCGGAATAGGCTGATCAAGCGGGATCGCATTCCAATCAAGCCTGCCGAGCATCAGCGCGTCTCCATGGCGGTTGGGGTGGCGGTTGCCTGATTGGGAAAGTGGGCGGTGCCGCCTGATTGCTTGACAACCTTGTCGAACAGACCCTGCTCGATTTTCCCGAAGGTTTGTACCAGCCTGGGTGTGCGGTCCTTCATCAAGTCAGAGTAAGCGGCTTCGTCCAGCATATCGTTTCTTGCTCGGGACTGATCTAACCAGGTCTTGTATTGGTCTGGTGCAAGTGACTGAAGATCAAACACCATGTCCGAGAAGCCTTCGCCGCTAAATTGGGCCGACAGCCCGCGAAACGTTCCGGCGTGGTCGGTCTGGAGGTTTAGCTGCGTCACCATCCCGGCCATCCCGTAAATCTGGCTCCCTAGCTGGGGGATCAGCAGGCTGTTCATTACCGAAGCCGAGGTGATTGAAAAGTGCACGGGGCGACCGACTGGGATGACGAGGTGGTTGACGGTTGCTACTCCGTCGTCGGGATACACGAACAGCCATTTCCAATCGAGCGAGATTGCTTGGACGTTCAAGACTTTCTGGTCGGAAGCGATCGGCTTGAAAGGGTCCAACTGGTGGGTGCCGAGCCAGGTTATTCCCGCGAGGAAGAGAACAACCAATGTGGGGACGGACCAGACGACAAGTTCGATATGCCCAGAGTATGTCCAGTCTGGCCGGTACCGGGCATTCTTGTTGCTCTCGCGGAACCACCAAGCAAAAGCGATCGTCCCAATTATGACTGGAATAATGACCGCCAACATGATGGCTGTGGCATTGAACAGTATCTTTGCCTCGGCTGAAGCGATGGGTCCTTCGGGGTTAATGATACCGCTCGTGAACACGATTTTTTTCCTGACGCCCCGATTACCTTAGGCCTTAGTGGCGAAGTATACTGATCAGGCCGACTTTCAAGTCGGTGCTGCAGGATACCGAGGCTTCACGGAACATTGTGCCGAGCGCTGGGTTCTCATCATCAGGGCCGGGTCAGCCGACTTTAGCCCGCGTAGCTGCCGGAGGATTAATTTGGCGAACGATCGACCTAGACCTTACCGCACTATGATCGCCTACGTTGCTGCAATTGTTGTCGTCGCTTTTGCGCTGGCAGGTTGGTACTCTTACAAGGTTCATCCAGGTGACCCACAGCGGCCTGCAAGTGCGACAATAACGGTGAATTGATTGACCCGTCGTGTAAGCAGCGTCCAAGTGGACGCTTCATATCGTGATCTCAGCCAACCCAATCAAGTGTCTCAATGCGTTTGCATTGAGCGTTGAGCAGGTGCGCAGGAGACGTTGAACTTTCACGGTGCTGATTGTTTGCGCTGGCCGGAGGCGCCGCGAAAGTAGGTTTAACGGCGGCCGGGGGAGGCCAAAGGCTTAGGGTCACATTGAGCTGACGTTGACCACAGCAGCGTCACCCTTGCCGTTTGATCGCCAATGGCCAGACTTGCAAATGCGCCTGATCAGCATGGAAAGAGCGCACAGATCTGACAATCGCGTTTTAAACCGAACCGAGGCAGTGTTAAGCCGTCAGGCGCCCTCTATGTGTTGTCGAGAATCTGATAGTCGTAGAAATCAATTTTTGAGAGGTGAACTTGCCCGCGTTTCTCGTGACTGCGACAATACTCGTTGAAGCTGACGACGAAGTCCGCGCTTCCCGTAAAGCGCTAGCGAAGATCTTAATGGAACCCAGCATCGCCCTCGACGTCCAATCCGACGGCGAGCACCATGCACGCGTTATTATCCAAGGTGTTGAGCGGCAAGAGTTGATTAGAGAAGCTGGCCTCATCGATAAGACGAACGAAGATCGGACATCATGACCGACGAAGGAGATGTCTCAAATCGACGACGGGTCACGATCAATAAAGCACTTGCAAGGGCGCAGTCGCTGGGGATCCAAGTCGATGCTGATCTTCGGTTCGCTGAGCTTCTGGAGAATTGGGCAGATGGGCACATCACGATGAAGGAAGCTTGTGCTGCGTACCTAGATCATATCCGGGAGAGGGACCAAGCACAGGCCGACTGGCGTTCACTTGGGATTGCATCGGCGATAGCCAAGGCTAAGGCCGCGCTGGTCAAAAGACGCGGCGAAAGCTGAGGCCTTTCCACAGCAGCTTTCTGCCAGAGGTTCGTGAACTCGTTGTTGAGTTCGTCCGGTCACACCCGCAGCCGCCGCTTGCTGGCGCGGTGCGTTCGACGTGCTTCCCGTTGCAGCGACGGAACTTCGGCGGAAGCTCTTAGCTATGACGGCGGACGGCGGCTCTCGCGACTCCGCCGCGCGTGAGCTTCGCGAAATCGACCGCATCCGCGATGAAAGCGCACCCGAAGACGAGCCGCGGCATCCCGATCTGTCGTCCGGAAAGCCTTCGCCTATTCTTGTGCCCGATCCCGACGTGGAAGACAGCGGCTAAATCGACACCCTGACGTGTTTGGCGCGGCCTGCGATCAGATCCGCAAAGTGATTTATCCTAGCGGAATCGATGCAGAGGTCTGAGATGTCTTCCACTACTCTCGCTACGGCTTCAGCGGTGGAGTCGACCAAGTCTGTAAATCTGCGGCGCACCAAAGGTAAGCCAACTCCAGCTTCCTTCGCAAAAGTCTGCCATCCAACAGCGTCCATCTCGGCAAGTGTGGCACGTTTCCCGATCCTCATGGCCATTTTCGGTGAAAGGTCTGGATAGGCGATCGTAGAAAGCAGATCGTACAACGGGGCCATTCTTGGTCCCTGATCGTCGTAGAGGATCGAGAAATTCTTGCCGTGGGCGTCGGCGTTTCCGACAACCAGGTTGAAGATCGCGGCGTCCAGTAGCTTAAGCACATCAGTTGCAGGGCGCGCCGACACTCGTCGCAATAGCTCGAAGCAGTCCTTGAAAGTGGGGCCGCCTTCGCTCGCATATTTCGTTTCGGGTGGCACGCCGAGCGCTTGGCAGAAGTCTTCCTGGTGGATGCGATGCACCACGCCGCGTCCATCGCGCACGCGGTCATATCTTTCAACCAAGAGAAACGAACGCCCCTCAACAGACCTTGGCTCCACTGGGGCTACATCGAGGCCGATGGTGGCGGCGAGCCTCATCACAAATGCTTCGTTTTCGGTTGTTCCCTCGAAGCGTGCGATAGGCGGTTTCAGGATATGCGTGGTCGCCTGGCCGGGAAGCGGAAGTGCTATCTGCTCGCCGATCAGAACAATCGGCACCTTGGATTGCGCACCGGCCAAAGACAGCCTCAAGCCTTCTTCGCCGGCCAGGAGAGGTCGCATCGGAAGTGCGTCCAAAACTCGAACGATTCCTGCATCATCAAGGGGAGTCGGCAGTCGCTTTGCAAGCGGCGCTATCTCAATTGGCTTTTGATTTTCAGGCAGGAGCTGAAGAGCGCCTGCAACGTCACCACCTAAGCGGTCGAGAAGCGCAAAGTCGTTCGCAGGTGAAACACCCAATGCCTGGGCGGCGACTTGGCGTTGGCTCTCCTCGGGCAAAAGGCCGCCGAAGAACGGGCGGCATTCTCGGCGGGAGAATTGCTCTGGCCGCTTCGGGAGTGATGCTGAAAGCGGAAGCGCTTTCTCGTCATCAAGCCAAGCTTGAGAATAGGTGAAACTAATGTCGTCGTGCCTGTCTTGCGTGAACTGACCGACAAAGCTGCCATCCCACCAAACGTTGAGAGTTTTTGCCGTCATTGCCTACGCTCGCCAGGGGACAGAATATCGACGGAGCAGCCGAGCGTTTGCAAAACCTGCAAGACCTTCCCAATCTGGGCCGTTGGCTTGCCGGCTTCGAGATCGACAATGAAGCGAAGACCGACGCCAGCAACTCCGGCAAGCTCATCCTGCCGCAAGTTTTGCTCCTTGCGTGCGCTGCGTATCAGGGCGCCGATATCCGATGTATTTCTGACTTGTTTTGCCATCTTCATTTTCCCGATCGGGAAAATAGCAAGATATCAGGCGTCTTGTCGAGAAGAATTTCCCGATCGGGAAAATTGACGGCTACTGATGTCTTTCATCCATGAAATTTCCCGATCGGGAAATTCGTTTATAGATGTCTCCTAGGCAAGGTCATTCCGTTTCTCGGTGGTCAAAAAGATTGGATTAAACAATGTTTGGAGAGTCGAATTTACTCGGGTACGTGTGCCCAAGCCAAAATTGACTTCGGTGTCTGCCCCTGTAAAAACTTCACGAGCGCTTCAGATGCCTCTGCTCCCGTTGCAGCGTCCGGAGCGGACATCGAAAATCCTAAACCGCTCCGGGCCGATCCACAGGATCTTTTCCCCAAACACTGATGGCTCGACGCGACATGATCAACCGTCAACGCAGTCCCGTCCAGTGCCCCGCAAGTCCTGGCGTTTAGTTTAACGTCTGGATCGGTGCGGCCTGAGACAATTCGGACGGGGCCTCGCCGGGGATCGACGCGACCGCGAACATGACCGCGACGTAGCTTGCGAACACGGCGGAAAGTATGGCGCTCCTGGTCAATGGTTCACTCCCTTGTATCATGTCATGACATTCTTTAACTGTTCGCTCATAATGTCAATCCTGAATGCGGGATGAACGAATATGGGAGGCGATGGTTTATGGAAAAGATTTTGATCGTTGAGGATGACGCACTGATCGCGGCGGATGTTCAAGATATCGTGGCGAGTTCCGGCTACGTGGTCGTGGGGATTGCCGACAGTTTCGAGAGCGCGCAGCGGCTCGCCCCGTTCGCAACCATTGCCCTGGTCGACGTCAACCTTCGCGACGGCGCCACCGGGCCGAGGATTGCGCAGTATCTCGCGAACGACTTCGGCGTCGCGGTCGTCATGGTCACGGCCAATCCGGAAATGATCGTCACCGATCTGTCAAAAGTCATCGGTCTGATATCGAAGCCCGCCCAACCAAAGATAATCTGCAATGTTCTCGAATACCTAAGGACGATTCGCGAGGGCTCGCCCGGCTCACCGCCGGAAGGGATGCGTGTCTTCGCGTGAAGGAGGGGTCGATACCATGATCGACAGACGTGCAGAACTCGGTCTCTGGTTGGGCCGGTTGGAAACCATTCTGATCGAACGGGGAGTGCTGAATGAGGACGGCGAGGTCGCCTGCGATGCAGGATCTCGATTCCCAAGGGACGTCGAAGAGGCGCTGGATGGTTTCATCGAGAACCCGGTCGAGTTCGTCGGTCTCCTCAAGATTTGCCGCGACGCCCGCGAGGGAAGACCGTTGTCTCCCGCAGTTCTGATGGCAGCCCATCTCATGACCAAGGAGATATTGCTGGCTTTGCAAGAGGCCATAGGCGCCGGACGGTAGGGGATTTCCAAAGAAAATGGCCCGCCCGAAATCATTTCGGACGGGCCTCGCGCCAACCAGGTATCTCATCACGCCTGGTCGAAGCCTAGCTGTCGGTCACTCCCGCATCTCTTCCCGATTGCGGCAATTCCTTCATCTTGACGAGCTGGTCGGCGCAGGTATCGGCGGCATTCGTGACGGTGCCGTCGATCCCCGCGATCTTGGCCCAGCCGCCCTCGGTGATGAAGTCGTCGCGCTGCCACGAGGACTTTGCCTGCAGGGCCTCGAGATTATGCTCCGCGTCGGTCGCGGTGACAAAGTTATGGACGCAGATGCTGGCGACCAGATCTGCCTTCGCGTTGCGGACGGCGATCTCGGTCATGACGTTCGCCCTGCCTGATGTCGTCCAACCGCCCCAGGTGAAGCCGAGCACCATCGTCAATGCCGAGGCGCCGACGATCGACCACCCCCAAAGAGTCTTGGAAGGCCGGTACCCCGACCAGCCCCTTTCGCCATTTTGCATAGCTGTTCTCCTCTGGTTTATATCATAGCATGATACAAATTTGAGAACAGCGGTCAATCACGGTGTGATCAAAAAATGGTGACGCCGATCAGGCGAGTTCGGTCACCTGACGCAGTCGCGCGAGTGATTCTGCTAGGAGTGGTTCGTTTTCGAGCATGCCGTCGACATGGATCCTCGCCAGAGCTTCAAGAACCTTCTCGCCTTTCGTCGTCATGCCGATCAGCACGCTTCGCTTGTCGTCTTCGGCGGGGATCCGCTCCGCAAGACCCGCGGAACACATGCGGTCCACAAGCTGGACCGCGCCGTTGTGGTGCATCAGCATCTGACCAGCGAGATCACGAAGTTTAATCTGCCGGCCGGGCGCCGTCCGGACGACGAGCAGAGCCTGATATTGATGGGACGTCACGCCAGCCTCGGCAAGCGCCGCCTCGCTGAACGACAAAAACCGCCGCATGGCGAGCCGGAAGCCTGCGAGGCCATCATAGACTTCGTCAGCCAGGCCGGATGTCCGGCGTCCCGATCGAGGCATTCATTAGTCCTTCCAAAATGTCATGATATGATATAAATGACGAACCACGCCAGGAGAACGGTTCGCGAGTGCTGCCGACGCGGGAGACGGTGCATAGCACCGGCGTCGGCGGATCGCTCGTAGACCATATTCTCCCGATGGTGGCAAAAAGACTGTGCCAATTTCGTGACGTCGCGAGAAAATTACATCATGCTTGGTAACCGAAGGCCGAGAACGCAGCTATGTGAGACCCATCGTTTCGGTGTGCGGGTCGAAGGGGATGGCACCTGGACGGTGTTCGACGTCTTCACCGGCTGGCCAGCGGATTATCTCGGACGGTCCCTCGACGGATTGGAAGAGGGCGTTGCCGATAGCCTTTGTGCCGTCGTAAACACGCTGGACAAGCGCCGCCGCGGAACGCTCCCCTGAAGCGGTTCTTTCGAGCCCGATTTCAGACCCAGAGCAATTGCCTTCCATAAGGGAGCACCGGGTAGAGGAGTACATGGCCGCGAGCGAAAGCGCTGGGATATCAGCATGCACCACTAAGGGGGTGCTTTGTCGAACACGGCGCCTCATTCATTCGTTTTAGCCGAAATCGAAGGTTCCCACTGAGGCTGGTATGGTTCCGAGGACATCCATAACGCAAGGCAGACCACAACGGTGATCATGATTCCCGCCACCACGCCCAATAAGATCTTCGTCTCTCTTCGCATGCGAACCTCTGTATCATGGCATGATATAGTGCGCGCGAAATTCGACGTCAACTTTATGTTTGTCACGTAGATTTGCAGAACATTATTGCGGCTTAACGGCACACCGGTGTGTGTTGATTGCTGCCTTCTGCAAGCGTCAGGGGGTCCAGGGCACAAGCTCTCCCAGCCTTGAAGGCCACAGTCCCAGATCGTCTTGCACCGCAACTGGCAACGCGTCCCTCTGCCTGACCAACAGGGCGTGATGGATTGCGGCTTCGAGGGGTTCCGCCTCGCTTTGATGAGGTTGGCCTCTAATTGCGAGTTCGCCGGTTGTCCTGACGTTGTCGCCCGCGACGACGATGACGTGCCCCGGATAGGCCGAGGCGGTTCGGCTGTCGACCAGGTCGAATCTTTGCATCTGTTTTCCCTTTTCGATGTCTTCGGCGTCCGACGCAGCTTCCGAGAGAATCTCGAACCGCACGTCCTTGATGGTTTTGCCGGCCACTTGGAGCGCGACGATTTTTGCAATAGTGGCATAGGCCATCGGATCGCTTCGGTTGACCGACGAACGCCTGCACCACTCGTCAAGCAGAAGGCTCGCAGCCACGAGCTCACGGGCGTCCGTCCTTGGGACGTCCGGTCGACGACGGAAGGCAGGGCTTATGAAACCGATGACCTTCAGGCCTATCGCTGCTGCTGAAAATATCATGATATGATATTAATTCATTTCTTGACGTGAGGGAAATGACAATACCGCGAGCGGTCCGCGCTGGTTGGGCAAGCGGAGCCGGTCGTCAGGCAAGAACTCGCTGGAATGTCAGTCTCCGCCGGGCAGGTCGAACCCCACCCATCTCAAGCGACTTTCCTCGTAGACGCTCTGTGTCGGAACCAGGGACGACGGCTCGTCAAAGCATCCCAATGCAACCGCGACGAGATCTTTTCGGAACTCAGGTATCCAGAAGACCGTCGACCCGCAGGCCGGACAGAACCTGAACTCGATCGATCTCCCGCTGTCGCCAGCTCTTGTGTAACTATTCGAGGCTCCGGAAACCGCAACCTTCTCCCTGTCGAAGAAGACCGCCACGCCGAATGCGCTGCCCGTGCGTCGCTGGCATTCCCGGCAGTGGCAGGCGGAGATCTTGACCGGCTCTCCCTCGGTGGTGATCGAAAGCTGGCCACAGGAACAACGAGCTTTTCGTCTGACTGGCGCCATTGTGTGCTCCTCCATATGACTTGTGTCGCCCCCAAAGGTGCTGCGAGAGCTATTTCGAGATTTGTCGCCGCCGTTGCTTGTCGAGTGCATTCATGACGATGCACAGGGACTTTGATCCGTCCTCGTCCATCTGAGTTGTCGGGCGTCTGTGGTGGTCCGCAGCGAGCCCGGTGAACAGATCGAAGATCGTCCAGGAGCCGTCATGTTCGCGGCGAGTAGAATACCGGTCAGTGAGATAGTCGCGCATGGTCGTCGGCCGAGTGTGTCAGGTTCGAGTTGTTTCCAATTCCTTCTCCGCCGCGCGTCGTGCCCGAATAGCAGCGGCGATGAACACCCGTGACAGGCCGTGATAGAGCGGTTCGCGCGAGAGGATGCGCGAGGTCACATAGCCGATCATCGACACCGCCATGATCGGGATGACGGCCTGGTGATCGCCTGTCATTTCGAGAATGATGACGAAGGCCGTCATCGGCGCCTGCACGACGCCCGCGAAATATCCGGCCATGCCAAGGATCGCCGCCAGCGCGATGCTGGTGCCGAGAGCCGAGCCGACCGTGCTGCCGAACCCGGCGCCGACGGCCAGCGACGGCGCGAAGATGCCGCCTGGTATCCCTGAAAGCATCGACAGGAAGCTGGCGGCCAGTTTGTCGACGAAGAACAGGGTCGGCAGCGCATGGCCCTCTACGGCGCCGCGGGCCTGTTCGTAGCCGGTGCCGAAGGTGGTGCCACCGGAGAGGATGCCGATGACGGCGATCGCTAGTCCGCAGGTGCCGGCCAGCACAAGCATGCGCTTCAGCGGTTGCGGCTGCGCCCAGCGGCGGATCTTCTGGCCGAAATGTAGGGCAAAGCCGCTGAAGGCAGCACCCAGCGCCCCGCCGCCGATGCCACAGACGAGCACCAATCCCCAGTCGCGAAGTTCGGTCGGGGCAGCCGACGCCATGCCGAAATAATTGTAGCTGCCCGAAAGCCCGAGTGCGGCCAGGCCAGAGAGGATCACCGCGGTCAGCACAAGGCCGTTGGCACGCGACTCGTATGTTCGGCTCATCTCCTCGATGGCAAACACGATACCGGCAAGCGGTGTGTTGAAAGCGGCCGCAATGCCTGCCGCCGAACCGGCGAGGATCAGCCCGCGCGCCTGCGCCATGCCGCCAAAGCGGGCGACGGCGAGCATGATCGACGCGCCGACCTGCACCGTCGGCCCCTCGCGGCCGATCGAGGCGCCGGAGAACAATCCGAGCACCGTCAGCACGATCTTGCCGAAGGCGATCTTCAGCGACAAGAGCCGCGTCCTTTCTTCTGCGTCATGCAAATGTCGCGCCGCGATCGCCTGCGGAATGCCGCTTCCACCCGAATTCGGAATTAACGTCGCCGCCAGGTAGGCCGACAGGATGAAGCCAGCGGGCGTCAGCAGCAGTGGCATCAGGAAGGTCCATTGACTGGAAGAGGCGAGGGACCGAATGCGTTTTGCGCCAAATCCGCAAGTTTGGCAAAGCCGACGCTGATCACGCCGATGGCGAGCGCCCCGCACCAGAACACCAGTCGCGGTTTCCAGACCGAAAACGAACCCCAGATCACGCGGGAGCGGCGAAGGAGCTTGGAATAGCGGTAACGGCTTGGCATGGCAGACTCGGTACGTGACGATTGGAAGCCTTTCTAATGCCAAAGGCGCCCGAAGATCACCCCTGACAATTGAAAAAGCGCGGGATCGGGGTAGGATCGCTCGGTGCCGAACCACGGAGGACGTTATGTTCAGTGCATTCGGGAGGGGATCGCCATCCCTTGAGCCAGACGACGTTTCCATGATGCAGACTCTGGTGAAAAACCACTGCCTGACGAATGCGATCGATCCGGATAGCGAGGAGGCGCGGGACGCTGCGCGTGAACTGCTGAAGTGGTTTCAGGGCGGCGTGACCGATATGAGCAGACTGCAAGAACTGCTTGCGTCACATACCTGACGCCGATCGGACCTTGTAACGCTTGCGGGTCTACGCCAGCAGTCTCCTGCGGGCCGACGCCATCAGGACGGCGGCCCCGGCCACGCCGGAGGCGAACGAGCCCGCAAGGATCCCGATTTTCACGTGATCCTGAGACGACGCATCCGCAAAGGCCAGCAGTCCGATGAACAGGCTCATCGTGAATCCGATGCCGCAAAGCAACGACACACCTGTCATCTGCGACCAGGTCGCCCGCGCTGGAAGTTGCGCCAACCCGGATTTGACCAGAAGCGCCACCGTTCCAAGTACGCCTCCAAGCTTCCCGAAGAGAAGGCCGGCGGCGACTCCCAAGGTCACTGGCTCCGCAAGGACGCTTGCCGAAGCGCCCGCAAAGGAGACGCCGGCATTGGCGAAGCCGAATATTGGCACGATGAAGAAAGCCACCGGCTTCTGGAGTGCGTGCTCCAGTTTGTGGAGCGGAGAGTCCTCCTGCGCGGCTTCGGGCGTGCCTGGGGTGACTTTCAGCGGAATGGCAAGCGCCAGGACGACGCCCGCGAGCGTGGCGTGAATCCCGGACAGGAAGACGGCAATCCACAGAAGAACCCCAAGCCCGAGATAGGCCCAGATGTTCTTAACGCTGGATCGGTTCAGGATTACCAGGTTCGCGATCAGGACGGCTGCGACGGCAAGTGCAATCACGTTGATGTCTGCAGTGTAGAAAATAGCGATGACGATCACCGCGCCGAGGTCGTCGATGATCGCCAGTGCCGCAAGGAAGATCTTAAGCGAGGCTGGCACCCTGTCGCCGAGAAGGGGGAGGACGCCAAGGGCGAACGCGATGTCGGTCGCGGTCGGAATGGCCCATCCGCGCAGGGTCAAAGGGTCTGAGAGATTGAAGCCGATGTAGATCAGTGCGGGTAGTGCCATTCCGCCCGCCGCGGCAGCACCCGGAAGGATTCGTCGGCTCCAGCTCGACAGTTGTCCGTCCAGCATCTCCCGCTTGATCTCAAGGCCAACCAGAAGGAAGAAGACGCTCATTAGGGCGTCGTTGATCCAGTGCTGCAGACTGAGCGGACCCAGGTAGACATGCAGGGCGTGGAAGTAGACGTCGGCGACCGGAGAGTTTGCGACGACAATCGCAAGCGCGGCCACTGCCATCAGGATCAGGCCGCCCGACGCCTCGCTGTCGAGAAACTGCCGGAGGGTGGATTTGATGCGGCCTCGGATTGTTTTCGACATGGGTTCGCTCCCTCGATGAAGGTTGATCTCAGTCTCCGTCAATCAGGGAAATCCCCAGCGCACGCAGCACACGCCTGTCTTACAATTAAGGAATGGAGAGAGATTTGCCTAGTAAAATCGGCAGGCACTGGCCCTTCTGAAAAAGGCTTGAACGGAACGTGAAACGTCTTATCTGTTCGAATCCCGTCTCTTCTGATAGGAGGTCGCCAATGCGTCTCTCTCAAACGATTTTTTTTGCAGTTGCAGCAGTCGCCATCGTTGGATTGTTCTATCTCGCACTTTCCGTCGGTCATACTATTGCGCCGCCACCGGTGTAGCAGGCACATACGATGAGGCCTAGTGCCGAGCTATCCAGCACCGCTAGCGCCGACGACCGCGAACTGTGCCAAGGCAAGGAAAACCAGGGCTGCGATCACATACGGAACCCGACAATGCATGCGCGTCATCCACTCAAATTAGCGAGCCCAGTCCTTTGCGCGAAGCGTTGGACGCCCGCGCTGAGCTTTGTCTACCGCGCGATTGACACCGCGCTCTAAGCGAACTTCCCTTTCAAAAGTAGGCGGTTTTCGTCTGCGTGGCACGAGCTTCGCGGTTCCTCACTCTATGCTTTGAAAGGGTTCATCATGACCACTGGCACAGTAAAATGGTTCAATTCCACCAAGGGCTTCGGCTTCATCCAGCCGGACAATGGCTGCGCTGACGCCTTCGTTCATATATCCGCTGTCGAGCGCGCAGGAATGCGCGAGCTGGTCGAAGGCCAAAAGATCGGCTTTGAACTCAAGCGCGACAACAAGTCGGGCAAGATGTCGGCCTGCAATCTGCAGAACGCTTAATAGACACTTGGAGGACGCCTCAAGCGCTATGTCCAACGTCAGGAGGTTTTGCCAGACGAATGCGCGCCCTTGCTTCAGGAGGCCCTGCCCGCGGCGAATTCGAGCGCGGAGAGGCTTCGCGTATCACCCGTCTGCCAGATCCATCGGCACGGCGCGTTCTGAAGTCGCTGACCGATGAGTGCCTGCTTGCGTCAATTACCGACAAGGGGGCCGTGTGGCTGCGGTTTCCGGTCCAGGCGCTCGAGACTTTTTCCCTCGTCTCTATCCCGAGGGCGCGTGGCTAATTCGTGCACTAGCAGACTCTTACTACTGTCAATCATAACGGTAAGCCTGCGTTCGAGAGGTAATTGATCATAACGACCATTGCCGAGTATTTTGGATTTGATGCGCCTGATCGATAACAAAGGTCGCCGGTTCTAACCGTCCAAGGCGAGCATGTAGGCGGATGGCGATCTGGGGCACGAGGCGAGGGCCGCCGTATCAAACTTGCTCGGCAGGAAACGAGCTAAGACCCCGCCTAATTTTTCGGGGCCGGACATTTGCCGGGCCGGTTTAGTCGGCGCACCGGCGCGGAGGTGCTATCACCTTTTCTCCGGTCGTGTGGCTGTGGTGCGGGCTGGTCATCGGCCCGCATCAAGCTCTTACGCAACCCGGTTCAGCGCGTCGCCGATCGTGACGACGATGTTTTCGATCTGCGATGGCGCCGCGGATTTGTGATTACTGGTCCCAGTTGCCGGGCGTCAGCGTGGAGGCGAACCGCCGCCAGATCTATCGGACAGGCTCGCAAGCTCGTCCGATCACCTGCCTTCATCACTCTCGTCGTGCCAAGTGCCGGGCGGTCGGTGAACCCTCATTCAATAGTTTTGCCATTGATCGGTCAGCATTGCGCTGTTCGGCGAAAATCGACCATGCGGCGATGAACAAAGCCGCGATCAAGGGGCCGATGACGAAGCCGTTGATACCGAAGAGGGAGATGCCGCCGACTGTCGAGATCAGCACCACGTAATCGGGCAGCCGCGTTCCCTTTCCCACCAACGGTGGGCGCAGCAGATTATCGACCAGCCCGATAACGAAGATGCCGACGAGGACCAGGATCGATGCTTTCAGCCAGGCACCTGTGAGGACCAACCAGATGGCAGCCGGACCCCATACAAGTGCGGCTCCGATTGCAGGAAGCATCGATAGGAACGTCATCGTCACACCCCACAACAGAGCAGCCTCTACACCAAGAGCCCAAAATGCCACGCCGCCGATCGTGCCCTGGATGATCGCTATGATGACGTTTCCCTTTACGGTAGCGCGCACCACTGCGGAAAACTTGTCGAGAAACTGCCGCGTGTAATCGTCGCTGAGCGGGATGGCATGCCGGACTTTGCCGCTGAGGTCAGCGCCATCTCTGAACAGGAAGAAAAGCAGGTAAAGCATGATGCCGAAGCTGATGAACAACTGCAGGGTATTTTGACCAAAGCTGAGCACGCTGCCGCCGATCGACCGGCTCGCCTGTACGGCGGCAGACGAAATGTTCGTGCCCAATTCGGGAAACCCGCCGAGCTTCAATGAGGTCAGCCAGTTGTCTATAAAGGGCGGCAGGGCATTCTGGATCCGGACCAGAGATCCGTTGAGATCAATTTCGTTGCTGCTGATACGTTGGTACAGGCTGGTTCCTTCCTGGATAAGTGAACCTAGAATGATCATTGCAGGCACGATCACGAGGCATATGCACATCAGCACCGTCAGCAGGGCGGCAATGCCGCGGCGGCCGCCTAACAAATGCTCCAGCCGCTTATGCACTGGAAAGAAAATGATTGCGAGGATGACGGCCCAGAAGACAGCGCTATAATAGGGAATGAGCAGCCAGATGAACGCGATCGTCACAACTGCCGTCCGGGATATCGCAGCCGGAGGCTCTTGACGATCCAGCTAGTTTTGACCTTGTTGACACAACGGGCCGGACGCACCATGACAGCCGTCGCGTTCGGGCTGTCGTCATCGAGCCCTTTTAAACGCTCGGAAGTTGAGGAAGGATTGCATGCTCGTACCGAGATAGCGTTCTGCGGGTAGTGGAGGCACAAGCCAGGAAATGCCGCGTCCAGTCGTGCAGAACCTGCAGCAGTCTATCACCGACGATTGCATCAGCCGCTATCCACGGCGTCCTCTCAGTGCGCCATGAATATTGGCATGCTGCTCGGCTCGATCATGTCTCGCGTCACCGTCACGATGGTCGATCCGCTCTCGCGAAAGCGGGTGAATGGAGAAGAGCCAGGCGCCGATATGCCAGCACTATCGATTTGTAATTGGGCGAGAGCGGCCGCCTTCCGCGGTTGATGATGACCGGCGTCGGCGTATCGAACAAAGCGCCATTCATGACGCGTTTCTGCAGTTCCTCGTCGTTGCACGCTTTACGGCTGACAAGAACGACGTCGGCCTACAGCGCCCGAATGATCAGTCGTGTTCTGGGAATCGAGACGGGCACGGCTGATGTGGCCGAGTTCATCCGCCGCCTGGTCTTCAGCACGCTGACCGGCAATGGCGACATTCACTTGAAGATCTGGTCGCTTGTCTATTCCGATCGTCGCACACCGTGTGGTGACTTTCAGCCCGAAGGAACACTGTGCTCTTGCCCGGGTTAGTGCTCCGAGATCAATCCGATCTCTCATGGAGGAAATAAAATCATGGCATCGACAAGTGGATCGCACGGCAGCAAAGCCGGTAGCAAGTCTGGTGGCGCCAAGAGTGCGTCCTCGAAGGAAAGCTCAAGCTCGTCGTCAGGCAAGCAGGGTGGCTCGCACGAGCAGCACGTAAAAGCGGGCGAACAAAGCCACAATAACTCAAAGTAACAGAGCGATCGCAAGCCGCTTCGGCGGGCATTACTGTCGCCAATGGCTCGACGCATCGCCAGCGAACCGAGAACGCAACCTACAGGAGATTTTGGATGAAAGTACGAGAATTCATGACTGCTCAGGTGGTCGCTGCCAAACCGACCGATACCGTCGAAGATGTGGCAAGGATGATGTCTGAGATAGATAGCGGCGCCATCCCGGTGATTGAAGATGACCTCGTCATTGGGATGATCACTGATCGCGATATCGTCATACGCGTCATCGCTGAGCGCAAGGATGGTTTCACGCCTGTCTCCGAAGTTATGACGCAGGGGGTCGAAAGCTGCCTTGAGGATGACGACATTGCTGAGGCTGCGAGGAGAATGGCCGAATTACAGATGCGCCGGCTCGTCGTGTTCAACAGTGAGGGCGAGCTTTCCGGCATCATCTCACTCGGCGACATAGCGATAGAGCATCAGGGCAATTTGGCGACTGAAGCGCTTGAGGAAATCTCACAAGATGAATGATGTCCTTGCTCTGCGCGAAACTACCGACGCCTCTGCGAGCCAACCGTGATGACGGCTGGGGTCGAGGATCGAACCGCGGAGGAAATCGCGGCACGACGCGTGCGACGCGCTGAACGGCGGCTGAAGCAGCGCGAGGCCAACATCAATCGCGCCGCCAAGATGCATCAGGTGCGGATTGCCGCTCCTCCGACTGGCAAACCAATGCCCGAGGATCCCCTCCTAGGTCGCGTCCATATCGGCTGCTCCGGTTGGTACTACTGGCATTGGAAAGGGAATTTCTATCCCTCGGATGTTTCGTCGGACCAATATTTCTCGATCTATCAAGAGCATTTCGCGACAGTCGAGCTCAACGCGCCGTTCTATTCCTGGCCGACCATCAGTTCGGTCAAGACCTGGATCCGCCAAGCCAGGCCGGGCTTCGTCTACACCATCAAGGTCTGCGAGCTGATCACCCATATTGAGCGGTTTGAGAAGACTAAGACCCTGATTGAGGATTTCGGCTATATCGCCGATCTTCTCGGCCCGCAGATGGGATGCTTTCTGTTTCAGCTGCCGCCGAGCGTCCACTACAATCCGAACATGCTGCAGTCCATTCTGGCGCAGCTTGATTCACGCCATAGGAATGTCGTCGAGTTTCGTCACAAAAGCTGGTGGAACCAAGAGGTTTTCAACGCCTTCAAGGCAGCGGGGGCAATCTTTTGCTCTTGCAGCGGTCCCCGGTTGCCCGACGAACTCGTATGTACCGCCGATGATATCTACATTCGGTTCCACGGGATCGAACAATGGTATCGCCACGACTATTCTGACGATGAGCTCATGGTTTGGGCCGAGCGCATAAGCAGGAGCGGAGCGAAAACGATATGGGCGTATTTCAACAACGATCGTGATGGTCATTCAATCAAAAATGCCAAGAGACTAGCAGAGATGCTCAGTCTCGCCCTGAAAGTTTGACATTTCGATGCAACAAACGGTGAAGCAATGAAAGTTGTGGCGTGATGGCAAGACAGTCGGCGGAAAAACAGGCCAACCTCGGCATGTCGGTCGAGATTGAACCGATGGAGGCCAAGTCTGCGGAGGCCCTGCCAACTGGCATGGGATGGCAGTTCGAGCCGAAATGGGATGGTTTCAGGTGCATCGCGTTCAGGAGTGGCGGCCGTGTCGACCTTCGATCAAAGTCTGGAAAACCGTTGGGTCGCTATTTTCCGGAACTGATCGCCTTCCTGGCCAGTCTCCCGGTTGACCGCTTCGTCATAGACGGCGAGTTGGTCGTTGAGATCGACGGGAGGTTGGCCTTTGACGCTCTCCAGGCGCGCCTTCATCCAGCCGAAAGCAGAATTCGCAAGCTTTCTAACGAGACGCCAGCGCGGCTTGTGGCCTTTGATATGCTCATGGGCAAAGACGGCGTACTGCTTCTCGATCAGCATCTTGCCGATCGCCGAGCTCGGCTGGAAGAGTTTTGCAAGACAATCCCCGCTAATCCCCGTCAGTTCGTGGTATCCCCGTTCACGCGCAATCGTGAGAAGGCTGCGAGCTGGCTTTCAGGGTCCGGCGGCGACACCGATGGCGTTGTTTGCAAACGGCTAGATGAGCCCTATCGCCCTGGCGAACGGGCAATGGTAAAAGTCAAGCGAGTGCGTACCGCCGACTGTGTGGTCGGTGGATTTCGCTACGGGAATGATAGTCACCTAGTGGGTTCGCTTCTGCTCGGACTTTACAATGATAATGGCGAGCTCGACCACGTGGGCTTCACGTCAGCCATTTTGGATGCAGAGAAGCCAGAACTGACAAGGCGGCTGGAGGCATTGCGCGAGCCGCCGGGATTCACGGGTAAGGCACCCGGCGGACCGAGTCGGTGGAGCACCGAGCGTTCATCCGACTGGCAGCCGCTGAAACCGGAGCTTGTTGTCGAAGTGCGCTTTGACCAGGTGACGGGACATCGTTTCCGACATGGCACCAAGTTCTTGCGGTGGCGGCCGGACAAGAGCCCGTCTCAATGTGACTTCCGCCAGATTGGCCAGTGAATCGTAGTGTTTGCCGAGATGGACAGGCGAACTAAGCCCTCATTACAGAGAACAGGCGATAGCTATCGACAAAATCAGAAAACACACGCTCGAATTTGGGAAGCCAAACAGCAGCCCGGAAGGGGAGCACGAGCGCCCCTCGCAGCCAGCCGAATAGGAACCGGGAGCAGGAAGCCTCCGGAGGCAGCCATCAGCTGATTGCGGCGCGGCGTCAATCCCAGAATGCGAAAGAAGAGGGGCACACCCTGTTGCACCGGGGGGCGCATGCAGCCCCATATTCCAGCCCGGCTTTCTAAGATCTAATCGGTCGGTGGATGGTGTTTCCCGTACTGATTGCTGTCGTGGGACACGCGACACGAACGCGGCTCTTAACAAGATGCCAAGCTCGCGGTGTGGCGCTCTTGGGCCTTCGCCAATACGACGACGGTCGTCGTAAGGTGAACGTCCTCCACGGCGGCGCAGGACGCTAGCAGGGTGGTTGCTCGACCGATTGTCAGTGACATTCAAAGCAATGTCCGGTACCGTGCGTTTGATCGAGCATCCTCCGGTGGCCGAGAGAAGATCGAAAGCGGTCTTTCGAGCTTGCCTCCCCGCACCGATGGGGTGCACCGAGGCGGTTGAATGCTGACTTGACGACGGCGTCCCAAGCGTCGTGCGAACGTTTCCCAGCAGGCACCGTGTGCCAGTCAGTTTAATCGATGCATCAGCAGTTGCAGTGCAGCGCAGGCACCGTCCTGCTGCTTGAGGGACGAGCCAACGATTGCGCTCGACGTCGAGGACGTCCTCAACGAGGCCGGTTAATGTCGTGCGGATCATATCGTCGTCTGGCGACGCCACCACCTGGCTGGCCAAGGGCACCGGTCGTCGTGATCATCGATCTCGGTCTCCGCGATTGCTTCTGCAACGCCGAGGTGTGGCTGCTGGCCGAGAGCAAAATACCCTTCGTCGTCCACTCGGGCGACGACCATTCCCTAGTGGAAGAGGAACCGGCTTTCGCAAGGGGATACTGGCTCTCGAAGCCGTCGATTTCGGCCGACATTGTCAAGGCGATAGGCGTGGCGATGACGGGTGTCAGAGCATGACCGACAATCACCGGCTCGTTATGGCCCGTATCGGGGCCGAAATGGAAAAGGGAACGTCCACGACGGAGGTTGTCATGATCGTCGCACGCATCTTCAGACGACAGCAGGAGGCCGATAGAGCTGTTTCTAGCCGGACGTCAACGGAAACGAAGTCTAATCGAGGCTGACGCGCTCACTCCTTCGTCACGAGGCCGCCCACATTCGCCTCGTAGTCGCGCTCCGGTATACCATAGGCGTCCCCCGCAAGCATTTTCAGACCGGCTCTGTCGCGAATGGTTATGGACGCTCTGGAGGCCGTGATCAGGCGTTTGCCTTCGAGAATATGGATAGTCGTCGTCACACTCTGTCTGCGCACCGCCAGCATGATGCCGATGAACTCGTGGGTCAGTTCGATATCGTCGCCCTCGGATCGGTCGTGGCACATCAGCAGCCATCGGGCCAGACGCGCCTCAATATGCTGGGTGGCGTTGGAGAAGGCCGTATAGGCGACCTGTACGGACGCCGAATGCAGATAGCGGGTGAGGAGATTCCGCAGGGTGACGCTTTCGGCCATTGCTGCTTGGAGGCGCACGTTCTCGATACGGTGTCCGGCGCCCGGGACTTGCATGAAGACGTGGTACGGACTGGAAAGAACACCGGAGACGCCGGCGGCAGGTGTCAGGCCCTCCCGGCCAAACAGACCGATTTCGGCTTCTGGTTCGGTCGTTGATGGAACGACGACAGATCCGATCCCACTCTCGGGAAAATACGTGAAGTCCCCCGCTTTACCAGGTTCGGCGAGGGCCAGGCTCCGGGGCAGATCCAGGAACTGAAGGTGCGGCGCTATGCGCGACAAGTCTTCTGGGTTCATTCGGATCAGCAGGTTGTTTCGATAAGGGGACGAGTTGGGATTTTGCATATCGCTCTTCCTGATGAGGCAAGAGCAAAACGGTCTCCCAGCCGGTCGCGCCAGACGTCAGCAACCGATATTCAACGGTACGCGCAAAAGGTGTTTTCTTTACGTTCGTGCCACTCCCAATGAAGGCGTACTCCCACAAGAAGAGTGTCCGTAACAAACAGTAACGAATCGAACTCTCTCAGCTTCGCGGCGCCAAAGCCGCGGGAGTCGCGCTGTGGACGTGAGACGTCAACGACGACACGCTGGTGATGGATGAAAAGGGGTGACGGCTATAGGAAACGGGGAGCTGACGTTCGTGCATTTGTTTGAAAAGATTCATCCGGCAGACCGCGACCCCCGTGCGCGCCGCGTTCGTTGCGACCAGAGCGCTCTTCGGCCCCTACAAAATCGATTTTCGGATATTAACGGAGGCATCCAACGTTCGCTGGGTCTCGGCGCGCGGTGAGGCCCGCCTGCCGGGCCGGGAGGCTAGCCCAGCAAGCTCCTCCATCCTCTGGTTCCACGATAAACCTTCAAAACTTCAAGGTACCGGCCCTTTTTCTAATGGCCGGGGGCGCAGACCAAAGAATGCCTGGCGGCGGGAACATCGCTCTCTACTGGAGGTTTAGGAGCGCAACGGAGTGTAAAGCACCATGAATATCTCGAAGATCGCACCCGTCATGATTGCAGCAACCCTCGCAGGCACGGCCTGCCTCGCGGCTGAACGACCGAAGCAGGCAGCTCAGGAGTTCGCCACGAAAGCAGCCTCCGCCAACATGTTCGAAATCGAGGCTGCGAAAGTCGAAGCCGCAAAAGGCAAGGACGGCCCCGCAAAGCAGTTTGCTGCGGACATGCTCAAGGACCTACGGGAAGGCCGGCCCGGAGTTGGAAGCCGCCGCGAAGGCCGACGGCGTAACCGTCCCCACCTCGATCGATGCCGACAGCAAAAAGAAGGTGGATGCCCTGGCGTCTGCCGACAGTGCAAATCTCGATCAGGCCTATCTCTCGACTCAGCTTACGGCCCATCAGGACGCCGTCAAACTCTTCGAACAATACTCAAAATCTGGTCCGGATGGACAGCTTAAGAACACCGCGGGAAAGATTTTGCCCGATCTGCGGATGCATCTCGTTCGCGTCCAAGGCCTTACCTCCAAATAAAGGGCCGAGCCTCACCAAAAAAGGCATCGTGACCGAAAAGACCGCGAACCGGGAAAACCGACGATACCAGATCGTCGGATACCCCGGAATCTAACAAGCGCCCAGACGACTTAGCAAAAAATGCAAGAGAAGGCCTTCAAATGATGTCTTCAAAAGTGGACCCGCTGAGCCTGCCAAGGCTAAGCGAGCGACCACCGACGACGATGAGGGCGGAGACCCCCCCTTGAATAAACGCGCAGAGACCTTCGAAGACCACTTTTTGTTCGTCTAACAGCCACTGATATGCTGTTTCGAGTACTAGTCCGCATACTCAGTCGTGCGCGCCAGATGCCACTTGAGATCCAGCGCTCCGTCGGTCCATCACCCTGTCCCGCGCTCTCCACGACTATCTTCGCCGCGTCCACGGCCTTCCGCGCGGCTCGCACCCGCTCGTCCACGCCTGCGGCTACCTTCACTGCGCTGCGCGCCGAGATCAGCTCTGACATAAAGCGTTTCCGTTCTTTCTCTAGGAGACGAAGTTTTGCCCTTCGCCAAAGTATCCCGCCAACGACGGTGTAGTGGCGGTCTGGGGTCTACAGAAGATGCCGCCCGTTTTTCAAGCGCCGACACCAGCGCTCGAAGTGTCGACATTCCTCAGCCGGAAGAAATAGCGGCGGTCGCCGCCGTCACCGACCGCCGCTGTGGCTCCTCGCCGTCGACCACGCGCCGATTATGCGACGCCGTCGTCGCGCGAGCGCGCAGAACTTGCTGACAGTGGCACGAGCTTGGTCCTTCCCAGCAGTATTACAGGGAAAGGCCGCGATCTACGATCCACCCGGAGCGAGACGATCTCCTGCGGGAGCGCACGAATTTGAGCGTCTTAAACCACGTGCGCCGCGCCAGCTGTAGATCGTCCGCCATCGCTGCCTCCTCTATAAAGCCCTGAGGCAGGTCCCGGCCGCATGAATAACATCCGTTCGCTGTGATGCGAGTCGCTTCTAGGCGCCGCACCGAACACGAACGCGAGGGCTGATACGACGGCGACTGCTGCGATCGGCCTCTTGCGGATCTTGTCCTCGACGCTCTTCACAAACGTGCGAGCCTCCGACATGGCGGGAGATGTCGCGCCGGACGCCATCTCTGTTGCAGGGCCGCCCGCCATGCGATCTACATCTCGTTGAAGCGCACCAAGAGCATCGCGACTCTCGTAGAAGCGATCCGAGTGACGGCGCTCCCGGATGATCGGAGGGGCTCTTCAACCATTCCTTCAAGACGCGTCGCGCTCTTCGGCCTGTTCGATTTCAATAGACTGCACTGCTGGGGAATTTTTCGGTCGGGCATCGTCATTCTTCTGTCTGCTCAGGAAGTCCGCCCAAGAGCTGAGGTTCCATCGCCGCCGTCGCTTCGGAAAGAAATCGTGGTCTGGCCATTCTTTTAGAAAGTCCGACCTAGGTGCGAGAGCGGAACATCCGTTCGCGATGAAGGTTAGCCTCGCAGAAGGAGTAAGCATCATGGGAATGAATAAGCCGAAAGACGGTGCGCCAGGCACCACCGACCAGTCTCCTCGTTGGGAGGGCCCACAGGAAAACACGCCGCGAGGATACATGCCCGCGAAGGACGATCCGGACCGCGCCGAAGATGCCAATGGGGAAACCAATGCCAATCCAGTGGTCAAGAAAGTTTCCCACGGCCTCAAGCAGAAGGGCGAATGAGATGACGGACGTTGAAAAGGATGCGAACGGCCAATATGCGAAGTCGGTCGGTAATCGAAAGGCAACCGGTGTGGCCAGCGCCAAGCCAACCGTCGTCACCGGATCGGAAGACGCGACGGAGCATAAGACGCCGCCAGGTAAGAAGCCCGTCAAGGACTGGGACATCAACTATGATCCAGCCAACATGAACGAAGGCGAGACCCGGTAGCGAGACGTCACCCTCGGGGCTCAGACGACTTCCAACGGAAGCAACGGCGGAGGCCGCGCGGAGTTCGACCACGGTGGCGTCACCGGGCGAAACGACTTGGCCCTTGAGCGCGATTGTCATGCCGTTCTCCAAACCCGGTGCTTTTCCGGGTAGCGCGCAGACCGGTCACCTCAAACTTGAACTCCGGGTATGGCAACGAGGTAGCGCGACGGAGTCGACACTGCAAACGACTGGCCCACTGCGACTGAAACGCCCTCGGGCGGAACAAACGGTGGTTGCGTGTGTTTCGGTGCTGACCGATCAGCAATTTCGCGGCCGGCGGCATTCGAAATCATCGGAGATCAACATGGAAAACGCACAAATCGGCTGGATCGCGGCCATCATTATCGGCGGCCTCGCAGGCTGGCTCGCCGAGATGTTCATGAAGTCGAACATGGGCGTCCTGATGAACGTCATCCTGGGCATTGTCGGCGCGATCGTCGCCAACTTTCTCCTGTCGCTCTTCGGTGTCGCGCTAGGCGGCTGGCTTGGTTACCTGATCGCTGGCTTCATCGGCGCCTGTATCCTGATCGCACTCGCGCGCATGCTTCGTCGTACCGCGTAGGGAAAGCGCGCTGGGGCCCCCAATACCGTCACGGAGTTCAAGTATTTTCGGTCTCGTGTCTCCGGACATGGTCGGCAAACGAGCGGTTCGACGAATATCTTCCTGACGCGAGGTGGACCAGATAAAACGGTCGAGATGCTCCCGCCTGAAAAGCAACAGCGCTCCATCTCGTCATTGCAAAGGTTGCCCAGGTCATTCCCGATGCGAAGGCGCCAGTCATGGTATCTGGCGCGCTGCATTGGCTAAAATTAATTATGAAGCCGAAGACGACGTCTATCATCTGCTGGGGCCATGCCGTCGGCGAAGAAGCCAGGTAAATGGACGAAATCGCCAGCGGTGGTTCGAGACTTAGAGTCGGCGACAGTGACGCTGAAACAAACCTACAGCAGGCCTGCATCACTAGAATTAGAGTGGTGCTAAAGGTCAGTTGGCAGGTGGTTCAACCTGCGTGACAGCGACAATCAGGTTTCAGGCGGCCGGCGAAGCTTTGATTTGGTGGTTGCCTGCATTAGATCGCGCGCAAACAAGTGATATCGAAGAGACTGCCGCCATTTTAAGAGGTCGGCACGAGCGATCGCGGTAGTTTCGCCGCGAATTAAACCCTCGGCGATTTCGGCCTCAGAAGCGGCTATATTGCGCTTGTCCTCGGTTATGTTTTGTCCTGCTACTTCGAACGCAGATCGGTTGGGCATTTTCCGCTCCTTCGTGGGTTTTGGGAAAATCCAGAGTGCAGTATTAAGCACTGGCGCATTTGTAGACTGAGTTCAAAAGGTTGGTCATCGATGGACTCAGTGAGTCAGGATTTGTAACAGCGCTTCGACTTTCAACGGTCGGGAAGCTCTCGCTTCTGATCTCCCATCCGGCTCACTTGTCACTATCGGTATCCCTCCATCCTCTTTTCCGATAGGATTCTCACCCGCCTGTTTCGCTTTACCAGCAAGCCCATGATGGCTTTCTGTCATCGCCGGCACCCTCCTGACGACTGGGACCCGGCACTGTTGGGAGATTACCCCTCCCCATCTTCGACCATTCCCTCGGCTGGCGTGCCGATCGCGGAGGAAGCAGCGGTTTTGACAGGTGTCTTGATCTTTTCCGTGTCCCGGTCGCGCTTGTCTGGCATGGCTATGCGCAGACCCTTTCCAGCCTCCTTCCCAAGCTTCTCGCGGCGCCGGTCGGCATCCGCGCTGTCAAAAGCTCGGGCGTCATCAGTCTCCGGCGGTATTATTGTCTTCGTCATAGGATATACCTTTCGTGCTTATTGCGGCCTCTGACAGAGCGACCTGACGTCCGCATACAGTGCGGGATAACGCGTTTACGCGCCATCTTCCTTAGTCTGCTGTGCGCGTGCGCGTAGATTCTTCTGAACGCTTCCGATGCGCTTGTCCTGCAAATCGGCAGACCTTCAGAGGCACCCAAACCTTCCGCCTGTCGTTAAGTTCCCGGAGAGAAATTGGTCATTCAACCGGGTATCCGGATTTTCCGTCGCAAGCGCTACCGATGAGTTCTCGGGCTGTGCGAACCAGGGCATCAACTGAGATTTCGAACTTGGCTCAAACGTCGTCGCGGTGATCAGAGCAAGCCTTCGTCATACCGAAAACGTATTTGCTTCCGGCCAGGAAGCACCACCCTTCATCTAACTGGAAGCCGTTCACGGAACATTCGCCCGGCCGGAATGTTCTTGACAGAAAGGAATTGTGCAATGCAGCAAGTCTTATCTTGGGCGCGGCCCGTCCAACTTGGCCTCGGTGACGGGGCAGCGCGATTGATATACGGCCCGGCAGATGCCTTACGGTCGCTACGGGAGTGGCCGGCAGGGGGCGGCTGGTTTTTCGAACGCGCCATAAACCGGTGTCACGCCGCGCTTGAGACGGAGGGGGATCTGGAGCTCTCCCGGCAGGCCTTCGTTGCAGCCTCACTGGAAGCCTCGATCCCATTTGTCTGACCAGTTTTCACACTGCAGCACGATTAAGAGCATTGCAGTGCTTGGCAAAGGTCGATCTTTCATTTTCTGGCCAAACAGCGTCGACCATTTTGCATGATGCACACTGGCGTATAACTCTGGACCTTGAAGAAGGAAAAGCTGAACGAAATCTGAAGGAACTGCTAAGAAGAGGAACGTCGGTCTATCGCCCGACTAGGCGTGGGTCTTGCGCGCGAAAGCTCAACCAGAAGACGAATAGCACGGTCCTCGAAAACTAACCGTTGACGAACCCGCTCCCCTGTCGTATAAGATAGCTTATCGATCTTTTGCTTGCCGAGCTTTGTCTACCGCGCGATTGGCACCGCGTTTTAAGCGAACTTCCCTTTCAAAAATAGTCGGTTTTCGTCTGCGTGGCATAAGCTTCGCGGTTCCTCACTCTATGCTTTGAAAGGGTTCATCATGACCACTGGCACAGTAAAATGGTTCAATTCAACCAAGGGCTTCGGCTTCATCCAGCCTGACAATGGCGGCGCTGACGCTTTTGTCCACATCTCTGCCGTCGAACGCGCAGGAATGCGTGAGCTGGTCGAAGGCCAGAAGATCGGCTTTGAACTCGAGCGCGACAACAAGTCGGGCAAGATGTCGGCCTGCAATCTGCAGAACGCTTAATAGATATCTGCTTCCCTTTGACCACGGATGTACTGGCATCGCCGGAGGCAACTATCAGTTTGAGGCCAGGCAATTCGCCTGGCCTTTTTCGTTTTGGCGTCATAGCTGACATCGAGGACATTCAATGACAGAGACATATAGTAAATCTCGCCAGCAGGCCGAGACCGCCTTCGGCCATCTTCAGACGGAGTTCTTCGCCAAGAACAATGCGGCGGAAGAGCTTGAATCCGTGGCCCAGGCGCGCGATGCCAAGACGTTCAGGCTGCGCGAAGCGCGCCTCGCCAAGGAGCAAGCCGACCGGATATCTGCAACATCTGCGCTGCTTGCCAAACGAGCCAAGGCCGGCTGATCATCCCAACGACAACTATCAGGATAAAAATTTGAGACACGCCAGAAACAACGAACTTACCGACCGACGCTC
This sequence comes from Rhizobium sp. 05N430, assembly GCF_056396985.1. Classification (NCBI taxonomy): domain Bacteria; kingdom Pseudomonadati; phylum Pseudomonadota; class Alphaproteobacteria; order Hyphomicrobiales; family Rhizobiaceae; genus Rhizobium; species Rhizobium sp. 05N430. Next base: position 5,423 of record NZ_JBFTMO010000024.1, on the reverse strand, counting down.
CGCTGCTGCGGACGCCAAGACAGCTCTTCTCACGAGCTACCGAGCTGCAAAGACGGCGGCTGAGCCGTCACAGGCCGCCAGACAGGCCGAGCGCATCTCTCTTGTTGAAGCGCGCGAGGCGCGCCGTGCGGAACGGGATCGGCTAAAGCATGAGGAGCTTACCCGGGTCGAGACCCTTGCGGCTCAAGAACAGGCGGCGATCGAGGCAGCAGCTGCGGCAGAGATCGAGGCGCGACAGGCGGCAGAGAATGCCCGGATATCACGGGTTGTTCAAGATGAGGCCGCTCGCAAAGCCGAGCGCGACAGACGTTATGCCGCCCGCAAGGCCCGGCATGCTTAGTATCCAGGGACCCACCTTTTATTGGATGGTCCGTGGATGATTGCATCTGGGCCTGGCCGGAGCTACTTTTTCAGTTCTGCCGTCAACCCTGCTTCGATCCCACAGGCCTGAATGAACATCGTCCAGTCGATACGGCCATTCAGAAGCGGGGGCGATTTCCGGTAGGTGATCAATCTGGCCAGAGATGGCCGTATATTCACCAACACTCGCCTTGATGTGATTGGGGCGATGCGAAGCTCGCAGAATTCCGAACTTTTTCACTGACGTGATGACGGGTCGTGTTTTGTCATGCTCATTCCGTTTCTGTCGACACCAAGCGGAAATAGGGGCGCCCGTTGACAAAATATGTTTAGGGCAAGTGGTTACCTGTCGATCGCTGGCTCTTGAATGGGGCGCTGCAGATTTTTGTGCTGAGGCATAGATAGGCTTGCAATAACTCACCCCTATGGCAATAATTATGAGTTATAGAGAAGGCGGCTATAACTCATGAAATGGAACTGGCAGAACCCCGATTGGCCAAACTTCAGGTACGATACCGCAAGCCTGGTACCATTGGAGCAGAAATTCTTGCAATCCGCCGGCGAGGTTATCGGTGCTGTTCGACATTTCAACGATGACGACAGCAACCAACTTCGCATTGAGTTGCTGAGCGACGAAGCGGTCAAGACCTCAGAGATTGAGGGGGAATTTCTGGACCGCGCGAGTGTTCAGTCATCGCTCCGTCGGCAGTTCGGGCTAGACACTGATGGCAGACAGATCCGCCCACAAGAGCGGGGGATCGCCGAGATGATGGCGGATGTCTATCGAAGTTGGCGTAGGCCGCTGCGTCGTGAGGGACTGTTCCAGTGGCATTCAATGCTGATGGCCGGAAATCGATATATTGAAACGGTTGGCGCTTATCGCAAGCATGAAGACGCTATGCAGATCGTGTCAGGTCCATTCGAGAAGCCCACAATCCACTTCGAGGCTCCCCCGTCCCGCCAGGTTACCACTGAGATGGAGACCTTCATCGCATGGTTCAATCAATCCGGGCCAGATGGCCACATGTCGCTTCAAGCTTTGACGCGCGCAGCAGTAGGCCATCTTTACTTTGAAAGCATACATCCATTCGAGGATGGCAACGGCCGAATTGGGCGCGCGCTCGCCGAGAAATCCCTGGCGCAAAACATAGGGCAGCCAAGCCTCATTTCACTCGCCTTCACAATCGAGAAGAGCCGGAAGGCCTACTACTCAGAGCTTGAGCGGCACCAACGCAAACTTGATATCACAGACTGGATCATTTTCTTCTCGAAAACGATCCTGGATGCTCAACGGGCGACGCTTGAGCGCATCGATTTCTTCATTCAGAAAGCACAGTTCTATGATCGTTTCCGGGGCCGGCTCAACGAGCGCCAGGAAAAGGTAGTCGCGCGCATCTTCAAGGAAGGCACGGCAGGCTTCAAGGGGGGGCTAAGTGCCGAAAACTACATCTCGATCACAGCTACATCCCGCGCTACAGCAACACGCGATCTTCAGCAGCTCGTGGAGATCGGTGCGCTGACGCGTACCGGCGAACGTCGGCATACCCGGTACTCGCTGTCTTTGCGGAAATAAATTGCAGCTAGTCTAATGAACTCCAACAACGTTATTATCTTGGTGAACGATTATTCGATTCCGCTCGAAGGTCGCGAGGATACGGCCTCCTGCCCAGATACCATCCATTCCTGCCCGCCACAGCTCATGGTGCGATTTTATCGGAATCACCGACATTGAAAGCGAAGAACGGGTTGAGGGCAAATGCCGTCGCGGCCAGCGTCGTCGCGAGGCCGATTTTCAACGGCGTGAGCCACAGTGTGTCGGCGGCCAAAAACTCCGGCCAAGCAAGGCCCTCCAGTCCTCTAGGAGCGGGAAGTGCAGGCTGGGTGTCATCAGCGCCAGAGCTGATAACTCCGACAGGGATTGGATTTCCGAGAGTAGTTTCCTGTGCCATCTTATTCTCCATGGTTCGAGACTGCCTATCGGCAATCCCCATCGACGGTTCCCAGTTTGGTCCAATATGGCTGCCTTTTCATGACATTGAGTACGAAGGTGTCGTTGCCCTCAAGAGCAGCGGCCGTAGACCGTCAGTCGAAACCGTCCGTCTTTCCGGAGCGATACACGACAACCGGGTCGCCTTCTTCGCCGACGACCGGATTTCCGTCACGACGAACGACAAGGACGCCAGCGTGGCTGGACGCCATCTGTTTCGCCTCCTCGATCCCTTCAGTGTCGGAGGCGTCAACAACAGTCTCCCAAGCCTGTACGGCCTGGCCGCGGTCATCGAGGTCGAATGCGAATACGCTGATGGAAGAAAAAGTGCCGGGCATAAAACTTCCCCTTGGGTGTCCCATAAGGGTGTGGGGCGGATAGCGCCAATCGAGTTGGCGCCATAAGTTCATGCCAACGCGTGTTTGATGCGCTCAACATGAGATGATGGAGCTGTGCCCAGCTCATCCTCGGCGACTGAAATCTCGGATACGGTCAGTCCAGTGGCGATCGCGAGGTCCTCCAAGCTGTAGTTTTTGGCTATACGAGACGCCTTCAGGCTGGCAGCTGTCGACTGCGGTATGTGCGAAATTTGATCCATTTTAATGCTCCTTCTCGCCGCATTTAACGGCGAAGCAGAATTCTGGTTCCGCCGAACTATTTCGAGGTCGGATTTTGGTTCGCGGCGAGCCTCATCCGTCTTAGACGCTCGCTCTTTTCGTGGCGAAGTCGGCGCTCTTCGTCGGCGAAGTCCGTAGCAATCTTGTTGGTATGTTCGAAAGCTGCCGCCCGTTGTTCCACAGTCAGTGTCTTTCTGATCCTGCTCACCATGATAATTTTTCCTTTGGGGATTTCGTCCATATGGGAAGGTGTGGCCGCTCCTTCAAACGCATCAACACGCTTTGTCCAGTAACGGACGCGTGACGTCACGGTCTTGAGAAGGGAGCGCCAAGACCCCATTTTAGATCGGCCACCCCACGTCACACGAGCCTCCGAAGCAGCGTCCGCCGGCGCATGCGTGAGGCTTGCGCGCGGGGTGAGAGGGTCGCTCCCTTTCCTGAAGGTCGAGCGCCCTCGGACCCTTTGGTTTCGGAGAAGGCCAATAGCCGAAAAAAAGGCCCTCTCACGGGGGGTGAAGAGGGCCGTAAATATCAGGAGATCGGTCAATGGAGGTCGCCATCGGCCGACTGACAGCGGACACTGTCGTCGCCTAACGTAACGGAACGAGAGTGCTCCGGTATCCCTAGATTTCGCCAGGGGCGTGGAGCCGCTATCTATCTGGGCTCCATGAGTGGGCGCGATTGCCAGACAGTGCTCAGACGGCGGCGATCGCGAATGATCCTGTCACAGCCAAAATCGTTTGGGGACACGCAATGGCCGCCGAAAAGTTATCCGGAATAGTGATCGGCCCCCTTGGACTAAGCCATCGTCTAGCGTTTACTCCGATGGTGCAGCGGGCAGGGCGCGTTTGTGTTCCGACGCACGATACATCGTCACGAAGCGGTCCAGCGAGCTTTGTTTGATTTCCTTGCCTTCCAGAAAATCGTCGATCTCGTCGTAGGTTACACCGTAGGCATCTTCGTCGGGCCTCAACGGAGCATCGCTCTCTAGGTCGGCCGTGGGGGTTTTGAACACGAGTTGCTCGGGTGCGCCGAGATGTTGGGCGAGGGCACGAACACGACGCTTGTTGAGGCCCGACAAGGGTAGGATGTCGGCCGCTCCGTCTCCGAACTTCGTGTAGAAGCCCATCAATGCTTCCGCTGCATGGTCGGTGCCGATTACGAGGCCGCGCGTGGCACCCGCTAGAGCGTACTGGGCGATCATGCGCTGGCGAGCTTTAACGTTCCCCAAATGGAAGTGGAAGCGGTCAACCTCCAGAAGGTCACCTGCGTCTTTTGATATGGCCGCCATCATAGCGTCGGCGGCCGGCTTGACATCAATGGTGACGATCCTGTCGGGTTTGATGGTATCCAACGACAGTTGCGCGTCGACCTCGTCTGCCTGGTCGCCGTAAGGCAGCCTCACAGCGGCGAACCGCGCATCGTAGCCAGAAGCTCGGAGATTCGTGACTGCGCGCTGTGCCAACAACCCGGCGGTGAGGGAGTCGACGCCTCCACTGATACCCAGGACATAGACGCGGCATGCCGATGCCCGCATGTAGTTCTCCAGGAAAGATATGCGTTTTGCCGCTTCCGCATCCAGGCTGAATACTCTGGAGACGCCCAGTCGTCCGATTATCGCTTTTGCACAGGCAGCATGTCTGTCTTCCATCCCAAAATAGAAACTTCTCAAGTGGACGTGTCTCACATGTGGCGAAGCTCACGAAATGATGGAGCCTGAAGGGCGAACACGTGCCAACTGATCTCCCGTCTCGGCATCGTAAATCGAAAGATCGACGACAAAGTCTCCTGACTTGGCAAGCTGATCAAGAAGGGTCGCCGCTAGTCGAAGTGCACAGATCGGATTGACCGCGATGTCCATGGTCTCTGTACTGGACAAGGCAAGCCGGGCCAAATGGCAACCGTCATGAAGGGGGGCGAACATCTGAAAGCTTTCCACCTCAAGATAGGCATCTGCCTCGCCTTCGGTCGTCGGACGGCGGCTCGTGAAGAGCTCTGCGAAAGAAAGCTTCTGATCGTTGGASAGCATAGGTTCAGTCCCTCAGTGATTGGTTATTTGTATGTGTTGGAATATGGGATCAGACGCAGAACCGGATAGGCAGTCCTTCGGGCACAATGAGACGACAAATCCGACCGGTCACTGTCTCGAAATCACCTCGATTAGTGTTGCATTCGCTAGTTGGACCAGCGAACCGTCTAGTGTGCAGTCATAAAATTGTCCTAGCGACGAATGGGCTACAGCGAAACCCTTATGGGAGTAGGCTTTCATGAAGATCGCCGCCGCCGAGTCCGTCCACCCGTCATCAACACGTGAACTGCCCCCACTTTCGACCGGACACTCAGCATAAGCAGGAAGGCTCAAGCACAGGCTTGAGGATAAGCTTATGTCTAACGAGTTTCGACAGGTTGATCTGATGATCGGTGACGTCCGGCGGCGACGCTGGACAACGGAGCGCAAA
>NZ_JBFTMO010000023.1:0-59577 GCF_056396985.1 Rhizobium sp. 05N430 | reverse complement strand
CCGACACAGCTCTCCGGAAGATCGACGGATGGATTGAAGACTATAATGAAATCCATCCACACTCAGCGCTCAAAATGGCCTCCCCAAGGGAGTTCATCAAAGCATTGTCTCAATAGCTGAGCTGTCCGGCGAAATGGGGGGCACTCCAATAGAATTATACCGTGCCAATCAAAAAAGATCATTGGATTCTTTGACTTACCTAACGTAGGTTCCGTCCATATCCATGATACGTTCATGGTAATCCCTTAGATGCATTAGCAACTGCACACTTTGCAGTGCAGCTGCTCTCAACTTCTCGGAACTAGAGCTTTCCCTCCACCGTTTTGTCCGTTACCGTGCATATAGACCGATTGCGACATTTGTTTAGAGGTCATTGTGCGCTCTACAAAAGCCCGCTGATGACCTGAACTAAGTTGAAATACGATGAGTGTCACTGCCATCGTATGGGATCGTCCGCTGTTAGCCCTGAACCAACCGAGCCTGCGGCGGACGGTCCTTTAAAGAAGAGAGCCCCACGACTGTCGCCGCGACAGTTCTCTGATGGGGTCATCACAGGCGGCAGTGGCTTCCTTAATCACCCAATCGCCGTGCGAACTTAGGCCGCTTTGCGGCTCGCTCGTATCGCTGCATCAATTGCCATTTGGATCAGGTAGACGACAAACGGTTGGTTCGTTAACTGCGCGAGTTTCTTCGCTGCGTTCAAATGATCTACGAGGTGACTTGCTAACATCGACTCCTCCATGAGTAGGCATATTACTGTTTGCTCACGAACCTTAACGCGCAATTACCGATAGGGTTTCTGTCCTATAGCGTGCGAACCACTGAAAACGCGGAACTATTCTGTTTGGGTTTGCATTCCAACGCGATGAGGTATTATTTTGATATTCGGGAGGGTGATAACCTCGAAGAAGACGTTGAGGGCATAGACTTGCCTTCATCTGATGCCGCCCACAGTGAAGCGCTTGCTGCAGCTCGTGACATGGTGGCTGAGTACGTTCGCCATGCAGTGCCGATTGACGGCATGACATTTGTGATCCGCGACGAGCGCGGTGAGGTCGTCGGTGAAGTGCCATTAATGGCAGTGGTGAAATGACTACGGTTTACCGAAAAGGCGGCTTTTGTTTCGCGGCGCTAGGTAAGGCTTGCCACTCCCCTACCCTACGTCGCGAAACCTCCTGCTGCCTACCACTTCATCCGGAACAGTCGAAACATTGCACGGCACTACTGGTTCGCGGAAATTGAGGTTTACTCTCTCAGAGATGAAGAAGCCCATCTATGATCTTATGAGTCCGCCAGATCGGCGGCGCGTTCTCCGTGGCCGGCAGCAGAGCGATATGCGGCGAAGGCTTCGCGGCACTTCCCTTTCGTTACAGACATCACGATGGGGGTCAAGACGCGCGGTAGAAACCTCTACAAGTTTCTCCTTGCCGGCTGGAAAAAACAACACAGCGCTGACACGGCATGACGGACTAGCCTCTCACGCGTCGCTGGCCAGAAGAAAGTCTCAGGATTTCCCGTCTGCCTGGGGACCATCTTCCTGGGGAGTGCGCCAGGACCCTTGATCAAGAGATGGAGCAGCTTGGCCGGCCATCTCTTTTATCGCAAGAGCCCAGTGCTCCAGAGCTTTTCCGGTGGGGCACCCCTCGCGCTCCCATATGGCATAGGCGCGAGCTCGAAGCTGATCGTCATGGGACCGCTGCATGGCGTGTTCCTTATGTTGAACTTGATGAAGTCGTCTTGCGGCGTGCGGCGCGTTCGAGGGCTCATGACAAAAGCTTTCTCGAGCCTCAGTTTCGGCGAAGCTCAATTCGGCTGGTTATGACCGGCTTGCCTGTCTTCGAATCCGTATCAATGGTGGTAAGACGCATTCCGGATGAGCCGATTTTTTCGATAGTCATCTGCGCTTTCCTGTCGCCGTTAACCTCCTTCGCCCAGGTGATGCCGAGGTTGATGGTGTCGCCAGAACGTTGCCCACCGAGACCGGCCGTTCCCGTGCCCGCGCCGACATAAGAGCCGGAGTAACGGCCACCGTTCGCCTTGAGGTTTGCGGATATGACCCGCGAGAAGATGGCAAGGCTGGTGCACTTGCCACCGAGGGCTAATGAATTGGTGCTGGTGTCGGACCTGAAGCGGCAGGTGACATTTATGGTCGGGGCGTTGACACGCACCTTGACGGTTCCTTTGCCGCTCCAGTTTCCAGAAAGAGATTTCAAAAAGGGCGCCTCATCGGCATGGGCAACACTGCCTGACAAAAGGACGAGCAGTGTGATCGCAGTCGCTAAGGACTGGGTGAGGTGTCGATGCATGGAAATTCTCTTTCGTACCGCGTCCGATGCTAGGTCGGCATGTGCTGGTAACAGAGGAAGGTATGAACGCAAACCTTCTCACCACGTCTTTGTTCCCTGCAGAAGACTCCACCTGCGAATTTCTACAGGAGCGGGTCTGCATTTCCTTGGGCATCGCACGCGTTCAACTCGTCGGCTAGCTCCTTCGCATCGACCTTGCTCAGTTGAACGAAATCTCTGCCGTTGGTTGCCGCTGGAAGTCCCGTCGTCGTGTCTACGATCTTCCAAGCCCCGGCATGATCCTCGCTCACAGCGCCATGTATGGTGGGGCTGGACGTTCCAAAGTTGAGGGTTCCGGTTCCATGCCGACCATACGCTCATGATTCAGTGCATAACGATTTCATCGCTTCGTACGATAGGACGTAGTGACCGCAGTCTTGCTTCAAACCAACGCGAGCGACACCTACGCAGCCTTGTCAACGCCGTGCCAGAATAGGCGATGAAACTGAGGGAACTATACCGCCCCTTGGTTGTTCGCTGTGCAACGAGGATGAAGCTATGACCTATAAGAACCCCGACCCGACCAGCGACGCGGCACGAACCGACCCCAACACGGCGGATGAAGCCCGTGAGAAATTGAAGGACCAGGCAGAAAAAGGCTTGCGAGACGCCAGAGAAAAACCTTCGAAAGACGGGCCGAAAACGTAAAATGTCTAGGTTCAAAGACGTCTCAGCACGCCATGCTCCAATAGATGGCCGCATATTAAGAGCGAAGACGAATCCACGGGTTATAGCTGTCCTGTGGAGCATCTACGTTGGTATAGCGGGTCTGATATTGATCGGTACGGTGGTCTCGGAAGTCCGGTGATGGACTGGATGGAGAGGGCGATTTGTTCGGCTATCGGTCAGGTGCCAGTCATCCCGCTGCTCCAGGAAATCGCTCCTAAATCAGCCCTATAGAGCGGGGATCTGGCAAGTCAGTTTTATACCAATCCGCAAAATTTCCTGGACCGTGACATCAGTTGACACAGTCAGTTCGCAATGGCACGTACAGCCATGATCAATCGTCAATCCCGCAACGTTTCACTTACGCCCGAACTTGAGGGTTTCATCAACCAATGTCTCGCATCCGGCAACTTTGCCAATGCCAGCGAGGTCGTGCGCGCGGGCCTTCGCGCCCTTAGGGACGTGGATGGAAAGCCGAAGCCAACCCCTGCTACCGGCTGGCCCATTGGCGGCGGGGAATGTGGCAACCTCATCCGATCCAAGAACTGGGCCAATCATATCCTTGGTGCGGTTGAGGAATGGTCTGCGGAATTACGGGCGACAGTCGCCAATATTGTAAATTCACCGGTCGCCAAGGTGCTCATGTGGGGCGCTGATCACATCATGCTTTACAACGATGCCTACCGGGAGATCGCAGGGGAGCGTCATCCGATGGCATTGGGCACGCCCGTTGCAACCGCCTTTCCCGAGGTCTGGGACTGGAACCAGGCGATTCTGCAAGTCGGCCTGAACGGCAAAACCGTGGTTCATCGTGATCAACCGATCGTTTTTCAACGACCGGATGGTCCTCAGACAATGATGCTCGACCTGTTCTACACGCCTGTCTACGACGCAAACGGTTCGGTGGGCGGGGTTATGTGCACGATCGTCGATAACAGTGCGAAGGTTACCGCGGAGACCAAGCTTGCTGCACGCGAGGCCGAGCTGCGTCGGGTCACAGACGCCGTTCCAATGCTGATCTCCTACGTGGATCGCGACCACATCTATCGCTTTGCAAACGCCGCTTACCGAGACTGGTTTGATATCGATCCTCAGTCGATGGTCGGACAGCACGTAGAAAGTATGATAGGCAAGCAGGCTTACGCCGACCGAAAAGCCTCGATCGATCGTGGATTATCGGGCGAGACATTTTCAGCTGAAACGACTATGCCGCGTGCCGACGGTACAGTGCGGCGCCTGGAAGTGCGGTATGTACCGCATGTCGAGCCCGATGGTTCGATACCGGGCGTCCATATTCTCGGCATCGATGTGGAGGAGCGTGCGACCCGCGAGGCCGCCATCGCATTCAGCAATGGGCGCTTCCGCACCGCCATGGACGCGGTCCACGGGATCCTATGGACCAATAGCGCCGATGGCCGCATGGTCGGGGAACAACCCGGATGGGCCGCCCTCACCGGGCAGACGCAGGATGAGTATCAGGGATACGGCTGGTCGAGGGCGGTCCACCCGGACGATTCTGCTGGAAGTGTGGAGGCCTGGCAGCGGGCGGTCGCGACGAAGACCATGTTTTTATACGAGCACCGGGTGCGCAGGCATGATGGCGCTTGGCGCCAGTTTGCGGTACGCGCCCTGCCTATTCTCGACAAGACCGGCGAGATCGTCGAATGGGTCGGCGTGCACACCGACATCACGCATCAAAGGGCAGCCGAAGCTGCGCTGCGGGAGCAGGCAGATACATTGGCGCAGCAGGTCCGGCATCGCGAACGAGCTGAGGATCAACTACGGCAGCTGAACGAAACGCTTGAGGCCCGCGTTATCGCGGAAATCGCCGAGCGCCGGCAGGCGGAAGTCAAGCTTGCGCAATCTCAGAAGATGGAGACCGTTGGCAAACTGACGGGCGGCGTGGCTCACGACTTCAACAATTTGCTGCAGGTGGTATCGGGAAATCTTGCACTGCTTGCGAAAGACATCGCCGGCAATGAGCGTGCCGAGAAACGCGTGTCGAACGCAATGGCGGGTGTCAGCCGCGGCGCCAAGCTCGCAAGCCAGCTCCTTGCCTTTGGTCGGCGTCAGGCACTTGAGCCCAAGGTCGTGAACATCAGCCGCTTCGTACAAGGCATGGACGACATGCTGCGCCGGGCGATTGGCGAGGCTGTCGAGGTCGAAACCGTCGTGGCGGGTGGGCTGTGGAACACGTTTATCGATCCTGCCCAGATCGAGAATGCGCTCCTCAACCTCGCCATCAATGCGCGTGATGCGATGGACGGCCAGGGCAAGCTCACCATCGAACTGTCAAACGCGCATCTCGACGAGCTTTATGCGCGAACGCACGATGAAGTAACGCCCGGTCAATACGTGCTGCTGGCCGTCACAGATACGGGAACCGGCATGTCGCCGGAGATCATTGACAAGGTTTTCGAACCGTTCTTTTCGACGAAAGCCGAGGGCAAGGGTTCCGGCCTCGGGCTTTCGATGGTCTACGGCTTCGTCAAGCAATCAGGCGGTCATGTTAAGATCTATTCCGAAGTCGGTCACGGCACGACGATCAAGCTTTATCTTCCCAGAGCCCTCCAGGCCGAAGACATGGAAGTGAACGTCGACAACGGCCCGATAGCAGGTGGCACTGAAACCGTCCTCGTCGTCGAGGATGACGAAGAGGTGCGGGAGACCGTTGTCGCCCTCCTTGCAGACCTCGGCTATCGTGTGCTGAAGGCGGTCGATGCGGCCAGCGCGCTCAACGTGATCGATAGCGGCATACCCATCGACATCCTGTTCACGGATGTTGTCATGCCCGGCAATTTGAAAAGCCCTGAGCTGGCGCGCAAGGCCAAAGAGCGCCTCCCCGAGATCGCCGTGCTGTTCACATCGGGATATACCGAGAATTCCATCGTCCACGGCGGCAAGCTCGACGCCGGCGTCGAGCTTCTTTCGAAGCCGTACACCCGGGATGCCCTGGCAAAAAAGTTCAGGCACGTCATCAACAATCAGCGACAAAAGTCGGGTGCTGCGCCCTCCCCGGCTCCAAAAGCCCCTGAGACTTCGTTGCCCGAACCATCTGCACAGCTAACGATCATCCTGGTCGAAGACGATCCGCTGATCCGGATGAACACGTCCGATATCCTCAAGGAAGCAGGCCACATCGTGGTCGACGCGGGAAGCGCCGAGGAAGCTATGGCCGCGCTAGAAACGGTTCCCTTCGACGTCCTGGTCACGGACATCAGCCTTCCAGGCGCCTCGGGCAAGGTTCTTGCGGAGCGGGCGCGCACCTTGCGGCCTTGGTCGAGGATCATATTCGCGACCGGTGACGCCTCGGCCGTGCGGGCTTCCGACGGGGTCGTTCTCAGCAAGCCCTACGATGCCGAGCAACTCAACCGGGCGATCCTGCCAAGAGACGCAATCTCCAAGTCGCTTGACCAGGAAGACGAAGTGGACGCGACGAAATAGATTTCACGGCGCGCGGCGTGACGTCCAAGGATCCTTTAATGAACGACAGACTCGAGCCTCCACGCATCAACCGGGGCAGCCTGCAGGAACTAATAGGCGGCCTCAGCGATGGCATCATACTCATTGATCAGGCGGGCGCGATTGCCTGGGCGAATGATGCGGCGATCGTCATGCATCGTGCAAAGGCAATTGACGACCTCGGAAGGGATGCAGCGGGCTACCGACGTCGATTCACTTTGCGATATCGCAACAACCATCCGCTGGAAGAAGGACAGTACCCGCTCGAACGGCTGCTGGCCGGCGAGACGATCGACGATATGACGGTCGAAGTCTCGCCCAGCGATAACCTCGATCTGGTCTGGGTGCACACCGTTCGGAGCATGGTCATCTCCGACGCCGGGGGTAAAGCGGATGTGCTCGCGCTGATCTTGCGAGATGAAACGCCGCGCTTTGAAGCCGAGGAACGATTCGAACGGTCCTTCAACGCCAATCCCGCTCCAGGCCTTATCTGCCGCCTGGAGGACAATCGGTTCATTCGCGTCAATCAGGGCTTTCTTGAAATGACGGGTTTCAGCAAGGAGGACGTGATCGGCAAGACTGTCGACGCTGTCGGGTTGTTCTCAAACTGTGAAACTGGGGATGACGCGCTTCTGAAGCTCAGCGAAGGGCGGGTAATCCGCCACCGCGAGTCGCTAATTCCTCTCCCGGACGGTGGTGACCGGCTTGTGATTGTCGCCGGCGAGCCGATTTCCGTGGTCGAAGAGCCGTGTATGCTTTTTACCTTTGCGGACCTCGATGCCCGCAGGAAAGCCCAGAACGCCCTGCGTCAAAGCGAGGAGCGATTTTCGAAATCCTTCCGTCTATCGCCTGCGCCGGCCGCCATATCGCGCCTCGCCGATTTCGTTTTCACAGAGGCGAACGATGCCTTCCTGCAGATTTCGGGATATGGCCTCACAGAGGTCGTCGGCCGAACAGCCGCTGAACTTCACCTCTGGGAAGACGTGGCAGCCCGGCGGGCGCTGGAGCAAAAGCTGCGTGACAACATCTTCGTGCGTAACGAGCCGACACGCTTGAAGCAAAAAGACGGTGCAATGGCGGACTGTCTTGTGTCTGCGGAAAGGGTCGAGATCAACGACGAGCAATGCGTGATCTGGGCTCTTCAGGATGTGACCGAGCGCCGGCGTAGCGAGACGCAATTGGTCGAAGCGATCGAGAGCGTCATGGCGGACACTTCATGGTTCAGCCGCTCCATCGTCGAGCGGCTTGCGACACTCAAACAAGCGTCAACAGCGGTGCCCACGGCGACACTGATGGAGTTGAGTGACAGGGAGCGCGAGATTTTAGGTCTTATCTGCGTCGGACAAAGTGACGCCGATATGGCTCAAACCCTGCACCTGTCGAGGAACACGATCCGCAATCACGTCACCTCTCTTTATGGAAAGATCGGCGTCAATCGCCGCGCGGCAGCAGTGATATGGGCGCGAGAACGTGGCTTCACAGGCGCTGCCACTGGCAAGGCCTTAGATCACAAGAAGAAGAAAAAGTAATTTTACGACGTGTACCTGCTAAAAAGGTCGTTTGATACTAGGCGATCTAGTATTTTTCGCTCTGAAAATTCTCATGCTCCAGCGCTAGTTTCAAAGTCATGCCACCGGCTTTGCCGGGGTCGGATGATCGACGCACCATAGGTGAAAAGGGCTGCATGATGGATAAGTCGTCGGCAAAAATTCGGGCCGTAGGAAGACACAGCGAGGCCCTCGGGCCGCGGCGCTGCACCGAACGGCTAACCGCCGTTTGGCAAGCTTCGGTTACTGATCCTTCCAGGAGGTTATTGAGATGCTTTTCCCATTTTATGCAGGTACGGCGACCATCTCCGCAGATTACTGTGGTGCGGGTGCAGCACTCAGCGCCCTGCTAGCTTACGCGCGTGGCCTCGAAGACTGCCAGATTGAAGTCGAAATCGCAGGCGGCGACATATTGCTCAACGGCGTGGCATCGTCAGAGAGGGCCGCGAGTGAAGCAGTGGCGATCGCTACCGACTTCGCGACGGGCAGGGTCATCCGCAACCTGCAAGTGCGCCCGCCGAAACCGTCGATTTGATACTGGCCGATCGATACGCTGCCAGTTCAATGCAAAAGATAAACGCCTCCAAACCTACGTTGGAACAAAACGTTCCATCGCGAATTTAAGCAAACGGAAAAACGTAAGCGAAAGGAATACGTTATGAGCAGCACAGGTGATAAAGCATCAGGTCTTGCAAATGAAGCCATCGGCAACATCAAGCAGGGCGTCGGCAAGCTCGTCGGAAGCGAAAAGCTGCAAGCCGAAGGTAAGGTTCAGGAAATCAAGGGTGAGGCCCAGCAGGCTATGGGCGACGCCAAGGACGCAACCAAGAAGGGTGCCAATTCAGCTTCCGATTACATCAACAAGAAGCTCTAGCATCCCAACGAGGACACAGCCGTGACGGCTGTGTCCCTCCCACTTCCCGCACAGGAAAATCGTGATGATCGAACCCGTTGGTGTGTCCCACCGCGAAGTCATTCCTTATGCCGACGCTGCTGATGGCGCCTATTTCAACAAGATTTCGTGGGGCGCTATTTTTGCCGGCATCGCTCTTGCACTCGCGATGCAGTTTCTTCTCAACCTTCTGGGCGTCGGGATCGGCGCCGCCGTGATAGACCCCACAACCTCTGACAATCCGGCTGCGAGCACATTTTCGATTGTCAGTGCAATCTGGTTCGTCGCAGCCGGAATCTTCGCATCCTTTGTGGGTGGATATGTGTCTAGCCGGCTCTCCGGCCGCCCGAGTAGATCTACAGGTGGGTATCATGGTCTGACGACGTGGGCGGCCACGACAATTGTTGTACTATACCTTCTTACCACGTCGGTTGGTGCTGTTATCGGCGGCGCATTCAGTGGGATTGGGTCGTTGATCGGCGGCGTCGGACAGACTGCGACGACGGCCGTGACCGCTGCTACCCCGGTTGTTGCAAATGCAAGCAACCCGTTCGCGGACATTGAGCAGCAGATCCGATCCACAACGGGCGGCAACGATCCTCAGGCTCTGCGCGATGCGGCAGTGAGCGCCGTTCAGGCTGTTGTTTCAGGCGACCATGCCAAAGCCGACAACGCGCGTAATAGGGCTGCCGAGGCTCTAGCGCGGGCGCAGAGCATTCCTGTCGATCAGGCAAAGACCGAGATTGCGCAGTATGAGGCGCAGTACAAGCAGTCGGTGGACACGGCAAAGCAGAAGGCGAGCGAAGCGGCGCAGAAGACAGCCACGGTCGTATCCGCCGGCGCGATACTGGCATTCATTGCGTTACTGCTCGGCGCAGCGGCCGCCTGGATCGGCGGGTCCGCAGGAACTCAGAAAACAACTTTGTGTGCGGCAATCGAGCACCGGTAAACTCAGATCAGTAAGCTATGAGAATGGCGCCAGCTTGAAATCGATCGGCGCCATTCAGCATTTTACCAAGCTGTCCGACTTCGTTTCCAGCCTTTTGACTTGCTTCCGACGTGAGGGGTGTCTAGTTGGCTACAGGAACTGAAGAACCTGTCTTCAATACGGTGACCATCGGTTTCGACGATGCAAGGATGCGACTTGACCCGAACTCACGACACCCTGTCAAACCACGATACCGTCCCAACCTCGTTGGACATCGGACCAGACCGACTTAACGCGCTCTATCAGACCGAATTGATGGACAGTGGGCCAGAGGAACGCTTCGATCGCTTGACACGGCTCGTTGCTGCGACCTTGTCGGTCCCGGTGGCGCTCGTTTCATTGGTCGACACAAAGAGGCAGTTCTTCAAGAGTTCGTTTGGTCTTCCTGAACCCTGGAAGACCGATCGAGAAACACCTCTGACACATTCGTTTTGCCAGCATGTCGTTGCAAGAGCTGCTCCCCTCGTTATCGAAGATTCAACACTCGACCCTCTTGTTTGCGACAATCTTGCTATTCCGGATCTGAACGTGCGCGCGTACCTTGGCATCCCGCTTCTGGACCAAGATGGTCATGTCCTGGGTTCGCTTTGCGCCATTGATGCCGAGCCGCACAAATGGACGGCTCGTGAGCAAGAGATACTCGCTGATTTTGCCAAACTGGTGGAAGAGCAAATTTCCCTGCGAGAACGCGTCGCAAGACTGGCGCAGTTCGATGAGCAGCGTCTTCTGATCCAGGGCGAGTTGGCGCATCGTATCAAGAATATCTTCTCGGTCATATCCAGCCTGCTCCTCGTCTCGTCGAGGACCGAGAGCAATCTAGATGGATTTGTGCGCAGCGTCACTGGACGGATACAGGCGCTGAGCAGAGCCAACGATTTCATCATCGATTCGAGGCCTGATGGGACCGGTGTTGCATGCGGTCTCGCGGGCTTGATGGAAGCCTTGCTAGCGCCTTTCAAACGAGATGAAAAGCAGGCTATCGTCTCTTGCCAGAGCATCACCGTCGGCGAGAAGACCGCGGCTGCCCTCGCATTGGTAATCCACGAACTTGCAACTAATGCAGCCAAGTATGGCGCACTATCGACTGGCGATGGCTACATCCATTTGGAATGTAACAGCTTAGGTGACACGTTAAAGATCACTTGGCGGGAAATCGGCGGGCCACCGATCACGCAAAACCCGTCGAGGAAAGGTTTCGGGACCAGAATGGTGGCCCGGACCGTGGAAGCGCAGCTCATGGGAACGATCACGCGAGATTTCGCGAGCGATGGTTTGTTGGTCGCCCTCGAAATTCCGCTATCGGCCATCGGCAGGTAGTTTCTGGGCAGGCGAACTCACCCGGCAAGTCGGCTTGCCTTGAGGCGCAACGTCACCACCAAACCGTGTTCAACCCATTCGTAGTCGATCGCACCGCCCAGCTGTCCAGAGATGGTGCGCTGTAAAAGCTTGCTGCCATATCCTTCTGTGGTCGAACCAGTGTTGACCCCACTCTCCCGATGCTCGCTCCAGACGATCTCGAGATCTTCCTCACTCAGCGTCCCGGAGATATCGAGCAACCCCGTGTCATTCGACAATGCGCCGTACTTCAGCGAATTTGTCGCCAGTTCATGGATGACGAGGGCGAGGCTTGTCGCCGCCCTTTCCCCCAACCCCATACGCGGCACCGCCACGCGGATGCGACCGGCAAAGGCACCTACGTCGTCATAAGGCGCGAGCAGCACAGTGAACAGATCGCCCAGCAAGGCGGCGCTCCCCTGCCCGTCCGCTAGCGGGCGCACGAGTTCATGGGCCCGGCCGAGTGCCGTCAGGCGCTGCATCAACTGCAGAACCATTTCCTCCTTCGTTTCCGTCGAGCGGGACGTGATGTTTGTAAGACCTGCCGCCAGCGCCAACAGGTTTTTGACGCGATGGCTCATCTCTCCAGCGAGCAGTTCGTGACCTTCCTCCGCCTGTTTGCGGCCTGTCACGTCGAGGAAAATTCCGGTCATCTTGTTGGTCGCTGCATCCCCTTCATTGCCCTGGCCTCGCGCGGAAATCCACCTGACATCCGATCCACCGGTCAGGATACGGAAATCGATCTCGAAGGCACCATCAATGGCTCGGGTCGCGACGAACGCCGCCCTTACCCGGTCCCGATCCGCAGGATGCACCTTAGCGGATAGATGCTCGAAGGTCAGGTCTTCCTCGACAGGGATATCCCACAGCTCGTATGCCTTCGCGTCCATGAAGAATGCGTCGTCATCGACAATCCAGGTCCACAGCGCCACGCCGGCAGACTTGACAGCGCGCCTAAGCTCGTCGGCGCTCCAATCTGGCTGTGATTTCGCTTGGCTCATCGTAAATTTTCCACCAGATGCAAAAACTCGCCCCGATCCAGAACTAGCGGGCTGGACAAGTGTTATCAATAGCCTAAGTGGCGTCTGCGACCCTGCGATGGAAATGCTATGAACGTACAAGCCTCCAATCAATTGCACGATATTTTCGTTGGCAACGGCGAGATGGCCCAGATGATGCGTCGTCACGACTGGGCGAGCAGCTCACTCGGCCTGCCGGACAAATGGCCGGAAGCGCTCAAGGTCGCCATACGGCTCCTGCTGACATCCAAGTTTGAAATGTGGCTCGGATGGGGGCCAGACATCGCATTCTTCTACAACGATGCCTACCGGCCGACACTTGGGAACAAGCATCCGAATGCACTCGCCGTCCCGACAAAGATCCTCTGGTCGGAAATCTGGAACGATATCGAAGGACGCCTCGACACAGTTTACAAGGACGGCCAGTCAACATGGGACAAGGCGCTTCCTCTCCTGCTGGAGCGCAACGGCTACACCGAGGAGACCTACCACACATTCTCCTACAGTCCGCTCATTGGCGATAGCGGCAAGGTGGAGGGCGTCTTTTGCGCTGTTACGGAAGAGACCGAGAGGGTTATCAGCGAACGTCGTATGTCGACAATGCGTGCACTCGCTTCCGGGCTTGCGGCTGCGAACACGCAAGATGAGGTCTTCACGGCCTCGCATTGCACCGTATCGGAGAACCTGCGTGACCTCCCTTTCAGCGCGCTTTATATTTTCGACGCAGATGGAAATGCGATACGGCAATGGGTTTGTGGCACGACCGACGGCGACGGTCTTTTGCCCGCGTGTATAAATCGCGGCAGTGACATCTGGAACCCTGAGCAAGCCTGGACGAAACAGGTCGCCGAGATGGTGGACCTTTCGGCGATCAGCAATGTCCCCTCTGGACCATGGCACAAGCCGCCGTCTCAGGCCATGGTCCTGCCGCTGATCGGACAGGGCAACAACGGTCCAAAGGGGATCCTGATCAGCGGACTTAATCCGCATCGAATTGCAACCGACGAATATCTCGACTTCTTGAAATTGATCGCCGGCCAGATAACGTCTCGCTTGGCGAGTGCGGAAGCTTTCGAAACAGAGCGGCGGCGGGCGGCGGCTTTGGCCGAAGCGGCAGAAATGCGGGAAAGGGCGGCCGCTGCCCTTGAACAGCTGAACCGCCAGCTTGCCTCGGAAGTCGAACTTCGCACCACTGAACGGGATCGCATGCGCGGTTTGTTTCAGCAAGCCCCGAGCTTCATGTGTATTTTGAGCGGCCCTGATCACGTATTCGAGCTCGCCAACGATGCCTACCTACAACTCGTAGGACACAGACCGCTCGTGGGCTTAAAGGTGAGAGACGCCTTGCCGGAAGTTGCCGGTCAAGGCTTTTTCGAATTACTAGACGGTGTTTACAAGACAGGGAGGCCGTACATCGGCCGTTATCTCCCGGTCTTGCTACAGCGTGAGGGCGAGAAACCGGACCAGCGGTTCATGAACCTGATCTACCAGCCAATATTCGATCACGACGGGCTGGTCACCGGAATTTTTGTCGATGGCTTCGATGTCACGCACCAGAAACGCGCCGAGGAGCAGCTCCACAGCCTCAATAACACCCTTGAGCAAAGGGTTGAGCAGCGCACCCAGGAGCTGAGGACCGCTCTTCTCGATCTCGAAAAAGAAACGGTCGAACGCGAGAATGCACAGGTCGCGTTGAGACAGGCACAGAAAATGGAGGCGCTGGGCAATCTCACAGGCGGCGTCGCACATGATTTCAACAATCTTCTCCAAGTCGTGAGTGGCAATCTCCAGCTGCTGTCGAAGGATGTAGACGGCAATCCTCGTGCTTTACAGCGGCTCGAAAATGCGCTGGCCGGTGTCGAGCGAGGCGCAAAACTTGCGTCGCAGCTTCTCGCATTTGGCCGGCGACAGCCGCTGGAGCCGAAGGTTATCAATGTTCGCAGATTGGTTCAGAACATGGACGACATGCTGCGGAGGGCGCTGGGTGAAGAAATCGAACTCGAAACAATTGTCTCAGGCGGCCTTTGGAACAGTCTGATCGATCCCAGCCAGCTGGAGAATGCAATACTAAACCTGGCGATCAACGCACGAGACGCAATGGGTGGCCGAGGGCGTTTGACGATCGAGACGGCAAACTCCGTCCTCGATGAGGACTACGCGCGCGCACACGATGACGTGCGGCCAGGACAGTACGTCCTGGTTGCGGTAACCGATACCGGATCCGGCATTTCGCCCGAGATAATAGATCATGTGCTCGAACCATTTTTCAGCACGAAGTCGGACGGCAAGGGGACCGGTCTGGGACTTTCAATGGTCTATGGCTTTTTGAAGCAGTCCGGGGGGCATTTGAAAATCTACAGCGAAGTGGGCCATGGGACCACTATGAAGCTCTATATGCCACGCACGATGCAAGTCGAGGACACGCTGACAGATGCGAGCGCAATCCCGCCTACCGGAGGCACGGAGACCGTTCTTGTCGTCGAAGATGACGACGGTGTTCGTGATACTTCGGTGGCGCTGCTTAGCGACCTGGGGTACCGCGTCCTCAAGGCCCATGACGCACAGTCGGCGTTCGCTATTGTGAACAGCGGCATGAAAATCGACCTTTTGTTTACCGATGTAGTGATGCCAGGACCCATGCGCAGCGTAGAGCTCGCCCGAAAGGCAAAGGCGCTTCTTCCGGGTATGGCAGTCCTCTACACCTCGGGCTATACAGAGAATTCGATCGTCCACGGCGGCAGGCTGGACGCCGGAGTCGAGCTCCTGTCCAAGCCGTACACGCGCGAGGCACTGGCGCGCAAAGTGCGGCATGTCCTCGCCAATGCACAGCAACACCGGATCGCGTTGGAGCGTCTTAACCGTCAAGATCAGGCTAGCGAACCGATAGCTAGCGAAACCGGGACGGTCCTCGTGGTTGAGGATGAGCCGCTCATCCTGATGTCGACGGTCGATATGGTCGAAGAACTGGGCTACACGGTCCTTGAGGCAAGTTCGGCGGAAGTTGCGCTTTCGATATTTGAAACAGAAACGATCGATGTCCTATTTACCGATGTCGGATTGCCGGGTATGTCGGGTACCGACTTGGCCCGAACGATACGGGAGCGTCGGCCGGAAGTGCAGATCGTTTTTGCCAGCGGCGATAGCAATGCGAAGTCCATTTCGGGCTTGGAGGACGCGCTTCAGCTGCCCAAACCGTTCGCACTGGAGCAACTGAAGGCTATTCTCGCCCAGGCGCGCTCTCGGAAATGACAACCTTATACTGCTTGGTGGCATACGAGTTTGCACCTATGTAGGATCAAATCAAAATCGCGTAGTCGGCCCGACACGAAGGCGGTGTCCGTGCGACGGTATGGTGCCATCATTTCTTACTTCAGTCAGATTGGCTAGAGCTTCCGCTGAGCTGTAAGGTTTCATGAGAAATCGGCCATCAGTTGGCAAGTCACTTTGCGAAACTCGCCGATCGCCTGACGTGACTAGGATTGCGACCGGTGGCCACCCGCTCGCATATGTCTGGCAAGATCAAGGCTGTCTTCAGAGCCCGGCATATCGGCATCCGTGAACACTTCCCTGATGTACGGCGTCACACCGAGGGTACGAACCGCCTCCAGTACATATCCAGCCTTGATCACGTTGAAACCTGCGTCGATCAGCGCGATCGTCCTTGAAACACGCCAAGGCTGTAGCGTGTAAAGCCTCCCAGCAAAGGGCGGACCGGAATCTCGCTCAGTCACAGCGATAAAAGGTTGCGAGGGCGCCTTCCAATGCGCCCTCGCGCTCTGCTCAGCTTTTGGGGAGCAGTACCTTGTCCACGACGTGGATGACACCGTTCGACTGCTTTACGTCAGCAATCGTGACGTCAGCAACGCCTCCCGACTCGTCTGTGAGCGTGATCTTGCCCATTGAAGCCTTTGCCTTAAGAACGCATCCTCCTACTGTCTTGATATCGTGCTCGCCGCCGTCCTTCTTGATCATTTCAGACAGCGCCTTCGACATAACGTCGGCGGCGACGACGTGACAGGTCAAGATCTTCGCAAGCTTGTCCTTGTTTTCGGGCTTCAGCAGAGTGTCAACTGTACCTTTCGGAAGTGCGTCAAACGCTTCATTGGTGGGAGCGAAAACCGTGAACGGCCCCTTGCCTTCCAACGTCTTTACCAGCCCAGCCGCTTTGACAGCAGCCACCAAGGTCGTATGGTCCTTGGAGTTAGCCGCGTTTTCAACGATGTTCTTGTTTTCGTACATGGCCGCCCCGCCGACCTCGGGGTTCTTAGCCTGTGCTACGCCAGCGGCAAGGATCAGTGACGCGCCGACGAACAGTGCTTTGGTCGTGCTCTCCATGGGTTTCTCCTCTGATAATGATGCCGTTACAGGCATCAACGTTTACGAGGCGGAATCCGGCTGGATCGAAAATAGTTGCCACACAAGCGGAATAAAAACCGTTGCGTGATGGCCGCCCGTAACTGTTCCGCGCCGTCAGATTTTCAACAAAGGCTGGAGAAACCGCATAAGCTTGCTGGAAAATCTCAGCGGCGCATCTGTGACAGCGAGACAAATACAATTCTCATCATCCCCGGCGCGGGGTGTGTGAAGAATTTCCGTGTCCGCCATCTCGACGTCTCCACGGCGGAATGTGGAAATCTCGTCGGAGAACGAACCAGCAAGCACTAGCGTAAGCTCCACACCCGTGTGTGTGTGCTCTGGCACAGGTTGTCCCTTCGGAATTCGCAACAGCCGCATGGTCGTCGTCTCGTCTCCCGTAGCAACGATCATCTGGGCTGCACCACCAGCTCCAAGCCGACGCCACACTAGTCCACCCGCGTGATCGACATAGGATCTGAGTGGTTCCGGTAACAGGGTATCTCCAGCACCAGCAGACTGCCTGAACGGGATGACCTTATCGCTTTCTCCGGCATCAATCCGCGCTTTCAGCTGGTCCCAACTCGGCGCCACCTCGACATCGCTGTCCGGCTTCTCGCTTTCCAGAAAATGGCCGCCTATCGCTTCATAGACGCCCAGACTGTTACGGCATGAAGGGCACAAAGCGAGATGGGTCGCGACGGCGACGCTCCACCCTTCGCTAAGCTTGCCAGCTGCATATCGCATCAGCATCTCATCGTCGATATGATGTCGGATCATCGGGTTGTATGCTGCAATACCCATCTTAATTTCTCACAGGCCATTCGAATTCTTGACTTAACTGTCCCCAACGGGATCCCTAGTGCAGAGGCTATCGCCGAATGTGGCATTTCCTCGAAATATGACAGACGCAAGACTTCGAGATGCTCTTCCTTCAACTCACCAAGAGCGCGTGTCAGTGCCGCTGCGTCCTGCGCATTGACCAGCAGACGATCTGCAGGGAGGTCCGCTTCCCGAACAAATGCCGGATCATTTTCGTCAAACTCTGGCATGCGTCGGCGCAGTGAGTCGATGTAAAGATTTCGAGCAATCCTGAAAATCCATGTTGAGACCTGCGCCCGATTGGGATCGTACTGGTAGGCCTTACGCCAGACCAACAGCATCACCTCCTGCGACAGTTCGTCAGCCATCGTTGGATCTCTCGTCATTTTCCTCATGTGCGATCTGAGCCGCGGGAAAATGTAAGCGTAGATTTCCTCGAAGGCGTCCGCGTCGCGCAACTCTGCGACGGCGGCCATTAGTCTTGTCATCCTAATCTGAACTGTTTTAGGCCTCGCCTTTTCCATCATCTGATTCCCCGCATGCACGCGAGGCAATTGCTTCCTAACCGCTACTGCAAGCATGGTCGCCACTCTCTGGACGTTTTTTGCGGTTGTTACGGCGCCAATCTCCATTGGATCAATAAAATCTCGGACTCTCCGGTCGATCCAACTGGCAGTTCTTCGCGTAGCAGCGGGCGTAAGGAGATATGAAAATGGATCAGATCGAGATGGCACCCGGGCAGGACGCACATCTTCAGATTGTGGACGACGCTCAAAATGCGGTCCGAATCCTTCTCGCATGGGCAGGCGACGACCACAAAAGGGAAGGCCTTCACGACACCCCTGCGCGTGTTGCACGAGCGTACCGGGAACTCTTCGCCGGGTACCGGGAACAGCCAGGCAGTTTCCCCAGTACGACATTCGAAGAGGTCGGTGGTTACAGCGATGCCGTGCTCATGCGTGATATTCCGTTCTACTCGCTTTGCGAGCATCACATGCTGCCATTCCGCGGCGTCGCGCATGTGGCATATGTGCCAAGCAACTGTGTCGTCGGTCTTTCCAAAATTGCCCGCCTTGTCGAGCTGTATGCCCGGCGCCTGCAGATCCAGGAACGCATGACCAGTCAGATCGCGGACGCGCCGCAAGAGCGGCTGCAGCCGCAGGGTGTCGCCGTCTTTGTCGAGGCTGAGCACATGTGCATGTCGATGCGCGGCATCGCAAAAAGCGGATCGAAGACTCTTACAACAACGTTCAGGGGAGTTTTGCGAACGGACACATCACTCCAGGCGCGCTTTTTCAGTGACCTGAGGGGCTAGCGCCATGGGAGAAGCTCCCTCTGTCGACACGATGGTCTTCATTCTCGGCGACCAGCTGTCTCACTCGATCTCCAGCCTGGAAGTGTTTGATCCGGACACTGATGTGATCCTCATGTGCGAGGTGATGGACGAGGCAACATACGTACGCCATCACAAGAAGAAGATAGCATTCATTTTCAGTGCAATGCGGCACTTCGCTCAGGAACTGCAAAACAAGGGTTTCCGCGTTCGATACGTCACGATCGACGATCCGCGCAACACGGGGTCATTTGACGGCGAGCTCCGACGGGCGATAGCAGACCTCTCTCCGACAAGAGTTCGACTGACCGAGCCTGGCGAATGGCGCGTGCTGGAAATGGTCAGCCGATCGCAATCCTCTGTCGAAGCGCCAATCGAGGTGATCGATGATAGCAGGTTTATATGCAGTCGATCGGAATTCGCCGACTGGGCTGCAGGGCGCGAGGACCTCGTCATGGAGTTCTTCTACCGCGAGATGCGGCGCAAGACTGGACTATTGATGAATGGGGACCAGCCTGTCGGAGGACGCTGGAACTTCGATGCAGAAAACAGAAAGCCCGCGCGCCCGGACATGTTTCGCGCAGAACGCCGTGCGATTGAAAATGACGCAATAACTTGCGAGGTCATCGAGCTCGTCGGCAAGCTCTTTCCCGATAATTTTGGCGAACTGCGCGACTTCCGCTTTGCGGTTAGCTCTGAAGACGCGTCACGCATTGCGGACGATTTCGTAGACGTCCACCTTTCAAAATTTGGTGCGACCCAGGACGCTATGCTGTCAGGAGATCCGGTTCTCAATCACTCGCTCCTGTCCTTCTACATCAATGTGGGGCTGGTCGACCCGCTTGACGTTTGCCGACGGGCAGAAAGGGCATACTTTGAGGGCAACGCGCCGCTGAACGCGGTGGAGGGTTTCATCAGACAGATCATAGGTTGGCGCGAATATATGCGCGGAATCTATTGGTTGAAGATGCCCGGATACGGCGATGCCAACTTCTTTGGCAATACACGACCGCTTCCCGACTTCTACTGGACGGGGATGACAGATATGAATTGCGTCGCGACGGTCGTCGGGGAAACCAGGTCGAACGCTTACGCGCATCACATCCAGCGTCTGATGGTCACTGGCAACTTCGCGCTGATCGCCGGTATCGATCCGAAGCAGGTGCATCAATGGTATCTCGAGGTCTATGCAGACGCCTATGAATGGGTCGAGATGCCCAACGTCATAGGAATGAGCCAGTTTGCCGACGGCGGCATTGTAGGCACGAAGCCGTACGCCGCCTCCGGAAATTACATTTCAAGAATGTCGGACTACTGCGACGGCTGCGGCTTCAATGTCAAAGAGCGGACGGGGCCTGCCGCCTGTCCGTTCAATCACCTCTACTGGGACTTTCTCTCGCGCAACCGTAGATTGCTGGCGGGCAATAGGCGTCTCGCGAGACAGTATGCGACCTGGGACCGGATGGACGGCGCCGTGCGCCGCGACATCGTGGAAACCGCCGCCCGGTTTTTAGCGGCTCTCCAAGGTTACTGAGGGAGGATGGTCGTGACATCTATGAAATCCCTTCCTGCTGGATATCGAGGCCTCGTCATCGGTGCATCGGGCGGCATTGGCGAAAGTCTGGTTGAGGCTCTGAGACATGATACGAGAGCTGGCGAGGTGGTTGGCCTATCTCGATCGGTTGACGGACTGGAGCTGGAAAAGGAATGGACGCTGCATGCGCACGCGACAAGACTGACAGGCAAGTCCTTTAACATGATCGTGTGCGCTACTGGGGCATTGACAATCGACACTCGGGGACCGGAAAAAACCATCAGGCAAATCGATCGCGACGCCATGCTGAAACAGTTCTCGACCAACGCGGTCGGACCCGCGCTGATACTCAAGCACTTCGTTCCACTGCTTGATAGGAAAGACCGCTCGCTCTTCGTCATTCTATCTGCAAGGGTCGGATCGATAGGCGACAACCGCCTGGGCGGATGGATCTCCTACCGCAGTTCTAAAGCAGCGTTGAATCAGATCGTGAAGACCACGTCGATCGAGCTTGCTAGGACACATCCGAAGTGTGTGATCGTCGCGGTTCACCCGGGCACAGTGGCTACAGCGCTTTCAGCTCCCTTCCGTAACGGACACCAGCCGTTTGAGCCATGGCAAGTATCGCGCCTTATCCTCAGGACCGTAGATAACCTTTCAGCCGAACAGAGTGGATCATTCATCGCCTACGACGGCAGCGAGATCGTCTGGTAGCAGCAATCGGCATGGGGAAGGGTGCAGGCGTGCTACGCATCGACCAAAATCAGCGAGGTCTTCCATGGACTTTAAGCCCGACACGTCAGCTCACTTTCTCATCGTCGACGATGACGAAATCTTTGCGCGAAGGCTTGCACTCGCATTGTCAACACGAGGTTTCCAAACAGAAACTGCAACCACCTTAAAGACTGCGTACGCCGCACTAGCAACCGGAAGATTTGACGTGCTGATAACCGACTTGCGCATCGCCGACGACAGTGGTCTTGAACTCGTCAAGGCCATGCAGCGTAAATTCCCGCAGTCAAAGATCCTAGTGCTTACCGGGTACGGCAGTGTTCCGGTCGCGGTGAGCGCCGTGAAACTCGGCGCAACTGAGTTTCTGAGCAAACCAGCGGACACTGATGAAATACTCGAGGTACTAGGCCTTCTTGAACGCAAACGCGATGAAGGAGATGCGACATTCTCTTCTCCGGATATGATGCGCTGGCACCACATCGTGAGCGTATATGAATCGACGGGGAAGAACGTCTCGAAAACAGCACGGCAGCTCAATATGCATCGGCGCACTCTGCAGCGTCTCCTTATTCGGGGAAAGCCGAAAACATGAAGCGCAGTTGAGATAATGGGATTGCTGTGAGATGAGGCTGATCCGAGCGCCAGATTAATCGCAGAACGATGGCCTGCGAGCCGCTAGCGGCGGGCTCGCACTGAAACGACGTGGAGCTTTATGTCAAGGCATAGCCGGCCGCATCTCTTCTCGGAGCGGCCGGCGTCTGATGTTCAGACTATATGTCTCAACGTATCCACGGCGCAATTTTCGAGTTATCAGTTATGGTGTCCGTCAAGCGTACACACAAACGCGACATTTTTCGATTATTCCGGCATGTCATGAGCCGGGATCAAGCAGCTTCACGATGCCGGGCGGAGCATCATTCTGGATATGACCTGGCAACCGGATGCGATTGAGCGGGCGAGCTCCAGCGCGACGCCCTCGTCGGCGCGAGTCGACACGCATCCTTCGAGGACGACATAAGGTCCGAGAATAGACGCTGTGATCCGCGCGCCGGAAATTCGCCGATCCGCCGAGATCGCAGCCTCTACAGACGCTTTGGTACTGAGGCTCGAAAGACCAGCACCGTGGGAACCGGAATGCCGACTGTCGAATGCGTCGAAGTGCATGATCATTTGAAAGCGCCTTTCGGGTCAGTAAGGTTATGTCAGCCTCGGGTGTTTCTCGTAGCCTTGCGCAGCTTCAACTGCGAAATTCCGGCGGCGACGTTCAGTCCGGTGCCAGCTTCGGCGCTCAGCGGCTGAAGCGCAAAGTTTTTGGCATTGCCACCGACGAGCGCATTTGCGCCAAGACCCAATCCTACAGACGCGCTGGCAGAGGCGCCGACGTAAGTTCCGGCAAGGGCACCATCGCCGATGCGGGTCGGGGCCGTATTAACAACCAGCCAACTCATGTAGCGCTTGCCGGTGATACCAACATCGATCCCGAGCCTGCCGATCGATCCAGTGTAGCGCTCGACCTTTCCGGTACGTTGCTTGAACGAGCACTCAAGCGTACGGCTTGATCCGATGACGAGGCCGACCGCGCCGGCGACTTCGCAGGAGAGTGTCCCCAACCGCTCTTTGGGCTCCTGCGCGACAAGCTGCTTTGAGTGTTGCGGCGCATGATGCTTGGTGACCGCTCCCGCGGATCCTGCGAAAGCCAATGTAAATGCGGCGAACGTTGCGAGAGTACGTTTCATCTAAAGCTCCTGTGGATTTTGATCTATCAGCGCCGTAACGCGCCGAATGCGCAATAGTTCAATGTTTTGGCGCGCACCCAAAGATATATTCAGGATGAGCCAGGTGAGACAGCTGTGATCTCTCGCAGCCTTGGCGTTCAGCTTCCGAGTTGAGCGCACGTTCCTAGCTCATCTTTGGCCGCAGTGTGCAGGTGCAAAAGGTCCTTCCCCATGGCTTCTTTGTGGGTTGCATTTCGACGCTACTTCCATCCCAAACCTGGAACCTGAGACCGCGGGCGCGGCGGTACCCCAGCCCTGCTGACGTAAGCTTACACATTGGCTTCGTCGTCTCATCCTCGCACTCGATTAGACCGGCGTCGCAGGCAATGATGGCCGTCTTGAGTGTTGACCGTGAGATGAGGCAGTCAAGGCTTTGAAATTGAGCGCCCGTTTCCCTGACCGAATTCCGACATCCAGTGGGAACCAAGATCGTTGACGTTGGTTATTCAGTTTCAAACGCATCCATCAAGTGGTGCATCTACTGTCCCCCTCGTTCTCCCTTACGCTGGGGTGCTCCTATTCGGATGATCCTCATGAAGTTGAATTTGGTCTTCTTGCTAATCGTGGTGGCACTCGCAGGCTGTACAAACCGAAGTCACTCAGGCACCATGAGCGACACCGAGCTCTCTCTTCGAAACACTCCTCAATACGGGCGCGCCATCGGGCCTCAGCTTGACGCCCAACGCGTGAGATGACACGTTCTAGTCGTCGATCGCTATTAAGGCGAAATGCCAATCGTGAGGCATGCCAAGTGCATGATTGTACATGGTGCCAGTGATGTCCTCCCTCACCCTCAGTTCGTCGATCAACCAAGCTGCTAAGGGGATTCCTGGAAGCTGACATCGATGAATGGCGCCGTTAAATGGGTGCATCTGTTTTAATCGGAATTCGGATCACGTTTCTTGTTATTATTCTCGTACTGTACCTGGTCCAGCGTTTGCGCATAGACGGCCGAATGCGCCAAATCGTTCAGATCATCGTTATCATTATCGGCATCGTATCGCTCCTGAAGTACCTCGCGGTCTGGTAGCGCCGGGAATCGTTGTCAACATGATGCATATGGTTATCTCTATCTAACGGTCTCGTAGCCATATACCGCTGGCCCATCAGGCATCAGCTCGTCGATCTCGCGTCGGCGGGCTTTTAATTTCTCAAATCCACTTCGGACGAACTGCATCGTCAATTAAGCTGACGAAGCTAGGCAACTCATGGAAACAATCGTCTTCACTCTAGGTGTCATGTTTGGAAAACATCATGCCGGCATCGCAAAGGCATACGGAGAAGCAAGAGAACTATTTGCCTCAATTCCTTGGGAAGACCGAGGCGCGGAGCTCTACGCGCACCCGCTAGCAGCGTTGTCCGTTGTCCTCGCCGTCTATCGCGTTGGAACGCAACAACAGTCCAGCTGACGGCTAGACGGTAAGCGCCCGTTTTCGGGACGCGGGGAGCTTGAGACAAAGCGCCTCAACCTCGTTTATATTTCTCCCCGAGCACATAGTTCACTAGTGGTGTCGGCTGGAACCAGGTCCTGGCACGCCCTCTGCACGGTGTAAACTGCATCGCTACTTACGCAAAGCGGGCCAGCCGTCAGTCGAAGGTCCGCGATGTCATCGTGAGCTGCATCTGCTCGACACGACGTATATCTTTCACGCTTTGATCGTCCATCGACCCGCGCATTCATCAACGATCTCGCAGCTGTGGTGGATGCCGCCCACACCAAATGTAAACACTCGTGCAGTGGCGTGAGCGGGAGTTTTCTCCGGTACAGGGTGGCTTGGCTGGCTTAGAAGCTCTTCCGGAAACCGAACGTAACAGCATCGCTCCGGAAATCGGTAGTGGAAGACGTTCCATCTCGAGCTGTGAAGTCGAAGTTGTCCGCAGCCGTGAACCTGTACCCGATATCGAGCGTCGTGTTGTCGAATAGCGAGACGTTCGAAAACAAGCCAAGTCCCTGCAAATTGATGCCAACCCCGGCATCGAGGTGATATGCAAAGGCCGTGTCGCTGTCATCCATCAATGTTCCGACACCCCCGACGCCTTGCTTGCGCAGATCCAGGTTTATGAAGCCGACGCCGCCGCCGACATATGGGATAAAAGCGCTCAAAGCCCCGTCGGTAGCGAGCGGAACATCGATGTACCCGTTGACATAACCCTGAAATGTCCTTGCATCGCCGTATGAGTTGATGCCACCCAACCCGACGCCGCCGACGCTATGTTCGTCGACGCTGGCAGTGCCATAACCTAGTTCAAGCTCGAGTCGGGGGGATACAAAACCATAAGATCCGAAGTCATAGCCTGCACGAAGTGCGCTGTAATAGCCAACATCGTAGTCCGTTCTGACCGTCCCGCCGGCGAAATCGAAACTTGTGTCGTCCAGAAAATTCACGGAACTCAGCGAACCGATGTAAAATCCAGAGGTCGACTGAACCGAAACGGCCTGCTCAGCGGGCGCAACCAAATCCGCAGCGAAAACCGAAGACGTTGAAGAAACCATAACGGCGAAAAGTGCGGCTGAAAATTTCATGGTAGACCTGCGCTCCATGCCATCGAAAAAATCGATAGCTCCTGACGCAACAACTAGGTGAGACGCGGTCCCCGACCAGATCACCGAGGTTAAGTGTTCGTCCTTCGGAAGTGGCCGTGACAAAAAGGCAACGCTGAATACGCCGGGACGCGACGTTCTCTGCCGCACTTTTGTGCAGGAAGACCACTGCAACGATACCCAAACGATCCCGCCGGCTGAATCTCGATGGCCTGGTCGGGGAGCGATGTCCACGCTGAGGATGACAGAGGGAGACATTGCTGTCGGCCGCTGGCTACTGAGGCTGCGACAGCGCCCTCCTCACAGTTGCAGCAGTAGTGCAAGCTAATAGGATGGCCCTTGCGATCTGAGAGCTTATGGAGGGGCAACAACTGCAGCCCCACAATGATAGCCTACCGCGCCACGCCAATTTGTTCCGACTGGCTTGAATTTTTCGCGGAGCTTCAACCCTTTCGCCGCCTGCTCTGCAACTGCAGATGTCGGTTTGAACGTTCCGGGCCTGAGTACCCTCGATGCTCTGGTAGAGCAGAAAAATGGCGGGCTTTGGCCCGCCATATGCGCTTACATCTCCACTTTGTTGTGGTCACCCAGATCAGGTCTGGTATTGCTAATGGCTGCAGCCGCCATCTTGATATAGCTAATCAAAGTCCCTGGACTATCCCAGTACTCAGCCGAGCTAGGCGTGACCTTCAGGATGCGGATCGACGGATCGTCAGCACTATCCCACCATGCCTTCGCGGGCGTCGACCACAGGTCATGGATCTTGTCGCGATCGTTCAGCACCCGGGCGACCCCGGAGATAGACACATATTTCTGCCCCTTTGCGTCAGCAAATGCCAAGCAGACATCAGGGTGCTGCTCGACTTCCTCGTCCTTGTGGCTCTCGACATCAGTTAGGAAGTAGAAGGCGTTTTCAACTCGCTCGCCATGGGCTGACATCGGCCTCGCCTTTAAGTCAGCGCCGGATTGTGTCGTCAGCATGCAGAAGCCGATTTTTTCGGCGAGGTCCCATACCTTCTCGTTGTCGTGTTCGATATTCGCCATGCGTGTTTCTCCTAAACGGTCTTAGAAAACGGCCGATACCGGGTGAAGTTCCACACCGTGCGCTTTTGCGTTCATCCGATCGATGCACGATGACGGGCAAGCGATTGAAATGAACACAAGCGCGTCGTAATCGCTATCTGACAAGGCCACCAGGGCGACCTTCTCAAGCGCCTTTTTCAAAAAAGCCGATCCGAGAATATCGTGGTCTTCGACCACCTTTATCCGCAATGGAACATCCCTGCGGGTTCAACTGTAGCGAACCATGTTCTCTCAAAAAGCGGCTGAAATCCGGCCCGCAATTTATCCTTGGGCGAAGGTTGATACACTCGTAGTCGTCGGCTGGATCATCGCCAGACAACATACCGCGATCGGCATCGAAGCATGCCTACACATGCCCCAGCGACGCCGAAAACAACTACCATCATGGGCTGAGCAACGCCTATCGCTCGCGTTTTAGCTGTAAGCATTTGATTTTGTTTTACCAAGCTAGTTAGCTAGAGCTTAAAAGGCGACTGCTAAAACTCGCACATGTTCCTCTTGGTACCGTCCGGCATGATAACGACAATCAAGCGCATTCTTTCATGCCGCTCCGGCAATTTCGGGTTGCTCACGGCAGTTCTTTTCATTCCCCTGGTCGGCGCGGCGGGGATGGCTATCGACTTCTCGCATGCGTTGGAAATCCGCACGCAACTCTTTGACGCGGCCGACGCGGCTGCCGTCGGAGCGGTAGCGGAGAAATCCCTGGCGGTCACCCAAGCCATGGCGATGCCGGCTGACGGCTCCATATCGGTTGGCGAAAGCGAAGCACGCAAACTTTTCGCCGGCCAGATGTCTGGGGAGGCTGCTACGCTTCCAATGGATCTGTCTGTGACGGTGACGCGCAATCTGAATAAGGTGACCTCAAACATAGCCTTCAAGACGTCGATACCCACGTCCTTCATGGCCATGTTTGGTAAAACGAGCATCGACATCTCGGGGACCGCTAGCGCGGAATATCAGACGGCATCATTTATGGATTTCTATATCCTTATCGACAACACTCCGTCGATGGGTGTTGGCGCCACCGCGGCTGATGTCGCCAAGATGCAAGCCAACACGACCGACAGCTGCGCATTCGCCTGTCACGATATCGCGAGCGGCAACAAGAGCTATTACAATCTCGCGAAGACACTCGGGGTAACGATGCGTATAGACACTGTTCGCCAGGCGACCCAGCAGTTGACAACAACCGCAAAGAGCACACGCGTTGCCAGTAACCAATTCCGAATGGGTGTCTACACATTTGGCACTAAAGCCGAGGATGCTAAACTCACCACCATTTCGAACCCGACCTACGATCTGGATCAAGTTCGATCCTACACCGATGCTGTTGACCTCATGACTATCCCGAGCCAGGGATACAACAGCGACCAAACTACGAGCTTCGACAGTGCCCTGACGCAGATGAACACGATCATCACGCTCCCGGGGAGCGGGAACACCTCTGCGGACCCCCAGAAGATCCTGTTCTTCGTAGCCGATGGCGTCGGTGACAGCTACAAGCCATCCACTTGCACGAAGAAAACGACCGGTGGCCGCTGCCAGGAACCTATCGATACGAGTTTCTGCGCTCCGTTGAAGGCACGCGGTGTGAAGATCGCCGTCCTCTACACGACCTACTTGCCGCTTCCAAAGAACAGCTGGTACAATACTTGGATTTCCCCCTTCCAAACCCAGATTTCCACCAAGATGGCGGAATGCGCCTCACCCGGACTTTACTTCGAAGTGACGCCGACTGACGGTATCGCGGATGCGATGAAGGCTTTGTTCCTAAGGGTCGTTAAGCAACCGCGTCTGACATCTTAGAACCTGCCACACTTCATCGACAAGCCGATGCCGATCCGCCACCGCGCTGCCAGTAGGTAGGAGTGGCAGCGTCAGGCTACGCGCCACATTCCGATGTCCTGCGCTTCAACGGCAGACGCGTACGCTCTCGGTGTGGTACCCGTCGTCATAGCTGTCCGGGACAGACTGGCGCTGATACCAGCACTGTGGCGGCGGCGGTGAATAGTAGCGTGGCACGTCATTATCGATTGCGCTGCCGATGAGGCCACCGACAAGGCCTGCAGCAATACCGTCCGCAACCAGTCCGCCGTAGTCGCGATGGTGATGATGGCGGTGCCGCTCCGGCGGTGGACCTCCCCAATCTCGATCGTCATGCCAGCCCCGCCCGTAGTACTCCTGTGCCCCCGCTGTCCCAGCAGCCAGCGACACGGGAGCGGTTATCGCGGCGAGGAGAAGTGTCGAGACGATAACTTTCCTGAACATTGATCTGCTCTCCATAGACCGGGTCGGACCCAAGCTCAGTGCGATGGTCATTCCGGAATGAATGGCATTATGGCATTATGCGCTGAATGTCGGCTGAACGCCCTGTTAAGAGATCTGTCAGAATGACATCACGACCGCTTCCGAACATCCTAAAATCACGACAGATGGACTTGGCTCACCTGCCTAGGGCCAAGGGTTGTTCGGTCCCGCGACGTTCTCTCACCCCCACAGCTAGGACTTCCGCAAAAGTTCCGCCGTATGGCTTGCAACGATAAACGTCTTCAGAGCATAGCACCAAGAGAGCGCGGTTTTGCTGCGCAACACTACCGCTTCATGCTAATTTTCGGGCTAGTGCTTCTTTACTTGCTTGCCGGTCGCGAGATAGAAAACACTGATCGAACTCATTGAAATATCTCCGCGTTACGACAGATCTAAACATCAATCTGTAAGTCTGGCCACAGTCGAGATCGCCTCTCCGGATATCCGGTGCCATCACATTTCACATGGTGATGAAGGCAGATATTGAAAATGACGGCCTCCATTTCACTGATCATGCTCAGGATGTTGTGGCCGAGGCTGCAGCCGCGGATGCCATGGAGGATCCGAATCCGGCTCTCTGGCATGCCTTTGCATTTAATGGCCCGGGTGCTGGGTTTGAGCTCTGGGGACTAATCAGGATAATCACCGTTCCGATGGCCATTGGGCGGCAGTGGTTGTACGCGAATTGCTTATGTAGAGATAAGCTGTGGTGTACCAATAGCTCGCGCTAACGCAGCTACCGACGCACCATTAATTCAAAAGAGAAGTTTGTCCCTCTACTTGATGTGAGTGGAGCGGCCGTGTCAGGGGAGGCGATCTGAGCCAATAGACAAATTCGTCTCCTCGACCACCGGGACTTGGAATGACAAGCAAATCGTGCCAACGCAATGGGCGCTCGACGCCACACAGCCGGT
Organism: Rhizobium sp. 05N430; assembly: GCF_056396985.1. Lineage (NCBI taxonomy): Bacteria > Pseudomonadati > Pseudomonadota > Alphaproteobacteria > Hyphomicrobiales > Rhizobiaceae > Rhizobium > Rhizobium sp. 05N430. The sequence goes on along the minus strand of NZ_JBFTMO010000023.1, from coordinate 29,928 downwards.
GACGGCTGGCTCGCCTTTAGCCATCGACCAAGGCACACATCCCTGAGGCTCCGGCTATCTGGTCTGGCTGATGGCTGCACCACAGCGAACGTTCGTCATGGAAGGCGTTGAAGGACTGCGCATTTTTAGATATGCGGCAACCCACCTCGTCTTGGTGCACACCGCCGCCCGACTGAAGCCGACAGGTGAGGCTGGTGACAAAGAATTGGTAGCGCTCTGGCATGCGCTCCTTCAGCCGGCAGATGCTAAGTGGTAACGTTATAGTCCCAAACCATGTCTCTAACTCGTCCCAAGGCTACCACGTAATCAGTGGTGCCTTGCGCAGCCAGCTATCTACGGCGAGTTGCTGCACGACGAACTCGGCCACATCGGATCGGGCAATAGTGCCACCATGGATGCCGGACAGGTCGGTCAACGCCTTGATGCCGCCGCGTGCTGGCTTGTCGTTGAGCACCGTCGGCCGAACGATGGTCCAGTCGAGTGTGGTTGCGCGGATCGCATCTTCCTGGCGATCCTTGTCTTCATAGACCTTGCGCAGCATAAGCGGCAGCAGTAGCCGGTCGAAGAAAAAACCGCCATGACCGCGGCTGTCGCCGGCACCCAGCCCAGTGATGCAGACCAGACGACGGACCTTTTGCTGCTCCATCACGGCGACCAGCGCGCGGGTCGCCGTCGAGAGGAGGGTGACTTCCTTGAACGGGCTCATGGCCGTGCCCAGCGAACTGACGACCGCATCACAGCCAGCAATGGCGCGGGATAGCACCCCGGGATCGCGGGCATCCCCTTCGATCAGCTCTGCGCCCTTCAGGCCCGAGGCCTTTTCCTTGGAGCGAACGAGGGCGACGACCTCGTATCCCTTTGCAAGGGCCCTGCCGACGATCAGCCGGCCCGTGGCGCCTGTTGCGCCCAATACCAGAATTTTCATATTAAACCTCCGAAGTTGTGCTGATCGATGGGACGCATCCACGCGCCACTGATGAGGGAAGTTACTAATCGTGTTCGGCGATCCACCGCGCCGCAGCCTCCGCCGTATCCTCTGGACGGGTGTTGAATGCGATCGCTGCCCTCGGTGCATTTTGGTGGATCGCGTTGACGACCTTCTCGAAGAACGGCAACCCCTTGGGCGGAATGCGCATGCCACCACCGATCACGACGCAATCGTAATCCACATTTGCCAGTTGCGCCGCCAGTGTTTCGATGCCGCCGTCATCCGGCGCGATCATGCAGATATCGGCATCCCAACCGCGGTCGGTCATGGTCGCCTCGGCAATATCGATGCCTGCCTGGATTTGCTTGGCGTCAAATCCCGGTGGCAGGGAGGGATCGGAAAAGTCGACCGTTTCCGGCTTTTGGCCTACAAACAATACGCGTGTCATGATCAAGCTCCATGGGGTGAGTTAGAGAAGATAGTATCGACGGGGGCGTCGAGCCGCATGATGAGGAAACCAGCGATGGCGTTCAGAGATATCTCGGCTGAACGAAACTGGCCCAGGGAGGATTGGAAGACATGCGGCATGCCCTTCCAAACCGACAGAGTGACCTCCCCGCCTGCCGCTTGCGCCCGCTCGGTGTAGCGGATGGAATCGGAGAATAGCGCCTCATCGTCACCGACATCGATGCGAACAGGCGGCAGACCGTCGAGCCTTGCATAGATCGGCGATGCCCCGGGGTTCTTAGCATCCTGGCCTTGAAGATACATATCTGCGAAACCCTGGAGTACGCCGCGCGTAAAGATAGGGTCTGCCTCGGCCCTGGTTTTGAAGCTCTCGCCGGTCAACGCCAGGTCAGTCCACGGCGACATCACTGCTGCGCCGACTGGTAGCACCATGCCCTCGGTCGTGTCAGAGGCGAGGATCGACAGCAGAGCAAGCGCCAGACCGCCGCCGGCCGAGTCGCCCGCAAGCACGATCCGTTCGCCACCCTCGGCGACGAGGCCGCGATGGACGGCAACCGCATCGTTGATGGCGGCCGGAAACGGATGCTCGGGCGCAAGCCGGTAGTCGGGGAGGAAGGCATCGGCGCCAACGCGGGCGGCGATCTGGCTTGCAAAATTGCTCAGCGCCTGAGCCGAGCCGAGCACATAGCCGCCACCGTGGAGATAGAGGATGCGCGCACCTTGCCGTGCGTTTGGCACGCGGAGCCAGAAGCCGGCGATGCCGCCGACTGTCGCGGCCTCTACCCGGACATCTGCCGCAGCAGGTGTTGCGGCAAACATGGCGTCGAACATCGGCCGCGCCTCGGGCCCAAGCGGCTCGCCCTTATGGGCGGAGGCGGCCTGTCGCATTGCCGCGACAGCTGGAGCATCTTCAGGCGCAAGGGGGTGGATCGTCATCATGGCTGGTCTCCTTCGTTCGATTATGGAGTGCGATCCGGGATTATCCCTTCGCCCACTGGGCAGCGGCATCCCTGGCAAAGGCGGAATACGAGCGAGGAGCGCGGCCGAGCAGCTTGCTAAGGCGTGCCAGATCATCAGTTGTCGCCACCGCACCTTCTGTCTGATAGCGGCTGAACATCAGGCGCAGGTCAAGCGCGTGCCAGGCGGGCAGCATGGCCTTTGCGCGCTGCTCCATGGTGACGAGATCGTCGCCGCCGTAACGGATCGTGCGGCCGAGCGCCTCGCTCCAGATGGTGGCGATCCCTTCGCCGGTTAGACTGTCCGGACCGACCAGAGCATAGGTCTCGCGGCCAAGCGGGGTCGGGGCCTGTTCACGGCGGACCAGCTCGATCGCCGCGGCCTCGCCGATGTCGCGGATATCGACCATCGACACGCCATTGCCGCCGATTGGAGAGGCATAGACGCCGGCTTTCAAAAGTCCGTCTTTCTGACGAAGATCGTTCTGGATGAAATAGGCGGGACGCAGAACCGTCACGGGGAGATCATGCGCCTCAATCATGCGCTCGACCGTGTACTTGCCGGCAAAATGCGGCACGTCGGCATAGGCGTCGCCGCCGAAGACCGAGAGATAGACGATGCCCTTGACGCCCGCCTCACGGGCGACCGAAAGCGTCAACATTGCCTGGGTCAGTTCATCGGCGACATTCGGGGCGAGCACGAACAGCGTGCTGACGCCTTCGAGTGCCGTGCGCACCGAGTCCGGATCGGCGAGATCACCGCGAACTGCCGTCACGCCGGCGGGAAGCTGCGCGGTCTCGGGCGAACGTGTCAGGGCGCGAACATCGACGTCGCGCGTTTGAAGATGGGCCAGGACCTGCGCCCCGATAGTTCCTGTGCTGCCTGTAACGAGAATGCTCATGTCGAAAATCTCCTTGTTCGTCAGGTTGGTGTGCGTTACGTCTGTGAAGAAGATAGCCGTTTCATTGCCGTGCAGAAGATGCCAATATCGAGATCCTCTGTCTCGAATACGGAACACGTCTATGGATCTTCAAGCCTTGTCGGACTTCGACCTCGTCGCTACCAACGGCGGGTTCGGCCGCGCCTCTCGCGTTTCCGGTCGCTCCAAAGCCACGCTGTCGCGGCGGGTCGCCGAACTGGAGGAAAGCCTCGGCGTAAGGCTGATCGAGCGCGGGTCGCAGACTTTGCGACTGACGGATGAAGGACGGGCGCTGCATGAGCGCACGCATGGACTGCTGAGTGAAATCGCGGAAGCCGGTGAGGCTGTCGTGCTTGGCGCATCCACGCCGAGAGGCAGGCTACGGGTGAGCGCGCCGGTGGTCTTTGCTCATGTCGCTCTGCCCCGGATCGGCGTGCGGTTCGCCTTGGCCTATCCAGAAGTCCAGCTCGAAATCGTCGCCGAGGACCGCAAGGTCGATCCGGTCGAGGATGGTTACGATCTGATCATCCGGATCGACCCGTCTCCGGACGAACGCCTCGTCGGCCGCCGCTTCCTCAACGATGAACGCCTGATCGTGGCGCCGCCCGGCATGCCGCGCCCTGTTGCCGGTGCGGATGGCGAGGAAACTATCGTGAGGGCCGTTCTGCTCTCCGCAACACCGCCCGGGATCCTCTGGCCGATAGGCTCCGAAACAGACGCCGACATCGTCTTGCGGCCGGACCCGGTTCTTCGCCTCTCTTCCTTGCTAATGGTGCGCGATGCCGTGCTGGCGGGTGCCGGTGCTGCTTTGCTGCCCAAACTTCTCGTTGCCGAAGACATCGAAGCCGGAAGGCTTGCCTATTGGGGAACGCGCACCGGGCCGCCTGTGGAGATCTGGGCGCTCCAGAGTTCCCGCCGCCTGATCGGCGCCAAGGTGCGGGCATTTCTCGAGGTGGTCGGGAGCGCATTTCCGGAGAAGATCTTCGTCTGAGCGGCGAAGCGGGTATCGTGTTTCAATCCACTACCGCCAATGCGTCGCGCACGTTGCCGGGACGGACTGACCTGTGAAAAGGGCCGGTTTCAAGTGATAAATCTGGTTGGATGGCGAATCTGCGAGAATTCTCGATCCAAACGGAGGCACAGGTGAAGGTCGAATACTGCCGTGGCCCGACATGTGTGAACCGTAATTTGCCGACAGGTGTCACGCTGTCATCAAGTGCGACTTCGGCAAAAAAGGCAGCCATAAGAAAAAAGCTGCGGCAGCAAGACTCTCAAGTCTCGCCTTCATTTTCAATCGGCTTCAACATCTGCTGAAGCGGCCCTACAAGCGAAATTCGTGAATCAATTTCACTGGAACTAGCGACTCCAGCAATGATGCAATCATAGGTCTCTCTATCGTTCGTCAAAGCAGCTCGGGCAGGATCGCATCATTCATCGAGCGAAGACAAAATCCTCGCGCGCGGCCATGAGTCGTCTTGCCAAGCCGGCGACAATCAGGCAAAGCCTCGCGCCAACCACATTCTCCTGTCTTGAGGGATATCCGTGCAAATACTTGTCCGCGACAACAATGTCGATCAGGCGCTTCGCCTTCTCAAAAAGAAGCTGCAGCGGGAAGGTATCCTTCGCGAAATGCGCCAACGGGAACATTATGAGAAGCCATCGGTCAAGCGCGCCCGTGAAAAGGCGGAAGGTGTCCGTCGCTCGCGCAAGCTCGCCAAGAAAAAGCTGGATCGAGAAATGGGCGTTGTACCAGTGAAGAAGCGGCCTGCTAAATAGTCGCAAGTGCGCTATGTGGAGCGGAATCTACAGGCGCTGATCAGCAAATATCAACCTTCCGGCACTGACTTCCAGTAAACCGCGAAGCAGCGCTAGTTTCTACTCGTATATCTCCCGCCTCACCAGATTCTGCCTGGACACACATGGTTTAGGTGACGGGCGGTGTAATGATGCGGTGACCACGCGCAAAACCGCTCGGTCGCTACAGCGCGTTGGAAGACGCGTTAGCCAGCGACTTTGTACCGTCAAGCTGACCATTCGCTGCCTTCAGAGCAAGTAGCGGCTTCGCCGCCGAAGCGGGCTTTGTACTAACCGCGAAACGGGCAGGTATCCGCAAGGGCCTTCCGGCTGCGGTGATCAAGGGCCTGTTTTCGCACGGTCCGCACAATGTCCGAGATTGTCGCGACGCATATCCGCCAACAGGCCGGCTCAAAGAACCGGCCCTGAAGGTCAGACTTCTGTCGGAAGCATCGCTTTGGGCTTATGCGGCTTAACGGCACCTTGCTTCGTATTTGCGGCCGTACTGATCACGATAGATGCAGTAGCCGCGGCGCTCCGTCGACCGTCCTATGAGCGCGCCGGCGACGCCGCCAGCTACAGCACCCACTGCCGCGCCTCCCCAACTGTTGGTGACTGCACCGCCGATGATTGCTCCGGTTCCGGCGCCGATTGCCGTGCCTCTTTCGGTTGGCGTGCACGCTGCGAGCATAGATGCCGATGAAATGGCAATAACAGCCATTGAGATCGCTCTGGACATTCTGAACTCCCCTGTTGCTTCGCCTTTGAAGGAAATCGAAAAGGTCGAAGTCCCTCGAAAAGATTCTCGCTCGGCATTTGTTCCAATTTCATGAGAAATAAAGCGTCATCACCTGCACTTGCGGGTCTGCGAGCGGCCCGCGGCAGCCATAACGGCTGCGGCCTGCAAGCCGTCAGATTGGCAACCGGAACATAGGAGCGGCTCACTGCCATCCTTCTATAAATCTCACTTTCTTATGGGAGCGTTTCTCCAGCAGCTCGCGCGGCTTCTTCCTCCAAGCGGAACAACTTGACCGCCGAACGGTTTGTCAGCTGCAGCGCCTCATCATGCACGCTGCGATCTAGGGCTCCGGTGCGCCTCCCCCAGTTGGCTGCCGGGGCCTTTTCGGATCAAGCTCTCCGTCAGCTATGCGACCCAATCGCCCGCCCTCACGACCATTTGCTCTAACGCGCCTCTGTCACAATCTATATAATGTAAACACCATAGGGCTGTATGTGATGACGTGTCACACTTGGCCATTCGCTCCGGACGGTATCGACCTCAGGACTGACATGGATCCGCAAGGATAACACCGGTTCCCTGAAATTCTGAATCTCGCGCGTCACAACTGCGAATCCGTGAACGCACGCCGTGGCGGCAGTGATCGCATCAGCCTCATTGCGATCAGGATTATATAGGTGGGCACAACGCGTAGCGATAGCACCATCGATCGGTATAACCCGCTCTGAAAATTCCTGGCGAACGCGGCTATCCATCCATGCTCGCAGGCGCGATCCTTTTGCGCCGTTTCCTGGGTGGACGGACAACGGCAACTTTAGCCATGTAACCTATGAAGGCTTGAGAGATTCAGGACAACGCCGTCGTATTCGACATGGCTGAGCAGCCTCCATGACAGAAACGGCCAATTATTCGGTGCAAGTTTTTGCGACCGCGGTAGGTGCGTCCGCCATAGCGAGATAGGCGCCGCTGAGCATCACCATGATACCAATGATATCTAGCAGTGTAACCTCCTCGGCGAACAATATCGCTGAAAGCGCCACGGCGATAACAGGCGAGACAAACGCATAGCTTCCTGCCCTTGAAGCTCCGACATCCCTTAACAGCCGCATGTAGGTGGTATAACCAATCAGCGAACCAAAGACGACTAGGAGAAGCCAGCTCATCCAGGCGACCGAGCCCCAATCTCCTGAGAGCGCCCCCAATGCACCGGTTTCAAAGATCAGCGCCATGACGACGAGGCCCAGCCCCCCAACAAATGTCGTGATCCCTGCGATCAACAACGCTGGATAGGCGCGCAGGAGCGGGCGGGCGAGGACCGATCCATAGCCGTAGGTGAACGCCGCCGACGCCACCCCCATGCCACCTAACAGATTTGCGCCTGGAAAGGCCTCCGGCTCAGGCAATGCAGCAACTGTGGTGGATGGCCAGAACAGGACGAGTAGGCCGGCAACTCCCAGCCCTAGGGCGATGATGCGCCGTACACTCAGAGCCTCTTCACGAAGAAACAGGGCAAAGCACAGAAGGGCAATTGGCGTAAGTGACATTTCCAAGACCGCTGCAGTGCCTGTATCTATATACTGCATGCCCCAGAACAGTGGCCCGTAGCATAGGGTAATCATAAAGATGCTCACCGCGAAAAGCCGAATAAAGTCCTTGCTCCGGACAAGGGCGCCTTCGCCTTTTGCCAGAGCATAAATGAGGAGCAAACCACCAGCCGCGGTAAAGCGTGTCCCCGCAAACACCAGCGGCGGCACGACCTCGATACCAGCTTTCATACCAATCCAAGTACTCCCCCAAATGAGGCAGAGCATAAGGAATCGGACCTTGTTCGTGTCTAGACCGGCGACCATCGCGCGTCCTCACCTGTAACGGTTAAAAGCTTTTTATACCGTTACAACACGCCCTTGCCCAAATCGTTCCCCGATACGATATTAGCGCTATGGAGACGTTGAAAACCATTGACGACATCAGTCTGCTCGGCGGCCACGCAGCGCTCGACTTCGTCAATACGATAGACAGTCGCGGCGAGAGGTGGGGCCCAGATTTTCTCACGTCGTTCGGGGATCTGGTCGGTTGGGCTCTTCGCGCCGGTCTGGTGGATCGATCTGAACATAATGTCTTGCTAGACAAGGCGGCAAACAACCCTGGTGTGGCGGACGCAGAACTTGAGAAAGCCAAAGTCCTAAGGGAATCCCTTCACCGTATATTCAGCGCGGAGGCCCAGGAGACGCCTTGTGATCAACACGATCTCGACCACCTGAGCTCCGCTTGTCGACTCGCAGCCGGGCAACGAAGCCTGCGAAAAGGGAAGGACGGCGTTATCTGGAGCAACGCACCTGCCATGTCGATGACTGCCATCGCAGAGCGGATCGCGCCTTTGGCAGCGGATCTCCTGATATCGCGGCAGCAGCGCCGCGCGGTACGGATATGTCAGGGAAGAAACTGCGGTTGGCTATTTCTAGATCAGTCTCGCGGCGGTCACCGGCGGTGGTGTTCGGACAAGACTTGTGGCTCGGCTGCCAGAGTGCGGAAATTCCGGGCAGAGCGCGTCGATTAACGAGCCACGCCATTAACTGGCAGCTGAAGCTGTTGGCCGTTGACCGATTATATTCGTTCGACCACGACGGAATCTGCGCTGCGCAAACTTGGGGCATCACAGACGGCTTCAATGTTGTTCCCATCTGGATCGAGCACGAAAGCTGCATAGTATCTGTCGTGGTATGGCCGCAGACCGGGCCCTCCATTGGAACGCCCGCCGGCTTCGAGCGCCAGCCGGTGAAACGCTTCGACGTCTTCTCGCGAGCGAGCCTGAAACGCCAGGTGGATTCGCGACACGAAATCGTCGGCAGCATCCACATAGATTTCATCGATCACAAAGTGGTCTGCCCCCTCCCCGAAAACGCCCTCAAGATGAAGCGCATCACAGATCGCGCGATAGAACCTCCGGCTGGCCTGGAGATCTGAGACCCGAAGATGAATATGATCGATTACCCGACCCAAATGATACATCGCAATTCTCCCGCGACCGCAAATCAAATACTAAGTGGTAAGCCTTAAATCCTTTGACGGTTCCCCAGAGCTGGCGGATGCCTTGGCGGCTGAGTGGCTCTGGTAAGGCATGGCGATGCTGCCACCTGGCTGCATCGCCCCCATCGTAGGTGTCGCGCTAGAGCACCCAGCCGCCATCTATCGTCAAGCTGGAACCGGTCATGTAGGAGGAGCCAGGGCCGGCGAGATAGGCTACGAGCTCCGCGATTTCGGACGGATGAGCAACGCGCTTCATGGGGCTACGCTCGGACAGGTACTCCAAAGCGCCAGCATTCATGTCAGTGTCGGTCGGGCCGGGCTGCACGTTGTTCACGGTGATGCGTCGCGGTGCGAGATCAAGCGCCAATCCTTTGACCATTGCCGCGACAGCCGCCTTTGTGAACTGGTACACGCTTGTTCCCTGCATACCGGTCCGCTCGGCGGTATTGGAGCCGATCGTAATAATCCGGCCACCATCCTTCATTCTCGCCGCCGCGGCCTGGATGGCGAGAAACACCCCGCGGATATTGACATCGATCATGAGATCAAGCTCCTCAAGCGAAACTTTGTGGACCGTGTTAGTGCGAAGAATGCCAGCGTTCACAACGACGGCGTCAATAGCGCCCAGCCTTTCCACGGTAGTACGTACCGCTGCTTCAATGGCCTGTGGGTCCGCACTGTCCGCCTGGATCGCGATGGCACGGTGTCCGTCCGCTTCGATCTCCGAAACGAGTTCTGAGGCGGTGTCTGGCCGCGACACATAGGTAAAGGCAACGTCAAAGCCATCCTTGGCAAGTTTGCGGGCCGAAGCAGCACCTATTCCGCGCGCGCCTCCGAAGACGAGAGCGGATCTGGGTTCGTTGACCGTCATAGGTTCTCCATTTTTGATAGATCAGTCCATAATTATCCGGAAAAGTACCCGCTCCGATTACAAAGCGGGTCTTATGGCATCAGTCGGTAGGTTGCGAACCGCGCCATCGCTTTTAACTCCTTTGCCGATGCACCGCCACGCGCGGCAATCTGCAATCCCGTCATTGTCATAACAACGAAGGCGGACGTCTCGGCGGGATCGAGCTTGCGAGCAATCTCCCCGCGCTCTTGGCCTTCGACAATCCTCTGCGCGACATGTCTCATGAGCATTTCGCCCGACGCCTTCCGACGAAGGTTGAGGTCTGGATCCGTTGTTCCAAATTCACCCACTGATCCTACGCCCATGCAGCCCAGCGCCCGTTCCCGATCGTCTTCTGGCGCAAGACCTGCCAAGAGATTTTCTATTCCTTCAATCGGACTGCCGTAGGAAAGCCTGATCAAATGAGCCGACCCTATCCGCTCCAGGTAGGAATCGAACGCTTCAAGGTAAAGTGTCCGCTTATCACCAAACGCGCCATATAGGCTCTGCCTGCCAATGCCCATCGCTTCACGTAGATCGTCGGTGGACGTTGAAGCGAACCCCTTCGCCCAAAACACCTGCATTGCTTTTTCTAATGCCGCGTCGCGGTCAAATTCTCTAGGTCTCGCCATGGCGTGATAATTAGCTATTATGGACTACCCTGTCAATAACACTACTGCAGGATCGCCGCTTGTCTTCAGTCTCCAGCAATGCCATCCGACCAGGATTGCAAACGGCTGGCCTGTCAGCGCGCACAAGTAGCGCCCGCTTGCCATGAGGCGAACCCGCCCGAATCCATTTCGCTGGAAGGGGAATTCGCGAAAGCCGACGTCGGACCGGCAGTGAATGCCAATCGCGCTCAACATGGACGTTAAAGCTTCGAACCGCACAACCGTAACCTGATATAGACCATTAGCGCTGGCTGGTGTGCGGGGCAGCCCTATTGGTCATGGAACTTGCCGCTTATCCGGTCGTTTTCCGACACGTACCGTCAAAACCCTTCCAAAAAAGATGCCTTTGAACTGCGGCTCGCACGCTTGCAGGGACAGGCACGCAAGAGGAATGATCATGTCAGACATCACTGACCAGTCCCGCAAAACCGTCCCCGCACCCAAAGATCAGCATTTGCGCGATATGGCCGATTGCATCCGCTTTCTGTCGATGGATGCGGTTCAGGCGGCCAAGAGCGGTCACCCCGGCATGCCGATGGGCATGGCGGATATCGCAACGGTGCTGTTTTCCGATTTCTTGAAGTTTGACGCCGCCGATCCGCATTGGTTCGACCGGGATCGCTTTCTCATCTCCAACGGCCATGGGTCGATGCTGCTTTACAGTCTGCTCTACCTGACAGGCTATGAAGATATGAAGATCGAGGAGATCAGGCGCTTCCGTCAGATCGATAGTCGGACCGCTGGCCACCCGGAGTATCATCATGCGACCGGTATCGAGACCACGACCGGACCGCTTGGCCAAGGGCTAGCCAATTCGGTTGGACTGGCGCTTGGCGAGCGGCTCCTGAACGCTACTTTCGGCGACGATCTTGTTGACCACAACACTTATGTTTTTGTGGGTGATGGCTGCCTGATGGAAGGGATCAGCCATGAGGCGATATCGCTGGCCGGTCATCTGAAGCTCGGTAAGCTCATCGCTTTCTGGGACGACAACTCCATATCGATCGATGGTGCGACAAGCCTTGCCGAATCCGAAAACCAGCCAGCACGCTTTCGGGCAGCCAACTGGCATGTCCAGGAGATCGACGGTCATGATACCGATGCCATTCGCGCCGCGATCATTGAGGCACAGAAAGTGAAAGACCGCCCGTCGCTGATTGCCTGCAAGACCGTCATCGGGTTCGGGTTTCCCACCAAGGCAGGCACCCAGAAGGCCCATAGCGACGCACCCGGTGAAGAGGAGATCGCCGGCGCCCGCGACATTCTCGGCTGGAAAGCGCCGCCTTTCCAGATCCCTAACGGTTTGCTCGCCGCCTGGCGCAAGATCGGTGCGAAGGGTCGCACGGAGCGGGCGGCCTGGGCAAAGCGGGTTGAGGAAAGTGCAAACCGCGATTTTGAGCGGCGGATGAAGGGCGAACTATCGCAGAATTGGCGCTCGGCCATCTCCGCCGCCAAGGATGAGCTCGTCGCATCCGAGAAAGATCTGGCAACCCGCCAGGCAAGCGGGATTGTGTTGAACCACCTGTTCGATGCGATTCCTGAACTGCTTGGCGGTTCGGCGGATCTTACCCCATCCAACAACACCAGGGCAAAAAACCAGGCGGAAATCACGCCCGGCAATTTCGATGGTTCATATATTCATTACGGCGTACGCGAGCACGGCATGGCGGCCGCAATGAATGGTTTGGCGCTCCATGGCGGTCTCATCCCGTATGGCGGGACGTTTCTGACATTTTCCGACTATTGCCGTCCTTCGATCCGCTTGGCTGCGATGATGGAAATCCGTTCGATCTTCGTCATGACCCACGATTCTATCGGGCTTGGCGAGGACGGGCCGACCCATCAGCCGATCGAGCATCTCAGCGCACTCAGGGCGATCCCGCGGCTTGCCGTCTATCGACCAGGAGATCCGATCGAAACGGCAGAATGCTGGGAGGCAATCCTCGATACGCCGCGCGAAGCGGCGCTGATCGCACTCTCGCGCCAGCCTATGCCCCTCCTGCGGCGGGACCCGTCCTCACAAAACCATGCGGTGAAGGGCGGTTACGTCCTGCTTGAGGCGGAAGGTGGACAGCGGCAGCTGACAATTTTCGCAACAGGGTCCGAGCTTCATTTGGCGGTCGAGGCAAGGGAAGTCCTGCAAAAAGACGGGATAAGGACAGCTGTCGTTTCGATGCCCTGCCGTCTCGTGTTCGAGCGACAAGATCCGAGTTATCAGCATCAAGTCCTTGGCGTGACGCGAGCGCGTGTCGCGGTCGAAGCGGCTGTCCGCGATTCCTGGGACCGCTATCTTGGCCTTGATGGCGAATTTGTCGGCATGCATGAGTTCGGCGCATCGGGCAAAATCGGCGACGTCTACAAGAAGTTCGATATCACCACAGATGCCGTCATACGCGCAGCCAGGAAAACATTGGCCCGCGTCTGACTGTCCAGGCCACAACGCCGAGGTTGAATGGCAGGCAAGACCTACTGGGACCTGCCTGCCGCCGGCCAATCGTCCGAGGGCTCGTCGATCTGACGATCGGACCTGTCGTCCACAGGATCACGAAGCTGGGTGGATTCCTTTTCGATCATGTAGATCACCGCGGATCGCTCGGCGCCCTTGGCGACGAGCTCCTCGACCAGAGCAAGAAGCTTTGGCTTGACCTCTTTTAAAATGTTTTGATTTTGGCTCATTGTTTCCTCCCACGTGCTATCGGCATTTAGCAGATACTTCTCAGCATCTTAGCCAAAGCTCTTTCCGGCATTCGCATCCTCCGCCAGGACCAGGCTCGCTGGCGGTGCACCGCTGTCGTCCCCTTGGATGATTGCCGAGACATAGACCAGCGCATTCTTCATGCCGTTCATCGTGTAAGGCTTTTCGATTGCTCCAAGGGCACCGGCAAAGTCTGGTGGGATTCGCTTGATGTTGCCGCTGACGAAGACGTAGGGGATGCCGGCCGCCGCCAGCTCGCGCCCAACATCAATTCCGGTTGGCCCATCCATCAGGTGAATGTCGACGAAAGCGAAATCTGGCTTCGCCTTGCCGATCTGGTCTCGGGCCTGGGCGCTGCTCATGGCGAGCCCCGTGACCTGGTGACCCGCCATCTCCACTTCGCTTTCGAGCTCCATGGCGAGCAACATCTCATCTTCCACGATYATGACTTTCAATGCGCACTCTCCTGATGGTCGCCGACAAGCAGCACCACATCGACGACCGTTTTGCGGCCGTCCTGTTTCCGTTGGATCTCAGCGCCCAGCTGCAAGGCTGATGCTTCCAGCAACAGTTTTCCGAGCTGAGCGCTCTCACGATCCGGCTCGACCGGTTCCGACGTGTCTTCGACGCGGATCAGGAAATGACCGTTTAGGCGCCGGACGACAACATGAATATCTCCGCCACCGTCGCTCAAACCACGGCGAACGGCGTCCCCGACCAGCTCGTTGACGATCAGGGACAGCGGCGTCGCCTTCACAGCCGGCACGAGGAGCGGGGAGAGATCCAGAGATAGACGAATGTCCTTTCGACCGGTTGCATCGACCAGATCGGTCACCAGCTCACGGGTGAACTCCGACATGTCGAATTTCGAGACGTCGTCGAGCGTGAATAGCTTGCGTTGGACCGTGCTGAGAGCCTCGATGCGGTTAAGGACCGACATAAGCGTTTTCCTCTGCCGATCGTCCGTCGCTATACGCGCCTGCATCTTGACGATCGAGGCCATGGTCAAGAGGTTGTTCTTCACCCGGTGGTCGACCTCGTGAACGAGCAGGGTACGGGCCTCCAAGGCTGCGCGAAGATTGGCCGTGTGTTTTGCAACCTCCGCCTCGGCCTCGTGACGAGCCGCCGCCAAGTCCGCCTCGCGGCTCTTGACCGTTGTGAAATCCAGCTGGGAGGCGAAGAAATAGATGATTGTCCCAGCCTCATCCCGCACAGGGCTGATGAAGACGGCGTTCCAGAACGTGCTGCCATCCTTTCGATAGTTCAGAATGTCGACAGCCACATCCCGACCCGCCACGATGCTGTCGCGGATTTTTGCGACTGTCTCCCGGTCCGTTTCCGACCCTTGCAGAAAGCGACAATTCCGGCCGATGATTTCGTCGTCGCTGTAACCGGTCAGCTTCCTGAATGCATCGTTGCAGAAGATGATCGGATTATCAGGCTGGCTGGGATCCGTGACGATCATTGGCATGCGCGTAGCCTTGAACGCCGCCGCAAACGGGTCTTCGCTGACGTGCCCGGCGACCAGGCGGTCTCCGGCGCTGCGCGCATCCCGCCGATTTTGATCCTTTTCCTGCATTGTGATCCTGATTGTGTTAACCGACAACAGAAGTCGCGGCGGATGAATTCGTTCCTGCCAGTCATTTTATAGGGTGCGGTAGCAACACCGCCCCGATCTCACACACGACACCGGCAGCGTCATAAATGATTGCCGACGTTCCGTTGAGCTCCGCCGCCAGCAAGCGCTCGACCAGGCGGGATCCAAAGCCCTTCTTGTTCGGTTGAGCGACCGTCGGCCCGCCCTTTTCCTGCCAGCGGTGGCTGAGAGCCGAGGTTTCGGGGTCATAGCTCCAGATGATCGACACCCGTCCGGTTGGAGTAGATAGGGCTCCATATTTGGCGGCATTCGTTCCGAGCTCGTGCAAGGCGAGCGACAATGTCGCAACTGCCTTTTGAGGCAGGAGAACGGATGGACCGGAAACGGTGAATCGCTCCGGCGGGTAAGGCGCAGTGGCCTGCTCGACCACCGCGACGAGGTCCGCGCTCTGCCAGTCACCTTCGGCAAGCAGATCATGAGCGTGGGCCATTGCCGAGAGGCGCGCTTCGAACGCAGCGATCGCAGCTTGTATGTCAGTCGCCTGCGCGACGGTCTGACGCGCAATGGCAATCACCGTTGCTAAAACATTCTTCACGCGGTGATGCAACTCACCGATCAGAACCGCCTGAAGCCGGGCGGCTTCTATTTTTGCGGAGATATCATGGGCAATTTTCGAGGCACCAATGATCTTGCCAGCCGGGCCATAGACCGGTGAGACACTGAGCAAAATGTCAACCAGATGGCCGTCCTTGCGGCGACGCTGTGTTTCGTAGGCCTCTATCACGAAACCGGCTTTGATCTGCTGGAGCAAGCCCGGCTCTTCGTCACGCCTGTCTTTTGGTACAAGCACCAGGACAGACTGACCCACAATCTCCTCAGCAGTGTAGCCGTAAAGCTGCTCGGCACCACGGTTCCAGGCCGTAATCGTCATGTCCAAGTCGATCGCAAGGATCGCGTCGTTAGAGGATGCAATGATAGAGGCCAGGCGCCGCTCGGCTTCCTGAGCCTGCTTGCGTTCCGTGATATCAACCGAGACAACGGCAACCTGATGGATCTTCCCCTCGTCATCCCGCAAAGCGGAAACCGTATTGTTCACCCAGACGAGGCTACCGTCCTTACGAACATAGCGCTTCTCCATGTCGAAGCTTTGGCCGGTCTCGGCAAGCCGGTTGAACAAACGGGTTTGCTCGGGCATGTCAGCGGCAAAGGTGATGTCGGCGGTGTCCTTCCCGACGAGTTCCTCCTCTTCATATCCGACGATCTCACAGAACCGGCGGTTGACGTGCAGGATCTTGCCTTCCAGGCTGCCCTGACCAATACCGGCTGTAGATTGGGAGACAACCGCCCGGAGCCGTTCCTCGCTTGCCTGCAACGCCTGGTCAGCGCGGACGCGATCAGTTGTTTCGTTGACGATGCAGAAGACCCCGCAAACTGTGCCGTGTTCATCGCGAATGGCCGAATAGGAGATGTCGAAATAGACCGTTTCCGGGTAGCCGTGCCGCTCGATGTAGAAGGGACGATCCTTTGCAGCCACCGTTTCTCCGGTCTCCAAGACCCGGCGCAAAAGTGGCTCAAGATCATCCCAAAGTTCGGCCCAGTTCTCTCGTGCGGGCCGGCCAAACGCCTTGGGGTGCCGTTGGCCAATCGTCGGAGCGTAGGGTTCGTTGTAAAGCGCGACAAGGCCGGGTCCCCAGAACATCACGATCTGAGCCATCGCTGGCAGCATGATGTCGACGGTGGATTTGAGGCAGACAGACCATTTTGACGGCGGCCCCAGGATGGAATCGTCCCAGTTTCCGCTCTCGATAAGGCGAGAGATCTCGTCGGTCCCTTCGAAAATCTTCCCCGCTTCGCTCCTCATTGGTATCCGCTCTACATTCCCATTGCGCCACCGCACCTTGTTTCCGATCTTCCAGCTGGCAGATTTATGGCGCAACCAATTCCCTGCAAGGCCTTTCCTCAATGAAATCAGCGTGAGATGCCAGCTTAGGCGTAAGGTTTCTCGTCCGTTTACCAACTCTGATTGGTCTTGACCCCGCACGCCCCATTTCCCATATGGGCGCCGCAAAGAAGGGGGAAGGCTATGCGCGCGTTTCTGGAAACAGCATTCGGACCAATGGAGCTCGAGACAATTGATGAGGCTTTCCAAAATTGGCTGGACGCGCACCAAGTCCTAAAAGGCAGCCCGGAAGCCGAGCTCGCCGCAGCGATCATAATCACCCTTTATCGGGAGGGCCACGATACCCAGTCGGCTCTGGAGATGGCCATGTCTAAGCATCGCGGGCTGAGTGATCTTGCCGGTTAGCGCCAATGCTCTTGTGCAACTTTAGGTTTGAGAACATTGAACGTTTCAAACGGCTTGGTGACGGCGCGTCTTTCGTCATCGCTGTTTCAGGTCCATTGTTCAGCAAGACAACAGAAGCCTGCATTTTGCGAACAAAATTCAACTGCTTGCCGCATTTGGGCAAGGCGAAGCTCAACTACAGTTCTATCGATCGATGGGGGCAGCTTGGCAAGATCATCGGCAATTATGTCGATCTCTTGCAGGAAGAATAATGGGTCAAAGCGCCGCCGCGTTTGACTGCTCAAGTCAGCGACATTGCGTGAAGCGTTCAGTGGTGAAGCATAGTCCACTTACATGATCTCGCAGATGTAGCATGGTTTATTAAACGCGAAGGGTCCGGCTGCGAGCGCAGCCACAGGAACTGTGAAAGGCATAATCATTCCTTCTTCATTGAGATGAAAAACGGCTCTAATTGCTCCAGGTTCCGAGGTCGGACTTCAGTCCGACATTGCTCAGACCTTAGTCTGACATAGCGTCGAACACGACGCCGAGGGCTAGCCCCCATCGGTGTTGTACCCGTTATTGTCACTTAGAGCGAATGGGCGGACGCACTTCGATTCCAGCACATATTGGACCAAGGTCCGGGGTATCCTTCCAGGAACCTTCCGGGCTAATCCAATGCAGTACTTAGAAGAGGTTAAATCGTGTTGGATCCGTCGCTAATCGAGCCAGAACAGCACTACTGGGCAATTAAGACAACCCCTGATGCCATTGTCGAAGTCGTTTACGTCTCCACAGTATTCGGCAAGGAGCGGGAATATTGGACCGTCGCTCGTTTCGGCAACGAAGCACATTCAATGCTTGAAGAATTCGACTTTCTAGAGATGGTCTCGCGACCAACAGCGAGTGGATAATTCGTCCTGGACCCAAAAAGTCACTCGCCAAGCGGTTGCCGGAACACCAGACCTGCTGGCGAATATCGCGTTCCTCGCGCTTTTGACCTCATCGAGTAGGATGGACCGCAATAGCCTGCGGAATTTGGTCCCGCACTCCCACAAAAGTGGGCGCACTTGGCGGAATGTGCGCCTTGAGCCAAAAGGAATAAAATTCACGATGGTCAGGCGTGACGTCAAAATCGAGTGTTTTATTCGAACGCCGATTAATACGAGGCCGTAACGAGGACATCCCGCGACGGTGCTTCACACTGCCTGCGTGGTCCTTCGAAAGGCTGATAGCTGTTGTCTTGCGCACGGTAGGACTGGTAGTGTTCGACACACCAACCTGATGCGGTTTCATTTCCTCCTGCACGACCAGCACCGGCCATTGCATTTTGTGTGGCAACCTCTTCGCGGCTGCTGCCAGCCTGCTCTGCAAAGGGTGAGGTGCAACTGCGCATCTCGCCGCTGAAGGCGCGGTAGTTATTGGTGGAGGGATTGTAGGAGCGGTAGCGATGCGAGCACCAAGCGAGGTGCTCTGCCGGAATGGCCGGTTCTGCCGCAGAATCCGCGACAGGTTCTGGATCCTGCGTGCGCGCGGCCACGATGACCTTCGGCGCACCGGTCACGTAACTCGAATAAGCTGGCGCGATTCGCTGATAATTCTGTTTACCCGGATCGACGCGAACCAGACCTGTCGTCCAAAGATCGGGCGCGGAAAGATCGGCGAGCTGACGCGTTTCCGATTTCGCCATGACGATGGAGGCCAGAGATGCCGGCACGACACAGACGGCGACGGACGTCACGATACCGAATGTCAGTGATGCGACCGCGTTCATTTGCCAGGCTCCCGCTGCTCGATTGGAACGAATACCCTGCCCTGCTTTTCGTCACCGCGATCGACATTTGAAAGCAGAACGAGGATGCAGCCGGCCATTGCCATTAGTATTGCGACGATCGGAAGAACGACGCTTGCCGATTTCGTTTCCCCGTAGTTCATCTGTCTCTCCATAAGAAAAAAAAACGGTGGAGCGAACGTCACCAGCTTAGGTTACGGTACCGGCTTCAGGCTGCGCCACTTGGGCGCCACTGGCGTGCGGCTGTTGCTGCGCAGAACCACCGGACTGATCGGTCTGGGCTGCACCCTTCTTTTTGATGATCGCGGCATCCTTGGCAGTGGCGGACATGAGGCCCATAGACGAAACACCGATCGACAGCGCCGCCACCAGCATGGCAAGGGACTTCTTTTTCATGACCATCTCTCTGGGTTCAGGCCGCACGCGGCCATACCTCACAAGTGCGGCTGGATTTCGTTTCGTATTGACCAAGAAAGGACGCGGCATCAGCCGCGTCCGGGATCAGGTCAGTTGATGACCTGGATCACCTTGCGGGACGTCGGCTCTACGATGACGCGCTCATCATTCACGACCGCATAGGCATATTTCGGATTTTCGGGGACCGGCGTTACAACGACGGTCTCGGGAAGCGGCTGGCCGACAACCACCCTTTCCTTAACGACGACTGTAGCTGAAGGTGCCGGTGCTTCCCGCACATAGGTTACGACCTTCTGCGGCGGCGGATCGATAACCGTTCCAACGACGGCACCGGCCACACCACCGACTGCAGCGCCGACAGGTCCGCCGACGATCGCGCCGGTTACGGCTCCGCCTGCAGCGCCATTGACGGTGGACGACTGAGCGAGTGCGACGCCCGACATGAGGGTCGCGGCCGTAGCCACGCCTACCATAACCTTAGAGAGCATTTTTATTTCTCCTTGTCGCTGAGCGGCCCTTATGACCGCGGCCCCACAATCCGCCAAAGGTATCGCTTGTTCCCGATATCGGACCTCAGTCCGGGGCAACACGGACCATAGTCGGGGGTCGGGAACCGCGACCATTTTGCCTCGTTGCTACAGCGATGAAGGAGTGCAATTATGAGCATCATCCATAGACCCTCCGCCGGCCCGGTCGCGATCAATGCGTCAGTCGTCGCCTTTGTTGCATTCCTGTGCGGCGCACTCTACTTCTTCGGCGCGGCCATGTCGGGCGATACGCAGATCACCAGGAGTGTTGTCGGCGCGGACATCATCGATACACGCGATGTTCCGAACTAAAGGCACCCGAGATGTCACGCAGCTATCTGGAATTCTTCTAGGGTAGTACCATGTCTGTCGGACACGCAGTCGACAGGTCGCAGATGCATTGGCTCAGCCGTTGGAATGCCCGCTCGTTAGCCTCCCAGTTTTTCATAACCGGGGGCGTTGTGTCGATCATGGCGATGCTGCTGATTGGCATTCTGCTGACACGGCTGATCGAGGATGCGGTGATCCACAATTCCGGGGCAGCGACCGCGCTTTATGTCGATAGCGTCGTTGCTCCACTTCTTCCAGACATGCAAACAGAAACGCTTCTCGACGAAGGAAGCGCCCAGGCACTAAACGAGACGCTGTCGCAAGGCGCGCTCGGAAAGCGCCTCGTCTCGTTCAAGCTCTGGAGCAGCGACGGCACTATCCTCTATTCCAACGAACCGGAGCTGATCGGCCACAAATTCCCGGTCAGCGACAAGCTTCGCCAGGCATTTTCAGGTTTGCTCGTCGCCCGATACGAGGTCGCGAGCGATCCGGAGAGCGAAAAGGAGCGGCAGCTCGGCAAGCCGCTGATGGAAATCTACAATCCGGTGCTGCAGCCATGGTCCGGTCAGCCCGTCGCAGTCGTCGAGTTCTATGAAACGGCTCAGGGACTTGCGGACAGCATCGCTCGCGCAAGACGATGGAGCTGGGCATCGGTCGCTGGGCTGACGGCAATCTTCTTTTTAACGCTTTCGGCGCTCGTTTTCCGTGGTAGCCGGCTGATTGAGGCACAGCGGACCGATCTCCGGAACAAGGTAAAGGAGCTCTCCGCGTTGCTCTCCGAGAAGCTCGCGCTACAGCGTCGCTTGCAGCGATCTTCCTTGCGGGCGGCAACCCTCAACGAAACCTACCTCCGAAGCGTCGGCGCCGACCTTCATGATGGACCCGCTCAGCATATAGCCTATGCCTCCTTGCGGCTCGACAGCGAAATGCTGGTCGACGCCACAACAGACCCTGCTATGCGAGAAAAGGAACTGGCCTGGATCCGTTCGAGCCTCGCCGAGGCCATGAGGGAGATCCGCACGATCTGTCGCGGTCTCGTCCTGCCGGAGATCGAAGGTGTCTCGTTCGAAGAAATCATCGAGCGGGTTGTCTCTGCCCACGAAACAAGAACAGCCAGCGCGGTTGCGCGCAACGTCGAGGATGATCATTCAGACTTATCGGCCGCCGTGAAGATCTGTGTCTATCGCTTCGTACAAGAAGCCCTCAACAATGCCTATCGTCACGGCGGCGGCATCGAACAATCGGTAACCGCACAAGCGCGTGGCAGCGAGGTCCGGATCGAAGTCCGCGATCAAGGGGATGGCTTCGATCCGAATGAGGTGCGGCCGACAAGTCTCGGGCTTGCGGGACTTCGCGAACGCGTCGACAGTCTGGGGGGCGATTTCGATATCAAGACGGGCAGCGCAGGCACTGTCGTGTCGATGACGCTTCGGTTGATGGAATTGGAGGCGGTAAGATGACGGCTATCACAATCGGGATCGTGGACGATCACCCGCTGTTCCGCGAGGGCGTCAGCCGTAGCCTTTCGGAGGTCGCTGATTTTGTGGTGATCGGCGAAGGCGCGAGCAGCGATGACGCGATCAGGCTGGCGGCCTCGGATCGCCCCTGCGTGCTCCTACTCGACGTTTCGATGCCCGGTGGTGGCCTGCAGACAATCAGTTCGGTTTTGTCACGAAGTCCGGAAACGCGGGTGCTGATGCTAACAGCATCCGAGGAAGTCGAGACGCTTTCTGCAGCCTTGCAGCGCGGCGCGGCCGGATATGTACTGAAGGGAATTGGATCGCGCGGACTTGCCGAAGCGATCCGGGTGGTGATGCGCGGGTCGAAGTTCGTCTCACCCGTAATGTCTGCCAAAGTGATAGAGCGCTCCCTTGGAGCGCATTCCTCGCCCAAGGCCTCGCTGACGCCGCGTGAGCGCGAAGTAATGGGACTCGTCGCTGAAGGTCTTTCCAACAAGCATATTGGATTGCGGCTCGATCTGCAGGAAAAAACCGTTAAGCATCACATGACGCAAATCCTGCTGAAGCTCGGTGTCACAAATCGAACAGAGGCCGCCATTAAATGGCGGGATCTAGCCTAGTGAAGAAAACGCGAGAGGCGCGTAACATCTGCCTGCGTCGCGATCCTGTTGCTGATCGTCCGACCCTTCGGATCTTTCATGACATAACGGTTCGACACAATGGTCTCGATAATTCCGTTTCGGTGTCGAATCCGGATTGAGCCATCCGCGCTGCGTGTTGCCTGCACACCATTAGCCGCACTGGTCATCCCCCCGTCAGCGGGCTCAGCTGAAGTTGCCGGACCGCCATTACCCTTGCCATTCCCGCTATTGCCATTGCCATTCCCGCTGCCCGCGCTGGAATTTCCATTTCCGCCGCTGTTCCCACCGCCCTTGCCGTTACCGCCGCCATTTCCATTGTTGCCGCTCTTTGCGAAGGCATCGAGCGTGAGTAAGGACGCGCCTTCAAGCGGAAAAAAAGCGCTGGCCAATCCCGCACCAGCAACGATTTTCAACATGTTTCGTCTCGAGCAACTCATAATTTGAGCCTCCTTCTCAGGATACTACGCAGGACAGGACTTATGAGATTTCTGCCTCCTCCGAAAAAATCCAAGCCGGCTAGACAATTTCGGCGCCAAACACGGACCAGGATTGCGACGGACATCGAAAGGTCTCGACGCCGTTGACCCATCTTCGGTTTCCTCAAGCGCTAATGTTAGCCCCGGCTGACGCGTAACGAAACCGGTCATGACACACTATGATCGCCGAGACACATGCACGCTCTCTTCATTCAATTGATTGCGTAAGGCTCTTGATCACGCATTGAGCAACGCGCCATTGGAATTGATGGCCTCCGATCTTGGATCTCGCCCCAAGTGAGAAAAGAAGATCGCACGCGACGTATGACGACGACGCTGCTGTTCCCGGGTCGACCGGCAGATGATCCAGGATCGACACTAATAGGGCACCACCAACAACCGCCACTGTTTTAAGCGCCGAACTTATACCGAGCGTTTCGTACGAGACCTCGCAGCCAACCGCAACGCCTCAGCAATACCCTCGGCACCGTCCTTCTTATCGACGATATGAATATCAGGGAGCCCATCGACCAGCTCCGGGTTGCCAGTGAGAAACACGACTGCAACGTCGAACCCTGTCGCAAGGGAACGGGCAATTTTCGGGCCTGATAGACCATCCGCAAGTCGGACATCAACGATTGCCAAATCCGCTTCACGGGCCAGCTCCATAGCCTCGGTCGCTCTTGTCGCGATACCGACGACTTCAAATCCTTCAGCCAGAGCAATGTCTTCGATGACAAGAGCCACATCCGGCTCATCCTCGACAATAAGTACGCGCATACGAGACTCCAGACTGTGACCAGACTTTGGATCCTAACACCAGCAAGCAGCGTCGCACCACGGCACAAGGTCTTATGACTGAAGGATTTTCATTGCTATGCAACGAATATTGATGCCTCATTCCCTGCAAGGCTTGCCAGCATTTCGGCACCGTGCTGTGGTCTACCGAATAGATATCCCTGTCCCGTCTCGCACTGTAGTTTGCGAAGGAGTACGTGTTCGGCAGGACCCTCGACCCCCTCTGCGACGATCTCAAGATTCAGGCCATGGGCAAGCAAGACGATCGCTTTTACGATCTCGAAAACGTTCTGATCCTCGGTCATCCTTCGAACGAAGGATTGATCAATTTTGAGTTTGTTGAGCGGCAGGTCGGCCAGGTAGCTCATCGAGGAATAGCCAGTGCCGAAATCGTCTAGCGCAAGTGATACGCCGGTCGCGCTAACGGCAGCCATCGTCGATATCGACCGGCCACCATCGCTTAGGAATACAGATTCCGTAAGCTCGACGCAGAGTCGGGACGGGGGCAACCCGCTTGCAAAAAGCGCTCGACGTACGTCCGCCTCGACATCCGCTCTTTCGAACTGAATCGGCGACACATTGACCGACACGATCCCTTCCGGCCACAGCATGGCCTCCGCGCAGGCCTCCATCATAACCCATCGTCCGATATCGCAGATCATTCCCGAAGATTCTGCAATGGGAATAAATTCCGTTGGTGCGATGAGCCCAAGCTCCGAATGGCGCCAGCGCAGCAGCGCTTCTGCACCCACGAAGCGGCCAGTCACGAGATCGACCTGCGGCTGGTAAAGAAGAAAAAACTGTCCGTCTCGCAGCGCATTGCTCATGTCGGCTTCGAGACGTCTGGAGCGCACCTGCTGCAGTGCCACCGCCGGATCGTACATCGACCATCGCTCCGACGTTTTTTTCGCACCGTCGAGCGCGGACTCGGCAGCCCGTAATGAACTCTCGGCACTTTCCAGACCAACCCTTGCGACACCGACGCGAACAGCCACCGACGCTGATATCTCGTCGAATACAACAGGCGATTCGAAGGCGGCGAGGAGCAAGCCCGCATGAAGAGCCGGGTTGGCATCTTCCCCGGCACTGAGGACAGCGAACAGGTCACCATCTATGCGCGCAAGCAATTCACAGGGAAAAGTGGCGGAGAGCCGTGTAGCGACAGCCTTTAGAAAGGTGTCGCCGACATCGCGACCCAGTGTCGCGCAGATGTCCGAGAAGCGCTCAATGTTCAGGACGGCCACTACGCCGTTGCGCCCTTCGAAACGTGCAAGGAATTCACGCCGGTTCAGAAGCCCCGTAAGTTCATCGCGCTCTGCCATCCGCTTGAGCTTTGCCTCGTACGCCCTGCGAGACGTAACGTCGCGGATAATCATGCAGCCACCGAATGAGCCTCTACCTAGCCTCCCCTGTTCCTCGACTGGTGAAAGGGTGATGGCCACTTCGTAGGTTATCGAATTGCAGTCATCTTTATGCCTGACGAACTCGATGACGGTGCTGTGGATCCTGCCTGGCTCGCAATTGTATAGAGCTGTAAGACCACGAACTGCGGCAGCAACGGAATGCTCTGAACTTGCCAGCAGATGTGCTCCGGCGCCCACGCGCAGAATCGATTTGGCAGATTCACTGATTTCAGCGATGACCATGTCGCTGGTGAAGGCAACAATCCCATCCGAGCTGTCGGCGATAATCCGCCGCATCAGGCGGCGGGTATTGCGTGCTTCAATATTAGCAAGGGCGGCCAGCATCTGGCCGAGATCGATCCGCTCGGTCAGCGCCAGACCGCCTGCCAGAATAAGCTGCAGCCACGGCACTACCGTCCCGGTGATGATTGCAAAATCCTTCTGGAGAATGAAAGCAGCGACTTCGCCGGCCATTCCCGCGGCAACGGCGAGAAGGCAAAGATTCGCCAGGCCTACCGAACGCGATAACAAGATGGCGACGATGAGCGCGGCCGCAAGGAGTAGCTCCAGCGGCGTCTGATTAAACGCTGTCAGAAGACGGTCTTGGATCAGTGTCTCCGCTGCAAGCACATGAATGAGCGGACCAGCCAGTGCTGCATTCACCGGTACCGGGAAGATATCTTTAAGCTCGGTCGCAGACGCACCGACCACGACCGAACGCCCTGAAAGTTGGCCGGCCGCAACCTTCCCGGAAATTACATCCGCCATAGAA
Organism: Rhizobium sp. 05N430; assembly: GCF_056396985.1. Taxonomy (NCBI): domain Bacteria; kingdom Pseudomonadati; phylum Pseudomonadota; class Alphaproteobacteria; order Hyphomicrobiales; family Rhizobiaceae; genus Rhizobium; species Rhizobium sp. 05N430. The sequence goes on along the minus strand of NZ_JBFTMO010000023.1, from coordinate 4,344 downwards.
TAGGTCGGCACGCTGGTGGGTTTGATGGAAAAATCAATCAGCCGTCGTCCTGAAGTCTCAGCGCTTCTGGCAAGGGCGGAAGCGGCAGACGGCGTTGCTGCGCCATTGAATTCGCTGCCGAAGTCGAACTTGCGCACAACGCCATCGGCATCCGTGGTGACGTTGGCAAAGACTGGCCAGGCATTGGATAGCAGACTGGGAATCGGCTTGGTGACGCTGGTGTTAATCGATGCCGCAGCGATTTGCTGGCGAAAGACCGGCAGCAAGACCCCGCTGCCGGCTTGTTCGAGGGCAGATGAGAGCGCGCCATCTTCGGCCGCGTTTGATGGCGTTGAGAAATCGATATCCAAAAAGATATCTGCTGCATCCGCCGCGATAAGCTTTGCTAGAAGCTTTGCATAGATGCCGCGTGGCCAAGGCCAGACGCCGACCTCGTCAAGCGTTTTCTTGTCGATGGCAATGAAGACGATTTTTCCCGAGGCTTCTCGTGGCGCCCACTCGAAGCGTTGGGCAATCAGGCCGTCATTAAGAGCGGTGATTGCGTTGAGCGCAGGCGCGACGACCGGAAGCGCGAGCATCGCGGCTATGAGCCCCCCACGCAAGGCGATCGGCCCGGCAATTGCGGAGCACATTCTCCGCAGGGAAGAGCCAAAGCTCGTCACTTGTTGTTGCCCTTGCCGCTATTGCCCTTGCCGCCGCCATTGCCACCCCCGTTACCGTTGTTGCCTTTGCCGTTGCCCCCAGCGTTTCCGCTGTTTCCGCCACCGTTTCCGCTGTTCCCATTGCCGTTATTGCCGCTGCTTCCGGCACCGGAACTGCCTCCATTCCCGTTGCTTCCAGAGTTGCCGTTGCTGCTGCCGTTGCCACCCCCGTTACCGTTGTTGCCGTTGCCGCTCTTTCCACTGTCGTTGCTTCCGGAGCTGCCCTTGCCGGACTTCCCGTTGCTTTGCGCGGCGTTCTTCGCGTTTGCATCATTGCTCGCCTTGGACGACTTGCCCTTGTCATCTGTCGTGACTTCAGCCTGACCTGCGAGCGCTGTCGTCCCCACGGCAGGCACAACTGCAACAGACGGCGCAACCGGGCTAATTGTGGGCCGCGAGTTCGCGCCAGATACCTTCATTCCCGACTTCCGGTCGACGGTGGCACGCTGACGGGGGCCGACATTGGCCAGCTGGCCGCTCGCGAATGAGGTTACCTGTACCAGGCCACGATCAACGGACACTGAAGCGTTTGTCTTGCCGACGCTGACATGGAAAATTGTGCCCTTCACAACAGCAGCCAGATAAGGTGTCTGCACGGTTGTATGAGGCTGGCTGCGCTTTTCGATCTCAAGATCGAGTTCGCCGATCTGCTGGAGGATGTTGGTCTTGCGCGCGCTGAACAGTCCGCCCGACTTCGTTGTTATTGCAGCCAGGGTGCTTGGCTGGAAGCCGATACTTTCAACACCGCGCACAAGCTGTACCCTTCCGCGAGGGCCCGTCGAGATCCAGGCGCTGTTTGGAACGACGTCGCCTGTCTGCAAGTCCTTCCACATTGACTGGTCGGTCGTATAGCGTACCTGGCTGCTCGCCTTGGCAACATGCCAATCATCGTCACCAGAGGCATAGGCGGTCAAAGGAAGAAGAAGTGTGACGAGAGCGAAAAGATGAAGAAGAACGCGCATTGATGCCCCATTTGGTTTGGGGTCATTAATGCATTTCTCACTTAAGAATGGTTTTAAAAAACCGGCTAAATTCTCGCGACGGTCAATTATCGAGGAATTCGTCAATGCCATGTTGGCATGCTCTTGCCAATTCAGTCCAACATCGGGTTACGCCGATCGAGTGGACAGCTCTCCCAATACAACGACGTTGTCCAATTGAGGCTTTGGCCTGGCGACTAGGTTTTCAATGCTGCGGACACCCCGGACCAAGATCTGATCCCGGAACTCACGATGGATGAAGCGATCATCCTGGATTGTGGGTCGTCCACGGCAGTATCGGACGCTTCCCGGACGCTGCCGCGTTGTGGGGCCAGCGCATTCAGTTCTTTCATGAACTTGCCAGGTCGGCCAGATCGACGTGGATGTTGCCCCGTTATGATCAACATAGGATATTCCCGAATCAGCGCTTCAACCGCCTGTTCGCGGCGGCCTGAGCTTTGACTGGTCACGTTGTAATCAGGCGACGTCCAGCACGATTTTACCCTGGATGCTCCCTTCGGAAGCCCGACGATGAGCGGCCGACGCCTGGGCCAGCGGATGGGTACTGTCGATCACTACCCGAACGGAGCCATTATCGAGCAGACGGCCAGCCTCCGCCAGTTGCGCTCCGTTCGAACGCACCTGCGTCGTCGAGACGGTGATCTTTCGTCGGGCAGCTTCATGATGGCCTGAAAAGCCCAGCGGGTTTACAAGAAACAGGGCGCCATGCTGCCTGATGCAGGGGAGAAATCGTTCCATGCCCGCGCCACCGACGGCATCGAGCACCAGATCAACATCCTTCGCCACGGTTTCGGCAGCCGCCTTCGTGTAGTCGAGGATAATATCGGCACCGAGATCATTGAGAAGCGCCTCATGCTTGCTGGAAGCAACGGCAATCACCTTTGCGCCTTGCCATTTCGCGATCTGGACTGCGAGATGGCCAACCCCGCCGCCCGCGCCGTTCACCAGCACCGTCTTGCCGTCGAGCGGTTCCGGCGCATGCGCGAAGATCTGGAACGGGTTCGGCTCATCATGTCCCAGATCGACCAAGAATTGCCAGGCGGTCAGAAGCGACATCGGCGCGCCGGCCGCTTGGATATGATCGACCCCCGAAGGTTTCAGTGCCAAATCCGATGTGGGAACGCGAACGTATTCTGCATAGGCGTTGCTTCCCGTCATCAAGTCATGCGGGAACCGGACCATCGCATAGACCTCGTCGCCGACCTTGAACTGCGTCACGTTTTCACCGACAGCCGAGATCTCGCCGGAAACGTCGGTGCCAAGGATCAGCGGAAAGCGTGGACTGGGGTGCCACTCTGGCGGCAGAACCCGATAGCCGTCGCGCAGATAGAGATCCGGCGGGTTGAGGCTCGCGGCATGGACGCGAACGAGCACGTCGTCCGCCGAGATTTCCGGTCGGGGTGCATCCTCATAGCGAAGGACATCTGGTCCTCCGAATTCGTGCAAACGCACGGCTTTCATCATGTCAGTCATCGCTACCTCTTTGGATGTCGTTTCCATGACTGAAGATATGACTAGTTGGCTGCATTGATAATGGTGAGATTATTCGCTTTAATAGTGCCATGAAGGAACAAATAGGAATTGATCGGCTGACAGGGCTGATCGCGTTCGCCCGCGCCGGATCGCTCGGAAGCTACACCGCTGCCGCACGTTCCTTGTCCATCTCACCATCGGCGGTCAGTAAAAGCATTCAGCGGCTGGAGAAGCAGCTTGGCGTCTCGCTCTTTGCGCGCACGACGCGTTCCCTGACGCTGACGGCAGAAGGGCACGATCTGCATGAGCGTGCGCTAAGGCTGCTGCACGACGCCGAAGACATCGAACAGGCGGCAAAAGCAGTGCGCACCGAGCCCGCCGGCACATTGCGGATTGCTGCCTCACTGCCGATCGGTCTGCATATCATCGCGCCCCTGCTTCCTCGTTTTCGCAGTCTCTATCCCAAGGTGAACATCGATCTGCGTTTGAGCGATCACATAGTGGATCTCATCGAAGGCGGCTTCGATCTGGCGGTGCGCATCGGCGATCTGTCAGACTCGCGCCTGCTCTCGCGCCGCCTCCTACCGCATCGTTTGTGCTGCTATGCCTCACCCGAATATGTGGCGCGGCGCAGCCCGCCGACCCATCCGGACCAATTGGAAGAGCACCAGACTGTCAACCTGCGCTACCAGAGCAGCGGCCAGCTGTTCCGCTGGCCTTTCCGCGTCGGGGACAGGGAGGTGGAGATTGTGCCTTCCTGCGCCATCATCGTGGACGCAAGTGAAGCCGTGATTGCCGCGATTGCGGCGGGTGCCGGCATAGGAATGGCAACCAGTTTTATGGCCAGCGCCTGGGTGAGCCGTGGGGCGCTTGTTCCGGTTCTGGCCAACTATGCAGTGAACCGGCACGATATCACGGCGCTGTGGCCAGAAAGCCGAAGGTCGAACCCGGCCGTGCGCGCTTTCGTCGATACCTTAGTGGAGTTGTCGTGACACTGGCAGTGAATGCCCGCTACTGGCGGATACTGTTGAAAAACTATTGGTGGTGAGCATCTCATCTATCCCCTTAGAAATTAGCGTCCGTGACACGAACGCCCGCCGAGATATCGTAATGCCTTTCTAGGAGGCTAAATGTGTGTAACTCGGTTGTGGATGGCGAAACAATTTATA
>NZ_JBFTMO010000022.1:0-60789 GCF_056396985.1 Rhizobium sp. 05N430 | reverse complement strand
GTCATAGGCTGTCAGGCAAACCGGCGATTGCCGCGCGCAGCTTGGCGTTGGGTTTGGGCGGATTTTCCAGAAGCTCAAGAATGCGAAGATGATCGCGCTTTGACACTCTGATCGTTTCCGCTTCCTCGATAATAGCTTCTGCTTCTCGCAGTGCGGATTGGGTTACGAAATTCGTCAGATCGGTATTACGAAGTGCTGCGGCGCGCAGGAGCTTAGCCTTGGCCGTGGCGGGCACCCTCAAACTCATACGCTCACTATTCTCGTTCGCTATGCTCGGCATGTCGGCCTCCATCTATCAATGCAATATAGGCGAAATTCCTCTCGGCGTCAATTACGTGTGTCTTCAAGGCGCACAGGTCAGATGCCCGGGCTTCCATATTTTCACCGCTTGCCTTAGGGCTTGGCGGCAATTCAAGCCGCCCTGAAACTCTTCGAGCCAAACAACACGCTCGTGCCGCAATAGTAGAACGAATCGCCCAGGTATTGTAACAATTTGCCAACTACACATGGCCGCACATGCTGCTGCTCGGGGCTGGCGCGTCGATCTCGTCGCGCATACCGTCTGCCTCGTCGTGCATCTGCCAGTGCAAGCGCTCGATCGACCCATCCGGGGATGGAGCAGAATTTTGGCGAGCTCTCGCTCGGCATGGTGCAACGACTCATTCAAGACTGGCTCGATACGCAGCTCGGCTTTCCATGCTCCGGCGATGAGGGCGAGTATGGCTTTCTACATCGGCCGCTGCTATCCGCGCGTCGAGGATTGCCGCTCGTCCTTCCAGCGCCATATCCAGGTCGCGAAGCTAAGCAGCGGCTACCGCATAGCAGCGCGCCTCGCGAAGAATAATCTGTTCCGGCTGGTCTGGACCACGAATTTCGACGGCCTCATGGCAAGGGCGCTTGCGGAGACGCCGGTCACGCCGGTGGAAATCAGTCGGTTCCAATAACCAAATCGTGCGTACAAACCGCACCGGCGAACTCAGCTGCGTCGCGCTGCATGGTGGGCGATTGATATAGAATGCTAAACAAATTCTAAGATCGATATATTATCCTGATTGATCACAGGCATATCACGGAGCGGGAGCGCATCCACTCTATTAGGTTCAGCGCTACGCAGTTATCCCAAAAGTCTGAGGCTGGTGTGAGCTTCCGCCGCTATTCCACACGGTGGCACGATTTTCCATATGAGGCCGCTGCGGAAGTGCTCATTCGACCAGACGGCCGAATCTCCAAAGTGCTTTACAGGTATCTGGACGGGTGGTGGCTGCTCCCGACCGTTTTCAGCTACTCTGCGCCTTGAAAAGTCGCCGGCCTTGTTAAACGCAGTGACATCGCAACGTGCTAGCTACAGGAGCAATCGTGTCTTCGCCGGATATGATCAAGTTGGCACTCTTGTTGTGGATCAACTTTGGAATGGCCCAGATCGCCGCCATCATAGCGAGCTTCTTCGCCCTTCCATCCACATCTGGAATGATGGCATGGCGCATCTTTGATCCCAGCCTCCCTTTCGTCCAGCGCATCTACCGCGCTTTAGCGAAAACAGCAATCTTGCTTCTAATGCAGATGGAACTTGGGAAGCCATATTTCTCAAGGCAAGGAGAAGGACCCTATGGGCCCCAGCCATCAACGTCTCGTCGTAAGGTGTATAGGAGCCAAAACGTCTTTTCCCATGGCTTTCATACACCATCCTTGTAAGTTCGTTCTTGGTCTTCTGCATCATCCTCATGGGGCCTCTGCGAGGGTAACGAACGGCCGTCTTTCCGAACTTATTGCAATGATGGAAGTGCCGTTCACACGCCTCGGATGTATTAACGATATCTTAGAATGCAATTTGACGTCGCAGCGATTTGTGCGATGGTGGCCGCGGGCAACTGAGGGGTTTCCGTGAACATCACCAATCTAGCACGATGCTTTGGCGCCGTGGCGATCTCGCTTGCGCTGGCAAGCTGCACAACGACGCAAGCTGATTTCAGCAAAAAGCCGTCTGCCGTCAGCAAGGCGGCGCTTTGCAAAACGGCGAGTGAGACGAAGGATTCAGCGTTTCAGTTCCAGCTGGTTTCAGAACTAAATCGCCGCGGCATCAACATGCTCGAATGTGAGCAGATGGTAGCCCAGCAGAGACAGGCTGCCGCAGCCTTGGTAGCTGTCGCCCTTGTGGGAACGGCCGTAGCCGTCTGCGCAAATAACAATTGCGGAGGTGGATACTATCCGTCGAGTTATTACCAAGGCAACTGCCACTACGACTGGCAATACGACGCCGCCGGCAACCGCTGCGGTCGACGGAGTGCTTGGTCCCGGCCAGGTGGATATTAAGGGGCCTGACATGAAGATTACGACATGGCTCGCCCTTTCTCTTTCACTTACCGCCTTTTCGGCATCTGCGCAGACTTTCGGCGGCAATGACTGCACTGATGATTGCTCAGGACATAAAGCCGGCTACGAATGGGCGCAAGAGAACAACCTCACCAACGAAAGTGACTGCTCGGGAAACTCGTCCTCTTTCGAGGAGGGCTGCAGGACTTTCGTCGAGGATCCGTCCAGAGGCGCCGGCTACGCGGATGATGGCGACGAGATCGAAGAGTAGGTAGCTTCAACTGAACGCGACTTGCTAGCTTCTCCAGGGGCCTTGGCCCGGACGCTCCGATAACCGCGAGCTCGCCCAAAGCCGCCGGCACCATTTACATCAGATATTGATTTCAATAGGTGTTGCGCGCTGGCAGGGGATGGACGCTTGAAGCGAAGGCGAGACCGATGAAACGACCACACAAAAACTTCGTCGTCGAATACAAGGGAAGCCGCCGGCAACCCGATAAACCGAAATCCATCTGGGGAAACCTGGACCTCAAGTCGATTTCGCGCGACGTGGAGAGCGAAGAGCGTCTCCGCGCTCAACAAACATCAGTCAATGCATCGCTCGGCGCCAACGACAAAATTGAGGCGGCAGACAGGAAATTAACAGCTGCTGATGGCCAGCCGACAACAGCCTTGCCAGTGAAGAAGGAGCATATGGAGCAACATAGTGAGCAAAGTGCGAAGCCAAACGTTCAGCAGGCAGCTATCCCCTCCTCTGCCTCAGAGGTAAAGAAGCGACGCGGGCCGCGCGCAAAGAAGGGAACCGTCAACCTTTCCTCCATCGGGGTGGTTGCGAAACCAGAAGCGCCGGCCATTAGTGACGGCGCAAAGGCTTTGGAAGGCACGCGTGTTAAGCGGGCCTATTCCCGAACGCCGAAGCCGGCAGCTGAGGACGATTGGGCGATGCTCCTGCAACTCGAGGAGGAGAATAAAAACCTCCGAAAGCTTCTCGCTGAAAAGCTGCGCGCCGAAAACGCGGATCTTCGTCGACGTCTAGGCTGATTGCCGGCACACAAGGCTGATGCACAATGAGCGACATTTCGGTCATTAACGAAGTGCTGAAGACCCTCAGCCGAGAGCCCCTGGTCGCCCAAGAGGTCGTACGTGCCGAGGCCAGCATAGTGAGAACAATCAGTGCTGGAAGCACGAAGACAAGTCCCGTCAATTAGCGGAGAGTGGGAGCGCCGGGCGGCGCGTCAATTGTTTTTTTGGCCGGGGCCAGTCGCCGCAGCAGCATGGTCCAGGCCCGCATGCCGAGCTTGAAATTCGAGAGCCGGAAGAATTCGTTCGGCGCGTGATAGTCCTCGTCGCCCGTCGAGAAGGAGAAGAAGATCGCGCCACAGCCGAGGTGCTGGCGGAAGGCGCTGCCGATCGGGATCGTGGCGCCCATTGCGACCCGCAGCGGCTTCTGGCCAAGCAATTCGCCCAGAACCTCTTCCGAAATCTTCAGCGCCGGCAGATCGGGATCGACGAAATCGGCTTCACTGCCCGGACCGTGGCGATGCACCTCCAGCTGGAAACCCTTCGGCAAGTGCTTCTGTAGATGACGGGTGATCGACGCGATCACCACAGCCGGCTTCTGCCCTGCGACGAGGCGGCAGGTGATCTTGGCGCCGGCCGTGTTCGGAATGACCGTCTTGGTGCCCTTGCCCTGATAGCCGCCCCAGATGCCGTTGAACTCCAGCGTCGGCTCCAGCCACTGGCGGATCAGCAATTCGCGGCCAGTATCGATCGGATCGCCACTGGCAACGCCGATCTCCTGGTAATAGGCGGCGCTGTCGAAATTCGACGCATCGATTGCCGTCAGGATGCGCGGATCGGGCGGTGTGACGCCGTCGAGAAAACCCTCGACGCTGACCCGGCCATCCGGCCCGTGCATCGAGGCCAGCAGCGCCGACAAGGCAGCAATCGGGTTTGGCGCGCTTCCGCCGTGACGGCCGGAATGCAGATCCTTGACGGCACCGGTCACCGTCACATCCAGCGCCGCGAGGCCGCGGCTGGCGACTGTGACCGACGGCTTGTCCGGCCGCCACATGGCGCCATCGGCCGAGAGTACGAGATCGCAACGGAGCCTGTCGCGGTATTTGGCAAGCGTCGGCGCAAAATGCGGGCTGCCGGATTCCTCCTCGCCCTCGATCAGCACCTTCAGATTGACCGGCAACCGCCCCTCGACGCGCATGAAAGCCTCGGCAACGAGGATCGGGATCAGCAGAGGTCCTTTGTCATCGGAAACACCACGGGCATAGAGCCTGCCATCGCGCTCGTCGGGCTCGAAAGGTGGCGTCAGCCATTTGTCCAGCGGGTCCGGCGGCTGGACGTCATAATGGCCATAGACGAGATAGGTCGGCAGGTTCGGATCGGCGATGATCTCGCCATAGACGGCCGGATGGCCGCTGGTTCCCAGCATCTCAACGGAGGCAAAGCCCGCCTTCTTCAACCGCTCCGAGACAAAGGCGGCCGCGTGATGGATGCCTTCGATGAAAGCCGGATCGGTGCTGACGCTCGGAATGCGGCAGAAGGCCTTAAGGTCTTCGACGGCCGCCGCGTAATGCTCTTCCAGATAGGCCTCGACGCTCATTTGCCGCCGTCCACGCTGATCACCTGGCCGGAAACCCAGCCGGCATAATCCGAGGCGAAGAACATCACCATTGCGGCAATGTCTTCTGGCACGCCGAGGCGCTTCAGGGCGATGTTCTGCAACAGCCGTGCCTGCCCCTCCTCGCCCATCGCGTCCCATTGGCGTTCGGTCGTCGGATTGGAGCGGACGAAGCCGGGGGCGACGTTGTTGACGGTGATGCCCCATGGGCCGAGTTCATGCGCCAGCTGGCGCGTCAGTCCGATCTGCCCCGCCTTGGCGCTGGCATAGGCCTGGATGCCGGTCAGCGAAATGCCGAGGCCGGCGCCGCTGGAGATATTGATGATCCGTCCCGACTTGCGCTTTTTCATGACAGGCGCGACTGCCTGCGACATGAAGAAGGCGCCTGACAGATTGACGTCGAAGATCGTCTGCCAGTCGCTTTCCGAGATTTCCTCGATCGGCCTTCCGACCTGACCGCGCACACCGCCGGCATTGTTGACGAGGATATCGACATCGCCGAACTTCGGCACCAGCGCCTGGACATCGGTGCGATTGCCGACATCGAGCACATGAGCGGTCGTCCTGTCGCCGCAGAGCTTCATCGTTTCGGCAAGGCCCGCCCCGTTGACGTCGCAGACATGGACACGCGCGCCGCGGCTCGCGAACCCTTGCGCGATCGAGCGGCCGAAGCCGTGCGCCGCACCGGTGACGACAACTGTTTTTCCATCGAAGGAGATGTTCATGCCACCCTCGCAAGCTCTTCGATATTGTCCATCGAAAGCGGCCGCTTGCCGTCCTCGATCTCGTGAATCATCTCGATGACGCGGGCCGCAAGCGGTGTCGGAACGCGCGATTCTTCGCCGATCTCGACGACCGGCAGCACCTGCGCATCGACCTCGGTCTTGCGCTTGCGCACCGCCAGATCGCGCCAGATGCCGGAATGGGACTTGGCCGATTTCCGATTATGAACAGACATATCGTCGAAGGATTTGTCCGTCTGCTCGGGCGTTGCCAGTGGCCCGAACGCGGCCGGATCGAAGCCGTCGAAGGCTTCCGGGCGGATATTGTTGATGGCGGCGACCGTTGCCACTTCGAGCGCCAGTTTGCGCAAGACCGGGCGGGCAACCGGATCATCCAGCACGTCGGCGATGCTGTCGTTAGTCAGCGCAGTGCCGAACAGCAGCGCACCGTAGATCAGCTTGCCCCAGAGGAAGCCCCAGATGTTGTTTGTGATCAGCGCCCTTGGCTCGAACTGTTTCATCAGATCGTAGATGTCCTCGGCGCGATCCGTAAACCGCCCGTCGAGTTCGCCGATCACCACGGCGCCGTGGCCGCTATATTGCACGACGCCAGGCTCCAGATAGTCGGCGCCGAAATTGACGAAGCAGCCGATCACCCGGTTTTCGCCGGTGATGCGTGAGATCACCCTTTCGTTGAGGCCGTTCTGCGCCGAGACGACGTAGCCGTCGGGGGCCAGATGCTGGACCAGCATCTTCGCCGCCGCTTCCGTGTGATGCGCCTTCACGCACAGGAATGTCCTGCCGTAGGTGCCGGTGAGTTCGTGGGGAAGATAGGCCTTGGCCTGCACGACATCCTCGAAGATCGGACCGACGATCTTCAGCCCCTTCGTATTAATGGCATCGACATGGTCCTTGACGTTGTCGACGAACATTACCTCGTGGCCGGCCCGGATAAAGGCGGAGCCGAGCGTGCCGCCGATGGCGCCGGCGCCCCAGATCAGGATTGGATCACTCACGCCCAGCCTCCCTCGAGAAGCGCGCGCGTCTCTTCGACCGCCACATTCCATATCACCTGCATTTCCTCATCCGGCCGCTCGTAATAGCCGCCGAAGTTGCCATCGCCGAGATAGGCCTTCACCGCATCCGGCGGCATCACCCGCATGCGGGCCAAATCGATCATCGGCTTCTGCTGCGTCGGTTGCTTGACGCCTTCGAGACGTGTCCAGGGGAAATTCTCCATCCAGGAGGCATGCGAGGCGACGGTATCGATCTCCTGCACCTTGGCGAAGGTCTTCGGCGAGTTCCACCAGTTGTGGAATTTCACCGCAGTATCCGGATTATCGGCCATCCACTCGATCGCCATGCTGCCCGCCGGCTGGTTGCCGCCATGGCCGTTGACGATGAGGATACGGCGAAAACCCTGCAGCCTGAGGCCATCGAGAATGTCGCGCACCAGCCGGATATAGGTTTCCTGGCGGATGCTGATCGTGCCGGGATAGGAGAGAAAGTACGGCGTAATGCCATAGGCAACGACCGGGAAGACGGGAATGCCGAGCGGCGCTGCCGCATCGGCCGCGACTTTCTCGGACAGGATGGAATCGACCGAAAGCGACAGGCCGGCATGCTGCTCGGTGCTGCCGAGCGGCAGGATCGCTCGGTCATCGGTCTTCAGATAGGCTTCGATCTGCTGCCAGTTGGACTCCGATACTCTCATCGCATCTGCCTTTCCTAGACCTTCGCGTCGGCTTCGTTCCGTGTCGGGCTTTCCTCGCCCTGCGCCTGCACGCCGGCCGCGCGGATGACCGGCACGATCACCCGTTCGATATCGGCAGTATCGGGGGCATGGCGGTATTCGATGGCCTGCACGCCCTCGGGCAGCAGGCCGGTGACGCTTTCGGCGCCGGATGCATAGATGACGACGGAGACCTTCGAGAGCAGATCTTCCAGTCCCGCCGCCTCCAGCGTCGTCGCGGTGATTTCGCTGACATGCGGGGCGAAGCGCTGCACGCCAGTCTTCATGATCGGCAGGAAATCCGGGAAGCGCGAAATGACAGCGATCGAGGCCAGTGAATCCAGCGAAGCGAGCGCCCGGCGCGTCTCTTCCGACGGCGTAAAGCTGATCGTCACCACCTTGGTATTGGCGACCAGTGTCGCCACTTCGCGGTGGCGGTTGGCGAAAGTAACCGCAAGATCGGCAGAATTCGCACGTGCCTTGGCCGCCGGGTCGCGCTCGATCGCCGAGACCGTCAGCGGTTCAACCGTCACATCACGGCCGAGGCGCGCGGCGATGAACCGCGCATAGCTTGCCGTCGCGTCCTGAAAAATGCCGATCATGACGATCCGCAGCCGCGGACCGATGCTGTCGCGGTAAAACGCCCTTGCGTTGACGAGTGACACCAGATCAGCGGTGCGGATGCCAAGCCGCTGGCTCTCGTCGATCAGCTGGTCGATATGCAGATGCAAGTCGCTGGTATCGGCGCGGGCTGCCAGCCGTGCCTGGTGACTGTCGCTGACGAAAGTACCGGAACCGGGGCGCGTATCGATCAGGCCCGCAGCCTTGAGATCAGCATAGACCTGGCTGACCGTCATCGGCGCCACACCGACCTTCTCGGCCAGCTCTCTCACCGAAGGCAGGGCCTCGCCGGGCGCCAGTTCGCCGCAGGCGATACCGTATTCGATAAGCCCCTGAAGCTGCGTGCGCAGAGGCACTGGCAAATCCCGGTCGATGAAGAAATCCATGAAACCCGTTCGACTAGCTGTTCTATTTATACATAACGGTTAGCTCGAAATCCGCTTGCAGGCAAGCGAAGCGTCTTAGGGTTGTCGCATAAAAACTGGTTGACAGTCATTTTGCTGCGTGAAATCGTTATAGACAATAATAACAGTCATACCAAATACAAAAGGGGAATGCCATGAGAATGATCGCTCGGGCGGCCATTGCCGCTGCAGTTCTACTGAGCACCRGCGTGTCTGCATTTGCCCTGGAGCGGGGCGGCACGCTGGCCTATGGCCGTTATGCAGACAGCCTGTTTCTCGATCCGGTGCTGAACGACGCCAATGTCGATATCTGGATCCTCTCCAACCTCTACGACACGCTGCTTCTGCCGACGGATGACGGCAAGGGCGTTCAGCCGGGTCTGGCCAGCGCCTATAAGCTTGCTGACGACGGCATGAGCGTGACGCTGACGCTGCGCGACGGCATCAAGTTCTCCGACGGCACGCCGATCACGCCGGAAGACGTGGCTTGGTCGCTGAAGAGAGCCTCTAAGAAGGACAACGGCATCTGGGGCTTCATGATCGAGTCCATCGATGATGTGACGACGGAAGGCGACAAGACCGTCACTGTCAAGCTCAAGCATCCCGATCCCGCCATACTGGCAGCGCTGACCGTGTTCAACACCGGTATCCTGCCGAAGAAGGCCTTCGAGGCCTCGGCCGGCGCGACCGAGGAAGAAAAGGCCAAGGCCTTTGCCGAGCATCCCGTCGGCTCCGGCCCGTTCATGCTGAAATCCTGGGATCGTGGCTCCAGCATGAAGCTGGTGCGCAACGAATACTACTGGGGCAAGGGCGAGGACGGCAAACCGCTACCGTATCTCGACGGTATCGATTTCGAGCTGATCCCCGATGACGCCACCCGCATCCTGAAGCTGACATCGGGCGAGATCGACGGCGCCGAATTCATTCCCTACTCCCGCGTAGAAGAGCTGAAATCGGCTGGCAACCTCGACATGGAGCTCTTCCCCTCGACCCGCGTCGAATACATTACGCTCAACGTGCGCCCGCAACTCGCTGGCAAGGACAACCCGCTGTCCAACGTCAAGGTTCGCCAGGCGATGAATTATGCCGTCAACAAGGATGCGATCATCCAGATCGTCACCCATGGCGTCGGCACGCCTCAGACTTCCTACATGTCGACAGCCACTCCGCTGCATGTCGGCGACAAGCCGCTCTATCCCTATGATCTCGAAAAGGCGAAGAGCCTGATGAAGGAAGCCGGCTTCGAAAACGGTTTCTCGACCAGCATCCTCGTGCTCGCCGGCAACCAGGACGAAGTCGGGATCTCCACGGCGCTGCAGCAGATGTGGGCGCAGATCGGCATCAAGCTCGAGCTGCAGCAGGTCGACAACCCGACCCGCACCCAGCAATATCGCGACGGCACCTTCGTGATGCGCAACGCCGCCTGGACCGACGATATCGCCGATCCGAACGAGATCACCTCCTACTTCGTCTATTCCAAGACGATCGATGCATTGCATACCGGCTGGAAGAACGACGAAGCCGACAAGCTTTTCGAAGCCTCGCAGAAGGAGATGGATCCCAAGAAGCGCGCCGAGCAATATGCGAAGATGCAGGAGATCTACAACGATCAGGGCCCGATCGTTTCGCTCTACGAGACGCCCTATCCGGTCGCTCTGAGCAAGAAGGTTCACGGCTTCCTGCAGATCCCGCTTGGCAACAACATCTTCGCCAAGACCTGGAAGGACAAGTAAAGCCTGACCCAGCCTGCTGCGCGGGCCTCAGTGCGAGGCCCGCGGCCTTTTTCGACTAGAGGAAGACCAGGAGCGGCTATTGCCCCTTTTCAGTTTTATTATCCGCCGCATACTGCAGATGATCCCGACGGTGATCTTCATTCTCATCGTCACTTTTGTTCTTGTGCGCCTGTTGCCCGGCGATCCGGCCAGCGCCATGATCGGCGACCGCGCCCTTGATGCCGATGTCGAGCGCATCAATCGGCAGCTCGGCCTCGATCAGCCGCTGCCGATCCAGTTTCTATATTACGTCGAACGCATTTTCACCGGTGATCTCGGCAACTCGATCGGCCTCAAGGTCTCCGTCATGTCGCTGATCCTGCAGCGCCTGCCCGTCACCCTGATGCTCACCCTGATGTCGGCAGTGATCGCCCTCGTCCTTGCTGTGCCGCTTGCCTTCGTCGCGGCGCTGAAGCGCGAGCAGCTTCCCGACAGCATCATCCGCGGCACTTTCCAGGTCGGCCTATCGATGCCGGTCTTCTATGTCGGCATCATATTGCTGACCGTATTTGCCGCTCAGCTGAAGCTCTTTCCGGTCGGCGGCTATGGCGACACGTTCGGCGACCGCCTCTATCACCTCTTCCTGCCGGCGCTGACGCTGGCACTGAGCTTTGCCGCCGTGCTGATGCGCAATCTGCGCGCCTCGATCATCGGCGTCATGAATGCGGAATATGTCGATTTCGCCATCGCCAAGGGCCTGCGCTCGCGCGTGATCTTGACGCGTCATATCCTGCGCAATGCGCTGATCTCCACGGTGACGCTGTTCGGCCTGCAGATCGGCTCGCTGTTCGGCGGCGCCGTCATAACCGAGACCGTCTTTGCCGTCCCCGGCGCCGGCCGCCTCTTGATCGACAGTATCTACGGCCGCGACTATCCGGTGCTGCAGGGCCTGACGATCTCGCTTGCCATCCTGGTGTCGCTGACCTTCCTGGTCACCGACATCGTCCAGGCCTGGCTCGACCCGAGGATAGCCCGATGAGTGCCGAAGCGGCCAAAGCCGCCCGCCCCACGCTCCGCTGGCGCAAACTCCCCCGCTCGCTAATCTCCGGCGGCATCATTCTCGGTTTCAGCCTGATCGTCGCGATTTGGCCGTCGCTTTTCGCGCCCTCCGATCCCGTCGCCTTCGATTATAACGCGCTGCTGAAGCCGCCAAGCTGGGCGCATCCCTTCGGCACCGACAGCTTCGGCCGGGATGTGCTGTCGCGCGTCATCCATGCCTATACGCTCGATATGCAGATTGCCGTCTTCGCCACCATCGGGCCGTTCATCTTCGGCACCATCATCGGCGCCTTCATCGGCTATGTCGGCGGCATCTGGGAGGCGATCTTCGGCCGGATCGTCGATGCGACGATCACCTTCCCGTTCCTCGTGCTTGTCATCGCCATAGTTTCGGTGCTCGGCCCCGGTCTCGGCAACATGTATGTCGCCGTCGGCGTCGTGGGCTGGGTCTTCTATGCGCGTCTCGTCGCCTCCGAAATCAAGGTGCAGAAGCGGCTCGATTATGCCGACGCCGGCAGGGTTATGGGCTACGCGCCGCTGCGCATCGTCTTCCGTCATCTGCTGCCGAACGCCATCACCCCGGCAATCGTTTACTGGATGACCGACATGGCGCTCGCCATCCTCCTCGGTTCCAGCCTGGGGTACCTCGGCCTCGGCGCCCAGCCGCCGGCGGCCGAATGGGGGGTGCAGATCGCCGACGGCAAGAACTTCATGAACACCGCCTGGTGGATTTCGGTCTTCCCCGGCGTCGCGATCGTGCTCACCGGCCTCGGTTTCAGCCTGGCCGGGGACGGTGTCGCCGAACTGTTGAGGGTCAGACGATGATGGGCGCAGCCGGCGAAAACAGCGGGCTGATCGTCCGCGGCCTGACGACCACTTTCGATACGCCGCGCGGCCAGGCGATTGCTGCCGCCGATGTCGATTTCGACGTGGCGCCCGGCGAAGTCGTCGGCCTTGTCGGCGAATCCGGCTCCGGCAAGAGCGTGACCCTTCGCTCGATCATGCGGCTGATCCGCGAGCCCGGCCATGTCAGCGGCCGTGTCGAGTGGCACGGGCGCGATCTCGTCGCGATGCCGGCCGAGGAGCTGCGCAAGGTGCGTGGCGGCGAGATCGCCATGATCTTTCAGGAGCCGATGACAGCGCTCAACCCCGTATTGCCTGTTGGCGTGCAGATCGAGGAGAACCTTGTCGCCCATACGACGCTGAATGCCCGCGATCGCAAGGCGCGCGCCCTCGAACTGATGAACATTGTCGGCATCCCCGCCGCCGAGCGGCGCCTGCAGGAATATCCGCATCAGTTCTCCGGCGGCATGCGCCAGCGCGCCATGATCGCCATCGCGCTTGCCTGCTCCCCCAAGCTGCTGCTCGCCGACGAGCCAACGACGGCGCTCGACGTCACCATCCAGGACCAGATCCTTAAACTGCTGCTTGATCTGCGCGACCGTCTGTCGATGAGCGTCGTGCTCGTCACCCACGATCTCGGCGTCGTCGCCGCCACCTGCGACCGGATGGCGGTGATGTATGCCGGGCGGATCGTCGAGACCGGTACGGTGACCGATGTCTTCAACACGCCGCACCATCCCTATACGCGCGGACTTCTGGGTTCCGTGCCGCGCTCCGGTGCATCGCGCACCGTGCTGCAATCGATCGAGGGCACGCCGCCGAGCCTCACCAACCTGCCCGAAGGATGCGCCTTCCATCCGCGCTGCACCTTCGCGACCGACCTCTGTCGCAAGGAACGGCCACCGCTGGAAACGGTTGGCGCGCCCGGGCGCGCCGTCGCCTGCTTCCATCACAGCCAGGTGGCGGCAGCGGAGGCCATCCTGTGAACGCGACCCTCCCCATCCTGTCAATCGACGGCATCTCCAAGCGCTTTGCCGGTCCCTACTCGCTAACGCGGCGACTACAGGGCAGGCCGCCGCTTGCTGTCCAGGCACTGCGCGACGTGACGCTCGAAATCCATCGCGGCGAGACGCTCGGCATCGTAGGTGAGTCCGGCTGCGGCAAATCCACCCTCGCCCGCTGCCTCGTGCGGCTGCACGAGCCGGATGGCGGCGCAATCCGCTTCGAGGGGGAGGATATCGCCCGCCTGCGCGGCGGTGACCGGCGCGCCTTCAACCGCCGTGTGCAGATGATCTTTCAGGATCCCTACGGCTCGCTCAACCCGCGCATGACCGTATCGCAGATTTTGGGTGAAGCGCTTTCGGTCCATAAGATGCGCCCGAAGGCGGAAATCCCGCACCGAATCGCCGAACTGCTGGAACTGGTCCGGCTTCCGCAGGATGCGGCCGCCCGCTACCCGCACGAATTCTCCGGTGGCCAGCGCCAACGCATCGGCATCGCCCGGGCTCTTGCTGTCGAGCCTGAGGTGATCGTGGCGGACGAGCTGGTCTCGGCACTCGATGTCTCGGTGCAGGCGCAGGTCGTCAATCTGCTGCTGCAATTGCAGGAACAGCTGCACCTGACCGTCGTCTTCGTCGCCCATGATCTGAGACTGGTGCGCCACATCTCGCATCGTGTCGCGGTGATGTATCTCGGGCAGGTCGTCGAGGTCAGCACTTCGGAAGCGCTCTTCACCGCCCCGCGTCATCCCTATTCCAAGGCGCTTCTCGATGCCGCACCCGAGCTCGATCCATCGCGCCGCAGTCGCACGGTTGCCGCGCGCGGCGAACTGCCGAGCCCGCTCGACGTGCCGCCCGGCTGCGCCTTCGCCAGCCGCTGTCCGCACGCCTTCGACCGCTGCCGGGTCGAGCGCCCGCTTTTGACACCACGCGGGCTTGGCCAGCTGGCCGCCTGCCACCTCGAGGATTTCGGCGCAGCTCCGGCGCAATAAGGATTTGAGACGATGACCTATGCCAGCTTCGAAAGCGAAATCGCCAGGATCAACGACGTGCTCTGCGCCGTGAACCTCTTGACCTGGGATGCCCGCACCATGATGCCGCCGGGCGGCGTCGATGCCCGCGGCAAGCAGATCGCCACGCTGGTCGGGCTTGCCCGCGATCTCGCGACCGGCGGTAGCCTCCAGCGCGCCATCGAGGATGCCCGCTCAGAGCTCAAGGGGGCAGCATACGGCGATCACCGCAAGCTGGCGGTCGAGCAGGCGGCCGAGGCGATCGGCACTCTAGCGCGCATCCCGGCAAAACTGGTCAGCGACGCGGCCGAGCTGAAGACCGTTGCCCAGGCTGCCTGGAGCAGGGCCCGCGCCGCCAATGACTTCGCGGCCTTCGCGCCGATGCTGGAACGGACCATGGAGATGCAGCGCGAGATCGCTGCGTCCATTGGCTATGCCGAGCATCCCTATGATGCGCTTGTCGGCACCTATGAGCCCGGCATGACCTGGTCGCGGCTGCGCACACTCTATGGCGAACTGGGTGATGGCCTGCGGTCGCTGCTCGAACGCGCCAGGGAAGCCAAGGTCCGCTCCGAAATTCTCGAGCGTGCCTACCCGGTGGACAAGCAGCGCGCCTTCTCCAGCCTGATCTCCAGCCGCTTCGGCTATGACTTCAACCGCGGCCGCCTCGACGACACGGTCCACCCCTTCGAGATTTCCTTCACCCGCTCGGACGTGCGCATCACCGGTCGCTTCCGCGAGACCTGGCTGCCCGGCGGCCTCTTCGCCGTCTGGCACGAGGCCGGGCACGGCATCTATGAGCAGGGCATCTCCGAAGAGTTCAGCCGCTCCGTCTTTACGACCGATTTCGTCAATCTTTACGCCGTCGGCGGCACCAGTTTCGGCACGCATGAATCGCAGTCGCGCCTCTGGGAAAACCGCGTCGGCCGCTCGCGCCGCTTCTGGGAACTGAACTTCGCCGATCTGCAGAAAACCTTCCCCGATCAACTCGCCGACGTGACTGCGGAGGACTTCTGGCGGGCCGTCAACGCCGCCCGCCCCGGCTTCATCCGCGTCGAGGCTGATGAGCTGACCTATGACATGCACATCATGCTGCGCTCAGAGATCGAGGCCGGACTGATGGCTGGCGAAATCCGTGTCGGCGATCTTCCCGCGATCTGGCGGGAGAAGATCAAGTCCTATCTCGGCCTTGAGGTGCCCTCCGATACGCTCGGCGTCCTGCAGGACGTCCACTGGTCCTCAGGCATGGTCGGCTCCTTCCCAACCTATACGATCGGCAACATCATGTCGTCGCAGTTCTTCGCCGCCGCGAGCAAGGAGAAAGCGATTGCCGATGGGCTGGAGACTGGCGACTACCTGCCTCTGAAGACCTGGCTGAACGACAATATCCATCAGTTCGGCCGCTCGAAGAGCGCCAGCCAGCTGCTGAGGGATGCCACGGGATCGGACCTCTCTACCAGGGCCTATGTCGCCGACCTCGCCCGCAAGGTCGACGATCTCACAGCCTGACGGTCAGTCGTATTTCGACAGGAAGCCGGAGACGATGGCGAGGCAAAGCTCCTTTTCCTCGACATGCGGCATATGGCTGGAATGCTCGAAGAGCACCCATTCGCACCCCTTGACGCGGTTGACATAGGGCTTGACGACCAGCGGGGTAGCCTCGTCGTATTTGCCTGATATCAACAGTGTCGGCGCCTCGATCAGCGGCAAGCGATCCTCGATCGTCCAGTCCTTCATCGTGCCGATGACGTGGAATTCGGTCGGGCCGTTCATGTTGCGATAAACGGTATTGTCCTCGTCCATGGCCGCGAAGGTGCGGGCCACATCATCTGGCCAGGGCGTGACGCGGCAGACATGCCGGTCGTAGAAGACACGCGAGGCGGCAATATATTCGGGGTCAGTGATCGTTCCTGCTTCTTCGTGCTTCAGCAGCGTATCCTGCACATCCTGCGGCAGCTCTTCGCGCAACCGGTTAGCCTCGGCGACCCAGGTATGCATGTTGGCCGGCGAATTGGCGACGACCAGCGCCTTGAGGCCCTTTGGCTGACGAACCGCATGCTCAGCGCCGAGCATGCCACCCCAGGACTGGCCAAGGAAGGCGTAGCGATCCTGGATGCCAAGATGTTTCAAGAGCGCATCGAGTTCTTCGAGGAAGAGCGCCGGGGTCCAGAAATCCGGCCCCTTGTCCGGCAAGCGCGTCGAATGGCCGTTGCCGAGCTGATCATAATGGATCACCGCGCGGCCATCGAGGGCGGCGATGCCCTTGAAGGAATCGACATAGTCGTGTGTGCAGCCCGGGCCACCGTGGGCAACGACGAGCGGCAGCTTTCCGCTCTCGAGCGAACCGGTGATGCGGTACCAGGTGCGGTATTCGCGGAAGGGCAGATAGGCTTCTGTCGTCTGAACGGCGGCCACTGGCGTCTCCATCTAGGGGCAATGATGGAAAAAGCATAGCGTCGCCGCAAAGCCGAAGGCAGCTATCAGAAGTTATAGGATGGACGCTCGTCGAGAAGCCGGTAATGCGTGGCGCGCACGACCGCCTGTGTACGGTTGCGGGCGCCGAGTTTCTTGGCCGCGGCGTTCAGATGCATGACCACCGTCGGCACAGAGCGGTCGATGATCCGTGAGATCTCCTTGGCCGATAGTCCCTCCGCCGAATAGCGCAAACATTCCCGCTCGCGCTCCGTCAGCCGGACCTTGCCGACGCTGCGCGCCTCGGCATCGAACAGCGAGAAGGCCGCCTCGTGGAAGACATGGGCCAGCAGGTTGAAATCGGCGATATAGCGCAGGGCATGCCGCTCGAAATCGCCGTTGGCGCCGTAGCGGATCCCGGTCACCGTCGCATAATCTCCGCCCGGCATGTGGACGGGTACAGTGACGCCCGTCGACATGTCCCGTTCGCTCAGATAGCGCGTCACAGGCGCTGTGTCGTCGCTCATAAAGCGGCTGATCGGCGTGTCGGCGTCCGCGTTATAGTTCCAATAGAATGGCGCGGAGGTGCGCAACGCCACCTGCTGTACCGGATCGATGCGGAAATAGCCGCGGTCGAACCAGTATTCCCGCATATCCTCGGAAATGTTGCGCAGCTTCAGCAACGAGGGGATCATCACCGCGCCGTCAAGATCATAGGGAACCGGTGTGTAATCGTAGATCAGCGCCTCGAAGCCGAGCTGCTTCATGGCCTCGAAAACCTGGTCGATCCGCCCCTCCAGGGTTTGGTGGGCTGAGAATTGCCGTCTGATCGTGCCGATCTCGTCAAGCATGGCAGGCTCCATCGGTGGCTCGCACCTATCACTTCTTATAGCTGGCAAAGACTGCGGTTTAAGATAAAAATTTAGCCATGCCCAATTATTGAGCAAGCGAAATCGTCTGCCGGAGCGGTCAATGTGGCGTGAAATCGAGCCTGAGGCGCGACATGAAATTGAGGTCGACGGCCATAAGGTCGTCGCCTACAGCTTCGGCAGCGGAAGCGAAACGGTTTTCTGCCTGAATGGCGGCCCCGGCCTGCCCTGCGATTATCTTCGCGAAGCCCATTCCTGCCTCATCGACAAGGGCTATCGCGTCGTCGCCTTCGACCAGCTCGGAACCGGCTCGTCCGATCGCCCGGCAGATCCGTCACTCTGGACGATCGGCCGCTATGTCGAGGAGACCGAAATCGTACGCAAGGCGCTCGGCCTCGGCAAGGTTCACATGCTCGGCCACTCCTGGGGCGGCTGGCTGGCGATCGACTATGCGCTGACTTATCCCGAAAATCTCCAGACGCTGATCCTCGAAGATACTGTCGCCGACATGCCGCATCTGATCCTGGAGCTGGAGCGGCTGCGCGCCGCGCTCGGCCCGGAAACGGTGTCGATGATGCAGAAGCACGAGGCGCAAGGTACCTACAATCACCCCGAATATCTGGCTGCCATCACGATCCTCAACTATCGCCACGTCTGCCGTCTTCCGGAATGGCCCGCGCCGGTCCGCCGCTCGCTCGACGACTGGAACATGGGTCCCTACGAGACGATGCAGGGCCCGAACGAGTTTCTCTATATCGGCAACCTGAAGGACTGGAACCGCATTCCCGATCTGTCGCGCGTGACCGTGCCCGTTCTGATCACCACCGGCGAGCATGACGAACTGACGCCGGCCTGCGCGCTGCGGATGAAGCTCGCGCTGCCGAATGCCGAGCTCAAGGTCTTCGCCAATGCCAGCCACATGCCCTTTTACGAGAACCCGCAGGATTATTATCCAGCGCTCACCGATTTCCTGTCGCGGCATGGGGCAAGCTGATGCAGTGTAGGGAGATCGAAGCCCGGCCAAGACAGGGGGGCCAACGCCGCCATGCATCGTTATAAATTCATATTGACCCGTCCATTTCAGTTTCTGCCTGTTATTTTCGGCATTAGCATTATCACTTTCATTCTCGTGCGCCTGATCCCCGGAGACCCGGCCCGCAATATTCTCGGCACCCGCGCCACACCGACCGCCCTTGCCAATATCCGCGCCCAATACGGCCTCGATCAGCCGATGTGGCTGCAATATTTCTACTTCCTGAAGAACCTCGCCAATGGCGAGATGGGCAGGTCTATCCTCTACAAGATCGACGTCCTGCCGCTGATCGCCACCCGCATCGAGCCGACGATAGCGCTGGTGCTGACCAGCGTCATCTTGTCGATCCTGATCGCTGTGCCGATGTCYGCGATCGCCGCCCGCAATGCCGGCGGTGCGCCCGATCATGCGGTGCGCGTCATCTCCACCTTCGGGATCGGCTTTCCGCCCTTCTGGCTCGGCCTGATGCTGATCATTCTCTTCAGCGTCGAACTCGGCGTACTGCCGGTTTCGGGCTACGGAGCCACGCTCGGCGACAAGCTTTCGCATTTGATTCTACCGGCATTGACTGTGGCCTTGTCGCTGTCGACGGTGCTGACCCGCAGCCTGCGCTCGGCGATGATCGAATCCCTGAAGTCCGACGTCGCGACCGCGGCGCGTGCCCGCGGCATGCCTGAAAGCATCGTCTTCTGGCGCCATGTGCTGCCCAATTCGCTGGTGCCGACCATCAATCTCCTCGCCGTCAATATCGGCTGGCTGATCGGCGGTACCGTAGTGGTGGAAAGCGTCTTTGCGCTGCCCGGCATGGGCCAGCTCCTGGTCCGCGCCATCTTCTCGCGCGACTACATGGTCGTCCAGGGCGTGGCCATGACCTTTGCCTGTGCCACCGTCCTCGTCAATTTCCTGGCCGACATCGTCACCGTCGCCGTTGATCCGCGGGTGAAGCTATGAGCATCGGCACGCTCTCTCCGCAACCGATCGCCTGGCGCCGCTTCTTCGGCCGCCGCCTGACGCTTGTGATCGGCGCCGGCGTTCTGCTGTTCTTTCTGCTGCTGGCAATCGGTGCACCCATCATCGCGCCCTATGACCCGATCCTGCAGAATGCCGATGCGCGGCTGCAGTCGCCGTCACTGGCGCATCTGTTCGGCACGGACAATTTCGGCCGCGACATCCTCTCGCGCGTCATCTGGGGTACCCGCATCGATCTGCAGATCGCCGTCATCGGCGTGCTTTTTCCGTTCCTGATCGGGACGATGGTCGGCACCATCGCCGGCTTCTTCGGTGGTATCGTCGATGCCATCTTCATGCGCATCGTCGATATCATCCTCGCCTTCCCGTTCCTGGTGCTGATGCTGTCGATTATTGCCATCCTCGGGCCGGGGCTCAGCAGCTTCTATATCGCCATGGCGCTGGTGGGCTGGGTTTCCTATGCCCGCCTGATCCGGG
Organism: Rhizobium sp. 05N430; assembly: GCF_056396985.1. Lineage (NCBI taxonomy): Bacteria > Pseudomonadati > Pseudomonadota > Alphaproteobacteria > Hyphomicrobiales > Rhizobiaceae > Rhizobium > Rhizobium sp. 05N430. Next base: position 40,983 of record NZ_JBFTMO010000022.1, on the reverse strand, counting down.
CGCAGATGCTGGTACTGAAGAGCTCCGACTATTCGGTTGCCGCCGTCAGCCTCGGCTTCAGCCGTTTCAGGATCATGTTCCGTCACCTGCTGCCGAACGCCATTACGGGTTCGATCGTTTTCTCGATGTCGGATGCCACGCTGGTACTGCTCAGCGGTGCGGCGGTCAGCTATCTCGGCCTCGGCGTACAGCCGCCCCTCGCGGAATGGGGCGTCATGGTCGCCGAGGGACAGAGCTTCATCACCACGGCATGGTGGATCACGCTCTTCCCCGGACTTTCGATCGTCTGCCTCGCCTTTGGTTTCAGCATGCTGGGTGATGCGCTCGGCGAACTTCTTGGAGTTCACGAATGAGCGCCTCGGTCCTTTCCGTCCGCGACCTGACGGTCAAGGTCCATCTCGACGGCGGTACGCGCACTCTGATTGACGGTGTCTCCCTCGACCTTGCCAAGGGTGAAATCCTCGGCCTCGTCGGCGAAAGCGGCTCCGGCAAGAGCCTGCTCTGCCGCTCGCTGGTGCGGCTGATGCCGTCGTCGCTGATCAAGATCGAGCAGGGTACGGTCCTTCTCGAGGGCCGCGATCTGACGGCGGTCAGCGATGCCGAAATGCTTCAGGTGCGCGGCGGCGAGATCGGCATGATCTTCCAGAACCCGACGAGCCACCTGGACCCGGTGATGCGCATCGGCGACCAGATTGCCGAGGGCATCCGCTATCACCAGCGGCTTGGCGCCAGGCAGGCGCGAACCGCTGCCGTCGAGATCCTGACCCAGGTCGGCTTTCCCGATCCGATCAGGCAATATGACAGCTATCCGCACGAATTTTCGGGCGGCATGCGCCAGCGCGCCATGATCGGCGTGGCGCTCTCCTGCAACCCGAAGATCCTGATCGCCGATGAGCCGACGACGGCCCTTGATGTGACGATACAGGCACAAATCCTGAAGCTGCTGCTAGAGATACGCGAAAAGCGCGGCCTGTCGATCATCCTCATCACCCACGACCTCGGCATCGTCGCCCAGACCTGCGACCGCATTGCCGTGATGCGCAACGGCAAGCTTCTGGAACAAGGCCCAAAGCGGACGATCCTGTTGCGGCCGCAAGATCCCTACACGATCAACCTGATCAACAGTCATCCCTCGATGCCCGACGAGGCGGCTTCGCCGGCAACCGCAGCCGCGCCCGCGCAAGCAACCGTCCGGCCGCTGCTCGAAATCGATGATCTGCATGTGCGCTTCAGGATCGGCGGCAGCCTGTTCAAGGCAGGGAACAAAACAGTCAGCGCCGTAGCCGGCGTCTCGCTTCGCGTGATGCCCGGCGAAACAATCGGTATCGTCGGGGAGTCCGGCAGCGGCAAGAGCACGCTGGCCCGCGCGGTCCTTGGTCTCACCCCGATCTCTTCTGGCCATGTTTCCTTCGACGGCATCAACCTGGCGCAGCAGCGCACGGCCGGTCTCGCCAAGCTGCGCCGCGAGGCGGCAATGGTCTTCCAGGACCCCTATAACGCGCTGAACCCGCGTCTCACCGTCGGCCAGATGCTGGGTGAAGTGCTGAAGGTTCAGGGCAAGGTGCCGGCGGCCAACATCCCGGCACGGATCGGCGAGTTGCTCGATCTCGTCGGGCTCGATCGTGAATTTGCAAACCGCAAGCCGCGCAGCATGAGCGGCGGTCAGTGCCAGCGTGCCGGTATCGCCCGGGCGCTGGCGGTCGATCCGAAACTCGTCATCGCCGATGAATGCGTCGCTGCACTCGACGTGACGATCCAGGCGCAGATCATCGCGCTGTTTCGCGAACTGACGGCGAAGATGAACCTGACGCTGATGTTCATTGCCCACGATCTTGCGATCGTCCGCAATCTCTGCGAACGCGTCGTCGTCATGTATCACGGCGAGATCGTCGAGGAGGGCCTCTCTGAAGAGGTCTTCGCCCGGCCGAAACATCCCTATACCGCGGCGCTCATTGGTGCCATTCCCGACATCGATCCCGACAGGCCGCTTCTTGGCGGCTCCAGCGCCGGGGAAGACATGCTATCGATGCCGGTTCAGCCTGCCAAACGCATACCATAACAAAGAAGGGAACAAGCACATGATCAACAGGTGGAAATCAATCGGGCTTGCCGCATTCATCGCCGGCCTGTCGCTGACGGCAAGCTATGCCGAAGCAGCCGGCGTTCTGACCATCGGCCGCCGCGAAGACTCGACGACCTTCGATCCGATCAAAACGGCCCAGAACATTGACAACTGGGTGTTCTCCAACGTCTATGACGTCCTGATCCGCGTCGACAAGACCGGCACCAAGCTGGAGCCCGGCCTTGCAGAAAGCTGGACCGCCTCGGAAGACGGCCTGACCTATGTCTTCAAGATCCGCGACGCCAAGTTCTCCGACGGCTCACCGCTGACGGCCGAGGACGCTGCCTTCAGCCTGCTGCGCATCCGCGACGATCCGGCATCGCTTTGGAGCGACAGCTACAAGGTGATCGATACCGCAGTCGCCACCGATCCGCACACGCTGACGATCAAGCTGAAGAACCCCTCGGCGCCGTTTCTGTCGACGCTGGCACTGCCGAACGCCTCAGTGATCTCCAAGGCAGGCATGGAATCGCTGGGGCCTGACGCCTATGCCGAAAAGCCGATTGGATCCGGTGCCTTCACCGTCGATGAATGGCGCCGCGGCGACCGCATCATCCTGAAGAAGAACCCGAACTTCTGGCAGGCCGACCGCGTCAAGCTCGATGGCGTCGAGTGGATTTCGGTGCCTGACGACAACACCCGCATGCTGAACGTCCAGGCCGGTCAGCTCGATGCGGCGATCTTTGTGCCCTTCTCGCGCGTCGAGGAGATGAAAAAGGATGCCAACCTCAACGTCCTGATCGATCCGTCCACCCGCGAAGATCACTTGCTGATCAACCATGCGCATGGCGATCTCGGCAAGAAGGAAGTGCGCCAGGCGCTCGATCTCGCCATCGACAAGAAGGCGATCGTCGATGCCGTCACCTTCGGCCAGGGCACTGTCGCCAATTCCTACATCCCGAAGGGCGCGCTCTACTACTACGCCGACAACCTGCAGCGCCCGTACGACCCTGAAAAGGCGAAGAAGATGCTGGCCGATGCCGGCGTCTCCAACCTGACGCTGAACTACCTGATCCGCGCCGGCGACGAAGTGGATGAGCAGACGGCGGTTTTGGTGCAGCAGCAGCTCGCCAGGGCCGGTATCACCGCCAATCTGCAAAAGGTCGATCCGAGCCAGGAATGGGATATGACGGTTGCCGGTGACTACGACATTTCGGTCAACTACTGGACCAACGACATTCTTGACCCGGACCAGAAGACCACGTTCGTGCTCGGCCACGACTCCAACAATAACTACTCGACCAACTACAAGAACGAGGCCGTGAAGGAGCTGGTCGCCAAGGCCCGCCTGGAGCTCGATCCGAAGAAGCGCGAGCAGATGTATGTCGACCTGCAGAAGACGGCGAAGAACGACGTCAACTGGATCGACCTCTACTACAGCCCCTACATCAACGTGGCGCGCAAGAATGTCGAGAATTTCTACCAGAACCCGCTCGGCCGCTTCTTCCTGGAAGATACGGTCAAGAACTGAGCCTTTGATCTGACGACTGTTCCGCCGCCTTCGGGCGGCGGAATCTTCCCCGAAGGAGAACGGCAATGGCCCCGGATGAAATCGCCTTCATGAGCGTTACCGAACTTGGGCGTGCGTATCGCGCCGGAGCGCTGTCGCCGGTCGATGTCATCAGCGCCAGTCTTCAGCGGCTCGACGTGCTGGAGCCAAGCCTCAATGCCGTTGCCCAACGGCTGGACGCATCGGCGATCGCCGAGGCCGAAACAGCCGCGACAGAGCTTCGCGCCGGCAAGGATCGCGGGCCGCTGCACGGCATTCCCGTCGCCATCAAGGATCTGATCGAGGTCGATGGGGCGCTGACCGGCTACGGCAGCAAGGTCCGGCTACCGGCCCTGGCAAGCGCCGACGCCCTTCTGATAAAGCGGCTGCGCGAGGCCGGTGCGATCATCTTCTGCAAGGCCAACCTCTTGGAATATGCCTATGGCATCGCCCATCCCGAGATCGGCCAGACCAACAATCCACACGACACCGGACGCACCTCTGGCGGCTCCAGCGGCGGATCGGCGGCGCTGGTTGCAGCCGGCATCGTACCGCTGGCGACCGGCACCGATACCGGCGGGTCGATCCGCATCCCGGCCTCCTACTGCGGCATTTCCGGGCTGAAGCCGAGCTTCGATCTGGTGCCGCTCGACGGCGTCTTCCCGCTGTCCGGGACCCTCGACCATGCCGGACCGCTCGCCCGCGACGTTACCGATACCGCGCTGCTGCTCGAAGCGCTGAGCGGCAGACCCATGCCGCTGACGCCGCCATCACTGTCAGGTGTGAGGATCGGCGCCGTCCGCTTCCACTGCGCAAGCCCGGAGCTGACCCCGGCAGTCGCCGCAAATCTGGTCTGGGCGCTTGAGCGCCTTGCTGCGGCCGGCGCCATCGTCAAGCCGATCGATATTCCTGAACTGTCCCGCGCCAATTCCGAGCTCCGCCGCATCATCCTGCCGGAGGCCTCCGTCATCCACTCGCCGCTCTATTCCGAGAACCCGGCTGGTTACGCACCGCGCACGAAAGCGCAGGTCGAAGCCGGTTTTGAAGCCAAAGCTATCGACTATCTCCGGGCGCAGAACTTTCGCGTCGAGTTGCGCAATGCGGTCGAGGCCGCCTTCGGCGAAGTGGACGTGCTGATCGGACCAAGCGTCCCCTTCCCTTCCCCGGTCAAAGACCCTGAATTCACCGAGGATGGCGAGGAAGGCGAGATGCTCTCAAGCGGCTTCGCCAACATGACCGGCCAACCGTCGCTCAGTGTACCCTCCGGCACGGACGGCCACTTGCCGCTCGGCCTGCAGCTGACCGGGCCGCTCGGTGCGGATCACCGGCTGTTACAGCTCGCGCTCGGCGTCGAGGCGGCGCTCGCAGCGTGGCGGAAGCCGTCTCTCGCCTAAACGTAGAACTGCACCGCCGGCTCCGGCGGGCCAGTACTGTCAATGGTGGCGTCGCCTTAACCGCCTGTTTGCATTGGGTTGATACCTGGCTTGCTTGACTGAAGCCCCGCTCACCCACTTCAAACGCCACCGCTTTCCCGCTGAGATCATCGCCCGTGCGGTATGGCTCTACTAACGATTTCCGCTCAGCTTACGCGACGTCGAAGATCTGTTGGCGGAGAGAGGCATCATCCTCTCGTCCCAGACGGTGTCGGAATGGGCGGCGAAATTCGGCTTGAAATTTGCTAATCAGCTCCGAAGCCGCTCACGAGGCCATTTCTCCGACAAATGGCACCTCAATGAGATGGTGGTGACGATCAAGGGGAAGAAATACTGGCCGTGACGCGCTGTCGATGCCAAGTCCTAGATGCCCTGCTGCAAAGCCGAAGAAGCAAGGCGGCCGCCATGCGTCCCATGCGCAAGCTTCTCAAGTGCCGAGGTATCGCCCCGCGCGTGATGGTGACCGACAAGCTGCGTTCCTATTCGGCTGCAAAGTCGGAGGTGATACCGGTCGTCGAGCACCGCTCGCAGAAGGGATTGAACAATCGAGCCGAGAATTCTCATCTTGCTGTGCGAAGACGCGAACGGCGAATGATGCGCTTCAAGTCGGCGCGACAATGTCAGCGTTTTGTCTCAACTGATGGCCAGATCGCCAATCTTTTCCTTCTCCACCGCAAACATCTCACCGCAACTGACCATCGCCAGCTTCGGAATCTTGCCCTCCACGGGTGAGAGTACGGACCTTGCCATGGTCGAGATGGACTGCGAGACGGTAGCCGTCCCACTTACCTCAAAGGCCCACTGATGGCCTTTGGGCGGCTTGGCCTTAAGAAGCGCCAGGCACGGCTCGATACGTGCCAGCATTGGGTCGCGAGGGAGATTTGGCTGCTGAGGATCGCGCTTGCGCGGCCGGGATCGAACAGGCTTTTCCGTTTGCAGCAGGGGCTTTGATTATGGCGGCGTCGTCATGCCGACAGTCCATCAGCAAATGCTTAAGATGCAGTAGAAGAAAACGGGGCCAAACTTGAAGGGGCGCCCTGGCGGGGCGGATCTCATTTGGGGCCTTCAGCATCTTGGACTGGCTGGGTCTGTTGAGGGAGATGCCGAAGGCCACGCTTGAAACGGACGGCTAGATGTTTAGTTCCAGCGCAGACGCAATGAACTTCGGGGACCGCCATGCTAGAGGAATCATCGCTTGCTGAAAAAGTGACGCTGCTTGAAGCGCTCGCCTCCCGGACTCGTTTCCGAGTCTTGAAGAGCTTGTGTGCCGCCGAGGAGATGAACGTCCGCGAACTGCGTAACGAGCTAGGACTGCCCCAATCGACCACGTCCAAAGAGCTTTCATTCCTCCGGATGGGCGGCTTCATAAATTTCGGGCGAGAAGCGCAGAACCACTATTACTCGTGTCATCACGACGGCGTCAGAAAGCTACTGCAGACTCTCGATAAGGGTGCTCCCGCTACGAACAATCCTGAGATGACGCGATGAGCGATCTTGACCGGCCAATGCAGTCGTCGAGTTAGCAGTTCGAACATCTCTGCACGCATCCGGACTGCAAACAGTGGGGCGGCTTTGGCTTTTCGTCCTCACAATCGATCGAGACGCGATGGTGGTGCTGGGAGCACTAGCCGCACAAGGAACCGATCCGGCACATGCCGCGTTAATGGGAAGCTGGCACGTTCCTCGCTAGCACTCTGACTTCCCCACCTCGCCCCGGCCGCACGCTGGGGCTTTTTCTTTCGTCGTCACGTTCGTGTCACGTGACTCACATCATCAGTTGTGATTAATTCCCGCCCGATGATGCGCCTTGGCGGACCTCTTGGCGCATTGAGGGCTCGCCTGTGTATTGGGTGGCGAGCCCTTTTTTATGACCCGCCTGCCTTGCTCTTCATGTCCGACAGTTCGCGCCCAGAAGCCATCAGATCGAAGCTATTCCCGTTGCTGCTCATTTCCAAGCTCCCTGCCATTCCCCTGCCCTTGCCCTTTCAATGCGATGCCATGCTTATTTGTCATGCCATAAGAAAAGCCGCCCTTTATTAAAGGCTTGAGTGTTCGGTTACCCACATTCGATGGCACGGCGCTTTGCGCAGCTTGTTCCAGACATTCAGTGGATGGTGCGGCTGCCACCGCTACCATGCTCGAACTTGGCTAGGAGATGGATTGCCTCCAGAACTAGATGCTCTGCGTTCTCCGTTTCGTCCCCGGCGATCGTCTCGGCGTTTATTTGAAAGCGATTACCGAGTTCGGACATGTCCTCCCAGATGGGATCGTCTTCATGTTTCGCGATCGATGCCGACATCAAGAGGCTTTCACCTAAGGTCTCAAGAAACTCGATGCGTTCCTCGGTGGTCATCTCGTCGAGTTTTTTAACGTCCGCCACGATAGCTAGCTCTTCGGGATCATTGTGCCGAGGAATTTTGAAAAGACTTCCCGTCTGTAATTAGGCGGTCTAGACCGATATCAAGCCGCGACCTCCGCACGAGCGACGACAGACCTTTCACCGCAATCCTCTCCCGTATCGAGGCCAACGAGCTATAATCCGCCCGCCATCATCCCAAGGAGGAGAAAATGGAACGGGTTAGCACGATTGGTCTGGACCTCGCCAAACAGGTCTTCCAGGTCCACGGAATGAACAAAAACGGCGACAAGGTTTTCAGCCACAAGCTGCCGAGAGCGGAATTGCCAGGTTTCTTCAAGAAGCAGCGTGGATGCGTTGTCGCAATGGAAGCCACCGGCGGCGCTCATTATTGGGCGAGAGAGATTGAAAGGTGGGGGCACACGCCGTTGCTCATACCCGCACAATACGTCAAACCATTCGTCAAACAGGATAAATCCGATGCTCTTGACGCCGAAGCAATTGCCAACGCCGCGACGCAGCCAGGAATGCGCTTCGTGGCCATCAAAAGCTCCGAACAGCAGGCAATCACCACTCTTATGAAAACGCGAACGCTGTTCATTCGCCAGCGAACCTCCGCCATCAATGCGCTGCGCGGCCTTTTGGCTGAATTCGGATTTGTCGTCCCGTCTAGGACCATTGACGTTGTCAAACTCAAGCAGATCTTGAGCTCTGACAAGAGCCACCTACCCGAGCCCGCGCGCACCGTGCTGAGAAGTGTCTACCAGCACATCGACGCTATCAACGAGCACATCAGCGGGATTGAAGAGTCGATCGATGACCAGGTTAAGAAAGATGATGCTACACAGCGCCTGATGACTATTCCAGGTGTGGGAAAAATCACGGCTGCCACTGTCCGAGCAGTCGTCCCTGACGCAACGCTCTTTAAAACGGCACGGCACTTTGCCTCGTGGCTTGGCATTACACCGAGGTCGTTCTCATCCGGTGGCAAGCTGAGTTACGGCCGGATTTCGAAGAGAGGAAATGGGGAACTTCGCAAGCTCCTGGTTATCGGAGCCTTTCCAATAGTCGCCCGCGCAAGGGGGCGCCAGAGTACAAATGAGTGGCTTTATTCCCTCGTAAAACGAAAGCCCTACAAGGTGGCAGCCGTCGCGATTGCCAACAGAACCGCGCGTATCGTATGGGCACTTGTGACCAATGGCGGGGTCTACAGTTCCACCAAGGGCTTTCCGCAACCCGAGCTAGCATGACCCACTCGACTATCAACGGTTGACGATTGATCGAAACGCAGATCCAAACTGTGGAAGAGGTCGCAGATTGAATTGACCCTCAAAATCGCAGATTTTTCTGAACGTCAGGCGATTTGGCACATCAAGTGATGCCGTTATGGGCCCGGTTAGTCCCAGACCGCTGCTCTCAGCCCTTAAGGTGTATTCAGAACCTAAGGCTGAGACAAGATAAGATTATGAATGGGGCATCCGGCCCAAATGATACGCCCTTGCGGTAAGCGCCTTCACTGTGCAATCCAGGCAAAGCGCCATTCGTCGGGTTGTCCTAGCGCGTAATTATATCTGGCGGTACCGGTCGAATCCTGCTTGGCTTTCATCTCGTCAATCAGCCAGGATGCAGTTGGTATTCCCGGCAGATGACAACGATGGATCGCCCCTTCTACTTCATCAAGGGTTCCAAGCCCGACATTGGGAACGGCTCCGGGCCTCATCAGGGTCCAACTGTACTGTCGCATACAATCTCCACCACGTAGGGTCACTGCCACAAACACACGACCGGAGGCAGAAATGTATACAGCCCCTTCTGGTTCCTTCCAGCGCTAGCCGCTGATGATGGGGCGGTGGTGATGTCCGCCGGACTAAGGTCCGATAGCTGGAACCCGATAGAGCTTCGAGAGTTAGTCGCCTCGTAAATCAAATGAGGGGTGAGACTATGCTCTGGTGGCTACTGCTCGGTTATTCTTCGTTCGTCTTCACGGTCACCGCGGTTCTTCTGGCGATCGTGCTTCGGCAATTGCGCGCACTTGCGCGCAACAACACCGTCAGTGCAGCCAGATAGTGGTCCAATCGAGAGTGCTCCACCATTGAGAATCTCAGCTTAGATTACTCCGATCCGAGAGGAAGATCCTCCGCCGAGGCCGTTTGACAACCACCGACTTTAGCCCGTATTGCCGGGGCCGCTCGTAGAGCGTTTAATGCTCTCGATATTGCGAGCTCAGCGCGAGTTAGTCTCGACGAAAGATCTAGGAATGCTCACACTACCCGTCCACACCAAAACGATCGCGACCTTAGAATACGATCCACATAAGCGCTTATTGGTGGCTCGGCTCCGCAGCGGTCAATTGCGGTCGGTAAAGAATTTCCCGGTCTGCGCTGTTCTACGTATGATTAGCGGCTTACCCGCCGAAGCATCCACTTTTTTGCGTCCTATTGGCTGATGGTACGTCCATGAGAGAGGACCAAGAGGCTGCAGCGCAAGATGGAAGAAACAGCGCCCAAAAAGAGCTTCTATCCATCGCAAATCCTATTTTGATGACATGGCGCAAGGGTTACGACGAGGAATGGTCAATAATGATCGGCATCGAAAGGAAGCTACGCGAGGATTAACCCGCGAAGAGGCGCGTTATTGATAGAATTGTCGTCGAGGTGCAGGCAGATGCCGAAACTAAGACGCACGAGAAGGGCTCGCCTGTGTATTGAGTGGCGAGCCCTTTTTTATTGGAACCCTCCCTGGTTCGGCAAGTTTTCCACGTGCCGCAGCGATGCGGCGACACTCCCCCTAGCTTCGCTCGTCATTTGGCGGGGTTTACTTTTGCCGCTACCCCAGCCCTTGTGAGCCTGTAGCGCGGGGTCATTATAGTTGTTGTTCCAGATGATAAGCCGCATTTCTCGGGCGCGACCACATCAAAGATCCCGAGCAGCGCATGGCTGTAATGCTCGCCATCCCCCTCGATCATGTCAGCGTAGTTGAAATCGTCCCCGGTAAAGCACAGGACACCATCCGGAAGGCAGCGCCGGAGGATGACTTCCTTCTCTTTATCGAGAAGCGAGATCTTGATGCCTTCCACCTTGTCTTTGCTGGCTTCGATAATGCGGATGACGATTTCGAGCGCCGAGCCGAAATCCGACGCCCCCCAATACCCTGTGAGGTTCGGATCGAACATATCGCCCAGGCCGTGAAGGACCACCTTGTCTTTGGCCTGCGAAAGTAGGTGCCCATAGACCTCTTCGTAGTCATCCGCAGCGAGAAATGGGTGCCGATGGTGGTACAGCATCGGCACCCGTGCACGATACGTTCACCCTTTGATGTAGTGGCTCGTGGAGTATCCTCGAGCTCACTCAATTCATTTTGCGGTCTTAATCTTGGTGACCTCTTCGGCGCTCAACTCACCGACCGTCGTCACCTCGCCGCTGCTGATCTTCCACAAGCGGAACGGACCTGTGATGTCGCCATACTTGTCGAAGCTGACAGGGCCGATAACACCTTCGTACTTGACCGGCTTGCCATTCTTGATGAGCTGCAGCGCCTTGGCGAACTCTTCCTTGCCAGCATGGATGGGCGTGCCACCCTCGGCGACGACCTCGTGCATGGCTACCTTAATGGCGGCCGCATCTGCCTTGCCGGCCTTGGCGATCGCCAGCGCCACGATTGCACCCGCGTCATAAGAGCGGTCGGCGGCCGGAGCCGAAGGCGAGATGCCGCCGGAGAAGGCTTCGTAGTTGCCATTGAAATATTCGGTCGACGCCGTAGGGCTGGTGCCGGAGGAGGTGCCATAGGCATTCTCGAGATACTGCGCGCCGACGCTCTCGATAAAGTCCTTGGAGTTCATGCCGTCGTTCAACAGGAAGGTCTGCTTGCCACCACCGGAAACCCAAGCGCGAGCAATGGTCGCGCCATCGACAGGCGTGCTGACGAGATAAAGCGCATCGGGGTCACCGGCCATCGCGGCGCTGGCTTCCGAGGCGTAGCTTGATTGCTTCTCGTTATAGGGCGTGGTCGAGGTGATCGTGCCGCCGAGCTTCTGATAGGCGGTCGAAAATTCCTTGACCATGTTCACGCCGAAGTCGTTGTTGACGTTGATGATCGCAATCTTCTTCAGGCCCTGGTCCATCGCGAACTTCGCGGCCGCGGTGCCCTGCAGCGCATCCGAGGTAATGGTGCGGAAGAAGACGCCGTTGGTCTTGCCGCTGCGGCCAAGCTCGGTCAGCGTTGGAGACGAGGATGCTGGCGAGACCTGCACCACGCCGGCCGGTGCCGTTACAGATGTCAGGATCGGGATCGATACCGACGAGATGATGCCACCGATGATGACGGGCACCTTCTTGATGTTGACGAGCTGGGTCGCCTGATCGACGGCGACGTTGCCCTGGCTCTGGCTGTCGCGAGTGTCGGCGACGACCTTGCAGCCATTGACGCCCCCGGCGTCGTTAATGTCCCGGAAGGCCATCTCGACGGACTTAGCGCCGGCCTGGCCATATTCACCGGCCGGACCGGTGAGCTCCATAACGAGGCCCACGGTGATGTCGCAATCGGCGGCCAGCGTCGGTGCCGTGGATGCCGCAAGGGCAGCTACCATGGCAGAAAGCAGGAATGTCGTTCTCATTTTTGTTCCCCTTTGTTGAGATTGTACTTCATGATGCTGCCGTGGCGGCCTTCCCTGTCCCGCTCCAGCGTATAGACGTCGCCGTCGAGCGGCTTTGATTGCGCAAGGATCGCATCGATCTCAACCCTGTCCTTCTCGCTTAGCGCGATATCGGCGATTGCAAGATTGGACTTCAGGTGATCCCGATTGCGGGCGCCGACGATGACGGCGGCGACGCCTGGCTTGGTCAGCATCGCTGCACTTGCGATCGTGGCAATATCGGTATCGTGCCGGTCGGCGATCTCGCGCAGCGTCGACAGCAGCGCCTGGAATAGATCCCAACCGCCAAAATCGTCGATGATCAGCTTGTACTTCGTCAGTGAACGGTTCTCGAGCGGATGTTCCGGTTCCGGCTGGCCGAGCCAGCGATCGCCGAGGAAGCCGCCGGCGACGGTACCGTAGCAGAACAGCGCGAAGTTCTTTTCGCCGGCAAGCGCCGCCATGCGCTTTTCCGGGCGCCGGTCGAGCAGCGAATATTGCAACTGCAGCGAGGTGAAGGGCACGTCGGAACCGATGATCGCTTTGATATGATCCGTGTCGAAATTGGTGCCGCTGATCTTGCCGATCTTGCCGGCCTCATGCAGCTCCTTCAGCCAGCCCGCCGTTTCCAGCCAGCCCTCGATATCATAGGCCCACCAGTGGAATTGCACGAGATCGAGGCAGTCGAGGTTGAGCCGCTTGCGCGAGGTATCGATGACGCCTTCAACATAAGCCTTGCTGATGTTTGGTAGGACGGTCAGATCGGGCACGAATTTGGTGTGGACGCGGATGCGCGACAGCGCCTGAGTGCCACGCAGGTTCTTGTAGGCGACGCGAAAACGGCCGATCAGCTCCTCGACGCCTGTATAGATGTCAGCGCAGTCGAAAGTGGTGATCCCGGCGTCGGCAAAGGCGATCATGTCCTCGACAGCGCTGCCGCCATCGATCGCGCCGTGGCCGCCCGCCAGCTGCCAGCCGCCGCGAATGACGCGGGAGATTTCGTAACCGGGGGCGATGGTGATGCGCTGCATGTCTTTCAGCCTATTGGTCATTCAAGGGAACCGCCGTGGTGGCGGCATGGATGAAACGGCGGATACCCGTGCGGGTGATCCTGAGCCGTGTCGAGCAATTGGGGTCCGGGCAAGCGATGTCGGCGTCCGTCGTCATCCAGTCGTTGCGATCCGTCGGGCGTTGCTTTGCCGCGAGCAGCGGCAGCACGGAGGAGAGCGAGTAGATCGAGATCCCCTGTCCCTCCGGCAGATGCAGCATCTCGCCCTTGAGCTCGAAATGATCGCCAGGCTTGGCGCCGCAGTAAACCGCGCCGCCTTCGGGAATGATCACATCGACCCTCAGATCGAACAGGTCGAAGCCGTCGTCGATGGGTTCAGGCATGGTGACCTCCCGATGCATTGCCGTTGGGTTCGGCATCCAGCCGCCCGCGGATGAGATCGAAGGAGCGGCTGATGTCGTTGGAAAGCGATTGCATCGCGGCCTCGACATCGCGATTTTCCAGCGCACCGATCAGCGCCCAATGATGATTGGTGGCGGCAAGTCCGCCCTCTTCGTCATGAATATGCGCGGCCTTGCGAATGATCGCGCCCGACTGAAGCCACAGGCTCTCGACGATCGGGATGAGCACCTGCGAGCGCGCCGCATGATAGATGTGGAAATGGAACTGCTGGTTCAGCGCCGAGGTGACATGGCCGATATCCTTGCCGTGCTGCTCGAAAGCGAGATCGCAATCGACATTGATCTGCTTCAGCACGGCAAAATCGTCATCCGTCAGATTGGGCAGCGCCAGCGCAACCATCTGGCCTTCGATCAGGATGCGGGCGCGGGCCAAATCGTCCAGCCGCTCGCGGGTGATCAGCGGCACGCGCACCGAGCGATTGGGCAGCGATTCCAGCGCCTGCTCGGACACGAGGCGGCCAAGCGCCTCGCGCACCGGCATGGTGCTCGTCTGCAGCCGCTCGGCGAGATCGACGATGCGCAACACGTCGCCGGCGTCGAACATGCCGTTGATCAGAGAGTTGCGCAGCTGCGCGTAGACGCGGTCTTGCAGCGTTTCGCGCCCGACCGGCGACAGCGCGTCGTCACGGTCGTGACCACCATCGGCCGGTTTCCTCGCATGGGCTCCTCCCGATGGGACTACCATCGAGCCTGCTCCGTGAGACACCGCTTTTTTCGGTTGCTTTTCACCATGGGGTAAAGTTTGATCAAACATCACCAATCAAATCAAGAGACTTCTTTTCTCCATGCCTTTGCCAGTGCCAGACGCCCCACCGAAAGCGGCAGAACCCGCCAGAGCCGTGATCGACGCGCGCGACTTGGTGAAGTCGTTTCAGGGCAACGTGGCCGTCGGCGGCATGTCGCTCAGGCTTGGCGAAGGTGAGATGGTTGGCCTCATCGGCCCGAATGGCGCCGGCAAAACCACGTTGTTCAACCTGATTGCCGGAAGCCTGAAGCCGACATCGGGCGAAATCTGGATCGGCGGCCGCGAAGTGTCGCAGGAGAGCCCAGAGCAGAGAATCGGTCGTGGCGTCGGCCGGACTTTCCAGATTCCGAAGCCCTTTCTCGAAATGACGGTGCTCGAAAATGTACTCGTGGGCGCGCAGGCCCAAGACGGCGAGCGGCTGTTCGCGAACTTCCTGCGCTTTGGTCATGTCAGGCAACAGGAGCGGTTGGCGATCGAAAAGGCGCGTGCGCTGTTGGAGTTCGTCACCTTGTCGGGCCTAGAGGGACAGCCGGCGAAGGTTCTCTCGGGCGGACAGCGCAAGCTGCTGGAACTCGCACGCATCCTGATGGCCGATCCGCAGGCGATTCTGCTCGACGAACCGGCGGCCGGCGTCAACCCCGCGCTCCTGGAGACGATCATGGAACGCGTGCTGGATCTCAACGCGCGGGGCAAGTCCATCCTGCTGATCGAACACAATATGGATATGGTGGCGCGGCTTTGCAGCCGCGTCGTCGCCATGGCACTCGGCAAGCCGCTGGCCGAGGGCACGCCCGCCGACGTCGCCGCCAATCCCGAGGTCATCGAAGCCTATCTCGGAGCGGCGGCATGACCACGCCGGCGCTTCAAACCCGCGCGCTGGTCGCCGGCTACGAACCCGACCTGCCGATCGTGCGCGGCATCGATCTCTCGGTTGCGCAGGGAGAATTGCTGGTGCTGCTCGGACCGAACGGAGCCGGAAAGTCGACATTCGTCAAGGCGATCGCCGGCGTGGTGCCGATCCACTCGGGAAGCGTGATGCTGGGCCAGCGGGAGATCACCCACGTCGCATCCCACCGCAAGATCGGCGAAGGCCTCGCCTTCGTTCCGCAGACGGAAAACATCTTCGCGTCGCTCACCATCCACGAAAACCTGCAGCTTGCCGCCGCCGTCCTGCCGAAGGCTCTGCGAGGCGAACGGATCGCCGCGCTCTATCGTCGCTTCCCCGATCTCGCCAGCAAACCCACACGTTTGGCCGGCGCATTGTCGGGAGGACAGCGGCAGATGCTGGCCGTTGCC
This sequence comes from Rhizobium sp. 05N430, assembly GCF_056396985.1. Classification (NCBI taxonomy): domain Bacteria; kingdom Pseudomonadati; phylum Pseudomonadota; class Alphaproteobacteria; order Hyphomicrobiales; family Rhizobiaceae; genus Rhizobium; species Rhizobium sp. 05N430. The sequence continues at coordinate 25,442 of NZ_JBFTMO010000022.1, read as the reverse complement.
CGCGCGCTCATCGTCGATCCCTCCGTGCTCATCCTCGACGAACCCTCGGCCGGCCTGTCGCCCAAAATCGTCGGCGAGGTGTTTTCGATGCTGAAAGAGATCAACGCCGGCGGTGTCACCGTCATTCTGGTCGAGCAGAACGTCAAGGCGGCCGTTGCGATCGCCAACCGCGCCGTCATCCTAGTCGAGGGCAGGATCAGGCATGAGGGCGAGGCGTCCTCGCTGCTCGCCGACCCGTTGATCGCCAAGCTCTATCTCGGCACCACCACGCAGGCGGCGGAGGCACCATGAACCCGCAATTTCTCATGGATGGCCTGATTGCCGGCGCGATGATCGGCCTTGGCGCCATCGGCGTGACGCTTACCTATTCGATCCTGCGCTTTGCCAATTTCGCGCATGGCGAGATGCTCTCCTGGGGCGCCTATCTGGCACTCGCCGTCAGCGGCGGCCTCGGGCTCCTGTCGACCACGTTGACGAAGCCGATCGGCCCCTTCTCCTTCGGCTGGTCGCTACCGCTTGCGGCCGTGATCGCGATCCTGCTCACGGGCTTGCTTGCACTTGCCGTGGATGCGGTGCTGTTCGGGCGTCTGCGGGCGAGCGGCGGCGCGATCATCATTCTCGTCATGGCGAGCTTCGGCGCCTCGCTTGCGCTGCGCAGCCTGCTCGAATTCATCTTCACCTCGAAGCCCGCCTATTACACCAAGGCGCTGCAAATCGCCGTGAAGATCGGTGGCGGCCTGCGAGCCACGCCCGACCAGCTCCTGTCGCTCGGCCTGTCGCTGGTTGCGGTCGTCGCGATCCACCTGCTGATGACCCGCACCGACATCGGCCGCTCCATGCGCGCCGTGAGCGAGAATCCGGCTTTGGCGGGCATTGCCGGCGTCGACGTGCGCCGTGTGATCCGCGTCGTCTGGTTCGTCGGCGCTGCCCTCGCCTGCATCGCCGGCATCATGACCGGGCTGCTCGTACAGATCCGCCCCCATCTTGGCCATGACCTGCTGCTGCCGCTGTTTGCAGCCGCAATCCTCGGCGGGATTGGCAGCGTTCCCGGCGCGATGATCGCTGGATTGATCGTCGGCCTGTCGGAAGCAGCAGCCGTGCAGGTCGTCGGCGCTGAGTGGCGGGCGGCTGTCTCTTTCGTCATCCTGGTGGCGGTGCTGCTTCTTCGCCCGCGCGGCCTGTTCGGGAGGGCGGCATGAGCCTTGATCTGATCGCCTACGCAGCCTTCTTCCTGACGATGGCACTGACCTATGCCATCATGTGCCTCGGCCTCAATGTGCAGTGGGGCCAGACCGGCCTCTTCAACGTCGGCATCGCCGCCTTCGTCGCGATCGGCGCCTATGTGTCGGCGCTTTTGACGACGCCGGATGCGCCCGGCCGCTTTGGCGGTTTCGACCTGCCGATCGCCATTGGTTGGCTCGGCGGCGCGCTGGTCGCCGGGCTTGCCGCCTGGCTGGTCGGTGCGCTCACCATAAGGCTGCGATCCGATTATCTCGCCATCGCCACCTTCGGCGTCGCGGTCACGGTGCAGCTCTGTGTGCTGAACCTGCAACCGCTAACCGGCGGCGCCTTCGGCATCGGCTTCATTCCGCGCCCGTTCGGCAGCCTTGCCGCTGATCCGCTGGCATTTTCCCTTTCCAATCTCGCGCTGATGGCGGGCGTTGTGCTGGCGCTCTATCTGGCGCTCCAGCATCTCGCCAAGAGCCCCTGGGGCCGCGTGCTGCGCGCGATCCGCGAGGATGAAAGCGCTGCAAAGGCGCTCGGCAAGCGGCCTATCCGCTTTCGTCTGCAGGCCTTCACCATCGGCGGCGCCATCATGGGGCTGGCAGGGGCCGCGCAAGGACATTTCATCGGCTTCATCGCTCCCGACAATTATCTGCCGATCCTGACCTTCCAGGTCTGGGCGATGCTGATCGTCGGCGGCTCCGGCAACAATCGCGGCGCCATACTCGGCGCGGTGCTGGTCTGGGGACTGTGGGCGCTGTCGGCGGCCGCCGTCTCCGCGTTCGTGCCGCCCGAGCAGCAGGCCCGCGCGGCGTCGCTGCAGATCGTCATGATCGGCGTCGGGCTCTGCCTCATCTTGCTCCTGCGCCCTCGCGGCATTCTCGGCGCCTCAAATGCGCTGGCATCGCTGACGAGCAAGCGCAAACAGACATCCAGGGAATAACGACATGTCCACCACGCCCCCACGCATAGCCCTCACCAAGGATCTCTCCATCAGCCGCATCGTCTGCGGTCTCTGGCAGGTGGCCGACATCGAGAAGAACGGCACCGTGATCAATCCCGACAAGGGCGCCGATGTGCTGCAGGCCTATGCGCTGGATGGTTTCGATACGTTCGACATGGCCGATCACTATGGTTCGGCGGAGCTGATCACCGGTCGCCTGCTGTCGCGCTATCAGAACGGCCAGCGGCCAGTCGCCTTCACCAAATGGTGCCCGGAGCCGGGACCGATGACGGCTGATGTCGTGCGTCGTGGCGTCGAGGAGCGATTGACGAGACTTGGTGTCGACAAGGTGGATCTACTGCAATTCCACTGGTGGAGCTTCGAGCATCCAGCGTGGCTCGACGCACTGCACGAGATGCAGCGCCTGCGCGGGGAAGGCCTGATCGGCGCGCTCGGCCTCACCAATTTCGATGCTGGACATCTGGCGCTGGCACTCGCCGACGGCATCGAGATCGCCAGCAATCAGGTCTCGTTCTCCCTCGTCGACCGCCGCGCGGCCGGTGCGCTCTCGAAGCTCTGCGCCAATAGCGGCGTCAAGCTTCTCGCCTATGGGACGCTCTGCGGCGGATTTCTGTCCGAGAAGTGGCTGGGCCAACTGGAACCGACTGGTATCGCCGATTGGAGCCGCTCAAAGTACAAGCGCTTCATCGACATCGCCGGCGGCTGGCAGGCCTTCCAGGGCATTCTCAGCGCAGCCCAAACCATCGCGACCAAGCACGGCGTGTCGATCTCCAACGTCGCGAGCCGCTGGGTTCTGGAGCACGACGCGGTGGCCGCCACCATCGTCGGCGCGCGCATCGGCGAAAACGAGCATCGCGGCGACAATCTGAACGTCTTCTCTTTTGCGCTCGACGAAGAGGATCACGCCGCGTTGAACGCTACCTTTGATGAGACGCAGCCCATTCCCGGCGACTGCGGCGACGAATACCGCAAGCCGCCATTCCTCACGGCATCCGGCGACCTCAGCCACCATCTCGATGCCATTCCATCCGTCTACACGGCTGAGCCGGTACCCGGTCGTCCCGGCCGTTCGCGTGTCTCATCCGGCAGCATCTGGGAACCGATCGCGGGCTATAGCCGGGCCGTCAGGGTGGGGGATCGCATTATGGTCTCCGGCACGACCGCGACGCATGGCACCAACCGCTGCGTAGCGCCGGGCGATGCCGGCGCGCAGGCGACCTACATTCTCGACAAGATCGCCGCCTCCATTTCGGCGCTTGGCGGCAAGATGGAAGACGTGGCCAGGACCCGCATCTATCTGCGTGATGCCAATCAGTGGGAGCCGGTCTCGCGCGCGCACGGACGCGCCTTCGCCTCGGTTCTTCCTGCCAACACGCTGATCGAGGCCGGCAATCTGATCGGCGATTACGAGGTCGAGATCGAGGCGGAAGCGATCTGCGACTGAGTACATGCAACATAAAGTAGGGTTAGACGCTTTCCCTATCAACATCATTCGTGCTGACGGAGATGGCTGCACCGGTGCTTGGCTGCACTTCTGCATCTGTCCGCGTAAGAGATCGCCCCCAGCGACACCGATCGAATGTGCGTCACTGTCAATCAAATGCTCGATCAAAATGCTGGTCTGATTGTGCTTCCCGAGTTAGTGTCAGGGCAGATCCTGGCTTCAAGTGCTTCAGAGCTGCTTTCGTCAGCAGGAATGTGGCATGGATGTTTGTCTTCATCGTCGCGTCGAAAGCTTCATAGGTAATGTCGCTAATTGACTGGGCCTGCTGCTGGCGACCGGCATTGTTCACCAGGATGTCGAGACCACCGAGTGCCTTGACTGCATCGTCGACAAGTTTCTCACAGAAGGCGGCATCCCGAAGATCGCCCGGTAGCGCCACACCCTTGCGGCCTTCCGCTTTAATGAGTGCGATGACTTCCTTCGCATCGGGTTCTTCATCACGAAGATAATTCCAGAGAAGGAATTGTCTCATGCCCTAGGGCGACAAATCCGCATACACCGAGAAGCAGAAGCGCAAGGCCGAGCATATCGAGGAAGGCTACGAAGACCGGGGCGTTTTGGAAAAGGAAGCTGAACGCCGCGCTTGGGCAACCGTTAACAAGGAAAGTGGCGGCGGTAACAAATCAGGCTCTGGGCGCGGCCATGCCGAAAGCCACGCCTCCTCCAAGAAAGGAGGGCGAAAGGGTGGCACGGCCGCCGCGTCGCGGACCAAGGAAGAGCGCTCTGCCTCAGCCAAGAAGGCAGCTGCCACCCGCAAGCGCAACGAGCACCACGCTCATCATTGACAGAGGACGACGCCACAACAGCGGCGCCGTTCTTTTTGGAGAACGCTTATGCCGAAAAATAAACCCAAACAGAAATGGTCACAGGATGTGACCAACAACAGCGATGCGATGGATCTGAAGGACGGCGTCTTCAAGCAACGTAGCGCCAAGAAGATCGCGGATTCGCTGAAGGCGTCCGCCGAGCACAGCGACCGCCGCAAAGCCACCCCGTTTCAGTCTGCGATGTCGATGCTGAATTTCTATATCAATAGGGCGGGCAAGCAACTGTCGAAGTCGAGGTTGGCAACGCTCGACAAGGCAAAGGACGAGTTGCGCAAGGATTTTGGCAAGCAACCAAAACATTGATGACCCGCGCCCGTCGCCGCAGTCCGCGGTGCTGCAGCCATCAAAAGGCGCGCAGCGTGAGAAGCAATCGACGTTGCATCTCAGAAATTAATCTTCAGCTCAAAGGAAGACGATCATGCAAGCTGTCCGTATCCACCGCTTCGGCGGTCCGGAGGTTATGGCAATCGATGAAATCGACCAACCGACGCCGGCCGCCAACGAAGTTGTCATCAAGGTCTTCGCCGCGAGCGTCAATCCTGTCGACGCAAAGATGCGCGAGGGTAAATATCCTGTCGTCACCGAAAAGGATCTTCCCTACGTGCTCGGTAGAGACGTCAGCGGCGAGATCGCGGCCGTTGGATCTGGCGTTGCGAGCTTCCTGATCGGCGACAAGGTCTTTGCATTCCTGTCGCCTGAACATGGCGGTTACGAGGAGTTCGTCGTGGCGAGCGCGGAAGAAGTGGCTTTACAGCCCCAGGCACTTGATGCCATTGGCTCGGCGGCCGTACCGCTCGCCGGGATCACAGCATGGCAGGGGCTGTTCGATCACGGTGGCCTTCTGGCGGGCCAGCGTGTCCTTATTCATGGCGGTGCGGGCGGCGTCGGCCATTTCGCCATTCAGTTCGCCAAGGCAAAGGGCGCATGGGTAGCGACAACCGTGTCCTCGTCCGACAAGGATTTCGTAACCGACCTCGGCGCCGACCAGGTGATCGATTACAAGGCGGAGAAGTTCGAAGATGTTGTCGAGCCCGTCGACCTTGTATTCGATCTGATCGGCGGCGAGACCCAGGAAAGAAGCTTCAGCGTCGTCAAACCGAAAGGCGCCCTCATTTCTACACTCCAGGAGCCGGATAAGGCAAAAGCCAAGAAACAGGGTATTCGTGCAGCGCGCTACACCGCTCAGCCGAACGGCGCCCAATTGCAGGAAATCGCGCAGCTGATCTACCAAGGCGAGGTCCAGGTCGTTGTTGCCAGCACCTTTGGGCTAGGCCAGGCAGCCGAAGCCCAGTCCGTCCTCCAAGAAAAACATATCCGCGGCAAGGTCGTCCTTCAAGTCGTCTCGGAACAACCGAAACCTCTGATCGATGAGGAGGCGAGACGGCTGCGCGCATATCTGATCTGGGAAGCAGAAGGTCGTCCTGAAGGCCAGGACCTTACCCACTGGTATCGGGCCGGTGACACCGATGCGGCAGCGGAACGCGGCGACTATCGACAATATTTCCCAGGCATTGCGCCGGCCGGATCATTGGTGATCAAGTTCTATCACTCAGGCGATCAGATCCGTGGTTATGTGCGCAAGATAGCCGACACAGACGCGGACGATACGATTTTTCCCGGCGAGGAGATGGAGCCCGCCGCGGCCTTCAAACTGGCGGCCTCTCATAGAGCCGACAGCAACGAGCCCATATTTGTCGAGCTTGTGGAAGGGGTTGAATGGAATCCCAAATGGGGTCGATTGGCTTAGTGATGGGAGTCGAGATGACAAAACGGGAAAAGCTGCCGGAGACCGCTCCGGCTGAAACAGATGATGCCCGCTCTGTAGAGAGCCCAGAGGCCGATCGAAACCGCCACGCTCTGGCGCAAGGAGCGGCCAAAGGACTGCACCGGGCGATGAAAGAGCAACCCCGCACAGGAGAAACGGCGGAGGCTCAGGAGGAACCTGAACATGGAAAAAAATAAAAAGTCATCAAAGGCAGAGATCGAGCGAGACGCAAGGGGTCAGTCGGAAAGCAACCATGCCGGAGGATCCAACAATGGTGTGAGTAGCGCCAAGCCCCGCGTCATCACGCATTCAGATGACGCGACCGTCAACAAGAAGACGCCGGGCAAGGATGAAGACGCCAAGGACTGGGATATCAACTACGACGAACGTGACATGAACGAGGGCGAGTTTCGGGGGTAATGGCCGAGCATGGTCAGCGCGTTTTCGATGGCGGCCCCTGAGGCCGTATTGTCGAACACGCACCAGCTCTCCGGCGCCAGCAATTTTGAGAAAGACGCGATCTCGTCGTCGGTATAGCTCGAGTAGTAGATTTTTGGCTTGCCGTGCAGACGCACGTACTTCGGCTGTCTTTCAAAGTCTTCCGCTGGCCATACCGGGGCCGGATTGGCAAAAACCCGATCGATCGCGAAGTTCTTCAGCAGGTTCAACGCCTCGGCCGATGCCCAGCTCTTGTGGCGCGCTTCTATGACGATCCGTTCGTCATCGGCATCCCGTAAGGTTTTGAGTGCGGTTTCGAGAACATGTGCATCGAACACCAGCGACGGCGGTACCTGGCAGAGCAGCGGCCCGCGTTTCTCTCCGAGCGGTGCGATATCAGCAAGGAACGTGTCGAACGGCTCGGCAATGTCTTTCATAGCGCGGGTGTGGGAAATCTCCTTGGGGATCTTGACCGCGAACCGAAAGCTGTCCGGGACGGAGTCCGCCCAGCGCGCGAATGTCGATGTCTTGTGCCGCCGGTAGAAGGTCGAATTGATCTCGACGCCGTCGAAGACCGAGGCGTATCTGGTAAGGCCACTTCCCTCCGTTCCAAACCGGTCGCCCGCCTTTTCGGGATGGACCAGGCGGCGGTGGCAACAATCGGCAATCGTCTTCTCCTAGGTGTGCAAATTTACGAGCGAAACGATGGGTAGAATAGGTGGTTTCTTGCGCCGATCCAGCCCACACCGGAACCATCAACAGCCAAGAACGTTTGAAGAACGAATTCAGGAGATTGTGATGAGTGACAACCCGAAAACCGATACCTTTTCCAACACCCAGAAAGATCCGGACGACTGGGTCAGCGGTGATGAGCCGATGACGGGCGCACAGCGCTCCTACTTGAAGACCCTGTCGGAACAGGCGCATCAACCCGATGCGTATGCTGAAGATCTGACGAAGGCAGAAGCCTCGAAGCGCATCGACGAGCTTAAGCAGTCGCTTGACCTGGAATGACGTATCAACCGGTGGCACATCAAACTCCCGGCGATGGAAGCTCATGCGGAACTTTTGTGCACTGCAGCACTTATTAATCGTCAACCGCGAAAGGACGCGACTATGTCAGACCTGAAGCTTGGTGAACCGATCCCGACAGGCATTCCCGGTAGTGAACCGGTCAGCACGGAAGTACAAGATGCCGCCGAGGCGGTCGTCCGGCCGTTCGAGCGGTCAATCGGCGGCATGACGGCTGGCTACTCCGACAGCCCTTTGTTCGATCAATTGCTTCTGTTTCCAATGAAGCTCGGCCTGTCCATGGCACTTGCCTGGACGGCGATGCTCGTTAGCCCGATTGCGATGACAAAACGGCTGCAGACGACCGGGGTCACTCAATAAAGGACGTTTCTTCGTCCGTCTCGCTGTCGCCGCCTTTCGAGGTGGCGATTTCGTTTTGAACCGCATGTCGGCTGAGCAGGCCTGCGTCCTCAAGCGCTTCGATGTTTGGCAGGTCGGGGAGCGTTTCCATGCCGAAGGCGGAAAGGAAATTCGGCGTCGTCACGTAGGTGTATGGCGCACCGGGTGTTGGGCTGCGTGGGCGTTGCGAAGGCGGCTGGGATCTTGAAGACTGAACTTCATCGGAATATGGCGTTGCTTGGCGTCACATCAATCGGTGGGATCGGTGACGAACATATCGTGGCTTAGGGCCGATCGTTTTTATGTCAAAGGCAATGGACCGGTCCTTCGACCTGATCGCCGCGCTCATGAGGCACCGGAAACACGCTGTCCCTTTCACCCGGGCTGGCAAGATCGGCCAAAAAGTCGAACAGTCGCTGGGCCACGAGATGGTACCACCTCCCCTTTGCGCTGGATCGCCGTGGATGCTCATCATCGACGCCGTCATCAACACTCGGCGCTGGCGCTCGAACAGTGACGGCCGGACGACGGCATTGACGATCTCGGTCTCGTCTTCGAGCGTCAGGAACATCAGGCGGCCCTTAGAAGACGGAAGTCACCACATTGCAAAGTGTCAGAAAACTGCATATATTTCTGACAGGAGAGTTGCCGTGCAAAGACTGACAACACAGATCATGGCCTATGCCGAACAGCTACCCGAGGGAACGGCGCTGTCCGCGAAGGCCTTCCTGCATTTGGGAAACCGTGCCGCGGTAGACCAGGCATTGTCGCGGCTGTATGAGCGCGGCGAGCTCGTCCGGGCCGGTCGGGGGGTCTATCTCAAGGCGATCAAGAGTCGCTTCGGAAGCCGGCCACCGACGGTCGAGCAAGCTGTCGATGCAATCGCGAACCAGCGTGGCGAGGTCATCGTCTCGAATGGCGCTGCGGCTGCAAACTCGCTGGGGCTGTCCACTCAGGTACCGATCCGATCCGTCTACTTCACATCCGGCCGCAGCCGAACCATGATTGTCGGTAGCCAGACGGTCGAGTTGAAGCACGTGCCGCGCTGGCAGCTCGCCTTGGCGAACAAACCTGCCGGCTTGGCTGTCCGCGCGCTGGCATGGCTTGGTCCGGAAAAGGCAGAAGAGGCACTTCCGAGTATCAAGCGGAAGCTTTCCGTCGAGGCATTCGGCGAACTCGTTGCCGCCGCCCCCCAGTTTCCCAGCTGGCTTGCCCGCAGTGTAGGAAAAGCCGCCTATGACTGAGCAGTTTTTGAAGCTGTCCCTGGACGATCGAAGAGACGTTCTTGCGATCGCCGCAGAGAAAGCCGGGCGGCCGATCCATCTCCTGGAAAAGGACACGTGGGTCGTCTGGGCTTTGCAGACCCTTTATGGAACGGCGCTCGGTGACCACCTCGTCTTCAAAGGCGGCACGTCACTCTATAAAGCCTACAACGCCATCCGCAGGTTTTCGGAAGATGTCGACCTGACCTACGATATCCGCGAACTCGCCCATGATCTCGTTGGCGAGAACGAGCAGGCATTGCCGGAAACCAGAAGCGAGGAAAAGCGCTGGTCGAGCGAAGTCCGCAAGCGTTTACCGATCTGGGTATCCGAGAACGTCAGCCCGCTCGTTGTCGATGCGATCAGCGGCCAGTCGCTTCCAGCCACCGTCCGTGTCGAAGCCGACAAGCTCTTCATCGACTACGAAGCGGTTGCCGGAGGATCCGGCTATGTCGCTCCAAGCGTCATGCTGGAGTTCGGGGCACGATCGACGGGAGAACCCCAAGCGCTCGCAACATCTCGTGTGACGCTGCAGGCTTTGTGGATGGCATTGAGTTTCCAACCGCCAGTCCGCGGGTCATGCATGCCGAACGCACGTTTTGGGAAAAAGCGACGGCAATCCACGTCTTCTGCCTGAAGGAGCGGCTCCGCGGAGAGCGCTTTTCACGCCACTGGCACGATATCGTTCGTCTTGACGATATCGGCATCGCCGACAGCGCAATCGCGGATCGCGACCTGGCCAAGTCGGTGGCGCAGCACAAATCGATGTTTTTCGCCGAGAAAGCGGCCGACAGAACGTCGATTGACTATGAAGCTGGCGTGGGCGGAGGGCTGCAGTTGACACCCGCCGGCGAAGGGAGGGCGGCTCTCGAACAAGACTATGCCCGGATGCTGGAAGACGGCCTTCTTCTCGATGAGGCTGAGACGTTCGACGAACTGCTCGCGCGATGCGCGAAAATCCAAGACAAGGCCAATGCCAACGGCTGAGAAAAGCGTCCACGATCGCGGGAAGCTAACGGAAATGACCATTCCCGCGATGGCCGGCCCATGATTTTCAACCGCTACGCCACCTATAGGCCCGGTTTCTTCCCGTCTGCTTCCTTTCGGAAGATGGAAGCTCCGGCTAAGCGAAATTCGTCATTCATTTTCACTGCAATCACAGACTTCCCCAAACGCTGAAATTGATGCTTTCCCTGAAAGCCGACCCGTCGCTGGAATGACCCCTCGGACTGCTCATACAAATCAAATGCCCCCGGGATAATCTAGGGTTGTCTTTATGAATCATGTGCGTAAAAGATAATGATGCGAAATGCCAGCGGAGCGCCTACCATGGATGACGCGATTCCCAGTGAAGGCTTCGATGCAGCTTTGACCTTGACCGATCCCCTCGATCATCTGCCGGCGAACAAGCGCCGCGAACTCGCCCGCGTGCTTGAAATCATCTTCTTCGAGGTCGAGCAGTTTCGCGCGACCAAGCTGTCGATGAAGAAGTTGGACGCCAAGATCCTGAAAGTCATCCTTTATGGATCCTATGCCCGCGGCGACTGGATGGAGGACAGGCTAAGCGGATACCGCTCCGATTACGATCTTCTGATTGTCGTCAACAAGCAGAGCTTCGTCGACGAGGAGGAATTGTGGCTTGCTCTCGATGAGCGTCTGATCCAGGAGCAGATCGCCCATAGGATCAAGACGCCCGTTCTGCCCGTTGTTCATTCGCTGCATGACGTCAACGACCAACTTGCTCGCGGACGGCCGTTCTTCGTCGACATCGCTCGCGATGGACGCGTGCTCTATGAGCAGCCCGGCCATCCGCTGGCGCAGACGAGGCCCCTGTCGAAGGAAGAAAAACACGAAGAGGCCCAGCGGCATTTCGATCAATGGTTCAAGCTGTCGAAGGAGGCGCTGCAAGTCGCATCTTACAGCATTGAGAATGGTATCTGGCGTGACGGCGCATTCATGCTGCACCAGGCAACTGAGCGCGCTTATCACTGCCTGCTTCTGACCCTCACGCTCTACAGTCCAAAATCGCATCGGATCAAAAATCTTCGGTCGAAAGCCGAAGATCTCGATAAGCGGCTTGTCGAGGCATGGCCGCGCGACAACCGCTTTGCCCGGCGCCACTTCGAGCTGCTGTCGCGTGCCTATGTCGAAGCCCGGTATTCTGCCAGCTACGAGATCACCGTCGAAGAACTCGAATGGCTCGTGGAGCGAGTGAGGGTTCTGCAGGATCTGGTGGCTATGATCTGCCGGGAGAAATTGGATGCGGTGAAGCATAGCTAAAGTTAGGTGCGCGGCAGGCTATTCGTCCTAGTGGTGTTGATGTTCTAGAGACGGAACGATCGGTCCTCAGCTGGATTTTCCTATTCGCGATTGTTCACGCTGGGTAGCAGGCCTGTAGCCCATTCGGGATCGAAAGCCGCGTCGCATGGTATCAACCACCACGCTATTATGGAACTCATCGATTGTGGCATAACGTTATTTTATGGAACTCTGAAGGCGTCTGCAAATTAGCAAGTCGGGCGTGCCACCGACAAGGCCTAGCCGGACCCGGCGGCCGATGTGATTGAAATTATAGCTTGTGGCATCGATATCCGCCTCAAATTTACTAGTGACAAGCCTGCTTGAGAAGTTAAGCGGATACCAGGCGCAAGTCCTCAGCTTCCCACGCGACATGAACGCGATCCCCCTTTGTGAAAGGCTTTCCAGTTGGCGGCAAGATGGCGAAAATCTCCCCGGCCTCCGTTGCCAGCGTGTATTGAATGCAGTTGCCCAGATAGGCGGCGTAGGAGACTTCGGCTGGTATAGATCCGTCTGAAGCGCTTGCAGAAAGCCGGACCTGGTGCGGTCGCAGCACCAGTTTCGCAGAACCGTTTAGTTCCGTAGCCCTTGGAAGCTTGAAGGTGCGATCCAGCAGACGGATAGATGTTTCCTCACCAGCAGGGGCTATCTCAACATCCAAGAGATTGGCGTCACCAATGAAGTCCGCGATGAATGACGACGCCGGCTGCTCGTAGAGATCGCGCGGGGTGCCTGCCTGGGCAATTTCCGCTTTGTTCATGACGATGATCCGGTCGGAAACGGCCATCGCTTCTTCCTGGTCATGGGTCACATAGACGGCTGTTAACCCCAAGCGCTGCTGGATCTGCCTGATTTCTTCACGCACGTGCCGGCGAAGCTTCGCGTCGAGATTCGAAAGCGGCTCGTCAAGCAAAAGGACTTCGGGCTCGAGCACGATCGCACGAGCCACGGCAACGCGTTGCTGCTGGCCGCCAGAAAGCTCGGACGGCAGTCTGCCTCCAAAGCCCTTGAGGCCAACCATTTCAAGTCCGGCTTCAGCCCGTGCTTTGGCCTCTGCTTTCGGAACGCGTTTAACGGAAAGACCGTAAGCGACATTGTCCAATACAGTCATATGCGGGAACAGCGCATAGGATTGGAAGACCATGGAGACACGCCGGTAGGTGGCGGAAAGTTGGGTCACATCCTCTCCACCGATCAGTATCCGGCCATCGGACGCACTCTCCAGTCCGGCGATCAACCGCAAGGTTGTCGTCTTGCCACAGCCAGATGGACCGAGCAGAGTGCAAAGCGTGCCGGGTTCGATTTCCAAGGAGAGCGGCTTGAGGGCCACGACTTCGCCATAGCGCTTGGTGACGGATTCGAAGCGAACGGAACCTTTGGTCATAATTTTAGCCCTTGTATATCAAGCCGCGACCCGGTTAGTCCGGCGCAGGCGACGTCGACCGATGATTGCCTGAAGCGCCAGAATGGCCGCCAGCATGGTCACGATGAGGATTGTGGAATATGCGATCGCGATCCCGAACTCGTTGTTCTCGACCCGGCCGACGATGAAGCTCGTCGCCATGTTGTAACGAGCCGATACGAGGAAGATGACCGCGGATACGGAGGTGATCGCTCGAACGAAGCTGTAAGTGATCGCCGCCAGGATCGCGGGGCCCATCAGCGGGAGGATGACGCGACGAAGCGTCGTGAAACTATTGGCACCTAGCATGACGGAAGCTTCATCGAGGGACTTGTCGAGCTGGCTCATGGCGGCGATGCCGCCACGCACGCCCACCGGCATGTTTCGGAAGACGAAGACGAGGATAAGAATGATGCCCGTCCCAGTCAGTTCGATTGGCGGGAAATTGAATGCCATCACGTAAGCCACGCCGATCACGGTCCCGGGAATAGCGAAGGACAGCATTGTCGCAAACTCGAATGCATCACGCCCCGCGAACCGCTGACGCACAAGCAGGTAGGCCGTTGCAAGGCCGACTGCTGCGGTCAGCGGCGCCGAGATTGCAGCGATTGTCAGGGTCGTGAAGTAACTGTCCCACGCAGAGCCGACAAAATGAATGCCGTTGCGGACCACCACGCGAAATGCCACCGCATAATGCTCTACGGTGAAGGTGTGGTTGTAGCCCCAGAGCTTCACGAAGCTGCCGAAGACAATCAGGAGGTAAAGCACGACCGTAAATGCTGCCCACGGCAGAGCGGTCAGGTAGCAGGCCCATTTCAGGCCGAGATTGAGGCTCGCGTGCTGGCCGTTGTCGGCTTTTCCGGTGACCGTCGCATAGCTTTTCTTCCCAAGCCATGTGCGTTGGGCGATGAAAGCTCCAAGGGTCATCGCGAGTAGGATCATCGATAGAATGGCCGCCTTGGCGGGATCGGCAACTGTTCCGACGATGGCAAAATAGATCTCGGTGGATAGGACGTTGAAGTTACCCCCGAGCACGAGTGGATTGCCGAAATCAGCGAGGCTTTCGATGAAGCCGAGCAGGAAGGCGTTGGCGAGACCCGGCCGCATGAGCGGGAATGAAACACGACGAAACGTCTGCCAACGATTGGCGTCGAGCGTCTGGCTGGCTTCTTCCATGGACGGACTGATGCCCTCAACGACACCGATTAGGACCAGAAAGGCGATCGGCGTGAATGAGAGCACCTGTGCGAGCCACACGCCCCAAAACCCATAGAGCCAGCGGGTTTTTTCCATGCCAAATGCGTCTGCCAGGAACACCGTGACAGTGCCGGTACGGCCGAAAAGCAGGATGAGTGCGAGACCGATGACGAAAGGAGGCGTGATGATCGGAAGTACGGTCAGGACTCGAAGCAGTTTCTTGGCCGGAAAGGCTGTTCGCGTGAAAATCAGGGCAAAAGCCAGCCCCAGGGTGGTCGTGCAAAGCCCTGTGAGCAGCGCAAGCGCAAGGGAATTGACTGCCGGTCCGCAATAAGAGCGCCCAGTCAGACATTGCAGCGACCAGGTGCCGGAATCGAACAATCTCGGGAAAAATTCCGATACGCCAAATGCAGCGCCACCGCGCAGCTCGAACGCCTGAACGAAAATGAACGCCATCGGGTAGAAGACGAACACACCGACGAGGGCCAGGACGAGGCCGACGACGCCGGTGACAAAAGCATCCCCCCGTCCCTTTCCAAGCGCCGAGATACCCGTTGTCGTCACGAAGAGCAGCGATAGCGCGACAACACATGCACCGGCGCCCATGGCTTGCTGGGACATGTCGCCCAGGATGTCGAACCGAGACCCCTGGCGCAGAATGAGCAGGCCCTGAGCGGCGAGGAGCGACAGGCCGAGTGCGCCGGCGGTGACTGTTCCACGCGCCTGACGAGCCGCGGGCGACTTGAAGAAGGTCATGACGAGCGCGGCAAGCAGCGCCAGTCCGGGGGCCAGAAGCCAGAACCGTCCGGCCAGAATTTGCGTCAGTCCGGAAGCGCCTTGATTGCCGAGATCGCTTATCCAACCCAGGGACCAGAAGCCTCCTGGCACGATATACCAGGGCAGCAGGACGAATCCCGCCAACCCCACGGAGGCCCATAGCCTTGTGGTGCGTGTCATTTTATCGATTCCTGAAAAGGGATGACCCGCGCAAGAAGCGCGGGTCTGGAGGGGGCTTACTTTTCGACGGCGCCGCCAGCGCCCTTCACGTCCTTTTCCCAACGCGCGAGCAGGCGCTCGCGTGTCTCGGACGCTCCGTAAGTCGCGAAGTTGTAGTCGATCAGCTTGACCGAAGCCATGGAAGGCGCATCTGGATCCGTCTTCGAGTCAGGATTGGAAGGAATGTTGTAGACGCCAGCCTCGAGACCAGCCGACTGGCCCTTCGCCGAGATGACGTATTCAACCCACTTCTTTGCCGCGTCGAGGTTAGGAGTGCCTTTTACGACGGAAACTGCGCCGAGTTCATAGCCTGTCCCCTCGCAGGGAGCGACGATCTCGACCGGGAAGCCATCTTTCTTCAGCTTGACCATGTCGTGCATGAAGCCGATCCCGATCGCGGTCTCGCCGCGGGCGGCCGCCTTGGCAGGTGCAGAGCCGGACTTTGTGTATTGGTTGACGTTGGCACCGATCTCGGCGAGCAGCTTATAGGCCTCCTCTTCGCCGAAGAGCTGAACCAGCGTCGCTAGCTCCGTGTAGGCCGTGCCCGAGGAATTCGGGTTTGCGACCTGGATCTCACCCTTGTATTCAGCCTTGGCCAGATCGCGCCAGCAAGCCGGTGCAGGGATCTTCTTTTCCTTGAGGACATCCCGATTGTAGATGAAGCCGAGCAGCCCGACATGCACGCCGATGGCACGGCCGCCGGTCATCTCGGTCATGTTGCGAGCCCAGCCCAACAGGCCTGAGACATCGACGCCCGTCGCTACCGTGAGATCTTCGTTCGCAGCGATAATGTGAGGGTCACCGGTACCGCCCCACCAGACGTCGAATTTCGGATTTCCCTTCTCGGCCCGCAACTGGGCCAGAACTTCGCCCGTCGATTTGCGCACCATGGCAGCGTCGATACCGGTGTCGATCTTGAAGTTCTCCGCCATCAGGTCGCACCAGGCCTGCTCGTTCGAGCAGACGACGTTCAACTGCTCCGCCTTTGCGGAATGTGCGGAAATAAGGGCTACGAGCGCCACTGCGCTCAGCGCGATTGTCTTCATGGTATCCTCCCTAGACATGCCGGATTACTCAAGTCCGACTGTAAAGAACGTGCCACACGACGAACGAGGAATACCATTCCAGCTTGATTAACAGCACTTCATATCCTGCATGACTTGATGAACAATATTACAAACAGCTGTTTTTGCGGTCATAAACGACACGCGATATTTGTGGTCGCTACGCCAGGTATACGGCATGATGAGAATGCGGCAGGGGGAGAGTCTGCCGAGGGAGGTTTGATGTCTTCTGTGGCGCCTGTGGTGGGGCCAGTCGTCGCGATCGTCGATGACGATAGTGAGCTGAGAGAGTCCATTGCCACGCTTTTGCATGAAAACGGCTTCGATCCGGTCCCGGTTGCCGACAGTGCTGGCTTTTTCGCCGCTGCTGCCAGCCGGACGATAGACCTCGCCATGATCGACCTAAGGCTCCAGGGAGAAAGCGGGTTGAGCCTGGCTATTCGCATACGGGAACGGATGGGGCTGCCCATTGTCATGCTCACCGGGCGCGGCGACGAGACAGACAAGATTATCGGGCTGGAGACCGGCGCCGACGATTACATTATGAAGCCATTCAATCCGCGAGAACTCGTTGCGCGCCTTCGCGCCGTCTTGAGAAGAAGCGGACACGCTGGAATTGCTGTTCCCGACCGTAGCCAAAGTCATATCAGGTCTTTCGGTCGTTTCCGGCTTGACCAGAGCCGCAGAGAGCTGGTCGGCCCGGACGGGATTGATATCCCGCTCACCAATGCAGAATATCGAATGCTCGAATACTTCCTTCGCAATCCGGACCAGATAATCCCGCGGACCGATCTCCTCCGCGAACTCGGCAGTGACCTGTCACAATATATGGACCGTACGATCGATGTGCTGATCATGCGCCTTCGTCGGAAAATAGAGCCTGTACCCGCCAAACCGATCCACCTTCAAACTCGCCGCGGCTACGGCTACATTTTCGTTACGAACGCATGATCGCAACCCGCACCTCCGTCCGAGCGCGCCTGCTTGCCTCACTCCTTGCGCTCTCCGTCGCAACACTTGTCGTAGGTGGCACGAGTTGGCTGACGCTGAGCCTGGCGAACTCCAGGCTTGATCATCTGCACGATGTCACCCTCAGGTCTGCCGAACAGGCCCTGGCATTGTCGCGCCGAGCGTCGGACCTCGCGACGAAAGCCCCTTACCTGCTGACCCTTCCAAGTCCATTTCGGATCCGCCAGCAGGCTGACGAGGCCAACCGGACAGTCACCGAGATCCTCGCCAGCGTCCCACCCGATGACAACTACATGGTCGATAGCCTGAAGGATCTGTCGCGGAACATTGACAGATTGGCTGAGGTTGCCGGCGAACGCGCAGCCCTCACTGACAAGATTTTGCGCATTAACGCCGAAGTCGCCACGTTGGAGCGGCGTTATTCGGATAGCGCACGGGAGCTCGGCAAGTCCTTGTCCGAAGCCCATGCATGGCTGGACTTGCAGCGCATGGCAGGCACGCTGATCGGCGCAGGACGCGCCGGCAATCTGGTGGCCGTCGGAGAATTCCAGCGCGAATTCCGGATGTTGAGCACGGGCTCAACTTTCCTCACATTTGCCGAAACCGCCGAACTGCGATCGCGGGCCGATGGCGCAAATGGATTGTTCGAGCTAAGGCGGCAGGAGCTTTCGCGACAGATTGATGGCGAAGCGGCACTTGACCGGATACGCGCTGGCGCCGAGGCGATCAGTTCTTATGCGGCACGGACAAGCGGCGCGGCTCAGGAGGACATTGCCCGTGAAAGGGACCGGACGCGATCATCGATCTGGTTAGCCAAAATCGTGATCTTGTTGGCCGGTCTTCTGAGTGCCGCCGTCGCAATAATGGCCGGGTACTTCGTATCGAACTACGTTACAGCAAACCTGCAGGCGATCTCTCATGCCATGTCTCGACTGGCGGTCGGTGACAGGTCCAGTCGTCTACCGCGCACCACCCATCCCGGCGATGAAATTGGCAAACTGTTCCATTCGTTCCGGGCCTTTCGAGCGAACGCACTTCGATTTGATCGATCAAACAGGCAGCTCGCCCAGCGAAATGCGCTGTTTCAGAACCTTTATGATGGCATGAGCGATGGTCTCGCGATCCTGTCGGAGACAGGTGCGCTTGTCGCTCGCAACACCAAGCTGGCGGCAGTGACTGGCCTAGCGTCGGCAAAGATGGGCGGCAAGCCGTCGATGAACAGTCTGCTCGATGAGGCCGGATGGACCCGTACGGACGGCACGGATGGCTTTTCCGAACTTCATCACCCAAATGGGCGCGTCCTGGAACTCCGTGAAAGCAATCTGGCGACAGGCGGCTCCATCATGCTCTTTTCAGACGCCTCCAAACGACGGGAACTGGAAGATCGGCTGAGGCAGGTACAGCGAACGGAGGTGCTGGGAAAAATCTCAGGCGAAGTCGCGCATGACTTCGGCAATATCCTCTCGACGATATCCACCAGTCTGTACTTGATGGAATCTGCCACGCAGGAGCGCCTGCCGGCATTACGTCATTCCATCGGCTCTGCACTGGAAGTGGGAACTTCCCTGACGCAACGGCTCCTGGCCTTCGCGCGCCGCTTGAACCTTGAGCCTGAGGTAGTGGACCTCAACGGGCTTGTGGCAGGCGTCGAGGATCTCATAGGTTTTGCGCTGTCCGAGGACATTGAGTTCAAAATATCGCTGGTTGACGAGCCACTTCTTGTCAGGGTGGATCCCGGCCAGATGGAGAGCGCTCTCCTGAACTTGTGCCTCAATGCCGGACAAGCGATCAGCGGACCAGGGCGCATCGCGATCCGGCTGTCCCTGACCCGTCCGAATACGGTTCAGATAGAGGTATCGGATACCGGCCGCGGGATGGCCCCGGACGTCCTCGCGCAGGCGACAGAACCGTTCTTTACAACCCGTTCAGACGGTACGGGAACCGGGCTCGGGTTGGCCATGGTGTACGGGTTCATTCGACAGTCGGGCGGCGATCTCGAAATTTCCTCGACTGTTGGTGAAGGCACGAATGTCCGCCTCCTCCTCCCGATTGCCTCGGATGTCGACATTCAGTTGCCGGCGTACGGGCGCGTGCTTCTTGCCGAAGACAATTCCGATGATGCCGCGCACGCGCTGAAGATCTTTTCCAGATCTGCGGTCGTCGAGACAAATTCGGCATCTGGAGCCCTGGATATCATTTCCTCGGTCGAACCATTCGACCTGGTCGTGACCGACTTTAACCTTCGCGGAGATGCAGCCGGGTGGAGGATTGCCGCCGCGGCACTCGAACGATGCGCAAAAACGCGGGTCATTGTCGTGTCGGGAAACCTGCCTTCCGGGGATCCGCTCTCCGGCCAATATTTCGACCGTATGTTCTGCCTCAAAAAGCCGATCTCGCCGTCAGCCATCTTGAACTGCCTTAAGGAAAGCCAAGCCGTTGATTGAACGCCCGAAAGCCCTGATCTTTGACTGTGACGGAACCCTTGCACTGACGGGCGATCTGCATTTCAATGCTTTTGAGAGGGCTTTTGCGCAACAATGTGCAATCATCGAACGCTCATTCTATGACGCAAGGACCGGACTTTCTCGGTACGCGCTCATCGATGATTGGAATCGCAATTCTCCCGTTCAGGTCGACCCTTCAAGGCTCCACGACGACAGTCTTGCAGAGGCGACAATGCTTGCCGCCGGAGGGTACGCGCGCGCAAACACGCCTGTCGCGAAACTCGCTCGCGCTTGGGGGCGAAGACCATCGGCGGTGGCATCCAATGGCGAGCGATCCGTCGTGAAAGCTACCCTGGAAGCCTGCGCGATACTTGAGTTTTTCGACGCGATCGTAACGGTCGAGGACGTCGCCGTGGGAAAACCAGACCCGGGAATGTTTCTGCTCGCAGCAGAACGTCTCCACACCTGGCCAGAAGATTGCCTTGTCCTCGAAGATAGCGAACAGGGTGTCGAAGCAGCGCGTCGTGCTGGTATGGATGTTCTCGATGTCAGGTCGTTTGCCGCACTTGTCGCCGTTCGGCGTCTGACCTCAGATCTTGAAACCACCGAGAGCGCTTCTCCCTAATGCAGTCAGCGCTGGGTGACGCAAGTCACAGGCTAGCAACCTCGGCCAGAAAGCAATGCGGATTGCGGCTGAACATCGAGCGGTGCACCGTCGAAGCTCGCTGCAACTTCAAACAAACCTATCCCTAAAACTGTAATAAGTAACATCAGCGCATATGGCGCATTATTGCCATCGAGGACGTAGAGCGATTTTTCCGAAGTGGCCAATCGGGCTTGGTCAATGTGCGGGGAAACATCGCTTACGATTAAGTATGCTCTTGAGTAGATTCGAACCGTTACCTCCCAAATCGGGGCTGCCCCAGGCGCGGATAAAATTCGACTTTGCGGCCACAACCGATCGCGCCAGCAGCCGGGTGACTTAACTTTTTTCGTCACTCGCATTGAGAGAGGCTCAGCGAACAACCGAGGCAATGTCCTGCGGACCGAGTTGGCGCCCATCGCTGGCTGTGACAGCTATGCGGGTGAGCGGTTCTCCGTCGCGCGCGTCCATGGTCCGCGTCATTGGTTCAGCGGGTGCGAACAGGTGCTCCGTGCCCCACTGTCCAAGGGCGATAATGACGGGAAACAAATTCTCTCCCTTTTCGGTCAACGCATACTCCGAATAGGCGCTGCCGTCAGACGCCGGTACGATTTCGAGGATGTTTTCAGCGACCAAAGTCTTGAGCCGAGTTGACAGGATGTTTTTCGCAAGCCCGAGGCTTCGCTCGAAGTCCTTGAAGCGCCTCATCCCGCCCAGAGCGTCGCGTATGATCAGCAACGACCACCAATCTCCGATTACGTCGAGCGAGCGGGCCACCGGGCAGGCTGCATCCCCGAGACTTTTCCTTTTCATCGTTTCCGTTTCCGTTCGTTTCAGCCCGCGCCACGGCCAAAGCCGGCGAAGCAGGAATTATCGCTGCGGACCATAAACCTACTTGCATCATTAAACCAGCCTTGTTAATTCTGGTTTCATTATTAAACCACGTGAGGATTAACCGATGCCCAGCGCCCAGCTTCTACAGATGGCGGATTTCTACGCGGATCTCGCCAGCCGATGGCCGGCCGATGACATCGCCCTGCAGCGCGACCTCGCCGAACGGCTTCATATGCTGGCGACCGAGCCGGAAGGCGTGACCTATGCCGAAGTGGATGCCGATGGCGTTCCAGCACTTTGGGCGATCCCCGTCGACAGCTCGCCTGACCATGTCCTGCTCCACAGTCATTCGGGCGGATCTGTCGTCAGCTCGATGTATATGGATCGCAAGGCGGTCGCCCATCTGGCAAAGGCGGCCGGCGCACGCGCCCTAATCGTCAACTACCGCCTCGCGCCGGAAAACAAGTTTCCTGCCCAACTCGATGACGTCGAAACTGCGTTCAACTGGCTGCTGAGCCAGGGATATGATGCTGCGAGCATCGCCAGCATCGGACATTCGATCGGCGGCAATTACGCGGTTAATCTGGCGCTGACGCTCGCGCGCAAGAATGCGACGAGGCCAGGCGCAGTGCTTTCCATGTCTCCCTGGTTCGACATGGAGATGAAGGGGGAGACGATCACGAGCCATGCCCATCTCGACAGACAGCTGACCCGCGATCAGCTTGCCGCTTTCAGCAACGAAATGCTTGATGGCACCGGGGTATCCAAGGCCGATCCGCGCATCAACCTGATGAAATCAGACCCCTCGGGACTGCCGCCGACGATGATCTACTACGGCGATCAGGAAATCCTGTCCGGCGAGGCGATCGAATTTGCCGGACGCGCCCGGACGTCTGGCGTGGATATCGAGCTTCGCGGGCTCTCCCATGGCCAGCACAATTTCATCCTCGGCGCCGGGCGGGTGCCGGAAATAGATGCCGCCATCGCCGAGATGGCAGGCTGGCTACGGTCGAAGATCGGCATTCCGCCGCATCGGGTATAGAGCGCCTCCCCGTCTTTCCTTCACGTTCGCAAGCAATTCACAAGCAAAGGGACTCATCCATGAGCAAGACTCTTTCGGGCAAGGTTGCCCTCGTTACCGGCGGTTCGCGCGGTCTTGGCGCCGCGACTGCAGCCGCCCTCGCAGACCGAGGTGCCGATGTCGCAATCACCTATGTCGCGTCCGCCGACAAGGCGGCCGCAGTCGTCGAAGGCCTCAAGGCCAAGGGCGTG
The DNA here is from genome assembly GCF_056396985.1 of Rhizobium sp. 05N430. Lineage (NCBI taxonomy): Bacteria > Pseudomonadati > Pseudomonadota > Alphaproteobacteria > Hyphomicrobiales > Rhizobiaceae > Rhizobium > Rhizobium sp. 05N430. The sequence goes on along the minus strand of NZ_JBFTMO010000022.1, from coordinate 2,929 downwards.
CGGGCCATCGCCATCCGTGCAGACCAGGGCGATCCCGCTTCTGCAGAGCCATTGATGGCAGAGGTGATCTCGGCGTTCGGCAGGCTGGACATCCTTGTCAATAACGCGGCGATCGCTCTCCAGGGTAAGACCATCGACGATCCCGAGATCGACAACGACGCGATGGATCGGCAGTGGGCGATCAACACGATGGGGGTGATCGCCGCCATTCGCGCGGCCGTGAAGGTATTGCCCAATGGCGGCCGGATTATTTCGGTCGGCTCGGGCGTCGGCACCCGCATCGCCTTTCCGGGCCTCACGGATTACGCGGCAAGCAAGGCTGCGATTGTTGGTTACAGCAAAGGCGCTGCGCGTGACCTTGGCCCGCGCAACATCACCGTCAACGTCGTCCAGGCCGGCGTCATGGACACGGATATGGCGGCGGGCGTGCTCGGCTCCGTCGAACACCTGCCGCCCGCCTTCGAGCAGGCGCATGCGATCCCACGGGTGGCAGCCCTGAGCGAGGTGGCCGCAGCGATCGTCTTTCTAGCCGGCCCGGACACCGGTTTCGTCACCGGCTCGATCATCGACGTCAACGGCGGATTCACGGCGTGATTCATCTTTACCAAGCGACGGGCCTGCATCAAATAGAACAGGCGCGGCGGGAGGCCGCGCTACGTTCCAGTTCGGCTGCTTCATCATGATACTCGAGCTTGGTCAGCGGCGATTGCTGCCATATTGACGATGTCGCTGTCCTTGGCGCCCATCGAGGTGATCTGGACGGCCTTGTCGAGGCCGACGAGGATCGGGCCGATGACGGTGGAGCCGCCGAGTTCCTGCAGCATCTTGGTGCTGATGGAGGCCGAGTGGAAGGCTGGCATGACGAGGACATTGGCCGGGCCGGAGAGGCGGCAGAACGGATACTGTTCCATCGCCTTGCGGTTCAGCGCCACATCCGCCGACATTTCGCCGTCATACTCGAAATCGACGCGGCGCTTGTCGAGGATCTTCACCGCTTCGCGGACGCGCTCGGAGCGCTCACCCGAGGGGTGGCCGAAGGTGGAGTAGGCGAGCATGGCGACGCGCGGTTGGTAGCCCATGCGGCGGGCGAGACCGGCGGCTTCCTCGGCGATATCGGCCAGCTCTTCCGCTGTCGGCATGTCATGGACGGCGGTATCGGCAACGAAGACAGTGCGGCCACGGGCAAGCACCAGAGATACACCGATAACCCGGTGGCCCGGCTTCTCGTCGATACAGCGGCGGACGTCTTCCAGCGCCGTCGAGTAGTTGCGCGTAATCCCGGTCACCATGCCGTCGGCATCGCCGAGCGCTACCATGGTGGCCGCGAAATGGTTGCGGTCGTTGTGGATCAGGCGCTGGGCATCGCGATGCAGATAGCCCTTCCGCTGCAGGCGGGCATAGAGATAATCGATATAGGCCTCGACGCGGGTGGAGATGCGGGCATTGACGATCTCCAGACCGGGACGGTTGAGATCGATGCCGGCACGCTCGGCCGTCGCCTTGATCAGATCCTCGCGGCCAAGCAGGATTGCCGTGCCGAGCTGCTGGTTGGCGTAGGAGAGTGCGGCGCGCATCACCTGCTCTTCTTCCGCCTCGGCAAAGACGACACGCTTCGGACGTCGGCGGACGCGCTCGTAGAGGCTCGCCAGCGTCGAGGCGATCGGATCGCGGCGGGCGGAGAGCTCGCGGCGATAGCCGTCCATATCGGTGATAACCTTGCGGGCCACGCCGCTCTCAATCGCAGCTTCCGCGACTGCGGCCGGGATCGCCGAGATCAGCCGCGGATCGAAGGGTACCGGGATGATGTACTGCGCGCCGAAGCGCGGGCGATTGCCCTGATAGGCGGCAACGACATCGTCGGGCACATCTTCGCGGGCGAGACTGGCGAGCGCCTTGACGGCGGCAATCTTCATGTCGTCGTTGATCGTCGTGGCGCGAACATCGAGCGCGCCGCGGAAGATGTAGGGGAAGCCGAGGACGTTGTTGACCTGGTTCGGATAGTCCGAGCGGCCGGTCGCCATGATTGCGTCGTCGCGGATGCGGGCGACTTCTTCAGGCGTGATTTCAGGATCCGGGTTCGCCATCGCGAAAATGATCGGCCGGTCTGCCATCGAGCGGATCATGTCTTCCGAGAAGGCGCCCTTCTGCGACAGGCCGAAGACGACGTCGGCACCCTTCATCGCTTCTTTCAGCGTGCGGGCCTTGGTCTTGACGGCGTGGGCTGACTTCCATTGGTTCATGCCCTCGGTGCGGCCCTGGTAGATCACGCCCTTGGTGTCGCAGAGCACGATATTCTCGGGCGCAAAGCCCATCGCCTTGATGAGTTCGACGCAGGCGATCGCGGCCGCACCCGCACCATTGCAGACGAGCTTGGTGGTCTTGAGGTCGCGACCGGTCAGCTCCAGCGCGTTGATCAGGCCGGCGGCGGCGATGATTGCCGTGCCGTGCTGGTCGTCATGAAAGACCGGGATATCCATCAGCTCACGCAGGCGCTGCTCGATGATGAAACAGTCCGGCGCCTTGATATCTTCGAGATTGATGCCGCCGAAGGACGGGCCGAGGAAGCGGACGCAATTGATGAACTCGTCGACATTCTCGGTATCGACTTCAAGGTCGATGGAATCGACATCGGCGAAACGCTTGAAAAGGACCGACTTGCCTTCCATGACCGGCTTGGACGCCAAGGCGCCGAGATTACCGAGACCGAGAATGGCCGTACCGTTGGAAATGACGGCCACCATGTTGCCGCGCGTCGTGTAGTCGTAGGCAGTGGCGGGATCGGCGGCGATCGCCTTGACCGGAACGGCGACACCAGGCGAATAGGCCAATGAGAGATCACGCTGTGTCGCCATCGGCTTGGTTGGATTGACCTCGAGCTTGCCCGGCCGCCCCATAGAGTGGAAGTCCAGTGCTTCCCCTTGTCGGTGAT
>NZ_JBFTMO010000021.1:0-64149 GCF_056396985.1 Rhizobium sp. 05N430 | reverse complement strand
ACGTCATATGGCGTCATTGCCGCATGAGAGCGGCATGAATTGAGACCCTGCGCCGAGGCGCGGGGCAGAAACGCGTTGGTACTCCGCCCGGAAAATCAAAATGGGCGGATGAGCAGCTAATGCGGCGAGTTTTTCAACGATATCGGCGCTAGGGAGACCACCGGGTATTTCAAACATTCGCTTTCATCAATCGGCACAAATTCGATGACTTCCGAGACTATCCCCGCATCGCGGCAACCAAAGCCATGATAGCATAAGGAAGCACACCCGCCTTCACCTTGTGTGCCCCCTTCGATCCACGCAACTTTACGGACGCGATCTTGAAACTTCCAAGAGAAGGTACGCTCCGATTGCAGTGACAGATTCAAGCGGACGTTACTCGTCGAGCAGTTCGGCTCAGGAGCGCGGGCTTTGCAAAGCTACAACGGCAGTGCGCGATGGGACGCGAACGGATGGGCTATGCGCACGGCGAAGTATGCTGGACGCCTTTCCCGTGTCCCGAAATCATCCGTAGATAAAGGCCGAAAGTTCATCCGGCGTCCCGTCGGGGAATGAGCTTTTCAAATGGTCGAGAAAGGCGGAGACGCGCGCGTTGAGCAGGCGTAGCGAACGATCCGCCTCTCATGCTCCAGCCTGCCCATGATAATTTCGGGTGCATGCCGCATTCCCCTATCGTTCCTGTTCGTCCCGATCGCGTTTTTGCTCGGCCTCGTGCTGAAGCTCTTCCGATCTCGGCACGAGCTGTTTGGCAGGGACGGTTCGATTTTCGCCGCCACTTCCATGCAGCGACGCGTCTTGTTCACCGTAACCATTTGCGCGTCCAGCTCGGTCATCGTCGGCGCGGTCCTTCGCCCGATTGCGCGAGCGCTCGGCCGCTGCGATTGCCACACGCAGTTCTTCGTCAGCCTCTGCAATCTCGCGCAGATAGCTATTGCCCGAGGCGCCGAGCTCGGCTGCCGTCGCCATCTCAAAGTTCAAGCTCGCCTGCAAGGACGCCTTATCGGCTCGAATTTCGTCATCGTCAGCCAATTCGATCCGCTCGCGATAATATTCGACCTCGACCATGATGTTGTTTCCAACCTCGACGGCTTCGGGCCCGTGGCGTGCAACAGCCTCATCCCACTGACGATTGGCGTCGTCCGGTCTGGCCGACCCGCTGCTTGGCGCGCGATCCTCAACCTGCTCCGCCAGTTCCATCATCTCGCGACGAACATCGACGTGCTCCCGGGCGGCCGCGGCAATTTCCTCGAAATTGCTCCGATCATCCCGCGGCATGATCCGCTCCGCCTGGAAAAGGGCGGTCTCAACGCGTTTTTCGTACGCCTCGAATTCCGATCGTGTCATGGTGCTCATGTTTTCGATCTCCGCAACCTCAAAAATACTAACCAATTTGGTTTGGAATTGCGAGCCGTTTTCGCGCTCGCCCGATTGCTTTTCGGCGACGAACTCTCGCCTTCCAAGTGCTGTATTAACCCGGAAAATCCTGCTTTTTGCAAATTCAGACGCGCCGATATCGTCACTGTCTCGTGCGAGGTCTTCCCAGGCACCGTGAACTGTTTCAGTATAGGCTTGGCTTTTTGAGGTTCTCGTTGAGGTCACGACCTCGCGCCGTTTTCTATCGTATCGGCGCGCAGCGCTATCGGACGTTCCCACATGCTCGGTGCGGCCTTCCCGGTTGATCGGGCGAACCTGATTTTTGGTATAGGAGGCAGCATTCGCCTGATCACGGCGATCGGTCATTTCCATCCGTATACCATGCTCGCGGGCATGCTGCGCCAAACCTTCGCGCCAGCGCCGGAAAGATGCGATCGATGTCTCGACACGTTCGCCGTCCTCGGATCGCATGGCAACGATTGCGTGAACATGGACGTGCGGTCGCTTACCGCCGGCCGACTCGGTTTTGGGATCCTGACCTGGATCATGAAGAGAGAAAACGTACCGGTGCTGACCAAACTCCGCCGCCAGGAACTCTCGGGCCGCCGCGCGAAAAGCCTCGACATCGGTTCCGGCCCTCGCGGACATGACAAGGTGCATTACATCGCGCGGCTTGCGGCTATGCAGTTCGCCCCTCCACTGCAGTTGCACCAGATCGCCCGCCAGTTTGGCGTCCGTTATCGTCTCCCCGCGATTGTCTCGAACGCCACCGTCAGCTCGCTCGACGAGTTTGCGCAAACGTGCGGTCCCATATTCGACGCCATTGCCATAGCCGGTAAAATGGAACTCGGCCGATCGGCCCCCGTTTTCCGACATTCGCGCCTGAACGATCTCTTGCGCCTTTTCATCAGCTGTCAGCCGCTCGCCGGCCCGGTCTCGCAAGACGGCAACACCATCGATCCGGTAATGGTCCTGACGCTCTTGCACGGCGAATGCAAACGAGCGCTTTCCCAGCGCCGTACTCACGATATCGCGGGCCCACGCGTCCAGCGCCTGCCCTTCATCGGGCCTCCGCTTGACGTCGATACGAAATGTCCCGATGTCGCGGCTCTCGGCACGGTTGCCCATCAGGTGCGCCCAGTCCTCAGAAAGGCCCGCGACCGCCCCCCGGCCGCGCAGTTCTTCGCCCGCCTGATTTTCCATCGCCACATCGCCGTTTCGAGAGATATAGCTCGCCATGGCGCCCAGGCGTCCGCCGCCGCCGAACGATGTCATCTTCACGACCGCGGGCTGACTTCCGCCGGCAAGTCCGGCAAACCGTGTTGCCATCGAACGCGGCGCCGGCCCGGGCCACGCGAGGCCTTCACGTGCGGCTCTCCCGCCGACATTGAGACGGCCGCCAACGCCGCCGCCTGAAGCAACTCCCCGCCGCCGGCGCTCTTCCTCCTCACTGGGAGAATTTCGGCCGATCAACCGCTCGTGCAGGTATGCCGCTCGGCGCTGCTCCCATTCCGCCGTAAAGGCGCCGAGAAAAATTTCCATCAGTCCCGACGTCCAATCCTACGGCCTGGCCGGCTGGCGAGACGCTGCAACTCAAGAGCAAGGCCCGCGACAAGGGGCTGCAGCTCGCGCAGGTCAGCGATGGCGTCTGCCGGAACGGAACGTTGATACGAGCGCCGAACGAGACTGTTGAGGTTCACTCCAATGGCCCGCAGGTCACGATGAAGAAGCTCAAAAACCACCCGATCGTCTTCCGACAGGAACGGTAAGATGCCGGCACCATCAAGCGTCAATGAGCGCATAAACGCCGACACCGACATCTCCGACTGCCTGGCTGCGACTTCGACAGCGGCGAGCTCTGGCGCGGAAAAACGCGCATGGACGACACGCTCCTTACGCTCCTTGACAGCAGGCACCGCAGGTCGTGACCTTCCATTTTCGACCATGCCGTCGTCTCTTCACGTGTTCGCCGCAGGCGGCATCGGCGGCCCGTCCGCCGATCGTCAGCAAATTTGTATCACAAATTTGCGTATCCTGCCAAACCAATATAACCTATTTCAGTTCATAAAAGCCAAACTTAACCTGGCACCGTAAAGGCCACATTCATACTCGTAACACTCATCGGAAGTTTGACCCTTCCACATCACATGACCAACTCGTGTGAAACATCGATAGCGTTGCTGGAAAGAGGAAAGTGAAAGTTATATAGTGAAAATTAGAGGACTCATGGGGTGCGGATGATCTTCCACAAGATATGAGACAATGCTTCGAAAGAGTGTCATCGGACTACCTAGTGGATGATCTGGGATGTGATGCACCCAAGCAAAAAGCGACTGGACGTCTGCAATTTTTGACCTATTATAGTTCATATTTCGAGCATGGCGCCGAAACAGTTCCGTAGCGGGAGAAGGTCATGCCTCGGACCTATGCAGTCGTCAGTAACAAGGGCGGCGCCGGCAAGACAACGATGGCGACGTTGATTGCCGGCGAATACGCTCTATCGGATCAGCGCGTCCTGATGATTGACGCCGACAGCCGTCAAAATCTGGCCGGCTGGTGGAAGCTCTGCCACAGCAAGGGCAATGTACCGGATAATATCGAGGTGACGATTGCGGCGACCCAACGGGCAATCGACGATTTCCTGAAGAAGCTCGCCAGCTTTTTCGATGTCGTCCTGATCGATGCGCCCGGTGTCGATAGCGTGCTGCAGACGACGATCATTCGATCGTCGGACGTGGTCCTTTCACCGGTACAGCCGGGCATCAAGGAAATCGAGGCCGCCGGCCAAACCGTCGCTGAGGTGAACGACATCAACGATCGCCTCGGTTTATCGATCGTGCATATGAACGTGCGCACCCGTATCACGCTGCCCGGCCGCAATCTTGAAGCCTATCGCTACATCCGGCCGTTCGTGGCAGGTCTTCTCGATGCGCACTACCATACGATGCTTCTGGAAACCGAGCTTTACGAACGCAATATCTATCGCGAGATCCAGAACGGCCTCGGGACACTCCAGATGCAGGACGTGACAGACTCAGTCCGGAAGGCGCGTCTCGAAGTAAAGGCGCTGGTCGATGAGATCGACATTCGCCAGGTGGCCGGACCGGCTGAGGCGGCGGCATGAACAAAGGGGCGATCGACTTCAAGCAGTTCTCTCTCGCGCCACGCCGAAAGCCTGCAGTTCAGGATACAAACGAAGGCCGGCTTGAGGTTGCCGCTGACGAGCAAGCCGCCGATTTGCACGATCAGGCTCCGGCGCCTCTCGACAATGACCGCGGCCGCCAAACGGCGCTTCCGCGCCTTCCCGAAGACGAGCGGCAACGGCGAAGCGCAAAGCGGGCTGCCGATCAGGACGATACCCGGCGGCGCCTGAAAAGCCTGAAGCGCGCCAAAGACCGCGCCATCAAATTTTACGTCAATGTGCCGCTGGAGCAGGAGATGAAGGCGCGTCTCGTGAGAGCGGCTCATGAAAACGAAGTGAAGATGACGGTTATCATGCAGGCTGCCATTGAAACCTATCTCGAAGACAACGGCTATTGAACAGCAGCATCTGGACACGCCGGTCGATCCGGCGTGTCCAGATCAAGCGCGCCGTGGGCCGCCTCAAAATGGGGGCTCGACCTCGATGCGGCCGTCGAGTTCGGCCCAGATGACTTCGCGCTCGGCCAGCGCCAGGTCGAGCTCGGCTTCAAGCGCCCGGCGTTCCCAGGTGGTTTCGGCGTTACGGGCTTCAGCGCGCAGTTCTTCGATATGCTGGTCGATGGTCATCGTCGTCTCCTTGACGTTTGTGGAAGATGACGGCGGCACGCAGGGTGGGGAGAGGCAGGTCCAGGCTCGTGGAACACGACCGGCGGAGCCGGCGCGCGGAGGAACCGATTTTGTCGAAGTGCAGTGAAACGGAACGGAGAGAAAATCGGAGGGGCCGCGCGGCCTTGAGCTGGCTCTTCCCACCCGGCACAATCGCCCGGTCTGAGCAGACAGGTTTCCCTCTCGTTGGGCACCCCTTCCTGCTTGCCATCGGCCGCTGCGGGCAGCCGTTGCCATGAGGCGGTTCCGGTTCGATAGTGTCGAATGCGATGAGGATCACCCGGATTTCGCGGGACTGCTGGCCCGCGCCTACCGCGCCAAAGTCCGACCGCTGTGTCTCTGCCGTGAGCAGGCGGCGCCGATGTACATCGCAGATATCGGCAATCAACTGGTCATCAAGCGCATGCCGCTTTCCGGTGAAGGCCATGACCCAGCATGTCCCTCCTATGAACCGCCCTACGAATTGTCCGGGCTCGGCCCGCTGATGGGAAGTGCAATCCAGATTGATGCCTCTCTCGGGTCAGCCTCATTGAAGCTTGATTTTTCCCTTTCCAAGCGCGCCGGGAGCAATCGTCCCGGCGTACCGGAACCTACCGGCGAAAGCGTGAAAGCGGAAAGCAGAAAGCTGTCGCTACGCGCCCTGTTGCATTTCCTGTGGCATGAGAGCGGCCTGACCGAATGGACCGCGCACTGGGCCGGAAAGCGCCACTGGTGGCAGGTCTATCATCATCTGCTGGAGGCCGCCGGCAACATGGCGGTGCGCGGCGAGAGCCTGTCGGAGCGGTTGCTCATTCCCGAGCCTTTCAGGGCCGAGGATAAGACAGCGATCGAACACAGGCAGGCGCAGAAGATGGCTGGTCTTTTCCAGCAAGGTCCGAAGCGCCTGATGTTGCTTGTCAGCGAGGTCAAGGAATTTACGGAGGCGAGAGACGGCCGGCTCGTGGTGGTCAAGCATATGCCGGGCTTCCGGCTTTATCTTGAAGACACGGCCTGGAAGAGCGTGCAGCGCCGCTTCGAAGCGGAATTTGCTCTCTGGCAAAGCGGGGAAAACCTGCACCTGATGCTGATCGCGACGATCGGCAGCGGCAAAGCCGGGATCGTCACCATCGACGAGATCGCGCTGATGTGCGTCAGTGAACAGTGGCTGCCGATCGAAAATGCTTTCGAGCAAAAACTCGTCGGGCGGTTGACGCGGTTACGCTTGAAGTCGGTCAAGGGTCTGCGTTTCAACCTTGGCCGAAACCGACCTTTGGCCAACGCGATGCTGCTGGAGACGAAACCGCGGCCGCATGCGCTCTACATCGTGCCGCCGTCGGCCGGCGCTGATTTTGAGGAAGCACTCAAGAAAATGATAGAAGCGCGGCCCGATCTTGGCGCCTGGGTCTGGCGCGTGGTCGAGGGCGATATGCCGCCAATCCCGACGTGATCGTGGCGATCACTCGGCCGACGCGCCTTCAAGGAGACCGTCGTAGACTTCGAGCAGTGCATTGGTGATCGCCTGGCCGAGTGCGGCGCCTGCCGCGCGGACGTCATCTTCGGAGCCGTCGCGGGCAGCCCGTGCCAATTCGAACCCTTCCTCACTGACGATCAGCTTTGCCACCTCGATCGCCCAGAGCCCGAAATCACCACGATTGTCGATCTTGATTGCCTCTTGCACGACGACGCTCCCCTTTCTTTAATGGTGAACGGCCTTTATCGGGAGAAAGCGCCGATAGCCAGAAATCATCACCGATGTGAATCGAACCTCAGTGATCGATTCAAAACTCTCGTTGGACGGAGGCGACCCAATTCGGCGACCTTGCCTAAATGCCGAACTATCCATTCCATCTCTACTGCCAGCGCATCGATGCCACCCGGAACATGGCTCGATACTACGCCATCTCTATTCAGCCGACATTGTTCGGCGAGGCCTCGGTCGTTCGTTCATGGGGACGCATCGGCAAGGCGGGCGGCGAGAAAAGCGAAGTCTTCGACAGCGAACGGGAAGCGGCTATCCACTTCCTGGCCATTGCACGCAGGAAGAAGACGAAAGGCTATAAATCGGTCGGTAGTTGTGGAAATCCGGCATGGCCAAGTGCTTTTGCTGCACCGCGTCGATGACAACGATCGTCGCCGATGGCAGGGATTCTCGACCATTAATGATGCGGAGAAGCAAATGACCACGACAAACGAAATCGCAGACAAGATTGCAGCGGAGCATGGTCTCACCAAGGCGCAGGGCAAGATGATCATCGAGGCGGTGATCGCCTCCATCACCGAGGCTGCGGTTGCCGGCAACGAGACCTCGCTGCCGGGCTTCGGCAAGTTCAAGGTCAGGGCGACGCCCGAGCGCGAAGCGCGCAACCCGTCCACGGGTGCGACCATCAAGGTCGCAGCCGCCAAGAAGCTGAGCTTCCAGCCGGCCAAAGCGCTGAAGGATGCGCTTAACAAGTGACACACCGAAAGCCCCGCTCGGATCGAGCGGGGCTTTCGGGTCAATTCGTCAGCGGCGCGTGCTGCGCGACCAGATAAGCTGCAGACCTTCCTGCCCCTGGACTTCCGTCAGGGTCGCGTAGATCGGGGCGGGGAAGCTCGGGTCGTCGAGCTTGACCGAGATGTAGTCGCGCTCGGTTTCACGGGCCTGCTTCTGCCAGCCGGCACCGAACTCGACATTGCCGGCCAGAACCCTGAAGTCCGGTGCGTCGTCGGAGGAGCGTTCGACCCTGATAATCTTGGCCTTGACGTTGAGGTTGAGGGTCTTGATGGTGCCGGAAAAGCCGTTTTCGGAAGCGGTGAATGAGCCGATGGTTGCCATTGTCTTGATCCTTTTCAGTTGCTCGTGCCGCGCCCATCGCGGCCTCGATGGCTGTCGACAAGACCGGAAACGATCGGACCGCACCCCTTGTGGCTGAAACGAAGTGGAGGACGGCAATTAGCCGAGGCTTTCTTGTCTCGCGAGGAATGGCCGCAGATCCGGGGTCCCCACATGACCGGTCATATGGGGTGGGCGTGGCCAGGGGAAGAAAACGAGCAAGCCGTTGCGGGAAGACGATCGAGCCGAGCCCGCGAGGCGTTTTTTGGTCAGACAAGCCGCATCGAGACCGCGGTGGGCGAGCCGTAGCTTGAGGATGGGCCCGACCATGGCACCGTCAGCGTCCGGCGTGATTCCGGACGGCGTTGCCAAGCATACCCAGTATCGGGAATTGAAGGCACCAGAGGCTGGCCGCGTGACTTCGCTCCGATGTGCCAAATAGGAATTCAGGACGGAGCCGACGTGATCGGCCTGATGCCGGAACTCGCGACGGTGCCACCGGCTATGATCGGTTCACCGTCGCCAGCCTGCTGCTTGCCGCTGCATCCTTGACGGTGCGTGCGATGTTTTTCAGGAAGGCCGGGCTGAAGCTGCCGAGTGGCCTGCTTGTTTCGAAGTCGAAAGCCTTGTCGAGCTCGACGCGATTATATTCGTCGAGGATGATCCAGCAGGGAAAATCGAGGCCGGCACGGCGGCATTCGATCTGGCTGATCGGCAAAAACAGGCGATCCTCATGCGGGGCCTGCGAGGTGATGGCGAAGAGGAAAACGGCGCCCGGGACATCGGGCGTCCGCACGACGACGCAGACGGGGCGGGCCTTGCGGCCGCTTTCCTCGCCGGCATCGGCCTGTCGTTTCCAGAGATAATGGAAATGGACGACGTCGCCCGCATCAAACATGATCGTCCTTGAGCAGCGCGTCGAGGCCGGTCATCAGTTCTGCATGGACGGCATCCGGGGCATCGTCGAGGCCGTAGGCGAGCGTGTGCGAGCCGCCGAGGAGGCGCCGATACTGTTCCGCCGTCAGAATGACGAGTTTCTCCTTGCCGCGCTTGGTAAGCGCGACCGGCTCGATCAATGCTGCCTCGAGGATTTCACCGGAGGCCCGGTTCATATCGGAAAACGAAAACTGCTTCATGAGAACCTCCATTCACCTACGTAAAATACGTATTCTAGGTAATTCATGCAAGTCGGCTGCGACAGAAACCGACTTGCAACACGTCATGCCGCCATCTTGGCGGAACCGGGCTGCAACGCATGCAGATAAGCCACGGCCCTTTGCGCCTGCGCTGCAGCCTGGACGATGAAGCGTTTGTCGCCGCGGAGCACCTCAAGCCAGGACGCGAGATAGCTTGCGTGGTCGGGCCGCGGCTCAAGGTCCGGGACAATGCCGAGATCGGCGGCGAGAAACGCCGCGCCGAGTTCGGCGATCAGCTCCTCGCGCGCCCGCTCGGAGCGGTCTTTCGCGTAGCGGGAAAGATCGCGGTTCACGCGATGTGATGGCCCCGTCCAGTGGATTTCCTCATGGGCGAGCGTCGCATAATAGCTCTCGACATCGCGAAACGCTTCTATCGGCGGCATCTGGATCACATCCCGCTCGGGCGCATAGAAGGCTGCCGCACCACCATGGCGGATCGTTGCCCCCGTTGCCCGGAAAAAGGCGTCGGCATGCTCGAGACGCTCGACAGGCTTGAAGGCCGGCGTCTGCGGCGATGCGCCAAAACCCGCAGGCAGGCCTTCAATCTGCTCGAGATTGAAAACGGTATAGGCTTTCAGGAACGGGATTTCGTGCTCGACGTCGTCGCCGTTGGCGTTGGTCTCGGTCTTCCTGATGCGGTTGGCATAAACGACCATCGTCCCGGTCTCGCCTTTGCGCACGTTGCCTCCAAGTTCCAACGCATGGCGAAACGTCATCCAGGTGCTGGCACCAAAGCAGCGGCTTGCGGCCTCAGACCAGAGGAGCAGGACATTGATGCCGGAATAGGGTTCGCCGTTGAAGCGAAGCGGGCGCGACACGCATCCCGCATGCCGGGCGGCACTCCACGGCTGGACCCAGGGGCGCACGCCCTCTTCCAACTGAGCGAGCATGATATCGGTGATCCGTGTGTAGACGTCCGGGCGCACAGCATCGGTCTCGCCAGATAATTTCATTGACGTTTTCTTTGGCTTTCTCATCGTCTTTTCCTTCATCTTCGACACCGCGCCGATCGCGGCTCGTCACGGCGGTCGACCAGCGCGCGGGCGGCAGCGGCGCACCCGGCTCGTCAAGATCGTGCTGGAGATAGAAGGACCGCTGGGCCGAAACGACAGTGGAGGACGGCTTGTCCGTTGCGCCGCTTTCATGTCGCCCTCGGGCTAGACCGCAAACCGGGATGAGCCGCGCTCGGCGCCTGGGCCGCCTTGAGTGACACGAGAAAAGGCCGGACGAGGCCGGCCTTTCGAGATGGATCAGTGAGCGTGCGCCTTCAGTCGAAAGCCGATATCTGTAGTGACGCGGCGCGCTGGTCGATCGAGGTCGCGGGATTCGGCGAGCCGCTGCGCTCATAGGGCTTCCAGGTCTCGCCGGTAATGTCTTCGTAAGCGACAACGGCGCCCTCGGCCGCCATGCGCAGGACATGGGCCTGAAGCCCCATGACGGCGGCGAATTCGCGTTTTCTCTGGGCGCGGCTGTCGAAACCGACCGGACCCTCGAGATCTTCGTCGCGCAGATCGTTGCTAAGCCTGGCGGTCAGATCGCGTGCCTCGGTGACGGAGCGGCTATAAAACAGCCCGGCTCCGTGAGCCGATCCGACGAAGGAGCCGACGATGCGCTGCATATGGATCTGCATCGCCTTCTCGCCGAGGCCGTCCTTCATCGCCTCGGCGCCATCGATAAGCTGCTGGCGGTGCAGGTCGCGGATTCCCTCGCTGTCGACAACGGATAGGCCAAAGCTTTCCGAGATGCGCATTGCCTGGGCGGTGTCCGGGCAGGCATGCCGGACCATTTCGAGGGTCGTCGCGCGGGGCGTAGTTGAGCGATTCGTCGCAGCAGAACGGTTGAGCGGTGCCATGGTCGGTGTCCTTTCGGTCTGGTTGAGCAAAACCCGAGGTCCGGTTTTGGGTGCTGTCCCTCGGGTGCGGTCGACACGAACCGGCGAAGCGGCCCGGCCCAAGGTCAGGACGATGCAAGAGAGCGAGGTGCGGTTGCGGAGGTTGCGGGCCCAGGCCTGCAGAAAACGCGGCCGCGCTTTGGCGAACCGCGCATCGAGACTGCCGCAATGCGGCGCGGCACGCGGCCTTTGACCGGGCGCCGTCCGGTTCAGACCGCAACGAAGCCGAGGGTCAGAGCGTATGAACCTGTGGCCGATACGCCGCCAGCAGACCGGCGCGTCACCACTACCGTCGCGCCCGAGCCGCGCTTCAGCGGTATTGCCTACCCACAAACCGATCGCGTGGCCGCAAGGAGTCTGGCTGCAGCGGCAGCGCAACCTCAGGCACCGACCTGCCTAGATGATAGTGACAAGACACCGCCGGCGAGAACCGGCGGCGCTGGGCAGGCGCTAACCCGTCGTTACGCTCCGGCTATTCGGTCGCCTCGTTGAACCTGCTGTCCAACTCGTCGCCGACATGATCGAGACCAGCCGCGGCCGGGTTGGCCGCCGTTTCAGGATCGTCTTCTCCGGCCTCCACCGCGCTTGCAAGTTGCGTCATCGCCCAGGCTTCGGCCTCCCGGCGGCAGATACGATTAGCGACGCCGGATGGAAGCCTCGAAAAGTCAGCAAAGAACCTGGCAGTTTGCTTTTCTGACACATTGCAAAAGCTTGCCGGTGTCGAGCGTTGGCGGGACGTTGACGGCCCCATTCATCTCGCGCAGGTCATCGGAAACAACCAGCGCGCGCGTAGTCTCGAAAAGCGTCGAGGCGCTAATGCGGTTAGCGCCGCGTTCGTACGGCCCTCCCAATTCGCATTTCGTTTACCCCTTGCCATTCCCTCTATTTCCGCATTAGGTTCAGCAGACACCCCTGCCAACCACCGGAAGATGAACGCCATTCGTCAAGAAATCACACGCAGGACCATTCTCATACGAATGCTCGCGTACCGGGATCACTGCGATCAAATTGGCGCGCGAGGTTGCGATGGCTCCGTGCAGCCGCGGGCCGCGTTGGGATAACCGCGCAAACTGTTGCCCACGGTCTTGTGTTGACTGGCGCGGCAGGTTTTCGCAATTCGCGCCCGCTCTCGACAATTGGCGAAGGTGCTTGCCGAGCCGTATTGAGGGCCGCGTCAATCCTGCGTTGTCGTCCCCTGACCGCATCAGGCCGTCTTGATCACAGAAAAGGCAAAACCGGACAGCTCAGTTTATATACACCCCTTAAATGGGTTGAATAACCAAGAATATGAAATATATTGGTCCACCAAAGGGATCAATTAATGTTTCTCACTCTTGAAATCCATTTCAAAGATGAATGGCATCAAGCCGCGGCACTTGAACTCAAGAGCGACGCAGCCGGCTTTCAGGGTGCGTCGATAGTCGATTACGATCTCGATTACTTTATACGGTTCGCATCGGTGGATTTTGCAGAAGGAAACGCGGCAAATGACAATCGCGCACTTTCAATCCGATATCCCGTTGACCTCGAGAATCGATATACCTCAACGTGGCCACCATTCCTGCTCGATCTAATGCCGCAAGGACATGCAAGGCGCAAGCTGGCAGAACATTTAGGCCTCAGCGAGGGAGCACGCAGCTCGGATCTTCCTCTGCTTCTCCGCTCTGCCGTAGGCGGAATAGGTAATGTCCGCATAAAAGAAGCCGCTGAGGCAGAGAAGCAGCGGCTACACGGTGTGCAGCGCCAAGGAGTAACAGAGGCTGAGATCCTTGAACGATCAGATCGTTTCATGGAAGTAGCCGATCGTTTTGGTATGCTTGCTTCGGGCTCAAGTGGCCTGCAAGGCGAATGGCCAAAGGTCTCCATGACCAAGGCTATCGATGGCCTTTATTATCCCGACAGCTTCGTGTCCGACGATGAGGCCGTGCGGCATGTGATCGTCAAGCTGGTCCGCAGCAATGAGCCCGTAGACCGGCTCATTCTTGAAGGCGAAGCCCTCTATTCGCAGATCGCTCAAAAGATCGGCCTCAATGTCAGTGAACCGTCGGCCTATGCCGAAGGCGTCCTGATCATTCCCCGTTTTGATCGAAAGAAGAGAGAAGGAGGTGGAACCGTTCGGCTGGGTCAAGAAAGCCTTGTTTCGGCCATTGGCGTTGCCGACTTCGGATATGTTGGCACGCATGAGGCCTATATCGACATTCTGCGCCAATATTCCGCCGATCCCCTCGCGGACGTCGTAGAGTACCTCAAACGGGACATCGCCAACCTGGCTCTCGGCAATCCCGACAATCATGGTCGAAATACCGCGCTCACCAAGTTCCAAGACGGAACTGTCCGTCTGTCTCCGCTCTTTGATTTCGCTCCAATGCGGCTCGCCAAGGAGGGGATCGTTCGCTCCACCAGATGGGCCACGATGCGAGATGCCGGCCGGGATCATTTCCCTGATTGGAAGAAAATTTGCGCCGAACTGTTTCCCGATCTCACTGAGCAAAAGATACTCGCGTCCGCACTTCTGACGTTTGCAGAACGACTCTGTGAGGCGCCGAGCATTGCGAAAAACCTGGCGGCAGCTCCAGAAATTTTAGAGCGCGCAATGGCACGGTGCACTGAAATCGCCGATAGCGTTTTGCAGGCGAAGCTATGATGCCGGAGAAAATCTGAGTGGCTCGCTGGAAAAAGCCTACAAAAGAACAGGTTCTTGAGAACCGGCGCACGCTTGCTGAGCGAGCTCGAACCGGTGATTTAAGGCTGCCCGGCGCAGTAGCGGCAATCCGGAAGAGTTTCGGCATGACCCAGGAAGAGTTTGCCAAAACGCTGGCACTTACGCGGCGTCAAGTTGCTGAGATCGAAACCGGCAAAGCAAACCCGACACTGGAAACACTGGAAAGAATTGGGCGCCTGTTCGGATTTTCGGTAGGTTTTGTGCCGAGGGCAGAGAGCCGTGCGAATACTCAAAACTAAAAGGCGAACAACCCCGTAGGAACGTTTAAACTTTTCGCGGAACTGATCGCCTACCATCTTGACGCCAGAGACAGGCTGACGCCGCACAGATTGATCTCGACCACGCAAGAAAGCGGTCCGAGGTTTGGGAACAATTCATCGCCGTACTTGGCCACAATCATCGTAATCTGATCCCCGGCGTGGACGCCGGGTATCAACCGGCTTCTACGTGATGGCTTAAACGACAAGTCGCCACAACTCTTACGCATGATGAAGGCAAGCCTGGTGCGCATGGCGGCCTGTAGACAACGTCATGGGACCTGGCGCGCGCGAGGCTCGGCGGCAGGATCAATCTTGACTTCGATCCCGGCCGAACCGTTGAGGACACGATCGAGCACGTCGTTCAGGAGTTCAAAATCGCCCATCCCGAAAGAGAGATTAAGGTGTCCGTGGAGATCGAAGCTGCGCCGCGGATCGACCATGTGCGGACAGGACAGATGTTCTCCAATCTCCTTGGAAACGCCCTAATGCACGGTGCGCCAGACCATCCCGTGCGGGTGAAGGCAATCACTACGGATAATCAATTCGAGTTGAGCGTCGATGACAGTGGCGAGCCAACCCCGGTGCAATCTCTCAACAAGCTTTTCAACCTTTTGACCGAGCGGAGGGTTCGAAAAGCCAGGGGTTGGGGTTAGGGCTCTACATTTCATAGATATCGCTCGCGCCCACGGAGGAACGTTAGCGGTTTTGTTCGACGAGAAAATGCATCGCTTCACTTTCTCCATGCCCATCGAGACTAAGCACCCGGAACGATTGGCCTGACACCAAGGCTTTATTGGCAACCGTTAACGGTTTCCGGCCCTGCCGGACGGACGTAGCGGCCACTGTTTTTTGGTTGAACGCAGAACAAAGCTGAATTATTTTTCGCCTGGCAGACAGAACTCAACTCACTGCTCTGCGTCTTTTTTGGCCGATTTCAATGCGGGACTTACTGAACTGTTTCATCGACCTGAATTCGCAGCGTCCGGATGTCGCGAAGACGTCTGACATGATACTAGCTCATGCGAAGTTCCTCGGCCTTCAAGCCGCATTTATCGGCGACGACAGAAGCCTTCTTCGGATCAGCGGGAGGCCCGATCAAGCTGAACTGATCGACGAATTTTTGTTCTTCATGGACCCCACGCAATACAGCCATCGGATTGCAGGCCTTCAATGAAACAAGGGATTTCGGTGTTTGAGACAAGAGAGGCGTCGATCCTATCGCCTCGCGACCTAGCGATCTGCCAGCGCGTTTTTGACCACGTTTGTGTGACGAAGCAAATCGCATTGGACATGCATCGAGAAGAGCTTGCCAAACGTATTGTGCTCGCATTCCGCAGTGGTCTGAGAGACGAGGGCACGCTCATTAAGGTACTGCTTGATGAAGATGGCGCCGCCTAGGGAGGGTCGGGCGAGCGCTCGTCAGCTGGCTTCACGCCCTTCCGCACGACGGATCGGAGCCACAATCCTCCCAGCATCCCTCCGTCCCCCGAATTCGCAGATGGCTCCATAGCTAATCTGAAGGAACTGTTCAGGGATTTCGGCGGTGCACTGGGGCCAGTCGTCGCCGGGTTGCGCAGTGATGTGCAGGTCCATCGCGCGGCCCTCCAGGAGGTGCAAGCACGACGCTGGATAGCAGACCGCCTCGTCTTGATCGGGGACGCCGCACATGCCACGTCTCCAAGCGTGGCGCAGGGAGCGGCGATGGCGCTCGAGGACTGGGTCGTACTTGCGAACATCCTCACTCCGATGAACCTGTCGACCGAGCGCTGGAGCAGTTCCACACCGTTCGTTCCCCGCGGATCGCGTTGGTGCTGGAGAAATCGCGGAAGAGAGACGGGTTGCGGACGGGATCGGGATTCGTCCAAGATTCGATGCTCAGGCTGTCAGGCAACCACATCTACCGGAAAACCTACCAATCGCTTACCGGGCCTATCGTTTGATCGGGTTATGAAATCCCAACGCCAATTTCCTGCGCGACACGCTCGACCTTGGCTTCTGCTGCGACGTGCACCATTAGCCAAGGCAGGTTGACGGTCTCGACGATGCGAGGAAGACATTACGGACGTACGCGCCGGAGAGGTTTTATCTGTCAAAGCTGGCTCCAAGCTCCTACCCGTGTCACCGCCTTCGAAAGAGCACTCCGAATTCGCAAGACGATGCTGACGATCCAGCTCCATGCTTGCGAGACGTCTAGGTATACGCCGCACTTGTTCGGACGCTCTAGGCGACCGCGCGTCGGTGACCAAGAGGCCGGTACATGACGCTCTCGCCTTCCGCCACCACGGTGTGGATAAATCGAGTGCGACGAAATGGTAACAAAGGGCTTTGCACTCGCCGAAACGGGATCTGGTTTAAGGGGCGATAAGACTGTGGTCGCCAACGCTTTACTTAGGAGCAGGCGGCGGACCCCGGTGAGCGCTACAGCGAGCACTCGATGCTCCCGCCGGTTCCACGCCCTGCTGAAAGGGCCATCTTCCACTATCTACGTTCTGAAATCGAACCCCACTCGCCGAGCTGTGCAAGGCGTCATCTTCCGTCTAGGCCCGACACTGAGAGAGTAAGCTTGGATTTAAAACGGTGGCACCTTGTCGAGATCGCGAAACGCAAGATTTCGGGCACTGTTGGAAAGATATCCCCAGTCGCTCGGCGACGGCCTTTGGGACAGCCCTGCCCTCTTCCTGACTTCCTTTAGGCGCGCACCAATAAGAGCATCGACAGACTTAGTCCCGCTCTTCTCGTCTCCAAGCCGCCACCGCTCCTCGATGCCAAAATCCACGTCGCAAATTTAGTGCATCCTGGACAGGCTTCACTAGCCCAGGAGGACATTGGCCCATGTATGCTGCGACCATCGGATTAGACATAGCGAAGAACGTGTTCCAAGTATATGGAGCCAACGCCGCCGGCGACCCGTTGTTCAATCGACGGGTTTCCCGAGCAGCCATTTTGGATTTCTTCAGCAAATTACCACCATGTGTGGTTGCAATGGAGTCGTGCTCGACAGCCCATTACTGGGGGCGTTCGATATCGGCGCTGGGCCATCAGGTGCGGCTTATCCATCCAGCATACGTGAAACCCTTTGTGAATCGCGACAAGACGGATGCCAATGATGCTGAAGCCATCCATGAAGCCTTGTTCAGGAGGTCAATGCGTTTCGTCCCATTGAAGTCCACGAGCCATCAGGCGTCGACAATGCTATTCAAAACAAGAGCGCTCCTGGTTCGCCAACGCGTTCGTGCTGTGAATGCGCTGCGCGCCCACCTCGCTGAACTGGGTATCGTGGCGCGGCCCGGGACATCGAATGTCTCGTCGTTGATCTCGATTGTCCGCGATCGACAAAGCAAGAGCTTACCGCCTTCAGCTATTACAGCATTAAAGATCATTGCCAGGCAGATCGATACCCTTACCAAAGACATCGAAAGTCTCGAAAAAACATTAAAAGGCCAAGCGAAGGAGGATGACGAGATGAGGAGGCTGATGACCATCCCGGGTCTTGGACCAATGACCGCTACCGCCATCAAGGCTTTCGTGCCAGACATTGGCGTCTTTAAATCTGCCCGCCACTTCGCTTCATGGACAGGTCTCACGCCCAAGTCTTTCTCTAGTGGGGAAAGCATCACGATCGGCGGCATAACAAAAATGGGGAATGCGGATTTGCGGTCGCTTCTCGTCACAGGAGCTATGTCGGTAATTCGGAACACGAAAACGGATGACAACAAAAGCTGGACTGCGTCCTTAAAGCGACGAAGACCGTTCAAGGTGGCGGCGATCGCTCTGGCAAACAAAAACGCGCGCACGATTTGGGCCATCCTTACAAAAGGCGGTTCCTACGAGACCGCGCCCACAAGAGCCTGAGCCGCAACGGATGACCGCATGTCGGTCGTCGATCGGAGTTCGAGATAGCGGAATGCAAGAGTAGGCAAGCAACACCGGCGAATACCATGTGCCCATGAGCACGCTCGAGTGACGGGTGCTTGCCCCGCGTAAGTCGCTGAGGCTCAGCGCGGGTTTCGCGTGGAAGCCGTACACTTGGTTGCAGCATTCAAGAAATCGCTCATCGAACTCCGATCGGGCGGATCGTAGGCAACTGCGGTCCGCCTCTATCGTCAAGCCAAGGCGTCAGAAATACGCAGTTTGACTACTTGCGTTGTAGGACAGGTTCGGATCACATGTGAACAGCACGATATCCTTGGAGAAGAAGATGCCCCGTTTTTTGACCCGCGCCGCCTTCGTTCTGACCACGTTCATGATACCCGCCGTTGCATCCGCGCATACCGGGATAGGGCCGACATCGGGCTTCGTCCATGGCTTCGCCCATCCGATCTCCGGCATAGACCATACGCTTGCCATGGTTTTGGTGGGCCTACTCGCATACCAACTCGGCGGCCGGGCGATATTCCTCGTGCCAGCGGCTTTCGTAGGCATCATGATGGTTGGCGGCGTGCTTGGTGTCGCGGGCGTCGATCTCCCGATGGTCGAAATTGGGATCGCATTGTCGGTTGTTGTCCTGGGAGCCGCGGTCGCGCTTAGAATTAAGACGCCGACGACGGTTGCAATGGCGGTCGTCGGCCTCTTCGCTCTTTTCCACGGGCACGCGCATGGATCAGAAATGCCGGCGAACGCGACCGCCTTCACCTATGCTTCGGGCTTTGTCGCGGCAACTGCACTGCTGCACGGACTCGGCCTTGTCGCAGGTTTCATAACCGCACGCCTGAGTGACAGCAGGGGCGAACTCATTGCCCGCACCGCTGGAGGTTTGGCAGCTCTAGCGGGATTGGGACTCGCAATTGGCTTGGTGGCGTGACGCGCACATCATCATGTCAGGCGCGCCCGCATCGACTGTTGGAGGTTCTCGAACTGGGATACCCGACTGAAGCCGACATTATCATCTCTAGGTCGCCTTAATGCCCCATACTGAGAAACCGAGCTTGGGGTTTGGCGCTCATGAGTTTCGACCAGGGAGAACATGATGGCTCAGGAACCTCTAATTGGTAATCCAATCACAGTCGGGATAGTAGGCGCGGATGGTGAAGTCGAACAAGTCGCACTTCCCGAGCGAGGCGTAGCATGGCCGGAGACCACGGGCGTCGATACGCTAATCGTTACCCCGCTGAAAATCGCTCTGACGACCTCGCTGGTGACCATCGCAATCGCCTTCAATCCACTCGTTGTTCGGTATCGGCAACGCGCGTTGAAGGGGTTCGGATGGAGGTCCGTTGGGATAGCGAGTGGTCTGATCGATTGTTCACATCGGTGGAATATCAGCATCAGGCGATCGACGACGTGACCAATCTGCAGCCCACGCCTCGCCTGCCATGGTTGGAAGGAATTTCTGCGGACGCGTGTCGTTCCGCTTAACGAGCCCCATGAGCTCGAGAACGCGCAACGTGGAAAGATCGGACCCCTTCGGCGCAATAAACCCCTGCTCTACGCATGCAACCATCACCCGTGTCTGCGCTCTCGTGAGTCTTGTCGATATCGCCAAAACCACCGCCCTTCCCCTCGTGGCAGCTTCGCTCATCTGACGACCTGAAGCGCAATCAGACCAAAAATCCCGACGGCAATTCGCCACCAACCGAATGGAGCGTAACCTCTTTTGGAGACGAATTCGAGAAGTTGATGGACAACGAGAAGCGCAGTCAGGAATGCAAATACAAATCCGATCACGATCATCATGCCCTGGTCGGCGGTCAGGCCGTGGCGGCTCTTCCAAAGATCGAGCGTGAACGCACCGAGCATGGTCGGCATAGCGAGGAAGAACGAGAACTCGGCTGCTGATCGCTTGTCGGCACCCAGTAGAAGAGCGCCGACGATAGTCGAACCGGATCGAGATGTGCCCGGGATCATCGCCAGGCACTGAACGAATCCTATAGTAATCGACATTGGCCAGCTGAATTGCCGAGCATCGAAGTAGCGTGGCTCCGGCGCGACGCGATCAACCACAAGAAGCACTATACCCCCGAGTATCAGCACGATGCACACGAGGACCGGGCTCTCGAACAGCACCGCCTTGATGAAGTCGTGTGCGAGCGCTCCGATCACCGCTGCGGGAAGAAAGGCGAGGATAATTGCGGCGGCGAAATGCCGTGCCTCCCGGCTCGTCGGCAGCGCGGTCACGATGGCGATGAGCCGATGGAAGTAGATCGATATGATCGCCAGTATTGCTCCGAGCTGAACGAGGACGTCGAAGGTCGCGGCCGATTGGAGGCCAAGCAGTTTTCCTGCCAGGATGAGATGCGCGGTCGACGATACAGGAAGGAATTCGGTTAATCCCTCGATGGAGCCGAGCAGGGCGGCGGTCAGAAAATCGGGCATGGTCTCTCTCAGAAATGAATACGAGATCAGCGGTTTGCCACCCGTTCTTCGAAGGCGAGCATGCCGACAAAGACAGTGACGGAGAGGAGCAGACCGAGTGTCGCGTCGGATGCGTAGTGTGCACCGACTGCCACGCGAAGCGCTGCAGTTCCGATCGAAGCCAGGATGACCGGAGGTGCGATCCAAGTGCGATAGCGGGGCGGCAGCAGGAAAAGAAGGCAAATCAGCCAACCCGCTCCCGAGGCCTCGCCCGATACGAACGAGCAGTTCCTCTCACAGGCTCCGTCAAACGATCCCGCCGGCATAAACTCCATCTTGCCGCCGAACAGATCGGTCTGGATCGGACGTGGGCGGCCGGAATGTGCCTTCAGGAACACGTTGGCGATCAACCCGGTGCCGATGCCCAGACTGACCAGAGACGCCCAAAGGCGATGAACCGGCATCTGGTGCCGCAGCCTGGGTGAGAAACCCGCGACTGCCAAAGCTACGACAACCATCCCTGCGGCGACGTAAGGTAACGCATAAAGGATCCATCGAAGGGTCGTGATCGATGTGTCCCTGCTCAGCGGGAAATTACCGCACTGATCCCCGGCAGGCAGATTCACGCAGAGAGGACTGCTAAAGAATAGCTCCGAGATCTGGACGTCAATCATGGGCCAAGCGTGAAAAATGGCCAATAGCAGAAACCAGAACGCCGTCAGAATCAGAAATGAATCGAGGTATTTGCGCTGCCGAGCAACCGCGTGAAAAATGGCCATGAATGGGCTCTCTTGGTTCTAGGGAACGCCCGCCATATTTCGGCTCCGCCTGACACCAACCTGAACGAAGGCCGCCGGGTTGTTTACGGATTTGTAAAGAATTCCGAAAGCTCGGAGCTTCACCGAAATACCGGATGACCAGGTGTGGATGAGACACGATTGGAATGAGCGGGTTGCAGGACACAAAAGGGAGCCCGTGCCTCGGTGACGGGCTCCCTCTTCTTCAATGAGAAAGCCCCGTTGTTTCTCGCTGATCCTGGTTGGCGGTCATGTAGACGACGATCAGGATGATCGCGCCGAGGAAGGCGAAGCTCGTGTAGATCGTTCCGAAGCCAAGGCCTCCGTATTCGCTCGGTTGCGACAGCAAGTCCCCGAACGATGCGCCAAGCGGCCGGGTGAAGATGTAGGCCAGCCAGAAGGCAGCGATGCCATTCACCTTGAAGATGAAATAAGCCGCAGCGATCGTTGCAATCAGCGCCACGAAGATGAGCGCGGTCGTCAGATATCCGAAGTCGAACTTCTCGGCGACCAGATCGCCGGCAGCCGTTCCAAGTGCGAACGTGAACAGGATTGCAAGCCAGTAGAACCCTTCGCGACGGTTGGTGAAGATCGTGTGGATCGAAAGCGTACCTTCCATCAGATACCAGGCGAGGAACGTGACGGCCAACGCGACTGTGAAGAAGATCGTCGATGCTTCCAGCGGCACGCCGAAATTGTCCGTCAGGTTATCAGTCACCAGCGTGCCGACGACGCTGATCAGAACGACTGCCGCCCAGTAGACTGCCGGCACGTAGCGCTTTTGTGCGAATTGCGCTCCAACCACCATCATCAGGACGACAGTCATCATGATGGACGTCAATGTCAGGCCGAGGCCAAGATTGACGGCAAGGTAATCAGCCGCGGTTTCCCCCATGGTAACCGCCATGAGTTTGATGAGCCAGAAATCGACAGTCACTTCGGGAACGCGATTTTCCGGCTCGGCAAGGTGTTGGTTTGCCATGGTCATGCTCAGTCCTCCTATTACTTACCCATGATCTGCATGGCTTCAGCGAGGAACTTGTCCGAGCGCGTATCATCGTCAGCGTTGCAACGCTCGACAGCCTTGGTCTCGAGGTCCTCGACCTTCTTCATGTCGGCGTCTGACAGCTTGGCGGATCCCTTCGCAGTCCGCATTTCCTTCAGCATTTCTTCGCAGGGAACGGCGGCATGAACAGGCATGGCGAGCGCGATGAAGCCGAGCGCCACGACAGAGTTCAGAACGGTAGCGGCAACGATTGTTTTCATAATAGTATCCTCTCGGAACAGTGGGTGCCGCACCATTGCAGCGAGAGGGACGATATCGGCGGGGTCATACGGGCGCCTTGCCGGAACCATACGGTTTGGTAAGGTTTCGACATCCCACGACTTTACAAAACCGTATGTTGTAGCAGCGGCATCACAGCGGTTACATTCACCGAACGGACACAAACTGGCGAAGACACGACATGCGCATCCTCCTGGTTGAAGACGACCGCAAGACATCGGAATACGTGGCCAAGGGATTTGCCGAAGCCGGACACAGCTGCGACGTTCTGGGTGACGGCCGGGACGGGCTGTTTCAGGCGCAGCGCGAGTCCTACGACGTGCTCGTCGTCGACCGGATGCTGCCGGGGCTGGACGGCCTGTCGATTGTCCGGTCTCTTCGCGCCGCCCGCGTCGGCACCCCTGCCCTGTTCCTCACGTCCGTTGGTGGCGTAGACGACCGTGTCGAAGGGCTGGAGGCAGGAGGCGACGACTATCTGGTCAAGCCATTCGCTTTTTCGGAGCTGCTCGCCCGCGTCAACGCGCTCGCCCGGCGCCCGCCCGTGCAGGAGCAAAAGACTGTCCTGAAAGTAGCGGATCTGGAACTCGACCTGATCCGGAGAGAGGCCCGGCGGGCCGGGCAGGTTATCGAACTACAGCCACGCGAATTCACCTTGCTCGAAGTCCTGATGCGTGGCGAAGGCCGGGTAATGACGAAAACGATGCTTCTCGAACGCGTCTGGGATTTCCATTTCGATCCGAAGACAAGCGTCGTTGAGACCCATGTCAGCAGGCTCCGGGCCAAGATCGACAAGCCCTTTCAGGCGCAACTCCTCCACACCGTGAGAAACACCGGATACAGCCTGCATGCGCCTCGCTAGTCTGCGACACAGCACGCCCTTCAGACTGGCCCTGACCTTCGGCGTCCTGTTCATCGTCACGTTCATCGTCAGCGGCGCGGTCATGTACCATATGCTGAGCGCTGGCCTTGCCCGCCAGATGGACGCGTCCCTGCACGAAATGAACTCCGTTATCGCCTCGACCTATGCTCCTGATGACATGGAGGATCTCGTGGCCACGCTGAACAGCTACGTAAACCTCCAGACGACAAAGGATGGCCTCTACTCGCTGGTCGATCCAAAGGGTGTAAGGCTGGCCGGCAATTTCACGGCAATCAGAATGCGGCCCGGCATCTACACAATAAAACCGGAAGACATCGGCCTTCCAGGCTCGGGCAGGTTCAGGATCGAAGTCACGCAGCTTGGCCCCAACATGCTCGTCGTCGGCGAGAGTTTCTCGGACATGGATGACCTCCTGAGGATCGTGCTCGTAAGCCTCGGCTGGGCGGCGGTACTCGTCGTCGTCGCCGCGCTCGGCGGTGGCATCTTCCTGGCAGCCAGGGCACAGCACCGTCTGGATGCGGTGGCCCGCACAATGCTCGACGTCTCCAACGGCCGACTCGACAGCCGGATACCTCTCCAGGGCCGCAGCGATGATCTCGATCGCGTGGGAATGCAGATCAACAGCGCGCTCGATCGCCTTTCTGGAATGGTCGAGGGGATGCGCCAGGTCAGCGCCGATATTGCCCACGAGCTCAAGACGCCGCTCAATCGCCTGAAGATGACTCTGGACGACGCCATTCGTGGAGCCGCGCGCGGCCGCGATGTGGGACAGCTGCTGGCGGATGCGCGTGCCGAAAGCAATCAGATCAATGCGACATTCGAAGCGCTTTTACGCATATCGCAGATCGAGGCGGGCGCTCGTCGACAGCGCTTCCAGAACGTTGATCTCACCGAGATCCTGACTTTCGTCGAGGAAGTCTATGCGAGCGTTGCCGAGGACAATGGACAGGCACTGAACCTCCTTCCCTCACCTATTGCCGCGTTCCAAGTCCAAGGCGACAAGGAGCTTCTGACCCAGATGGTCGTCAATCTCGTGGAGAACGCCATCAATCATTGCCCGCCTGGTACTAGGATCGACATGTCGCTCGTCTCGGCGCATGCCGAAATCGTGCTGCGCGTAGCCGATAACGGTCCGGGCGTGCCCGCGGAAGAACGAGACAAGGTATTCCGGCGCCTGTATCGGCTGGATAAAAGCCGCACGACACCCGGCAGCGGCCTCGGCCTCAGCCTCGTCAGGGCGATCGCCGATCTGCATTCCGCACATATCGGCCTCGCCGATAACGCCCCAGGCCTGGCGGTCACCGTCTCGTTCCAATCGGTGTAAACGTCCGCTTGACGGAATCCAGCCTTACAAAATCGTAAGAACCTGTCGAAGCCACGGTAAGAATGGTTGCCTAGGCATGCGTGGTGCCGCCCGTTCCCACGCGAGGCGGCAATCCTCTGACCCTGCCGCAACGGCACAAACACTACAGGAAAGATAATGCATCAACAGCTCAAGTATGCCGTCACCAAAGTGCCGGAAGTCACGTTGGCATTCTGGATCATAAAGATCCTCGCCACCACGCTCGGCGAGACGGGCGGGGACGCAGTGACGATGTCGATGGATCTGGGAAGACCTGGAAGAGCATTTCGAGCGCAAGGGTTGATCAGCAGATTAAGATCGATGCCCGGAAAAAGCGCCAGCAGAGCAACGTCCAACTGGTTCCAATGATCCAGCCCGCGAGCACGTCACTTGGATAATGGACACCAAGATAAACCCGGCTCATTCCGATCATGATCACAACCAGAGCTGCAGCACCGTAGAAGATTGGCCGGTGCGCGGGAATGCTTCCCAGTGCAGTACCAATGAGGGCAAGCGCCAAGTAAGTGGCCGCCGAGACCGTGGAGTGGCCGCTCGGAAAGCTGGCATCATGAACCTCGACCAGATGCGGGACGATGGAAGGGCGGGGTCTGTTGAGAAGCGTCTTCACCACATTGCTGATACACCACGCTCCGAATGCCGATAAGGCCAGAAAACCAGCAGCAGCGCTCCGTTTCGCCAAATACAGAAGCAAAACAGTGAAGAACACTATCGTCGCCAGAACGGCCAGACTGCCGAGGCTGGTCATGTTCTCGAAGTAGTTCTGTAACCAGTGGGGACCTGCCGGAACGTTCAGATCACTTGCCTTACGCAGTGCAAGAAGGACACGTGTATCGAGGCTTGCAGTCTCGCCTTCGACGGTTTCGTGACCGAGCCATGGGACAGCTACCACTCCGACAAAAAGCGCGACTGTGATCGCAATCTTTGACGGATGACTGCGTCGAACCAAGTTGTGCAAGCTGGTCATTGCTGACGCCCCTCTCCCACCAGACGCGATATCCTGATGCCGAGATCGGGAAGAGAGAAGGGTTTGATAAGGTAGTCGTCAGCCCCGCTCGCCAATCCTTCCATGCGGTCGCTGAGTTGATCGAATGCCGACAAGATCAAGACAGGGACATTGCGATCAAGCTTCCGAATATGCTCGAGAACCGACAGACCGTCGCCGTCAGGCAATCTGAGATCCAGCACGACGCAATCATAGGTGCCCTGCCCGGCTGCTGCCATCCCGTCCACCGCGTTTTGGCACCAACGCACGGAGTCACCACCGTCAGCCATGTGGCCCACGATAGCGTCACCGATCAGGTTGTTGTCTTCGATTAATAGGATGTCCACTCGGATCCCCGGAACACATGTCAGACTCCGGGGCCAATGAACTTCCAAACCTGACACCCACCTGAAGTCGACAGCATCGAATGGCCGTGGGCGGTCAGTGTGTTTCAGGTATCCGTCAGGTTCATCGGCAAAGCGACAGGCAGCCTGGAATCGGAACGGTAGCGTGATTGCGCTGCCGCGTCCGATCCGCCGATCGACAGTCGCACCGTGGGGACACCAAGAGGCATGAAACAATCTATTTGGCACCAGCGTCCCAGTGTCGGAAGCTTTACGATCAGTGCCATCACGACCGCATATCTCCTTTTGGTTGCCAACCACACCTTCTGGGCGCGCGCCGCTAACTATTTCAAGGACGACCAATTTGCTCTTGGCCTGTTCGTGACGGGCATCACCGCTGGAGCCATGGCGATACTCACGCTCGTATCGGCAAAGTACGTCACCAAGGCTTTCCTGATCTTCTTCGTTCTCACCGCATCCGCAGCGTCCTGGTTTACAGACCAGTTTGGCGTGATCGTCGACCGCGAGATGATCCGAAACATGTTGCAGTCCACGTCCGCGGAGACGGCTCACCTCATCACACTAAGGTTCATCACCCACTTCGCGTTGACCGGAATTCTCCCCGCCCTGCTGATTCTCTGGGTGCGGATCGTCCACCGACCGGTTCTCTCGAAACTGCTTCACAACAGCGCGATCATTGCGGCATGCCTCGTTGTCCTGGCAGGCTCCGCAATCAGCGACTACAAGTCCATCGCTGGCGTGGGCCGCGCGCATCCCGACATCATGGATCCGTTGACGCCATTCTTTCCGATGACCAGCGCTGTCCGCTACGGCATCGATGCGATGAAGGGTCCGCGCGGCGCTCCAACAGCCCTCGGTACCGATGCGCACCGCACCGCAGCCGGGAAGCCGAGGGTCACCGTCATCGTCGCCGGCGAGACTGCCCGTGCAGAGGATTTCTCGCTTGGAGGCTATTTGCGCGAGACGAACCCCGAGTTGAAGAAGAGGGACGTCGTCTATTTCCCAAACACGTCGAGCTGCGGCACTTCGACGGCAGTCTCCATACCCTGCATGTTCTCGATATATACGCGGCAGAGCTACTCTCATGATAAGGCGCTTGCGAAGGAAAACCTTCTCGACGTGCTCATGCATGCCAACGTGTCGGTCTCCTGGCTGGATAACGACACCGGGAGCTACAACGTCTCGGACCGCGTCCCCTACCAGTTTCTTCCCAAGTCCGCCGATCCTCGCTTCTGCAGCGGCGGCGAATGCCTGGACGCAATCCTTCTGGATCGCATGGACGAGTGGCTGGACCGGATTCACGGCGACAGCGTCCTGATCCTGCACCAGCTCGGCAGCCATGGCCCAGCTTACTTCGCACGCTACCCTGATGAATTCAGGCGGTTCGTCCCGGATTGCCGCGCCGAGGATTTCGGCAAATGCAGTCAGCAGGAAATCCGCAATGCTTACGACAACACGATCCTCTACACAGACTTCGTCGTCGCGCAGGTGATCGACAAGCTCAAGTCTCGCGAATCGTCCGTCGCTGCATCCGTGATCTATTTGTCGGATCACGGCGAGTCGCTCGGAGAGAATGGTCTCTATCTGCACGGCGCCCCATACATTGTCGCGCCCTCCCAACAGACGCATGTGCCGTTTCTCGCCTGGGTCGCTACGGACGTGCAGAAGACCAATGGTTTCAACATGGGCTGCCTCAAACAGAAAGCCTCGGCTCCGACGTCCCATGACAACCTCTTTCACAGCGTTCTCGGGATGATGGACATTTCCACATCCGCCTACGATCCCTCGCTTGATGTGTTTGCCGGATGCCGCGTGCCCGGCGACCTGGCCGAGGCGTCGCCCGCGGCTTTCGGCGGCACAAAGTAGGCGCTCCATATTCGACGGATGAGCCGCGACGCCCGAGCCAAAAACTGCGATGTCTCGTAGAATGCCCGCCATGGCAAAACAATGCAGTAGCAGGTCATGGGCAGCTTGAACTGCCTGAGGCCGTTCTGGAAGAGGGAGCCACGCTCGGCACTCTGACGTATAGGCTGCGGTTCCATGAACAGACCTCGTAATCCGGAGAGATGCTCAAGATCGAACGCGAGGTCGTAAGGCAACCGCATCGGAACAAGCTCATCAACGATCTACTTTGCAGCTCTGCGATTGATGAGATAGGCGCCCGACCCCTTCTCGCGCGTCAGGGAAATAGCCAGGCCGCGATAGGGCGTAAGCGGCTTCAGTTTGAACTTCCGGCCGCGATTGACAATCGAGAGACGGAGGATGTCCGACTCCCTCTGCTCGTCGAGCGCCGCGCTGAGTGCCGCCACGAGATCCTCTTCGAAGAGGAGAGCGTCCTCGAGGATGAGAGCATGGGCCGCTCTAGAATTCTGCATTCTCTACGCCCATTCGACATGGCTGAGGAAACACCCGATCTCGAAAGGGTTCGGCTTTCGGCCGTGCCGCTTCGTCGAATGTTGAGAGGGGCATCGTGATCTCGCGCCCGTCGAGCGCGGAAATACGTTCAAAGTCCAAACCCCTGTTGAGTACCCGCGCCTCCATCCGAAAGCGACGCTCAGGCGATCGGTCCAGATTGATCAGATAGACCGAAAGTCAGGAATTGAGTGTGGTGCTCAGGTCATTGATGGACGCCTGAGTACTGGAGTGCACGTTCATGGGAGCCTAAAAACGCAATGATCAGGCCATGAACCTGCGCTTCGAAGTTCTCCCGTTCCTGTCTGCATCCATACGGATTTGTAAAGTCACAGGCGTCCACGTTACCGATCCGTATAATCACGGAAAGGAAACCTCAAACTGCGTGTTGCAGGCTCCTTGCGTCCCAATGACGGGCACCACAAGGAGAAGAAGATGAACCACTATCGCTCTCTCAAGGCCGCCATGGCGGCGATGATCGCAGCCGGCGCCATCGGGCTTGCAATGCCGACGTTCGGCCAGGCCGCGGACCAGCAAAACGGCAAGGACGACACTGCCGAATATTCGGAGCTGTCGGGGGCAAAGATCAGCCTCTCCCAGGCTGTCGATGCCGCCGAGAAGAAGTTCGGCGGCAAGGCCGTCAACGCCGCGCTTGATAATGAGCAGGCCAGTGCTGCCTTCGAGGTCGAACTCATGACCGACAAGGGCTCTCAGACGGTCGCGGTCGATGGTGTCAGCGGCGAACCGACCGCCGCGCCCGACCTGCAGGACAACGGCGGCGAAGACGTCAAATAACTCCATTTGAGCGGCTGCGGGCCTTGCGCTCCGCAGTCGCTCTTTCGCTTTATCCTCGGGACCCGCAATGACGCTTCCCCTATTGCCGCTCCTCCTTGAAATTCACTATCGGTGCGCCGAAAGGCGTTGCGGACGGGCTGGTATTGGAACCTGGAGCGAGCGAGCCATCGTTGGCGGGGCTGATGGCCGACGCCAGATTGCTGCCGAGATCCCGGCGGACTCGCCTTCACCCTTGAAGCGTTGTTGAGCGTATGCGCAATCCTTACTGTGCTCTCAACTCTTCGTTCCAGTCTTGTGCATGGGGTCTGAGACGCACGAAGTCACACCCGAGGTGATCGGCAATATTGCGCAGCCTGTCAGCATAGACCTCGCCCTGCGGATCGGCATCTGTCGCTGCAACCAGCATCCGACCGGTGGTGATCGCCTCTATATGGTGCGCAACCGCCGGCGCCCAACCTCCTCCGGTGCTGGCATAGAGCGTGTCGCCCCGTGCTCCTTCGAGAGCGGCCAGGCTCAAGGCATCGATCGCCGCCTCCGTTATGCAGACGCGGGGAGCATTGCGGGCACCGAAGCAGAATAGCGTCTTGGTGCCTCCCGTCGAAAAGCCGCGCCAATCCGGACCGCGTTCCTCCCAACCCGAGACATTGCCGGCATCGTCGTCGTGGCGAAACCATGCACTGGCAAATGGTCCCTGCCGGATCCGGTCGGCCCTGATCGCGCGTCTTAGGATGGGCCCCGGCAATGCTCTCGCCTCAGTCAGGTACCGGAAGCCGGGCGATACCGGTGTCATGAGCGGCCGGTTTTGCCACCGTTCGAGCACCGGCGCGGTGGCAACGGGTCTGTCTGGTGAATGACGCGGTACAAATGACGGCGTGTTTCTCCCGGCCAATTCGCAGATACGCTCGACGGCGGCGGGGAACGAAATCCCTTTAAGAAAACCTGCAAGCGCAAAAACGTCTCCCTTGTGATCCGAGAGCGGATCGAACCAGCCGGCGCCGGCGTGGGTAACGATCAGAATTTCGGGGCTGCGCCGGAATTTACGGGCACGCCGGCTGCTCTCCTTCTCGTCAAGGACAAAACCTGCCTGCAGCAATACCGCCTCGCAGGACACGAGGCCGCGTAATCTCTCGAGCTTGATCCGATCCATGTTTGTCTCCTTTCTCCCCTCCTTTGACTGGGGCTATACCCCTCCCCCGCGCGAAGGCCGTGGCTGCAAGGGCGCGATGACAGGACGTGCGAGAAGGAAAGTATCGGCGCGGCGCAGCTTCCCTTGCGGCCAGTAAGCCGCAAGCGCTACGCAGGTCTCGCCTGCGAGACCGTACGGCGGCAGCGCCGCCAACGAAGATGAAGAGTATCGGAGAAATCAGCATAGCGCCGCCCGCAGGGCGGGATTTCGGTAATTCTCGCCGCGCGGGATCGGGCGAAGGGCAGCCGCAGGAGCCTCAACATAGTGGCCCATAGGGGAGGCGGGATCGACTGCTCCCGATCAGAGCGCTCCTTGCCTACTGAGGCAACGCGATCCTTAAGCAGCGTGTCGAGTTAGCGAGGCTTGATAGATCAAAATTTTTGGCCGAGTTGGCTACGGTCGCGATACCTGACCGAAGCAGAAAATCGCGTCATCCCTTTTTGAAACTGCCGGTCGAGTGACAGGCGATCGTCTCTCGGTCCGACGGAAAGCTGAACCCCTCCCGAAGGCGGTATCGAGGAGTCGACAATTGTGCTATCTATCCAACGTGTGACACGAGGGATCGTCTGCCGTCCCGGAAAACCGAGGCGGCGGCCTATAAAGTTCGAAATGCTTCGCGAGTGAGCAACCTGTGCCACTTAGATGCGCGATCTAGGGGTCTGATCAGCCTGTATATCTCCTGTTAACCAGAAGCGAAGTCGGGGTTTATTTCCGTCATAGCTATTCATTCTTAAAACGGACATCCATCTGATCGCAAAGTCTCGCGCCTGAATTGGCGCCTGACATGGCAAAAGGGTCAACCGCCTGTATCTCGCGACCGCAACAGTGCGTGAAGCATGGGAGCTGGAGTGAAGGAATGGTGTCGCGCTTTGAGGGTAAGGCTGCGAAGATATCCGCCAGGCGACGTGATGCGCTCGGCGTTTTCGAGAATGCAGGCAGTAACGATCGACGCGCTTTCGGCTCCCATTGCCGCGACTGCATCGTGGAAGGCCGAGTTGCTGATGCCGAGCATTGTGCGGACGATGCTTGATGCAGATGCGAGATCCGACCAGTTTCGAATAGTGCCGCCGGGTCCGTAGGCACCGACCTGTGGGCATGCTTGGAGGACGGCTGCCAGGCTCAGCGGCCTGACTGGGTTATCTTCCGCGCTTTTTCGGTCTCCAACATTTACCGTTGGCGCTGGCCGATCATGGTTGCGGGAGCGTTCAATTTCAAAATGGGATTCTGGATCTGAATCCTGTATGTGGCGCTCACGCTGCGATTCATTGGCGCATATATTCTGTGCTTTTACGTGATTTTCCAATTGGTTGACGATTGCGGTGCGGATGTCTTCAAGCTGTCGCAAGGCGGTCTCAACTTGCATCAGCGTGGCCTGACGCGGCAAGCTGTCAATGACGCTGCGGAACTGCACGTAAAGGGGTGCCCAGTCACCTGGCGCATCTTCGAGCTCGGCTGCCGAGATGAGTTTTGCGATATCGCGTCGGCAAATCGACACGCGCTCCTTGGCGATACGGAGCCGTTCGCGATCCAATTGAATGCGAGCGGCTAACCTCTCGATCTCTTCAGCGCGGGCCAGCAATGGAGCGAGATTGAAGCCGAAAGCCTCGTCGATCTCCCCTCCCCTACCCCGCCGGGCGTAGCGCTTGCCATTGGGGCTGTCCTTCCTGGCGATCAGACCGGCATCGACGAGCATGGCGAGATGCCGCCGCAGGGTTGCCGGGGTCATGCCGCGCGCCCGAATGGAGAGCTGGACATTTGAGGGGAACACCACGAGGGAAGTACTGGTTGACATCTCATCCTCAGGGAGAAACGTCAGGAGCGCATCGAGCACCGTGAGGGCGCGATCGGTTACTTCAAGCTCGCGGCGTGCTTCGCAGACCGATCTGAAAAGCTTCCATTTGTTGCGGCTCTCGCCTTTCGGCAAGGCACTGGCCTTGCGCTGCGTCAGCATCATGGCAAGCGTCATCGGCCGCCGCCCGACAGGCGTCGTCACATATGTCGTATCCATCTTTCTTTCACCTGCGTTGAGGCAAAAGAAATCCGCTCACCAAAATGGCGCCTAGACTCTTGACTGTGATTCGAGGAAATGCGATTCTTGATTTGCTTAAGATCGAGAAGGGCTTCCACGACGGCGACGTTTGGGGGCCTTTTTCTTTTGCGCGGTTCGACCTCTATTGTTTGGGTTGAGTGCTTCGCACGAATTCGCTGTGCAGCGCTTCCATGCGATTATTCAGGAAATCGACGAACTCTGCCGGGACAGCTTTGGTAAAGCTGATCCGTGGGCCAGAACTCGGATAAGACACTGTCGCGAGCACGAAGCCATTGGCCCTGATTTCGCTCGGCGCGGCCTCAGTCTCATTTGCCACCGGTACCTTGTCCTGCAGGGCCATAGAGGCCACCTGGAAGCGCAGATTGGTGTCTGGCTGGCTGTGATCGGCCAGGCGACCGGAAACGCGCTCTGCAGCGTCCTGGCGAATAGCAAAAGTCTCCGCGAATGCCAGCCAGCGCCGGCGCCCAACTTCTGGTGCAGGGCCGATTGCGAATAGGATAGCTCGCGGAATGGCAGAGGCGATCTTCAGCATTTCTGAAAGGTGGGACTTCTTCGTCGACAACGATGCGCAGATCGTATCGCGGCGATAGCCTGCCTCTTCCTGGGCAAGAGCGAAAACGCATTTCTCGATGAAGCTGAGGTCGTTGCGGTTGGTATTTTCCTCGCCCTGACGGACGATTGCTTCCTCGTCGGGCAACTCACGAAGGATCGCCCTGAACTTGATGCCGAGCGCGGCGGCTGCAGCCAGGCGCCTGCGGCCGAAAACGATCTGGTAGGGCTTGCTGCCATCCTTGAGGGGACGCACGAGGCCTGGAACGATCTGCCCGCGCTCCTTGATGGATTCCTTGATGGCTTCGATCGCAGATCCTTCATAGGCACCGTCGAAGCGGTCAGGGATCGCCGATGGCGCTACGTCGGACGGATCGACCTCGATAATATGGTCGCCGTCCTTCAGAAGTTGATCGAGCGCCTCGCCCTTTTCCTGAATCTGGCGAACACCGGCTGCAACCTTCATCAGATGTGGAGACGGGGTTCGGCCCGCAACCGGCGCTACGCTCGGTGCAGGCTGGTCGAGGCCTCCAAGGACGTTCGCGAACATACCACGGGAATCTTTGCGGCTCATTCACGCCCCCATGCTGCCCAGAGCAGCTTTTCGATCTCGCTATTGGCAGCGTTGATCGATTCCATCGCGCGGTCGTAGGTCTTCGGCGCCGAGAACCTGGCACGCTGCACTTCGTAGAGGCTCTGCTTCCAGGTCAGAGCGTCGGCGACGGCTGTGGATTTGGACACCATGTTGAGAAGGAGGTCATCACCGAATACTTGGCGCATCAGTGCCGTCATGTTGGCCTGCGGGTGATCGTTCGCCTCGAATTTGGTGACGAGGAACTTTGCGAAGTCCCACTGCGCCGGAGCACCCATTTCGCTGAGGATCTGCATGTAGGTGGCAGCCAGCTCCAGGAACTTGCCGGTTGAATCGACATCGAGCATGTGAGCCGGAACCGGAATGATGACGCCGGTGGCTGCCGTCAGTGAAGACAGCGTCAGGAAGTTGAGCGACGGTGCTGAATCCATCAGGATAACGTCGTAGTCGTCGGCAACCTGTTCGAGCGCTTGGGAGACCCGCAAGAGGAAACTTGTCCCCCCTGCCCTGCGCATCTCCAGGGCCACGGCGGTTTCGAACTCTGTGAGGTCGAGACCGGCGCAGATGACATCGAAGCCGGTGATGTGGGTCTTGTGGATCAGGTCTTTCGTCAGGCGCTGCTCGGAAAAGCGGATCGCCGCATAAAGCGTGTCGTCTTCGCGCGGATCAAAATCGGGAAGATTGCCGTGCAGGCTTGTCAGCGAGGCCTGCGGATCGAGATCGACCGCAAGCACGCGGTAGCCGCGAAGCGCTAGATAATGGCCGAGATGGATCGTCGTCGAGGTCTTGCTCGACCCGCCCTTGAAATTGGTGACGGCGATGATCTGGCATTCCTCGCCTTCAACGCGGCGCGGGTTCATGTATTTCTTGCGACCCTTCTCGGCAAGCGTCATGCGCAGCTCGAGAACCTGGTCCAGCGAGTACATACGCCGTCCGTTCGGGGTGACCTCGGGGGTCGGACCCTTG
This sequence comes from Rhizobium sp. 05N430, assembly GCF_056396985.1. Lineage (NCBI taxonomy): Bacteria > Pseudomonadati > Pseudomonadota > Alphaproteobacteria > Hyphomicrobiales > Rhizobiaceae > Rhizobium > Rhizobium sp. 05N430. The sequence continues at coordinate 29,595 of NZ_JBFTMO010000021.1, read as the reverse complement.
TCCTTGAGGACGATCTGGCGAATGTAGGCTTCGGACACTTCGAGAAGGGCGGCCGCCTCCGATGAGGAGAACTTGCGCATTTCGCGGCGCGCGTCGGGCGGATATTGCGCCATGCTCAGGTTTTGAAGAGCAAAGTCGAGCTTGCTCGAGAAGCTCTGCATAAAATCGAGACTGCTTAGATGCCGATTCACTGGATTTCCCTCGGTTCGTTCCGGACAATTTAGCGCCGCTTGTGGTTAACGAAGCGTTACACCGGCCGTTGTTTCGCGAAAGAACGATAATTCGCATATTTTCCGTAGTTAGAGAGGTATCGCGATTCGCATGCACCGGCAAATGGCCTCAAGCGGCAATTCATTGATATGATTTTGCTGTCCGACAGAAAGTTCCCCGCGGGGAACTTTCTGGTCGGGTAACGATCAATAGAGATAGTGACAGAGTAGTCTGTCCCAATGCGGCAACGCAGGGGTAACTTGGATACTCTAACTTTGGCCAGCGCCCGTCTTACGACAACCGTTTTGCGGCGGGCGGCCAAAAGTTCCCCGCGGGGAACTTTTCGATCGGACGGCGGGCGCCACATTATCATTGCCCATTGCTGGAGCGCAGGCCGGGTTCTGCGCCACACCGGCCATCCCGAGAAAGGCGCTCCCGCGGGACGTTTCGCTCTTGGTCTTGTAGCCGGGTCTGGCGGAGGGCGTGCGGCGGGTACTGAGCGTCGGTCCGGGTTACATGGCAACCACGCGGTTTTGGTCAGGCGAGGGGAGACGATGGTTGGAAAAGAGTGCTTCGCGTATCAGCCCCCTCTCCTGCTCGGGGACATTTGCGCGACCCGTCAGCCTTTCGACGGCTTTGGTTTAGTCAAATTCTGAAAAGTTCCCCGCGGGGAACTTATTGAGAGTGCGGGCACCAAGCACGGGGCTTGAGTGCAATCTCTGTCCGGGGGGAGGCTTATCGATGGCAGTCTTGAGCATCGCGAACGCCGCCGCTGCTCGAGTTGATTGAGACTGGGAAATCTGTCTCCTACAGTCGATGGCACCAAAGTTCCCCGCGGGGAACTTTCAGGATTTCGAGTGGCGGCAAAGCGCTGGATACTGCCCGAGTAGGCAGTCGGTCGAAGTGAGAGGCGCGGATCCGGAGAGGGCGGACACCGTGGTGCGCTTGACGTTCCGGCAGCTTCACTGTTTGGCGCGGCAAAATGCGAGGGCGGATGGACGGAGCCCAAAAGTTCCCCGCGGGGAACTTTTCCAATGCGCTTCAAATTGTGGCATTCGGAATGACGGCGATGCGATCGCCGGGCGCGAACGGATTGCACCGCTTCTTGCGCTCGGTCCACCGGCAGCCTGGGCCGGACAGTGAGGGTAAAGCGTCCAGTTAGAGAATTCCGCTGGCGGGTTTTTCTGCTGGGAGCGAGACGGCCTCGAGGCAGGCCGTAAGCTGCAGCATCGAAGGGTTCGGCACCCACTTTAAAAAAGTTCCCCGCGGGGAACTTTTGACACTGACCCTTCCGGCCAGGGCCAATCCCACGGCGATCAGAGTAACCGTGCGGCCAGTCCGGTCTTGCGACGTCCATCATTATAGTAGCTGCCTGCCTGCTGCATCGAACGATGGCGGGACTGGTCCATCGCCTCGAGAAGAGAGACATTGCGCAGCGCAGCCTCCGTTAGGAAGCCCGAGCGCAGGCCGTGAGCGGAATAGTCGCTGGGTTCCAAACCGGCGCTCTCGGCCCGCTGCTTGACGATGGCATTGATCGACTGCGCATCGATTGCCCGCCGGGAGATGTTGCCCCATTGGTCGATTGCGCGGAAGACGCCGCCCTTTTGAATTTTGGCTGCCGCCAACCAGGCATCCAGCGCATCGACTGGCGCTCCGGTGAGAAAGACGATCTCTTCACGGCTGCCATCGCTCGTCTTGGTGCGGCCAAGATCGATCGAGATCGACGGAAGCTTCGTCCCGTCGTTGAGCTCGACGGGATAGCCGGGCAATCTGGTCATAGCGCAATGAAGCGAACTCGCTACGCCGGCGGCCACCCGATCCAAAGGCAACCATGAGCACGGCGCGGTCACGAAGGTCGCGCAGACTTCCGCCGGCACAGGTGGCAATCAGGCGGGCGACAACATCGCCCGTCAACGCCTTCCTGCTTTTACGCTGACGCGGTCGCCCGGCGGCACGCACTGAAGCCGGATCGCCGACTTCAGGGCAGGGGAGGCGAAGACTCCATCTAGGCCGCGCCACTTCGTCAGCGTCGACCAGTGCGCAAGACGGCGCCGAACGGTCGAAGGCGAGTGTGGGCCTGTCACGCGCAGGAAGCCTCCGTCACGCAAATTCAATTCGACATCTGCAGGCATGCCGTGGTTGGGATCGGTCTCGCGCTTCTCCGGCAACCAAAGATGATGGGCAACGAACTTGAGAAGCAGCGCTTCGGGTGTGGGCCAGGGCAGGGCGCTTCACGTCGCAGCCAGCGCCCATGCCTGCAGATAGGATAGATCCAATGTGAGAGCCCGCAGGGAGTTGCGCCCATGCCCTCATTGACCAGATGACGAAGGGTTTCGACGTCCTGGTCGGTCAGCAGCTCTGCTAGCTCATCCCGTCGCTCGATCGGCAGGACCGCGGCGAGTGTGCCGAGTTCGATCGCCCGGCGGCTAACGACATCGGAGGCTGTACAGTCATTCACTGTGTGAGAAAGGGCCGAGAACCGCTACCCCTTCCTTGCGCGCAGCAGCAGACAGCTCGCGGTCCAGCGTTGCGAGGCGAATGCATCGATTGAGGGCACGCGCCAAATACGCAGCATCGTAAGCGCTCAGCGTATAGCTGGCTGCCAACAGAAGAACCGAACTGTCGCCGCCAATCCCGGCGTCGTAGAGCGGCAACCGGCGGACACGCTCCATCAACAAGCGCACCACCCGGCCGGACCCGGCCGCGCCTCTCGGACAAAGTCAAAATGTTACGAATCCCCAACCAGAACAGTGACGGCATCGGGCAGGGCTCCGAATCGAGGCAATGGCTGTCTCCGCTGCTTCAGAATACTCTTCCGGCAAAAGCCAGGCGGCGGCGAGCGAGGCGTAAACGACGAAATGCCATCAGCGGCGTCCTTCGTCGCGCCACGACAAGATTTCCTCGTGGGTGGAGACGGCAGCTTTCAGACGCGATGCCCGGACTTCAGCGAGCAGCAATTGTAAGTCGGTAGGCTTGCGTGCACACTTGACATGCGCGACTGGATCGTTGCCGCGTGTGATGTTGAGATCTTCGCCAGCTTCAACACGAACTAGCAGCTCGGAAAGATGGGTCTTAGCCTCAGAGATCGTAACTGTCGTCGTCACTTTGCAACGGAGCCTATTTAGGTTGGTTCCGAGCACTTAAAGTATGCTCGCGTTGCGTGTTGGTCAACAATATGGTGTCATAACCATCGATAAGGGGCACTTATCGATGGTTATAGTCTCAACCGACAATCATACCATGTGAGGAACCGTAATATTCCAATAGCGTTCCTTTACGAAATCATTTACCATGATTTCAATGGCTTACGATCTTGCGAAAATCAGCATGACACCCTTGTTGGAGCCGGCATTTCGGGCCGGTGTCGAACTCGCGCGTCTGGACGAGCGCATCGCCCGTTCGCCGGTCGGCGCCGGCTGGATTGAGCGCACCCATTTCACTGACGCCTGCGCCTCGCTGTGGATCGACGGTGAACTCGTCCATCTCGAAGACCTCGTCCTCCACGACGCCACGAAGGACATTCGCACGCCGACCCATGAGCTGACAATCGCCCGCGACGTCCTGCGCACGCGTCGGCGGATCGCCGGCCAATCCCCGGATTGGGCGCTCTCTTCCGACGGCATCTGCTCTCTGCGGAAAACCTCGGAGATCGGGTCGGGCGGTGAGGACAAGGCGACGACGGCCGATTTTATTTGGCCGACGGCCGCGATCCACTCGGAAGGGGAGGGGGAGGACGACGACGACATCGGAAATCTCCCCGGCGTCGATTATGCCGTCATCGATGCGGTGCTCGCCCGATCGGAGGCTGCGATCGAGAGCGCCAAACGACTAGGGCGTGGCGGCGTTCAGGACAAAGATCCGATGATTTACGATCTAGACTGGGACGAGGATTCCAGGTTGGGGGAATGGCGCGTCTTGCTACGGCAGGCTGAGGGCTTGCCGACGATGCTGCAGGCGATCGTCGCCCTCGATGCCTGGAACGAGCTGTCCGTGCTTCAGCACGCGCCATGGCTCGGCCGACTTCTGGCTGCTTCTATCCTGCGGGAAGCCGGCATCACGACTGGCGCCCATCTCGCCGCAATCAATCTCGGCCTCAAAACCATCCCCGTCGATCGGCGCCGGCATAGTGATCGCGAAACCCGGCTGCTTGCCATCGCCCACGGTTTTTTGGCGGTCGCCGAGATCGGCATGAAAGAGCACGACAGGCTGACGCTTGCAAAAACGATGATGGACCGAAAACTGGAGGGGCGACGGACGTCGTCAAAGCTGCCAGAGCTCGTCGAGCTGGTGATGGCGAAGCCATTGGTGTCGGGCGGCATGGTGGCGAAGACCCTTGACGTGACGCCGCAGGCGGCGCGGCGGATTGTTTTGGAGCTGGGTCTGCGGGAGTTGACGGGGAGGGGGAGGTTTCGGGCATGGGGACTTGTTTAACCCCGGCAACCGATCAGCTGACCCGCGGCCTGATCGATGTCGGCACTCGCCGTCAACTCGCACGCGTGGAGGTAATTGCGAGAAATAAAGGTCAGAACATTGTTATCTGACGCCACTTTTCGATAAGAGCGGCCCGACAGAAGAGAGAGGGCATTGCGATGGTGCTGCACAAAGACGAGATTTTGAACGCGCTTGCGGCAACGGCGAACGTGGCCCAGTTCGTTGGGTTTCGACCAAACGGAAAAGGCTCCCTTACACAAAGTTATAGTCGCGTCTCCGGCTTTGATGCCAACCATCTATTTTTGAGTGCACGAGAGGCGGTTGATGCGCTATTGGAGCATAGCTCTGATAAGATGGTCAATGTCAGGAGTTATGAACCGAGCAGTCCCCGAAGCAGAGAGTTCGTTTACGGTCTAAAAGACGTGGAAGAGGTTTTGGCGGTTCTTGAGCGATTAGCCGCCCTGGAACTTCATCTCATTGTGAACGAAACAATCGATATACATGATGGCGGAACATCGCTATCAAAGTAAAATCTGGCCCTAGTATTATGCTCGCCAGCTGTAACTGGTTCGATTTATTAGATCCATGGAACAGCACTTTTACAATTGTTGATATTGCACAAGGTCTTTCGAATATTTGTCGCTACGCGGGTCAATGTAAGAAGTTCTAACCTGTCGCTGAGCATTCGCTTTATGTCAGCGAAACAGTTGAAAACTACAAGCTTGAAGCTCTCCTACATGACGCGGCCGAGGCTTTCCTTGGGGACATTACCCGTCCTCTGAAGCAATTGTTGCCCCAGTACAAAGAGATCGAGTCGAATGTCGAGTCTGCTATTTGTAGCCGCTTTCATCTTGACTTAAATGCCAAGGCTGAGATTAAGCGAGCAGACCTTCGCGTTCTGGCGGCGGAGCAAGCACAGGTAATGCCCGAAGGCACGGATTATTGGGTACGGCCGTCGACCATCAGGCCTGCAGATATCGAAGTTAGGTTCCTGTCGCCTGTAGCAAGCCGTGAACGCTTTTTATCGAAATTCTTCGAGCTAACCGGGGCTCCACGAACGCTCCGATTCTAAATAGCGAAACTTACGGGCCTGAAGACAATGATCAAACTTTTCACGAAGATCGTCGCGTGATAAAACCTCTGCTTTAATCTGCAAAGGCATAGGAAACATCACGAGCCATGTCATCCAAAAGCGACCAGCGGCTCCGTGCGCTGAAACTCCTAGATGCTCGGGGCATGCTCCGGCTAAAAGAGTTCGCTGCCGAAGGTATCGGCCCAGAGACGCTTGCGCGCCTGGTCCGGGAGGAGGCGGTCATCCGCCCGGCACGGGGCCTTTATCAACTCCCAGATGCACAAGTCGAGGCTGCCCATGCGCTCGCTGAGGCGGCAGTTCTGGTTCCAAAGGGTGTGATTTGCCTAACTTCAGCCCTCCAGTACCACGAACTGACGCTGCAAATGCCGTCGGCTGTATGGATGGCGATCAACCGTACCGCCTGGCGGCCCAAGATCGATTATCCGCCTATTCGGTTCGTGCGCTTCACTGGGTGGGCACTGACCGAAGGGGTCGAGCGTCACCGCATCGAAAATGTCGACGTTCCCATCACGGATCCGGCGAGGACAATTGTCGATTGCTTTCGCTACCGGACGAAGATCGGCCTCGACGTCGCGATGGAGGGACTGCGCGAGGGTCTCCGCCGTCGCCGATGCAAACCGGATCAAATCTGGCGTTACGCGCGCAAGGCGCGGGTCTGGTCGATCATGCGTCCTTACGTTGAGGCAATGGTGTCTGATGCCGCGTGAGCCTCGCAACATCGGCGCATCAGTGCGAGCGCGGCTCCTCGATCGGGCACGTGCCGAGCGATCGGATTTCCAGATTCTCCTGACGCGATATGCGCTCGAGCGTCTGCTCTACCGGCAAAGCGCGTCGCCGCACCGCGACCGCTTCATCCTCAAAGGTGCGATGCTCTTCGTGACATGGGTCGCCGATCCGTTCGGCCCACGCGCGATCTGGATCTGCTTGGCCACGGCAACAGCGACGCCGAGGCAATTGCCGAAACCTTCCGGGCCATTTGTGCGCAGCCGGTCGCCGATGACGGTGTGACGTTTGATGTCGCCGCGCTGATGGCGGCCCCGATCCGTGAGGAGGCGGAATATGGTGGTGTGCGGGTCCGCACAACGGCAACCATCGCCGGGGCGCGTATTCCGATCCAGGTCGACATTGGTTTCGGCGACGCCATTACACCTGCGGCCGTCGAGATCGACTACCCCACCCTGCTGGACGCCCCAACGCCGCGCCTTCGCGCATATCCGGTCGAAACGGTGGTGGCCGAGAAATTCGAAGCGCTCGTAACGCTCGGCGTGGCCAATAGCCGGCTCAAGGATTTTTATGATCTCTGGGTGATCTCCCGAACATTCGAACTTCGCCAGGCTCCCCTTGTCGAGGCAATTCAGCGGACCTTCGAACGACGCGGAACGGTCCTCCCGTCTGTTGTTCCGGTCGGTCTGACCGATGAATTCGCGGAAGCATGGACCGCTCAATGGCGCGCCTTCCTGGACCGGGACCGGATGGCAGCCGCACCAGATGCTTTCGCCGCTACCGTCGCCGATCTTCGCCTCTTCTTGATGCCGTTGGTCGTCGGATCGAAGGAAGAACGAATTTGGCCGCCGAGCGGGCCGTGGTCGCCGGGGGAAGCAATCAATGAGGCGTAGCGGAACGAGAAAATTTCTCCGTCCCGCATGGTGCGACTGACGAAGAAAGGAGCCGCTGTCGCGGTTGGGGGGAAGTATGGATAAGAAGCACTTTTATCGCGTAGGCAGCCACTCTGGCGCCTGGGACGATCTACCCACTGACCCAGATGAACTGGATTCTCTGACCAATAGTGCTCGAAAGCACATCGAGCCGTGGCTCTCTGCTGTCTTCCAAGCAGAGCACCTCAACCTACTGCTCGGCAGACTCTCTTATCGTCGTCCCTCGCGCCCACGATGGCTTCGACCTGCGGGGGTGTCGGGATAAGGACTTGGTCCCCCACTGACGGAAATGCGACCACGCCACGAGAGAGTTCGTATCTGGTCATTCCCGAAGCGCGGTCGCGCCGAGATGTCAATGTACCCACTGGCGATAACGACATCTTCCGCAGTGGAAATGGAAGATCGATCAGGCCAAAGTCTTTCAGGCAAGAGCGCTTTGGATAAGGAGAGCGTTCGATCCCGATCCAGGTTATGTAGGCGACCGTCGCAACGGCTTCATTTGGGATGATCACATACCCATTGAGACGCGGAAACCCCGCCGGCACTCCGGTATTCAATGCAGAATGACTCTAGCAAGTGGGTTGTGGGAACGCTGCATGATTGCCTACCATCTTATCTTGGGGATCCATTCTCGATAATGTTTTGGCGGTCCGGTTTCCAGTGGGGAATAAGCGCCAGGCAGGCCGATCTTAGGGCTTACTGATCTGATCCTGGGAAAGTTAAGCGTTGAAGCGGTGGACATCGTGCCGCTAAGATAGCCGATGCCTCCGGTCGGTCACCAGACGGCGGATGGTTCTGATGCGACAAGTCCTCGCGTCGTATTCTCTCCGTCACATGCCTAGCCAAGGCGGACAACGCCCCGATGTTGTTCCATAGGCTTTGCCTGTCACCCGCTGAGGCAACAGACGCTAACAGGCCAAATGTCGAGCTCGGCCACCAAGTTCTTTGACCCGCCTACGAAACTCCTTCCTGCCAAGCTTGGTAGACGGTCCTGATTCTGGGATGAAAACCCAGACTGCGGGCGAGGGACGTATCGACATGCAGATACCAGGGATTTGAGAGAGGCTCGCTACTTGAGTCCAAGCGCTTCCCCACCATGCCCGCAAGTTCATAGATTGAGGAGGGCGTCTCGTCGGCCAAGTTCACGATGCGCCGATCGAATACACCCTCCAGCGCTAGCGTGACTGCCTGGGCGATGTCACGATGGTGGATCGTGCTCATGCGCTGGGCCGGATGCCAGGTGCTGACGTGGTTGGGAAGAGATTGAAGATGTCCGTCACCGTCGCCATAGACGAAGGGGAAGCGAAGGGTGGACCAGTTCAACCCGCTTTCGCGCAGTTCCTTTTCTGAGGCGACCTTGCTTGCGGGATAGGCGTGCTGAGGATCGACCGGGTCGTCCTCTCTTCCCGGATGCGGATTGTCCTTATTGTAGACATGGCTGGTGCTAGACATGATGAACCGCGCGTCGGGAGCGTGGGTCTTCACAGCGGCGATCAAGTTGCGTGTCCCATCGAGGTTGCTCTTCCAGATGAGATCGGTGTCTTGTGTGCGAAACACGGCGGCGAGGTGCACGATAGCGGAAATCCCTTGGACGGCGTTCGTCAGGGTCGAAGGGTCGCGAATATCGCCCGTCACGGCTTCTGTTCCTTCAGGGCAGTCCTTGCCCGCGCGGAGCAGGATGCGGCAAGTATAGCCGGCCTCCACCAGCCTCGGCAGAAGGCGCTCGCCAACGAGCCCGGTGGCTCCGGTGATCAATACGGTCATTTACTCAATCCTTTCGCAACAGGGTCTGCAGTCGTTCGGTCGCAGATTTGAGGACACGGATAGTCGTGGCCAGGTCGGCCTCGTCGATCCCGCCGAAGGCGGCGTCGTGAATGACAGAAAGATCAGGAATTCTGCGCCACAGCGCCTCACCTGTGGCTGTCAGCTTCAGTAGACGTTGACGCTGATCGCCTCCATCCGCGGTCTGCGCGACCAAATCCTTGCGGACGAGTGTGGCAATAATCCCGCTCAAGGTCGCGCGTTCAAGTTCAAGTGCGCGGCCGAGGTCTCGTTGGACGGACGGGCCGTTGTTGACGAGATACCAGAGGACATACCATTGCGTGGATCCCAGATCGAAAGGCCGCAGACGCTCGTCCATGAGGGCTCGGCCCGCGAAGTAACACCGCTTCGTCCATGCGCCGACAGAGAGATTTTTGGTGTCCGCATGTTCGCTCATGTTAGAGACCCGTGAATTCGTTCGCTACCAAACCAAAATCGCAAGGTAGCAAACGAATGTCAAGTCTTAGGCGATCGGTTACGGATTGGGCAATATCGGATTGCTGGATCGGAAGCTGAGCGGTCGCGCTCGGCCACGACAGCGGCTTTATGGGCAAGCGCTATCGCCACCGCTTCACATGGTCGACGAGTGCACGCAGTTTCGGAGCGAGATTGCGGCGGCTGGGGTAGTAGAGAAAGAAGCCGGCAAAGGGTGGGCAATAGTCCTGAAGGAGAGGGACCAGTTGACCGGATGCGACATAGCGTTTGAACGTGTCTTCCATACCGAAGGTGATGCCACCGCCGGCACAGGCTGTGCGGATCATAAGCCACATGTCATTGGTGGTGATCTGCGGGTCGACAGCCACGTCGAACTCACGTCCATTCTGCCCGAACTCCCAGCGATAGGGCGCACTGTGTGGCGCTGGGCGCCAGCCGATACAACGATGGGCCGAAAGTTCCGAAGGATGCTCAGGCTTGCCGAAACGCTCGATGTAGGAAGGCGCGGCGAAGGCGCCCTGGCGCTGATCGCCCGAGACGGGGACGCCAATCATGTCCTGATCGATGACTTCGCCCAGCCGCACCCCAGCGTCATAGCCTTCCGCGACGATGTCGAATTCCTCGTCCGTTACAGTTACGTCAACCTGAACTGCTGGAAAGGCATCCGCGAAACGCGCCAGTAGCGGCCCGGAGATGAACTGCTCGGCGATGGATGACACCGCCAGCCTCAACAGTCCGCTCGGTGCGCTGTCGCGGTCCGCCGTCGCGTCAAGGGCCATTCCGACTTCGGAAATTGCCGGCGCCACGCGCTGATATAGTCGTTCGCCCGCCTCTGTTAGACCCACGCTGCGTGTCGTGCGCTGCACCAGGGCGACGCCCAGCCGATCTTCGAGACGGCGGATGGTCTGGCTGACCGCTGGCCGGGTGACGCCCAAATTCTCCGCGGCAATGCGAAAGCTCCGCGCTTCGGCGACCGCCAAGAAAACAGAAATGCCGTTCAGATCGATTGTCATTGGTTAGTAAATATTACCAGCTTGGTCACTATTGAGCAAGTTGTCCCATCTTATCGATACGCCTACCTTTGTCTCACTAACAGGAGACAGCCAACATGACGCTTGATCACTACAGACTTCTTGGAAGGTCGGGTTTGCGCGTTTCGCCATTGAGCTTGGGAACGATGACCTTCGGTTCCGAGTGGGGATGGGGTGCGGACGGCGATGAGGCCCGCCGCATCTTCGATCTCTATGTCGATCGCGGCGGTAACTTCGTCGATACATCGGTGAACTACACCAATGGAGGCGCTGAACGTTTGCTAGGAACCTTTATCGGCGACAAGCGCGAGCGGATCGTTCTTGCGACGAAATTTACGATGGCACGCGACCCGGCCAACCCGAACTCAGGCGGTAACCACCGCCTGAACATGGTGCGCTCCGTTGAGCAGAGCTTGAAGCAACTCGCCACGGATCGCATCGACCTCCTTTATCTGCATGCGTGGGACATGACGACCCGGCCGGATGAGGTCATGCGAGGGCTCGACGACCTCATTCGGTCCGGAAAAGTGCTCTATCTCGGCATTTGCAACACGCCTGGATGGCGCGTTGCGCAAATGCAGACGCTCGCCGACATTCGCGGCTGGTCGCCTTTCGTGGCGCTGCAGATCGAATACAGCCTCGTGGAACGGACGGTCGAGCACGAGCTTATACCGGCGGCTGAGGCTCTGGGCCTAGGGGTGCTTCCGTGGTCACCGCTCGGCGGTGGCGTCCTCACAGGCAAATATTCCCTTGCCGACGTAGAAGATTCACGAGAGGCGGCTGTGTCCGCCAGCCGCAAGGGTGTCATAGCGTCGTCCGGTCACCTGAACGAGCGCGCAATCGAAATCGCGGACGAGGTTCGAGCCGTCGCCGAGCAGGTCAACTCCACACCATCGCAAGTGGCGCTTGCGTGGACGCTGGCCAATCCGACGGTCGTCTCCCCCATCATCGGCGCCCGCACGTTCGCTCAGGCCGAAGACAATCTTGGAGCTCTGGATCTGCTGCTGACGCCGGAACAACTGGATCGTTTAAACCGGATCAGCGCCCCGAGCCCCGTCTTTCCCGCTCGCTTCACGCAACGTCCCCTCGTCCAGCAACTGATCTTCGGCAACGCTGCGGTCGAACGCCGCGGCTGACCCTTCAGACGATGTGGGGCCTGTCGACGGTGCATGATCTTCATGCCAGTCGATAGGTCCCAACAAACCCTCAGCAACAGGAAAGGACCGATATCATGACCCTCCCGAGGTACCACCATATCGCCCGCGCGAGCCGAACAGCTCTGATTGCACTGGGATTGCTGTCGCTCGCCCTGCCGGGCGCAGCCTTCGCCGACACCGCGGCAACGCAGGTTACGGACAGTGCCGCGATCGAGCAACGGAACAAAGCGATCGTAGAAGCCGCCTTCAAAAAGTGGCGTGGAGGCACCTATGTCTTCGCGGAACTTCTCGCTCCCGATGTCGTCTGGACGATCCATGGTTCCGGACCGGTCGCTGGCACCTATCTTAACCAGAAGGACTTCATCGAACAGGCATCGCGTCCTCTGACCAGCCGGCTCGCGACCCCGATCGCGCCGGAGGTGCACAACATCTTCGCCGACGGCGACACGGTCATCATCCGCTTCGACGGAACAGCGACCACGATGTCGGGCGCACCTTATCGCAACCAGTTCGTCTGGATAATCAAAATGAAGGACGGCCTCGTCGTCAATGCGGAGGCCTTTCTGGACCTTGTTGCCTATCAGCAGGTCGTCGACAACAACGCCCCGCGGTCCCAATGACCGACGCCCGCGGTTCGGCAGATGTGCGTCTGCCGAACCGCACCAAGCATCCATGCGCGATCGCCTCCAAACCGAGAACCTTAGTGGAGCCAGACCATGCGACAGGCATTTGCTGCACTCATCACGGCCACCCTTTCTATCCAACCCGCAGAAGCACAGGAGACCAATTTGCATCCGAACCATCCTTATGCCGGCATGTGGGTCACCGACGACAACCGGGTTCGCCATGAACTTCTGCCGAACGGACGCTATGTCGAGGCCCGCGGCCAGCGCGAGCGGGCCTATCAAGGCCGCTACGAAGTCGACGGGACGCATATCGAATACTGGGACGACACGGGCTTTACTGCCGACGGCGATTTCGTCGATGCCAACACACTGCACCATGGCGGCATGATCTTGCGACGTCAGCAAGCGACGCCTTAACATACCAGTTGACAGGGGCGGTGCCCACTCAGCGCCGCCCTGTCATCGCGACCTGTCCACCTCTCGGAGGAGGTCGATGAAGGCTCGTAGCGGTGACGGCACGTGCCGGCTGCGAGGGTAATAGAGTGCCAAGCCGGGTGTAGGCGGACACCAGTCATCGAGCACAGTCACCAATTGGCCAGATTTGAGTAAAGATCGGGCAAAGTATTCAGGTACATATGCGATACCGCGCCCGTCCACCGCCGCCTGGACGAGAAGATCGCTGTCATCGAGCGTGAGATTGCCGGGCACATCGACCGCAATTTCGGCACCTCGTTTTGAGAACTCCCAGCGATAGCGTTTGCCGCTCGGCAGACGCTGGCGAATACAGCAATGCGCATTGAGGTCGTCAGGTGTCTGCAGTCCGGCTTTGCCCTTGAGATAGAACGGCGCTGCCACGGCGATGAAGCGAACGTCGCCTGCAAACTTTACCGCGACCATATCTTTGGGAACAGCTTCCAGCAGTCGGACGCCCGCGTCGAAACCCTGTTCCACGATATCGACGAGCCGACCTTCAGACACGAGATCAAGTTCGACGTCGGGATAAAGATCGAGAAATCGTGGGACGACGTCAGCAAGCAGGATGCGGGCACCGCTCTTGTTCGCATTGATGCGTAGTGCTCCGCTTGGGGTACCGCGCTCCTCCGAGAGCGTATCGAGCGCGTGGTCAAGATCCTGAAGAACGGGATCGAGGCGTGCAAGCAGGCGAGCGCCAGCCTGGGTCAGCGACACGCTGCGTGTCGTCCGATTGAAGAGGCGGACGTCCAGTTTTGCTTCTAATCCGATGATCGTGTGGCTGAGGGCGGAGCGCGAAACACCCATGACATCGGCCGCCCTGCGGAAGCTCTGATGATTGGCCACCGCGGCAAAGGCGGCAAGGTCGTTCAAGCTGGGGCGCACCATTCGTGAATTATCCTCACCATGTTATCCCAAATTGAAGATCTTATAGCACCAATCCTCCGGATCTACATTTGCAGATGAACAATGAGGAAAATTACATGACAAGGACATGGTTCATCACTGGCGCTTCCTCCGGGCTCGGTCTTGAGATGACGCAGCAGTTACTCGCCCAAGGGGACACCGTCATCGCCACGCTCCGTCGCCCAGGAACGCTGACGCAGCTTGAGCAGAAATATCGCGAGCGCCTGGATACCATTCAGCTTGATCTGGTCGAGCCGGAGAGCATTGTCTCGGCCGTCGAACGAGCCTTTGAGCGGCATGGCCGCATAGACGTGATCGTCAGCAACGCGGGCTATGGCCTGTTCGGTGCTGTGGAGGAGCTGACGAATGAAGAGATCGACCGGCAGATCGCCACAAATCTCACGGGGTCCATTCATCTGATCCGCGCAGCAATGTCTCATCTTCGCCGGCAAGGCGGTGGACGGATCGTTCAAGTCTCGTCCGAAGGCGGGCAGATCGCCTATCCGGGCTTCAGCCTCTATCACGCGACCAAGTGGGGCATCGAGGGGTTCCTCGAATCCGTGGCACAGGAAGTGGCGCCTTTCAGCATCGACGTCATCATCGCCGAGCCCGGGCCGACGGGCACGAATTTCGGAGCGAATCTCGTTCAGGCCATACCGTTGGATGCCTACGCTGAAACGCCGGCTGGCGCCGTTCGCCGGGCGATCAGCGACGGAAGCTTCGAGATCAAAGGGGATGCGGTGCGCGCCGTGTCCGCAATGATCTCAGCCGCCGAGAGCGAGGAGCCACCGCTGCGGCTGACGCTAGGCAGCACGGCCTATTCCTCTATCTCAAAGGCGCTTTCTGCACGCCTGTCCGCCCTTGAGGCACAGAGAGACGTGGCAGATTCCGCCGACAGGCAGGATCTTTGAACCGCAGCGGTCCGGAACCAAGGACTTCGAGAACAGGAAAGAAGATAACATGACCCTTCGTCTAGCTATATTGGCTCTCGCCCTTACTGTCTCGGCTTCTGCTTTTGCCCAGACAGCCGCTGAAAACCAGGTTGTAGGCACTTGGCGCATGGTATCGGCAACCATCGATTCCGGCGGAAAAAACATCGCCGCCTATGGAGAAAAGCCCAATGGCCTTCTCGTGTTCACACCCGACATGCACTTTGTAGAGGTTCTGACCGACGCCGACGTCCCGCGCTTTGCTTCCAATGCACGAGGTGAGGGGACTGACGATGAAAATCGCAATGCGATGTCACACAGCATCGGGTTCTTCGGCACTTACACCGTCGATGAGACGGGCGAATTCAGCGGAAATCGTGTCGAGGGATCGACATTTCCGAACTGGGTCGGCAGCGTACGAACACGCGATGATCTGAGGATGGTTGTTGACGGCGATCGGATGACCGAACAGTTCCGCAGGCCGGAAGGCACTGAAATTAAGATTGAATGGCAGCGCGTCAAATGAGCGCCGGAGGCTGGCTGCCGTAAGATCTCGACCTTTTGGCGTGCGCCGTCAGTCATTCGCCGTCCAGTCATAGCTTTTCATGTAATCGAGAAACGCACGCATGGCGGCACTCGGAAGACGGCGGCTTGGATAGTATAAAAACCAGTGCGGCAAGGTGGGGCTCCAGTCGGAGAGAAGCTCCACCAGCAGACCGCTTTGGACATGCGATTTTGCATAGCCGTCGAAGACATGCGCGATTCCTCTGCCGGCTAACGCAGCTTGCAGTTCATTATGTGCAGAGCTGACCGTCAAGCGGCCGGTGCGAAACGATGAAGCGACTGAGCGCCCAACACGGAGGAAAACCCGATGAGTGCTTTCACACTCATCAGACGCTCCATCATGCTGTCCGCTGTCGCAGGCGCATAAAGCATGTTCATCCCAAGCCTGGGTGGCTCTGGCAGCGCCAACGCCCAGGCTGCGTCTTCGGTGACCGGGAATGCTGGCTATTACCGTTTCCGCGTCGGAGAAATCAGCGCAACCGTGTTGAGCGATGGTGTGATAGGCGGCCCGCCCCGCGTCTATGCAAGCAACGCGCCGGAAGCCGAGCTTCAGGAGGTCCTGCGGCAAGCATTTCTGCCGACCGACCACCTTACGCTCAACCTCAACACGCTACTGATCGAGACCGGCGGTCGGCGGATCCTGATTGAAGCTGGGGCCGGCAAGACCATGGGCCCGAATGGCGGGCGCATCTTTGACAACCTTGCCGCGGTCGGCCTTACCCCTGCGGACATCGACGCGATCGTCATCTCGCACACCCACCCCGACCATGTCGGCAACTTGAGGACCGCGGACGGCGGCAAAGCCTTCCCCGGCGCCGCTGTCTTCGTTCCGAATGGGACGAGCACCGTTGATACAAGCTTGTACAATCATTGCTACCTCCATCATAGCATGCCATCCTAATCTAAGGGGCGCTTCGCCATAACCAGCTGCACGTTCTGTCGCTTACACGCTCCACCATCTTCTTAGGTCCGGAAAGCTGCAGCCGTCAGCCTTCGGCAGCTAAGGACGTCTTCCGAAAACAACAAAACAAGCAGGAATGCGAACAGTCGGACGGACATTGCGTCTCCTCTCCTCTAACGAATGAGCATCCAATAATGGCAGCATTCCGAGTGTCGTCGGCCGCCGTATGCAGCTTGCAGTGAACCAGTCCAAAGCTCCTGCGCTGGGCCGCAAAAAGCACCGATACTTCGGTCGTGACCGAAGCATAGCCTCCGGGAACCTGCCATAAGGACCCATCGCCATCGGAGCCCAAATCATGACATCCTATCCGCAATCGAGAACAACCGCTTTTTTCGGCTGGCATGTGGTTGCCGCGACCTTCGTGCTGGCGGTCTTTGGCTGGGGTGTCGGTTTTTACGGACCACCGATCTACCTCCAGATGGTAGTCCAGCGAACAGGATGGTCCGTCGCGCTCGTCTCGGCCGCCGTGACACTGCACTTTCTGGTCGGTGCGGTCGTCGTCGCAAACCTGCCTCGACTTTATCGACTTGCCGGGGTCGCCGCGGTCACCACCGCCGGCGCAGTACTTCTGGCCATCGGCGTCGTCGGTTGGTCTATCGCCAGCCGACCCTGGAACCTGTTTGCCGCAGCGGTCTTGAGCGGAGCGGGCTGGGTGGCGATGGGCGCGGCAGCAGTGAATGCCATCATCGCACTTTGGTTCGTCCAGAGGCGCCCGGCAGCACTGTCCATGGCCTACAATGGGGCGAGCGTAGGGGGCGTCGTCTTCTCGCCCCTCTGGGTTATGCTTATCGCCGCAAGTGGATTTGCGCAGGCAGCCGTCATAGTCGGCATCTCCATGGTCCTCGTCGTCGGCGCCCTGTCGGTTGTCGCCTTTTCCAAATCACCCGATGCTCTCGGCCAATATCCAGACGGAGTTGGCCCACAGGGAGGGGAGAGCGCTCCGTTGTCCGCTGCGCCGACAGTACGCGCGTCGCTGTGGCGCGATCGTCGTTTCCTCACACTTGCTGTCGGTATGGCGGCCGGGCTGTTTGCGCAGATCGGACTGCTCGCCCACCTTTTTTCGATCATGGTTCCGGTCTTTGGACCGCAGGCGGCGGGCCTGCTTATGGGCGGCGCTACTGTCGCCGCGATCGTCGGACGAACAGCCCTCGGCTGGTTGATGCCCGCTTCGGCGGACCGCCGTTTGATCGCGTCCGCAAGCTATGGCGTCCAGATCCTCGGTTCCCTGCTACTTTTGGCCACCGACGCAGGCAGCCCTGCCGGGGCGGTCATTGGCATCCTGCTTTTCGGTCTTGGCATCGGCAACGCAACGTCGCTCCCGCCGCTCATCGCACAGGTGGAATTCGCCAAGAGCGATGTCTCTCGCGTGGTGCCGGTGATCGTGGCTATCAGCCAAGCGACGTATGCCTTCGCGCCCGCGCTGTTCGGCATCGCCCGAACAATCTCAGACCCCGTGTTGTTTATAATGGCGGCTGCAGTCCAGTGCCTGGCCGTTGTTGCGTTTCTGGCCGGTCGTCAGAGACGGCCATAATGAACAATGGCTCGAACTGGCGGGGCATCGACAGGGAAGACCTCATATTGGCGCATGACATAAATAACCGTCCGGCCTGCAGGGGTAGCCTGCTTGCTGGAAAGACTAGAAAGCCGGCGGCCAAGTATGGCGACCGGTTTGGAGTTCCGGTACACGCTGGACGATGAAAAATGATGAGGTTACAAATTGCCCGTTTTAGAAGTGACGCTGGACCCAAACGAAGATGACCGCAAGGCGATCCTTGATCCTCTGCTCGCCTTCAATGATCTGAAGGCTGGCGACGATCATTACCAGCCGCTGGCCATTTTTCTACGGGACGATGAGGGCGAGATCCGCGGGGGCTTGTGGGCGAAATGCTATTATCACTGGCTGTTCGTCGAGCTACTTTTCGTGCCCGAAATCATGAGAGGCCAACAGCTCGGAACAAAACTTCTGGCCAAGGCGGAACAGTGGGCAAACGAACAGAGTTGCGTCGGAATCTGGCTCGACACCTTCAGCTTTCAGGCTCCAGGCTTCGATGTTTGGCAGTGACGGCAGGATCATGTTGATCGGCAGGACCGCCCAGGCCGACAGCATTTCATGGCTTATCAGGCGAGGTGGCGCTGAAACCGTGCTATCAAACAATCAGCCTATCACGTGGAGCGAAACATGCTGAAGACGGACACCCGCCAGGCCAACTGGCGACGGGCCAATCCCGGCAAATACGAAGCCCATCTCGCGGTTCAGCGAGCCCTAAAGGCAGGAGAGATTGATAGGCAAACTTGTGAAGTTTGCGGTGTTGAAGCCGTCGACGCCCATCACGATCAATACGAGGAGCCTCTGGACGTCCGATGGCTGTGCCGTCGGCATCACACCCGGCTCCATCACTACGGTGAAGACATGTTTCCAGTCAGGGAATGCCGTTGAACGAATACCCGAGACATCTGTCTTTCGCTCGAAATGGCGTGGGTCAGCGGGAGGCGAGGTGAATCTGCTCGCGGATCCATTGCTGGCCTTGATGCCCGTGCGTCCGTTCGTGCCATATGAACTCGAGCTGAAACCGCTCTGCAAGCCACGGAACGTCTATCCATGCGACTTCAGCTAAGCGGCCCCGCATCAGGCGGCGCGGCACCATTGCGACGAGATCGCTGCTGGCGACGATGCTTGGCACTACGAGGAATGAGGCGGCAGACGCTACAACGGCGCGGGAGTGACCGAGGGCTTCCAGGGTAACATCCACAGGCGAAGAAAATGCGCCGCCAGAAGGCGAGACGATCACCTGTTCAAGCTGGGCGAACCCGGCTGCGGTCGCCCCCTCGGCGATCCGTGGGTGCCCGGGGCGGCCGATCAGAATATAGCTTTCCTCAAACAGATACTGGGTACGCAGGTGAGCCTGCCCGGCATCCGGTGTGGCGATGGCGAAATCGATATCACCATCCGCCAGTTGGCGCGCTACGCTGGCTGGAGCGAGGCGGTGTACGGCGAGCCGGATTTTCGGAGCCTTTTCGCGTAGCGTCACGATCAGAGGCGCCACCACCACGGCTTCGACGTAGTCGGTGCAGGCGATCGAGATGGTCAGCTCGGCTGTTGCGGGAGAAAAGCTTTCATGGCCCTGGAGTGTGCCGCGAAGCTGATCCAGCGAGGCTCGAAGGGGTCCAATCAGCTCAAGGGCCTTGGCGGTCGCCACCATGCCACGATGGGCCGGCACGAGCAGGGGATCATTGAACAGGTCGCGAAGGCGGTTCAGTTGCGCGCTGAGCGCCGGCTGGCTCATATGTAGCCGGGCTGCGGCCCTCGTGACGTTGCGCTCGACAAGCAGAGCTTCGAGACTGACGAGCAGGTTGAGATCGACACGTTTCATATCCATGTGCTGGATAGTAACGCATAAATCAATCGATTTCACATATGGCTGACAAATTGCGATTTTCATCTCCCGGGAGCGCGTGATGCGCTGCTCCAAGAAAGTGATGGAGATACACATGTCGATCAATCAAAAGCCTACCATTGTCGTCGCAGGCAGCCTGAGCAAGCAGGGCCGGAGCGTAGTAGAGTCGTTATTGGGGAGTGGACGATATCACGTGCGTGCGCTGACAAGTCGTCCAGACTCACATGCGGCCCGCAAGCTGGCCGAGCAGGGCGCTGAACTCATCGCCGCGCCGCTTGCGATCAACAACAGGGGTGAATTTGTGAAAGCGTTCCGGGGAGCGCAGGGCGCCTTCCTGATGACGCCAGTCGTCGCCCCTCCAGAAATCTACGAGTTCGATATCGGTAGGGATCTGGCCGATGCTGCTGTCGAAGCAGGTGTGAAGCACATCGTCTTCAGCACACTGGAAAACGTGGATGAGATTACTGGAGGTTCGAAGTTCGCGCCGCATTTTACGGACAAGGCGCGCGTCAAGGCTTACATCCAGGATCTTCCCGTTCGCAGTTCGTTCATCGAGCTGGCGTTCTTCTACACCAACCTTCTCGAATATTATACGCCGCGTAAGGAGGGCGACACGCTCGTCTTTCCCATTTATCTGCCGGAGCATTTCCGAGCACCTTTCGTCGATCCGCTGACGGCGACAGGGCCAGCCGTTCTTGAAATCTTCGCCCGCCCCGAAACCTATGCCGGGCAAACGCTCCCGATCATCGGCGACATCCTATCACCTGCCGAGATGATCGAGACCTTCAAGCGCGTCACGGGCCGGAAGGCTGTGTATGCATCCGCCTACACCCCTGAGGAACTGGTTCGTCATTTTCCGGAGTTCGGCGGAAATCCCGAGCTCGTTCGAGAAAACATCGGCATGGCGGAATACGCAGTCGAATACGGATATTTCCGGAAAGACCGGGATCTCTCGTGGAGCAGGCGGATCAATTCCTCCAGTCTCACCTGGGAGCAGTTCCTGATCAAGACCGGTTGGGATGGCGAGAAAAGGGCTTTTGGTCTCAGCTCGTAAACCTCGGTCGCTCGTCGTCGTTTAGTCGCACGTCGAGCGCGGGAACCTTTATCAGCAAAGGGGATTTTCGAACAGAAAGGTCGATCTAGAAATCCCGCAAAAAGCATCCGATGTTCACAGGCTTCGAGCTCACAACCATCCAAACATCACGCGGCCAGATCCGGCTGAGGAAGGGAGGGGAGGGGCCACCCGTCCTTCTCCTTCATGGACATCCGCGGACACACATGACCTGGGGACAGGTGGCGGATCGGCTGGCGCCGTCGCTAACGGTAATTTGCCCGGACCTCCCAGGCTTCGGGCAGTCATATATCCCGCCTGACGCGCCGGACAGCCGGCACTCGTCAAAGCGAGAGAAGGCCGCTGCTCTCGTCGAACTCATGGGTCGCCTCGGCTATGACCGCTTTTCGGTCGTCGGCCATGACCGTGGCAGCTACCCGGCGTTTCGAATGGCGATGGATTGGCCAGAGGTGATCCAGCGTCTGATCGTCGTCGACTGCCTGCCGATCATCGAGCATCTGGAACGCGCTGACTGGAAATTTGCGCGTGACTGGTATCACTGGTTCTTTTTCGCCCAACCCGAAAAACCGGAGCGGGCGATCCTCGCCGACCCTCTGGCATGGTATGGGCTGACATCCGATCTGATGGGTTCGGACGCTTATGCCGACTTGTTGATCGCCATCCGAGATCCGGACGTCGTCCATGGGATGGTGGAAGATTATCGGGCGGGCATCCGGATCGATCACGAACACGATCGGGCCGACCGCGATGCTGGCAGGAAAGTGCGATGTCCAATGCTTTGCCTCTGGTCGACGCGCGACGACCTGGAGCAGATCTACGGCAGCCCATTGGCCATCTGGCACAACTGGGCGACCGACGTGCAAGGATTTGGAATCGACAGCGGTCATCACGTTGCGGAAGAAAACCCCGAAGATCTGGCGGCAGCTATCCTCTCATATCTGTCGTGAATGCCGCGAGGCGCCAGGGCATGACGTACCGCATGCTCTTGGTCATCGAGGGCCTTGAAACCAGGGATGACTGGCGATTCAGTGCACCGGCTCCCGACCTGTGAACACGACGTAGCAGAGAGCGGCTACCGCGATCGCTGCTCCAGTGATTGCAAAGATCAAACGGTAGATCGTCAGTACCGGCAAGGACAGTCCTGCGATCTCACCATAAACGGCGGACGCCGCTGAGACACCGAGAAAGACGAGCGTGTTGAGTGCTCCTAGCACTAAACCGCGCTTGCCCGGTGGAATAAGGGTTTGAGCTTCCGTCATCACCAG
This sequence comes from Rhizobium sp. 05N430, assembly GCF_056396985.1. NCBI lineage: Bacteria > Pseudomonadati > Pseudomonadota > Alphaproteobacteria > Hyphomicrobiales > Rhizobiaceae > Rhizobium > Rhizobium sp. 05N430. Next base: position 7,573 of record NZ_JBFTMO010000021.1, on the reverse strand, counting down.
CGGATGCACGTTTCCCATGGCATAGAGAACGGCCAAACCCGCGCAGGCTGAGAGAAAGCTTAAACCCGGGGCAAAGGCGAGGAGGACAGCACAGGCCACCCCGACAACGTAAGTACATATCACAATCGAGCTTGCGGAGACCCGTACAAGACAAACAGGCAGCATGAAGCCGGTTACAATGCCAACGATACTAACAGCGGTAAGCATCGTTCCCACCGCCGCATCCGGACCGAACAACGAGGTGATATACGGCGTGGCCCATGCGTTTCGGAACGTGCCGCCAAGCGAGAGGGTGAAGCACACCGGCACGAGATAGAGCAGGGGCACCAGAGACCAACGACTTTGATCGGGATCACTTTCATCCGCGCTCGCCGGCGTTGGTCCGAGCGCAAGAGCAATCGCTGCAGCGCTGCCCGCCATTACGGCCGCTGCCAGCCAGCAAGCAGGGCGCCAGCCGAATGCGTCGACGAACCACGTAAGGGGAGCCGCGGAAAGCAGCGCGCCGGTCGAGCCCGCGGCGCTGACAGTGGCGGAGAGCCGACCAGCCTTCTGGGGTTCGTTCGTACGCCCGAGATAATAAAGTACCCCCATAAAAATTGGGGCGCAGCCAATGCCGATGAAGGATTGTCCGGCGATCGCCAACCAGTAGCCCGGCGAGAGCGCGACGACGGCCGCCCCCGTGGCTCCGAGCATCATCATCGCCGCCATGGGAGCACGCACGCCCCACCTGTCGAACGCTATGCCGACCGGGATCTGCAGGATTGAAAACGATGCGAAGAATGCCGAGGCGAGCCAGCCGAATTGTTCTGCAGACAGTGACAGGTCCGTGGACAGAGCCGGACCGACGACGCCAAAATAGCTGCGGAAGTACATGCTCAGCAGAAAGGCGACGGCCAGAACGGGCAAAGCAAGGACGTTCATCTGCATCCCACGAAAAGAGCCCGGCGCGTCGGCCGGGCTGCGATCACTACGTTTTGCGAGCTTGGTGTCGGCGGAGGGCGGCGCTGGTAGCCTCCACGCCGATGACCACTTCCCCTAAACGCTACTTGTTCATGTCCTTGGCCATCATCAGGTGGTGTTCGAGGGCGGGACGGGTCTTTGCTGCCCAAGCTTTCAGCTCGGTGTTTTCGCCCTCGTCGCCGTAGCGCTTGAACAGGTCAACCGCGTCTTCATGGACATCTTCCTGATCGGAGTGGTATTGCTTGGTGAAGTCATCGCCGTTGAGCTTCTTCAGGTCGTCGAGCATGCTCTGCTGAGCCGAACTCATCGCGGTCGGGATGGTGGCATTCACCTTCCCGCCAGAAACTAGCGCCTTCAGGTCGTCGGACGTCTTCGTATGGTCGGCGATCATCTGCTGCGCGAAGGCTTTCGTCGCAGCGTCCTGCGAGCGCTCGACCGCAAGCTTGCTCGACTCGATTTCGAACATGTCGCTGCTAGCTGCTTCGGTGATGAAGTCTCCGGTTTTCGGCGCAATGCCCATGACGGAGTTGACGCCGGTCTTTTCCGCGGCGGTCTGAGCAAGCACGGGGGAAGCGAGCATGAGGGAGAGGCCGGCGAAGGCTAGGATGGATTTCATCTGGGTGCTCCTGTGGGGCTAGGGTTGTGCACCGTAAACTAAAGTGTCGCCTGATCGTTCCTGCGCCTGCCGGCTTTCCTCCGCTTCACAGCTCGGAAGCTGGCGATCGAGCTGGTCGGTGCGCCTTCGACCGGTTCATTCTTCTTCTCTCCGTCCTGCCTTCATCCTGTTCGAACGAGGAGGATTGAGCTGGATGAGGAGCGCCGACGAGGCGAGTTGATGGTTTCGCTTCGAAAAGCTCACCAGCCAAGCGACCGCGCGGAATATGTCCCGCCCTATCCAGGTTTTGAGACACTCTTTCATGTCAATTTGGAAGCAGCGCCTCGTGACGCCCATATTAAATGGCCGGATTCTATCGATCAGCTCCCCGGCGAGGGTGATGCGCAATTTCGACTGTTCTCGGCGATGGAGACGGCGCTGCGACGCCTCGACACCGTACGGAATGATTTTGATGTCGTTCTCGTGCATTTCCCCGACAGTTGGTCTTTCGCCACAAGGGGCAAGCACTTTGACGCTCACGACGCTCTAAAAGCGCTTGGCGCGAAATACAATATTCCTACACAGGTGATAAACGACAGGGTATTCTAATTCTCCCACGCGGCCTCGCGCTCGTGGCGATTGGCGATAGCGCTCTACGTCAAAGCAGCAGGAACGCCGTGGAAGCTTGCACCTTTAAAGGGCGTCCCCGCTGACACTGCCTATATCGGTCTTGCCTAAGCTCTGCGCGGCAATCAACGCGATGCGCACTATGTCACATGCTGCTCCCAAGTCTTCGACATGGATGGCGGTGGAATGCAGTTCGTTGCGTTCGAGGCGAACGACCCGGTGGCGGATATCGCGGAGGCACGGCGGAACCCGTTTCTTAGCCGCGACGACATGCGAGCGGTTCTGGCTCGAAGCCTTGCGCTATACCAAGGCCGGAATGGCGGCATTCTTCCCAAGCGCCTGGCGATCCACAAGACGACAGCTTTCAAACAGGCGGAAATCGATGGTGCCTTTGATGCGTTGGCTGGTGTAGCCGAAATCGAGTGTATCGAAGTAAGCCCTGCCTCCTGTTGGAGAGGGGTTTGGCTTATTGAATCTCGACGATCTAACTCTCCGACCCAGCCATCCGGCTATCCCGTGCCGAGGGGGACCGTTGTCATCAGATCCGGAACGTCAGCCCTTGTCTGGGTGGCTGGCAACGCTCCTGAAGTGTCCAGTAAAGGCGACTATTACCAGGGGAAGAAGAGCATTCCAAAGCCGCTCCAGCTGATCAGACACGCCGGCAGCGGATCATTGGAGCTCTCGGCTCATGAGGCGCTCGCGTTGACGAAGATGGACTGGAACAACGATGCCCTCTACGATCCTGTTCCGGTGAGCATCCGATATTCGCAGCGTCTTGCCCGTACGATAGCGAATGTCCCCGATTTGCCGAGGAACGTGTACCCCTACCGGCTCTTCATGTAATCGGGGATCTTAAGGCATCATCTAAAGCGCCCCCAAGCTCGCTTCGTCTCCGAGCAAGTCAGTTGATTTCGTGCTTTTCAACACACACAGAAATCCGTTTCGTTCAGTTTCACTTATCATGTTTGGAAAGCCGCTTGTAACGCGGATAAACAAACATGATTGCTGCTCCACGAGAAAACTATGTTGAAATGTCCGCATGAAGAGCGGATAATGCGCTATGATTCACGATCAGCGATCCGCCTTGTCATCTCACATAAACGGCCTGCTATCTGCTGGCAGAGTGGTATTTACAGCTCAAGAAGCGGAGCACGGGCTCGGGTTAAACCGCGGCGCATTTCTTGATGCGGCTGAACGCCTGCAACGCCGTAAAGCGCTAATAAGGTTGCGACAGGGGTTCTATGTTGCCGTGCCTCCACAATTCGCCTCTTGGGGCTCGCCGCCTCCGTCGTGGTACATTGACGCTCTGATGCGGCATGAACAGCGGCCCTATTATGTCGGTCTTTTGAAAGCGGCAGAACTTCATGGCGCGACACACCAGGCCGTCATGGAATTCCAGGTTGTTACCGGTAAGCGAATGCCGAAGATCAAGGCGGGTCGCAATTTGATTGTCTTCTATTTCCGCAAGGATATAGCGAGGGTGGAAGCGGGAATCGAAAATCGCAAAACAGATACGGGAACGATGAAGATATCGTCGCCGGCACTCACTGCGCTTGATCTCCTCCGGTATCCGCAGGCTTCGGGGGGGCTGGACAATGTTGCAACCGTCCTTGCGGACCTCGGCGAGAAAATCTCACCTGATCAACTTGCGGTCCTCTCCGATATGACCGAGCGCCCGGTCGTGCAGCGTCTCGGTTATTTGCTGGACCGGCTCGGCCACCTTGATCGAACAGGCTTGATGCATACGGCCTTGATAGCCCGAGGCCCTCCAGCATGGACCGAACTCGATCGGCAAGAGATACGTGACCCGGATTTCACGCGTGAGCCGCAGGAGAGGGATGATCGTTGGCAAGTGATTGTCCGCCGCACGCCTGAGGTGGACGAATGATTCCTAGTCAGAATATTGTTGCCTGGAGCAACGTTGTTCCTTGGGCGGATCAGCGGCAAGTGGAGCAAGACCTCATTATCAGCCGGGCTCTAGTCGACATCTTCAACGACAAGATGCTTGGCACCGAGCTGCGTTTCCGCGGCGGCACAGCTCTCAACAAGCTCCACTTCCCAAAGCCGCTTCGCTACTCTGAAGACATCGATCTCGTCCGGACATCTTCAGGTCCGATAGGCCCGATCCTCGATCAATTGCGCGTCGTTCTCGAACCCTGGCTCGGCCGAGCGAATTTTGATCAGAGCCCGGTCGCTCCCAAGTTTCGTTTCCGTGTGGAAGCAGAAGACGGCAGCGGCGTGCCTATCCGGCTGAAAGTTGAAATCAACACGCGCGAAATTGAAGCTTTTGACCCCCCACAGACTCTGGCACTACGGGTTGACAACCCATGGTTCTCAGGCGAGGCAGGAATACCGACCTTCTCGCGCGAGGAGATGTTGGCGACGAAGTTGCGGGCGCTTCTACAACGCGACAAAGGCCGCGATCTCTACGATCTTTCCCATGCGCTCGAGGCGTTTGACGGGCTGAATGTGAAACGCGTCGCCGCTTTGTTTGGCCAGTATCTGGGGTTAGCAGGCCAATCGATATCACGTGCTCAGGCAGAAGAGCGGATGTTCGCGAAGCTGGCAAACCCGCGTCTATTGATCGACATGAAGCCGCTGCTTCCGATTGAGCAGGCAGAAGAATTATCTGAAGAAGCCACCAAGCATGCGTTTGTTCGGGTGTTTGAAGAGATGATCGTTAAGATTGCCGGCGATCCATGGATACGTACGTCAGAGATGAAAGAGCGTTTCAGACTTTAGCTCTGCCAGCTAAGCTACAACGGGTCGCACCTGATTTCGTGCTACGCTTGGACAACCTCGGCCTCTCACGGGCGAGGTCGGTCGAATTGATGTTCTTGTCGAAATGGGCACCGAGGAATTGTTTCATGAACTCGGAGTGTGGCCGGAAATTGCCGGCTATCTTGAAGCTGCCATTGCCAACCCAGAAATTCCGGCAGATCAGCGGTTGAAGGGTCTGGATGCACTGGCTTTTGCCGATATTAAGCTTAAATCCCACCGCGCATTGGCTTGGCTCGATCAAATGGATGGCCTTATTGCCGAGCATCATCTCGGCAACGAGGAACAACTTCGCGTCGGAATGAAACGGATGGTTGTTCTCGCTTCTGAGGGAAATCGCCGCAGCGTAGCGGCATTGATTGCTCGATTGGCTCCAGTCGTGCAGGGAATGCCCGCAGCTCACAAGCGCATCTTCTCTTACAATGTCGCTATAGCCGAAACAGCATTGGGAGACGCAGAGCCAGCCATTCGCAGGCTGGACCGGTTGGTGGCGGATTACTATGAGATTATTGGTCTCACACCTCGCGAGGTGATGGGCAACAATTCGCCGCAACTGGCTAAGATGGTGAAGCAAGGCGCCAACGTCGAGGATATCAAGCATCTCGCAGACTCTCTAGATGCTCTAGCAAAAGCACATGATGTGGCAGGCTCGGTCGCGCATTTGCCCGAATCCACGCTCTGAAGTTTTACGAATTAGCACGAGCGCCGCATTCCTTGTTCCGCGTGGGGCAGGACCTCGCTGATGAATTCGTTGGGCGGAACGATTTCCTCGGAGCAAAGCAGGTCATGGAAACAATCCTGTTACCGCAACTTCAGCAGTGGAAACTGGCGGACTTTTTGATCTCGGTCCGTTCCCACTATGCGGTGATTTTGGCCTATTGCGGTGAGTTCGATAAGGCTGAACGGCAAATGCAGCAGCTTGCGCCCTATGCCGGCGGTCTAATGCCGATGCAGAAGAAGGAACTGAGTGATCAGCAAAATATTATCAAGGAGCTTCGTCGATTTGGCCCGCCGCCGCAATGGAAAGCCCCGCCAGTAGATGTGGTAAGGCGCTTTGCTGACAAACTGATGCTCGGGGATAGCCCCATGCCGCACCGAGAAATCAAGCTTCCTAAGGTTGGCCGCAATGATCGTTGCCCATGTGGCTCAATGAAAAAATACAAGCATTGTCATGGAAAGCTCGATTGATTGGGGGAGTTATCCGCGCCTCATTCATGCAAGCCGGTTATAACGACCTTCCCAAATAACCCGCCGGCCTCCATCCGGCGATGGGCGTCCTAGTTAGCCGTAATCGGATATACCGCTCCGATGACCGGCGTAAGCTGTTGGCCAATCCTCGACAGCACTTGTTCCTTGAACCTGCGGATCATCGCTATTTTCTCCGGCCGTGCTCTCGATTTTATGACCGTTCCGATAAGCCGCAGGGGTTGTGAAGAATGAGGTCGAGAGGAATGATGGCGTTGTCGTCGCGTCCCAGCACGCCGACTTGGACAAGCCTACCGCCAGGCACCAGACTGCGGATGTTTCGAGAAAGGTTGGACCTGCAGACCGATAAAGACGATCGAGCAACGATTAATCAGAAATGAAATCAATGGTAAGTGACCTGCATTTGCAGGTCGAAGGTTCAAACCCCTTCAAGGCGTACGATTTGAACGCCCACTCCAACACGCCTCCGCTCACTCTCCTCGGTAGCTGGCGAATCCCCTCCGAATTTCCGAAATGGACGGCTGTAAGTTCCGGATTGGACGAAGTTGCAAACCGAATTGGACGGATGCAAACTCCGACCTGGACGCAGCGGCAATCGTAGAATTTGGTAGCGGTCAGGAGGAAAAATAGATTGAAAGGGGAAAGTCCTTCCGACCTCCTTTATCCGAGAGGCACAGCTTGACCGGCGTCTCCGCAAGCGCCCGTGCCATGAGGCTGTCGAAATTCGTGGTCCAGACCAGACGGAACAGATTATTCTTCGCGAGGCGCGCTGCTTAGCTTCGCGGCCTAGATATAGCGCTGGAAGAACGAGCGGCGATCCTCGACGCGCGGATAGCCGCGGTCGATGTAGAAGCTATACTCGCCCTCATCGCCGGAGCATGGAAAGCCGAGCTGCGTATCGAGCTAGTCTTGAATGCATTGCTGCACCATGCCGAGCGAGAGCTCGCCGAAATTCTGCTCCCTCCCCGCGAAGAGTTTCAGGGCCGCTCGAATTGCCGCCAAGCCCTGAGGCAAGCGGTGAAGATATGGAAGCCCTGGCATCTGACCTGTGCGCTTTGAAGACACACGTAAGTGACGCCGAGAGGAATTTTGCCTATATTGCATTGATAGATGGAGGCCGACATGCCGAGCATAGCGAACGAGAATAGTGAGCGTATGAGTTTGAGGGTGCCTGCCACGGCCAAGGCTAAGCTCCTGCGCGCCGCAGCACTTCGTAATACCGATCTGACGAATTTCGTAACCCAATCCGCACTGAGAGAAGCAGAAGCTATTATCGAGGAAGCGGAAACGATCAGAGTGTCAAAGCGCGATCATCTTCGCATTCTTGAGCTTCTGGAAAATCCGCCCAAACCCAACGCCAAGCTGCGCGCGGCAATCGCCGGTTTGCCTGACAGCCTATGACGACTT
>NZ_JBFTMO010000020.1:0-71462 GCF_056396985.1 Rhizobium sp. 05N430 | reverse complement strand
GTGTCGCGCAACTCGCCCGACAGACGCTCGATTTCTTCCGAGACGGAGCGCAAGGCAATATCGGCACTGGAGCTGGCAAGCTGGCTGAGACGCGATTGGGCGATGACAAGCTCGCCAACGCGGTCCATCAGCTCGTCGAGGCGCTCGGCCGGAACACGAACGTTTTCCTGCGCCTTGGCCTGCCGGCTGTCGGCGGCAACAGCCGGCGCATCGCGCTTGACCGGCACCGCTTCGACCGGCTTGAAGGCCGGAGCGGCAGCAGCAGCCGGGACCGCGGCTGCGGGAATGGCTACAGGTGCAGGTTCGACGGGCTTCACGGGCTCGGCAGCAGGTGCCGGGGCGTCAACGATATCGACGACTTCGAGCTCCATGTCATCCATTACGAAGATGAAGACATCGTCGATCGCCGAACGATCCTGCTCACTCTTCAGCACCACTTCCCAAGAGACGTAGAGCTCGTTCGGGACCAGCTCGTTCAACGGCGGGATAGCGGCGGTATTGGCGCGGACGGTGCACTCGCCGAGTTCGCGCAGCTCGTCGAGCAGGCCGAGCGGATTGGTGCCATTGGCCATCGCATTCGACGGCAGGCTGAAACGGATGCGCCAATGGTTGAGCTTCTTCTGCTGCGCTGGTGCGGCGGCGGCCGGAGCAGCGACGGCAGGCACCGGCTCTTTCGCAGCAGCAGAACCGCCGACAGCTGGCTGCAGCAGGGCAAGCAGCTTCTGTCCGGTATCACCGTGATCGGCATCCGGTTGATCGACGAGAGCGCGCATGTGGTCCTGCGCTGCCAGAACCGCGGCCACCAGTTCGGCGGTCGCCGGTACTTCACCCTTGCGGACCCGGTCGAAAGCCGTCTCGCAGTGATGCGTGAAGGCGGCAAGCGCCTCGAAGCCAAACATGGCGCCCGAGCCCTTGAGGGTGTGCAGGCCGCGGAAGACGGCATCGACGAGACCCTTGTCGTCGAGCTGATGAGTGAGATCGAGAAGGCCCGCCTCGATTGCCTCCAGGCATTCGGCGGCTTCCATGCGGAAGACTGCGACCGGATCGAGCGTGCTCATCTGCCTAAGACCTTCTTGACGATCTTCACCAGGTTCTCAGGATCGAACGGCTTGGTCAGCCAGCCGGTCGCACCGGCGGCCTTGGCGCGCGCCTTCAGATCGGCGTCGGACTCGGTCGTCAGGAAGATGATCGGAACGCCAGCCTGGCTCGGCAGCTTCCGCAGCTCCTCGATCATCGTCAGGCCATCCATAACAGGCATGTTCAGATCGGTGACGATCAGATCGAACTGGGCGGTCTGCGCGGTGGCAAGGCCTTCCGCACCGTTGACCGCCTCGGTCACGGCGTAGCCTGCATTGGTCAGCGTGACCTTGGTCGTCAGCCGGATGCTGGCGGAATCGTCGACTGTCAGGATGTTGGCGCTCATGCTGTAACCTCTTTATGCAACCAGAACTTCGCGTCCTCAGCGGTGAAGGCTTCGACGAAGCCGGCCCGTTCGAGAACCTTGAGAAGACGTTCGCCAACAGGCGAGGAGAGTGTCAGGGATTTGCCCAGCGCCTTTGCTTGCCGCCGCGCCGATTCAACCAGCTGCACGAAGCTCAGATCAGCTTCGGCACCAGCCGGAATCTCAAATACAATCCGCTCATTACTATCGAGCGCCGAAATAATATTCGCACGCAGATCGGATACGTTTCTGATGCTCAGAACATCAGGAAATAATACAGAATCACGGAGTTGATTATCCATGTTCAAGTCAGCCCTCGCGGCATGAGAAATACTTGTATTCCTTTAAAGGACTCTCACGACAGGCTTAACGGGGAGTAAATTCTGGTTGTAACCGATCTGCAATTGGAGCGAGTCGGGACTCCCGAATTCTTACCTAAGATAAGTTGTAGTATGGCTTTTCAGCTATTTAAAAAAAAATGAAAACAATCTGTTATTTTAATATTAGGGCTAAAGCGGACAAGGGGCGCTGGAATCTTTACGCAGCATTAATCACAACGTACGCGAGTCGGAACTGTTTACCCCTCATTTCCATCCTGCCCGTAAAGATAGCACCAGATTTCCAAAAGTTATAAGTAAAGGGAACAGGGTGAAACACGGGGCGGTATCGGCACAGCCGACAATCTTGACGGCGGGCACGGATGTAAGCCGGACGCTGGAAATGGCGTGCAGCCAGGTCGAAGAGCGCTTCCTCGAAGGCGGCACGGTGCTGCTTTCGGTGATGGATGTTCTCAACCGTTTGCTGAATTCCCTCGATAACATCACCAAGGCGCTCGACAATAATGAGTCGAGCAATGCAGATGCCGATTTGCGCGCGACCGTCGAGAGCCTGACGGCCCTGCCGGTCACCGAACAGGCCCGCCAGAACGCCCTGACGGTCCTTGCACAGACCGGCAGCGATCTGCACAAGCACATTGCCGAAATGCAGGAGACCATGCGCTACCTGCGGACCTTTGCGGTGACCGTGAAGATCACCGGTGCCGGCCTTCCCGAATTCGCCGGTTTCGCCCAAGAAATACTCGAGCGCATCTATTCCGGTACCGAGGAAGTCAATCGCTTCGCCGGCCATCTCGACAGCCTGCAGAAGGAAGTCAAAGTGGCGCTGAGCTTTGGCGTCAATCTGTCGAAGAGCTATTCTGAAACCGTTCCTGCTGTGGCTTCGGCGCTCCGCCAGGATGCGCAGAAGATTGCCGGCCACCGCCAAAATCTTGGCGCCATCGCACGCGACGTCGGCGCCATCGCACGCGGCGTCCAGTCCAAGGTCGCCTCGACGCTGTCGGCACTGCAGATCGGCGACATCACCCGTCAGCGCATCGAGCATGTGCAGAGCAGCTTTGCCCTGCTCGACGAGTTTCTGGATGGCGACGGCAAGTCGCTCGACGCCGACCAGCGCGAGCGTTTGCGCAACGTCATCAACCACCTGACCGCCGCACAGATGGCGGACATGTGCACGGACTTCCACCGCGACTCGCAGAATGTGGTGCGGACGATCAAGAGCTTCAGCCACGATACGCACGAGATCATGAAGCTCCGCGACCAGATGGGCGGCGGTGGCGAAAACAACTTCATGCGCGCGCTGGAATCGAGCGTCTCGGCAGCCCACGAGATCGTCAAGCAAGTCGATGCGGCCACCCGGCAGGCGGACCAGGTCAGCCAATCGACGCTTGGCACCGCTGCTAAGTTGTTGGAATCGATCGGCAACATCCGTTCGGTCAAGACCGATATCAATTACATGGCGCTGAACACCAACCTGCGCTGCAGCCGTCTCGGCGAAGAGGGCAAGTCGATCAACGTCGTCACCGCCGAGCTGCGCATCTTTGCAAGCAAGCTCGACGATTCAGCTGACTCCATCGTCAATGGCCTTCCGGCACTGGAAGCGGCCGCCGGCAACATGGCGCCCGCAACCGGCAATTCCGGCGGCCTCGCCGAGAACCTGACGGCCGCCGTCGGCAGCATCCGCTCTGCCGCCAACATGATGGAAGAAGAACTGAAGGTGCTGGCCGAGCACGGCCGCGAGGTCGCAAGCAAGATAACCCTGATGATCGGGAAGCTCGATTTCGAACACGATCTCGGCGAAACGCTGGCCCGCTGCGCCACGGTTCTTGAAGATGCCGCCGGTCAGGAAATCGCCTCCATCGACGACATCGCCGAGGCTGTCGCGCCGCTCGATCGCAAGATCTTCAAGCTCTACACCATGGTGCAGGAGCGGCACGTCCACCGCCACATCATCCCGCAAATGGAAGACGAAGCGGCACCCGCACCGGTGGCGGCAGCCCCTGCAAACGCGGAGAGTGACGAAGATCTCTTCGCCGATGCGCTGTTCTAGGAACTACGGCAGCCGGCGGAACTTGTTCGCCCGGTCGATCCCCGCCTTCTGCTGATCGTCCTCGATCCCCAGAAAGAAGTCCTCAAGCTCCGGGTCGGGCAATCCGGCCCGGCGCGACAACACGTACCATTTGGCAGCCTCGATCGGATCGGGCTTGGTGCCGAGCGCATAGATGTAGAGATGCGCCAGCTTGTTCTGCGCCACGACATTGCCGCGGTTGGCGGCAAGCTGCATCCATTCGAAGCCGCGCACGAAATCGCGCGGACCGTTTTGGCCATTCACGAGCCAGACAGCCAGATCGACCTGGGCGGTATCGAAACCGGCGCGCGCCGCACGCGCCATCCATTCACGCGTCCGCCGGCGCTTTTCTTCCGGCAGGTCGGGCAAGGTCGAATAGAGCTCGGCAACGGCATATTGCGCGTCGGCAATCCCCTGTTCGGCTGACTTTTCATAATAAGGCAGCGCCAGCTTCAGCCCCTCCTGTCCGGGATGATCGGATGTCAGGATCTGCGCCCAGTTGAATTGCGCCGAAGAATTGCCGGAATCAGCCGCCTTCTTCATGTAGTCGTCGGCCTTCGCCTTGTCGCGCTGCACGATCTCGCCGGCCATCAGCATCAGCGCATATTTGAACATCGCCGCCGCATCGCCGCCCTCGGCCGCCTTGCCGTACCAGAAGGCCGAACTCTTCAGATCGCGGCGCACGCCAAGCCCGGCATATTGCATCTCAGCAACCAGCGTCTGTGCCGAGGGATCGCCAAGCTGCGCCCGCGGCAGCGCAAGCTGCATCGCCGTCAGGTAGTAGCCGCGCTGATAGGCGCCGTAGGCGTCATCGACGGGTCCGTGGTAATTCTTCTCGGGCGGCAGATCGGGCAGCTTCGCACCCATGCGATCTAGCACGCCGAGCCCGGACGAGGGCTGAGCACCCTCTGCGGGGCGGCCCTTCTTTAGCGGCTCGGCATCGCCGCCGACTGGCCGTGTCACCACATTGTCGATCGTCTGCGCGGCAGCAACGTGGGGCAGCGCCACGGCGAGCGTGGCGGCAGCAAGGAAGAATCGGCGCATCTGAACGGCTAGGATCGGCATAAGCGCGACTTCAATCCTCAAACCGTGGCGCTTTTTCGTCAAGAAGTGCGTTGACCTGCGCAACGATCGCAGGCGCCTGTGCCGGATCGGCAAAGACCGCCAGACGGAGGGCGACGAATTCGGCGCCGGATTCGGCAACGACAAGCGCCGAGGCCGGATCCGTTCCGCCCATCACCATGCACGGGATCTCGATCATCGATGCCCACCATTCGCCAAGCGCAACGTTCTTCGGATGCGCCTCCGGCTTGATGTCGCCGTCGAGCTTGCCGAAGAAAATGTAGTCCGGGCGGGCCTCGCCGATCTCCAGCGCCGTATGTCTATCGGTCGCGTTGCCGCCGCCGACGATCAGCTTGTCGGCATATTTGTCGATCGCCTCGGCCAGTGCTGCAGCCGGCTCAGCCATATGCAGCCCGTCAGCCCTCGCCCGTCCGACGATACGGCTGTCGCCCGATATCAGCGCTGCAGCGCCGGCATCCTGGATAACCGGCACAAGTTTCTCGGCATGTTTCTGAAAGGCGCCGTCATCGAGACCGTATTGCGGAACGATCACCGAGGCGACATCGCCGCCCTTCAGCGCGTCGCCGACGATCTTCGTCCTCTCATCGGCATCGGCGATGTCGGGGGCGATCAGAACTAGGCGGCAGCGGTTTTCCGGGTCGGTGGTCATGACGTCTTTCCATTTTCCGCGGATTCCGCCAGCAGGCGGCAACTCCGCACTCGTTTTGTGTGAGTAATTCCGATAGACGGGGCTGGCAAGGGGAGGACTTGAAAAGCATGCTGCCGGAACTGTCATTCTTTTACGCGGCGGTGCCCGCGGTATTGCTCGTCGGGTTTGCGAAGGGCGGCATGGGAGATGCCCTCTCGCTGATCGGCGTGCCTTTTCTGGCACTGGTCGTTTCTCCGGTGGAGGCCGCCGCCATTCTGCTTCCGATCCTCGTTTTCATGGACATCATTTCGCTGATCATCTGGCGCCAGCATGGCGACTGGACGACGCTGAAGATCATGCTGCCTGGCGGCTTGCTGGGTATCGCGTTCGGCTGGGCAACATCGGCGCTCGTTCCTGCAGACGCACTGCGCATCCTTATCGGCCTCGTTATGGTGCTCTTTTGCCTGCGATACTTCTGGAACAATTTCGGCCCCGGTGCAGGCAAAGTCGTCCCGCCGCGCGGCCAGCGCCCGATCCTCGCCAGTGCCTGGGCCACGCTATCCGGATATGGCAGCTTCGTTGCTCATGCCGGCGGTGCGCCCTTCCAGATCTACGCCTTGCCGCTGAAATTGCCGCCGCGCGAATTCACCGGCACCAGCGTTCGTTTCTTCGCAATCCTCAACGCCGTGAAGCTGATCCCCTATTTCGCCCTTGGCCAGCTCGACACCAAGAACCTCGTCACATCGATGACGCTGCTGCCCTTCGCGCCCCTGGCAACAATCGCCGGCGCCTGGTGTGTGCGCCGCATGAAGCCGGAGATCTTCTATCCGTTCATGTATGCGATGGCGCTGATCGCTGCCTTCCTGATCATCCGTGAGGGTCTCGGCTATTAATCTTCCGAGCGGCTTGGATTGTCGCGGTCGCGCTCATAGCTGCGAACCCAAGGGAATTTCGGCAGCCATGCCTCGCGGCGGATCGTCCAGAGCTCGTAGGCCGGCTTGAACTGGCTGGGTTCATCGAGCGAGCCGAGGTTCAGCTCGATCTCATCGCCGCTGCGGCCGAACACCGGCGAGCCGCAACGCGGGCAGAAGAAGCGCCCGGCATAACTCCCCGTCTCGCCTTGGACCTCGACCGCATCGGCAGGATAGATCGCCGAGGCATGAAACAAGGCGCCGTGATGCTTGCGGCAATCGAGACAGTGGCAAATGCCGACCCGGTATGGGGCTCCCGTTGCAGCAAAGCGGACGCTGCCGCAAAGGCAGCCGCCGGTGATGCGGTCCATCGTGATCCTCCTCAAAATGAAGCTGACTAGGTATCTAGGGCGGACGACGGCAAAGCTGCAATCGCGCTTGCTGCACCGCACAATTCCCTTGCCGGAATGCGCCCTTTGCCGTAGCGTTCCGGCATGTCGAGCGCTGACCCTTTCGCCGCGATATCAGATCCGAACCGGCGGTTCCTGCTGGAAGAGCTGAGGCGCGCGCCGAAGACGGTCAACGAACTCGCAGAAGGCCTGCCGATCAGCCGTCCGGCGGTCTCGCAGCACCTCAAGGCGCTCTTGGACTCCAACCTCGTTTCCGTGACATCCGAAGGCACACGCCGTATCTACGCGGTCAACAACCGCGGCTTCGACAAGCTCAATCTCTGGCTGGATCAGTTCTGGGCCTAGCGGCCCGCCGGACAAAAAAAATGCGCCAGTCCAACTCCGCACTGAATGGACTGGCGCATGATGTCTTGGGATCGGCTCTGTCTTGCTAAACCTTTTGAAAGATTATGTTTATGTCCTTATGGACCGCAATTGACCGAGCAATGATCTCTCAATTATTCGATTAGTGAACGGAAGATTTCAGACGTTGGATCTCGTCTTTGATACGCAGTTTCCTGCGCTTGCACTCCGCAATGTCTGCGTCTCTTTTGGAGGGAGCTGTCATCAGCGAATGTAACTCTTCCTCCAGAGCTACATGCTTCTTCTGTAGTGACTCAAGATGAGCTTGAACAGTCATTAGACCCTTCCTTCCTCTTGCCTTCCCCAGCCATCCATCGCTGGAGTTCTAGGCGTCAACCTTTCGACTGTGACATATTTTTGAAGGCTTGTCGAAGGCGAAAACATGGTGTGTCGATGGCAAATTCATGATCAACACTAACTTCCCGTTACCGCTATTTGGTGATAGGAGCTTGCGGAAATCATCGGCAGACCGGACAACGTCCGAAGACGATAATGGGGAATGTAAATGGCCGATCAGGAACAGGCGGAAGTCAGGCTCATCGCGGCTCGCCTGCGTCAGGAACACGAAGATTATGATGCCGCGATCAATGCCATGATTGCCACCGGCTGCGATGCTCTGCGCGTTCAGCGCATGAAGAAGAAGAAGCTTGTGATCAAGGACAAGCTGTCGAAGCTCGAGGATCAGATCATCCCGGATATCATCGCCTGAAGAGGACGTGCCGTTGACGATGACAGACAGACCACCCGTTGCCATCATCATGGGTAGCCAATCCGACTGGGAAACCATGAAGAACGCTGCCGACACGCTCGAGGCGCTCGAGATCCCCTACGAGGCGCGCATCATCTCCGCTCACCGCACGCCAGACCGGATGGTCAGCTTCGCCAAGGGCGCTCGCGACGAGGGGTTCAAGATCATCATCGCCGGCGCTGGCGGTGCCGCCCACCTTCCGGGCATGACGGCCGCCTTCACGCCGCTTCCGGTCTTCGGTGTACCGGTGCAATCCAAGACGATGTCCGGCCAGGACAGCCTGCTGTCGATCGTGCAGATGCCGGGCGGCATCCCTGTCGGCACGTTGGCGATCGGCAAAGCCGGCGCGATCAACGCCGCCCTGCTGGCCGCTGCCGTTCTTGCCCTTTCCGACG
The DNA here is from genome assembly GCF_056396985.1 of Rhizobium sp. 05N430. NCBI lineage: Bacteria > Pseudomonadati > Pseudomonadota > Alphaproteobacteria > Hyphomicrobiales > Rhizobiaceae > Rhizobium > Rhizobium sp. 05N430. The sequence goes on along the minus strand of NZ_JBFTMO010000020.1, from coordinate 63,041 downwards.
ACGATATTGCCGATCGCCTCGATGAATGGCGCGCACGCCAGAGCGATGCGATCGCCGAATACCCCATGGACGATAGATGAGCGCAAAGACAATCGGCATCATCGGCGGCGGCCAGCTCGGCCGCATGCTGGCCATGGCTGCCGCCCGCCTGAATTTCCGCACGGTCATTCTGGAGCCGCAGGCCGATTCCCCGGCCGCCCAGGTCGCCAACCACCAGATCACCGCCGCCTATGCCGATCCGGCAGCCCTTGCCGAGTTCGCCAGCCTCTGCGACGTCGTCACCTACGAATTCGAGAATGTGCCCGTCGCCGCCGCCGAGACTCTGGCCGCAAGTGTCCCGGTCTATCCGCCGCCGAAGGCATTGGAAGCCGCCCAGGACCGTCTGGTCGAAAAGCGCTTCATCAATGACTGCGGCATTCCGACGGCCAAATTCCACGCGATCGACAGTCAGGCCGACCTTGAAGCAGCGCTGAAGGACTTCGGTGGCCAGGGGGTCCTGAAGACCCGGCGCCTCGGCTACGACGGCAAGGGCCAGAAAGTGTTCCGTTCGGCAGCCGACAGCGCCGAAGGCGCCTTTGCGGCGCTCGGTGGTGTGCCGCTGATTCTGGAAAGCTTCGTCGCCTTCGAGCGCGAAGTGTCGATCATCGCCGCCCGCGCGACTGATGGCACGGTCGTCGCCTTCGATCCGGCCGAGAATATCCACAGAAACGGCATTCTCCACACCTCGACGATCCCGGCCTCGATTTCCGATGCCACGGCAAAGGCTGCCCGCCAGGCCGCGGATGCAATCCTGACCTCTCTCGGCTATGTCGGCGTCATCGGTATCGAGTTCTTCGTGCTCGCCGACGGCAGCCTGATCGCCAACGAGATAGCGCCGCGCGTCCATAATTCCGGCCATTGGACGGAAGCCGGCTGCGTGGTTTCCCAGTTCGAGCAGCATATCCGGGCCGTCGGCGGGCTGCCGCTCGGCGATGCCGGCAGGCATTCGGATTGCGTGATGCAGAACCTCATCGGCGATGATATATTGACGGTACCGGACTGGCTGAGGCGCAAGGACGCCCTCGTCCATCTCTATGGCAAGACCGAGTCCCGCCCTGGCCGCAAGATGGGCCATGTGACGGTGCTGACGGCGAAAACCTAGGATTTTGCCGGATAAAAAGGCCTTCATGTGGTTGACACAGGAATGCCATCGGGTTATCTGCCTGCCCAACCTAAAGGCGCGCCACGAGCGCGCTTTTGAATGTTTGAAGATACGGGCGAATGTGAAATTCCCCCCAGAGATCGCGGATCAGAAAAATGAAGATCAAGAATTCGCTCAAGTCGCTCAAGGCTCGTCACCGTGACAACCGTCTGGTTCGCCGCAAGGGCCGCATCTACATCATCAACAAGCTGAACCCGCGCTTCAAGGCTCGTCAGGGCTGATTCTGCGTTCCGGAAGCGATTGACGGCGTAGCCGCTTGATCGCTCATTTCCGGTGGGTCGCTTTGGTGATCACGTCAAATTTTCTTTGATCTTGTGTGATGGCGGGCTACATTGTCCGCCATGCGCTTTTTTGCTTTGCTCTTGGCGGCCGCGCCGCTCGCCACCGGTTTCCTTGCTCCTGCCTTCCCCGCCGAAAGCGCCGAGAAGGATGTCATCGTCGAGCAGCCGGATACCAACGCCTCCCCGAAGCAGAGGCTCGACAATCTCTACGCCCAGCTGAAACGCGAACGTGACCCCGAAAAGGCCAACGGCATCGCGCAGGAAATTCGCACGGAATGGAACGATTCCGGCAGCGCCACCGTCAATCTTCTGATGCAGTGGGCCGACAAGGCGATCGAGGACAAGCGCAGCGCCGCCGCCCTCGACTTTCTCGACCAGGCGATTGCCCTGAAGCCGACCTATGCCGAGAGCTGGAACCGCCGCGCGACCCTCAACTACGCCTCGGGCAATTATCGCAAGTCGATGTCGGACATCGAGCATGTGCTGGATCTCGATCCCCGCCACTTCGGCGCATTGTCCGGCATGGCCGCGATTCTGAACGACACCGGTAACGACCAGCTGACGCTGAAGGCATGGGAACGCTTCCTGGAGGTCTTCCCGGCAAACCGCACGGCGCAGGAGCAGGTGAACACGCTGTCCGAAAAACTGGCGGGCAGCCGCACCTGATCTTGACGGCGGCCGCGCGAGACCAATTTTAGGAAACAGTCACAGAGTTCACCGCCGGTCCGCCCATGCTTCCCGAAGTTTCCGCCCTTCTTGCCCCTCTGGCCGCCGCGATCGGCTACAGCTCCTTCAAAGCCCGGCAGTTCGAGCAAGCTTTCCCCAATGTCGGCGAGCTGACCGATATCGGCGGCTATCGCATGAACGCACTGCATATCCCGCGTCCAGACACAGCCGACCTGCCAGCGATCGTCTTCATTCATGGCGCCAGCGGCAATCTGCTGGATCAGACCGGTGCCTTTCTGCGGCCTCTGCAGGGCCGCGCCGAAATGCTCTTCGTCGACCGCCCCGGACACGGTTACTCCGAGCGTGGGGGGCCCGAAAATGCCGTGCCGTCCGGCCAGGCGGCGGCCATCGCCCGACTAATGGAAAAGCGCTGCATCGAGAAGGCGATCATCGTCGGCCATTCCTTCGGCGGCGCCATCGCCGCCGCCTTCGGCGTCCATCATCCGGAGAAGACGGCGGGGCTGCTCTTCCTTGCGCCGGCGACCCACCCGTGGCCGGGCGGCGTGGACTGGTACTATCATGCGGCAACCGCCCCGCTGTTCGGCTGGCTCTTCAATCACGCGCTCGTCGTGCCAATGGGATTGCGGCGGCTGGAACAGAGCACGATGAACGTCTTCCGGCCGAACGTCCGCCCGGCTGACTATATCGCCAGCACCGGCCCGTCACTGGTACTGCGGCCCGGCACCTTCCACAACAACGCCACGGATTTCACCCGCCTGCTCGGCTATCTCAAGGCCGAGTCCCATCGCTATCGGGAGATCACCGCGCCGACCGTCATCATGACCGGTGACAGCGACGACATCGTCTGGGAACACCTGCACTCCCAAGGCCTCGCCCGCGATATCGCCGGCTCGGAGCTGGTGACCATACGGGGCGTCGGGCACAAGCCGGATTATCTGGCGACCGATGTGGCCATCGCAGCACTTGAGAAGATTGCAGGCATGCCGCGCGATCTGCAGGCAGCGGCCCGTATCGCCGAAGAGCGGCTGACCGGCGATATCGTTGCGACCGCCAACTGAAAGCCTTGCACCTGGCGCAGGCCGAACCATATCCACTCGATAATTTATCTTTTGGAGGGAATCTCATGGACCGGCTTCAAGCCAAAACCATTTCGCTTTTCACCGCTTTAGCCTTCTCTCTCAGCCCGCTTTCCACCAGCTTTGCCGCCTCGCCTGCGCCCGTCGAAGGGCAGCATGGCATGGTCGTCACTGCCCAGCATCTGGCGACCGATGTCGGCGTTGAGGTTCTGAAGAGCGGCGGCAACGCCGTGGATGCAGCTGTGGCCGTGGGTTATGCGCTGGCCGTTGTCTATCCCACTGCCGGCAATATCGGCGGCGGCGGTTTCATGACGATCCGCACCAAGGACGGCAAGAGCACCTTTCTGGACTTCCGCGAACGCGCACCGCTCGCCGCCACCAAGACCATGTATCTCGATGCCAAGGGCGATATCGTTCCCCGCGCCAGCCTCGACGGCTATCTCGCGGTCGGCGTGCCGGGATCGGTGATGGGCTTCGAGACCGCGCGCGAAAAATACGGCACCAAATCCCGTGCCGACCTGCTTGCCCCGGCAATCGCTTTCGCCAAGGACGGCTTCACCTTCGAGCAGGGAGATGCAGCCTCGCTCGCCGGCAGCGCAAAGCGCCTCGCCAAAGACGAGGCGGCTGCCAAGATCTTCCTGAAGCCCGATGGCAAGCCTTACGCCGAAGGCGAGAAGCTAGTGCAGCCGGAACTCGGCGCCGTGCTTCAGGCGATATCCGAGAAAGGCCCCGACGCCTTCTACAAGGGCACCCCGGCAGACGCGATCGTCAAGGCCAGCCAGTCAAAGGGCGGCATCCTCGCCAGGGAGGATTTCGAGCAATATTCGGTCCGCGAACTGAAGCCGATCGAATGCAATTACCGCGGCTACGACATCATCTCCTCACCCCCGCCCTCCTCCGGCGGCGTCATCATCTGCGAGATCCTCAACGTTCTCGAAGACTACCCGCTCTCCTATCTCGGCTACGGCTCGGCCGATACTGTGCATGCGATGGTCGAGGCGATGCGCTACGCCTATGTCGACCGCAACGCCGCGCTTGGCGATCCTGACTTCATCGACAATCCGGTTTCCAAGCTGCTCGACAAGGCCTATGCCACCGAGATCCGCGAGAAGATCGATCCCTACAAGGCCGGGAAATCGGCCGATCTGAAACCGCTCGGCGGCAAGGAAAGCACCGAGACGACCCACTATTCGATCATCGACGACGAAGGCAACGCCGTTGCGGTGACGTACACGCTGAACGGCTCCTTTGGAGCCGGTGTGGTGGCGCCGGGCACCGGCATCCTCTTGAACAACGAGATGGACGACTTCACCTCCAAGCCCGGCGTGGCAAATCTCTACGGCCTCGTCCAGGGTGAGGCCAACGCCATCGCCCCGAAGAAGACGCCGCTCTCCTCGATGAGCCCGACTGTTATCACCAAGGACGGCAAGCCCTTCATGGTAATTGGCAGCCCGGGCGGCTCGCGCATCATCACCATCACGCTCGAAGCGATCCTCAACGTTATCGATTTCGGCATGGACATCAGCCAGGCAGTGAATGCCCCGCGCATCCATCACCAATGGCAGCCGGACAAGGTCTATCTTGAGCCCTATGCACTGTCGCCTGACACCGAAAAGGCGCTCGCCGCCATGGGCTACAGCTTCGACGGCGGCAACGATGCACCTCTCTGGGGCCAGGCCGCCGGCATCCTCGTCGGCGGCAAGAGCCTTGCCGACATCGAGAAAGGCGGCGGCTCACGCTACTATGGCGCCATGGACAGCCGCGCTGCGGAAGGTTCGGCCAAGGGCTACTGATCAGCGGATCCGGGCGCGGACATAATCGCCCCGGATCGTCACCTGCGGCTTTGCCCCCGGCACGCTCGGCGTCAGGGTATCGACCAGCGACGCCTTGGCCATCACCGTGTAGTCGACAGGAACGTCCTTGCCGAAACCGAGGGTGGCGTCGAGCGACTGCGCCTCGATACCTATCGTTTCGTCCCGGGTGATCGAGGCATAAGTAAGGTTCGCCCGTACCGCGGTTCCTGCGATGTCGACCTCCGATGCGTGACCGTTGAGTGTAATATCCGCAGCATTGCCCGATGTCCGAAACGTGGAAAAGTTTCCATCAAGCCTTGCCATGAAGGCCTGCTGGTTGATTCTGACGGCCGCACCCGCAGGCACGTTGGCGGAAACTTCAGGCGTGCAATCGGCAATGTCGCTCCATGCCGAGACGCCGACATCGATGGTCATTGYCGTGCCGTCGATCCGCACCCGGCTTTCATCCTTGCAGGCATTGAAGAACCAGCTCGAGTACCAGGACGAGAACCAGCCGCTGCGGCGGCCGGATGTGGCGGCTTCATAAGGCTTGCCGGCATCGGTGGTGATCCTGATCGAGCTGGAATCGCCCTGGATGACGATAGAGCGGATCCTGGTGATGTCGAAGATTTCGCCCGGCGTGTTCGAGCCACCGAAGGCGGAAACGAGGCTCATGAAGAAAAGCGGTATGGAAAGGATGATGGTCATCGGTTTGCTCTCTGTTTGACACCGGTCGATCCGGCGCAAGCAAAGGTGAGGTCCGCTGCGCTTTCTTGAGACCTCGATCGTGTTCCGGGTCGCCCGCAATTGCGATCAAGGCCAATCTCGTGCTCATATTGACGAGATAAATGTCCGGACACTGCCGATGATTTTCGTACCGCTGCCTTTCGTGGTCGCCCTGCTCCTCTCTATCCTCTTCATCCGGATGCTGAGGATGGAGGAATGGAGCGCGCCCGGGCGGCGGCTGTTTCTGGCGCTGATCGCCGCCTATGCGGTTCAATCCGTCTTCATCGGCCTGCGCTGGGGCTACGACATGCTGGCGATCATGCCGCTGCAGGCCGTGCTCGCCGCCATCGTCGCACCGCTCTCCTTTGCAAGCTTCGCGGACCTGACGCTTGGCACGCCACGGCCGCTGAGCCGGCAATGGCTGCATCTTCTGCCGGCAATCGGCGTTGCTCTGGCATTCGCCTTCTGGCGGGATGTCGTCGGCCTGAGCCTAATCCTGCTCTTCATCGGCTATGGCGTCGCGCTGCTCTGGATTTCGCGAAGCGGCGCCGATGCGCTTGTCGCCTCCCGCCTTGACGGGGCGTTCCTTTCCTATCGCTCGCTGGTCATTACGGCTGTCGCGCTGATCGGCTCGGGCCTGAGCGACGTCGTCATCAGCCTCGATCTCTACCGCACTGGCGGCGCCAACGCCGGGGCCATCGTTGCGCTCGGAAATGTCATCGTACTCCTGATCCTCGGCGCCGCCGCATCGATCGCCGGCGGCACGCAGCCGGAACAGGGCATCGACAGCGCGCCTCCACCCCCTGCTCTTCCGACGGAAGAGGACGGCGCCGTCGCCAGCCGTCTCGACAGCCTCATGGAAACCAAGCAGATCTATCGCGATCCCGAGCTCAATCTGAACCGCATCGCCCGCAAGCTCGGCCTCCCCGCCCGCCGCGTTTCGGTGGCGGTCAACCGCATTCACGGCATGAGCGTCTCGCAATATGTCAACGAATTCCGCATCCGCTTCGCCTGCGATCAACTGGCGCATAGCGATGTGCCGGTCACCAGCGTGATGTTCGAGGCGGGCTTCATCAGCAAGTCGAACTTCAATCGCGAGTTCCTGCGCGTCACCAGCACCAGCCCGACGGAATACCGGCGCCGTGAGCGCGCGCCGCAGCTCGCCAGGGAGAGCGCGCTACAGGCTTTCGTGTCACGGTGACAAGAACCGGCGTTCACAAGCGCCAAGCCGTCTTCTATTCATGGCGCAGCACATCAGCCGAAAGAGCACCCCATGGCATCCATTGAAATGATCGTCGCCGCCCGCGCCCGTCTGCGCGGACACATCCGGCGCACGCCGCTGCTCTCGTCGCCCTTTCTCGACGAGATGGCCGGCCGGCGCGTCTTCGTGAAGGCCGAATGTCTGCAACACACGGGTTCCTTCAAGTTCCGTGGCGGCTGGTCGGCGGTATCGGGACTGGAGCCCGATATCCGCAAGCGCGGCGTCATCGCCTTCTCGTCCGGCAACCACGCGCAGGGCGTGGCTCTGGCGGCCAAGCTGCACGGCGTCCCCTCGGTCATCATCATGCCCGCGGACGCGCCGAAGCTGAAGATCGACAACACCCGCGCCTTCGGCGCCGAGGTCGTGCTCTACGATCGCGCCAAGGAAGACCGTGACGCGATCGGCGCCCGGCTCTCTGCCGATCGGCGCCTGACATTGATCAAGCCTTTCGACGAACCGCTCGTGATCGCCGGCCAGGGCACGACGGGTCTTGAGATTGCCGAACAGGCGGAAGAGGAAGGCATCAAGGAAGCCGAAGTTCTGGTGCCCTGCGGCGGCGGCGGACTGAGCTCCGGCATCGCGCTGGCCTTGGAAGCAAGCGCCCCGAGCTTTACCGTCCGCACCTGCGAACCCGAAAACTTCGACGACTTCGCACGCTCGCTGGCATCAGGCGAAATCAAGCGGAATGCGGCGATGGCCGGCTCGATCTGCGATGCGATCATCACGCCTGAACCCGGCAAGATCACCTTCCCGATCCTGCAGCGGCTTGCCGGCGCAGGTATCGCCGTGACGGACGACGAGGCGCTGCGCGCCATGGCGCTCGCCTTCAAGCGGCTGAAGATCATCGTCGAGCCCGGCGGCGCGGTGGCACTTGCAGCGGCACTGTTCCACGGCAAGGCGCTGGAGAGCGATACCGTCATCACCGTCACTTCGGGCGGCAATGTCGATACCGAAGTCTTTGCAATGGCGCTGGAGCGCTTCGGCTGACGCCGGATCCTCAAACCTTATAGCGGGTGGCTGGTTTCGAGCAGAAACCTGCGGCTGGAAGCGGCAAGACTGTTGATGTGACAGGCGCGCCACCCGATCGGTGCTTTCGCCCGCGAGACCGGCTTTTGCCGATGGCGAGCGGATACGCCGTGCCTTCCTGCGCGCATTCAGCCCGCCACCGCAGAACATCCGCCGGACGCACAGAGCGAACAGGTCCCCTGGACTCGCGATCATTACCGCACGCGGAAGCTGTCTATTTCGCGGCGCCGTTGATCGGGCGTTGTCTCTCCATCCTCACGCAAGCTTAGCACGACACATATCCTGACAAGACGGCGGCAGGTAGGGCTGTAATCGTTGGTTGTGGGGTAAGTCATTTTTCGGCCGATAACGGCTCCGGTCGTTTTGAGCCTGACGATTTGCGGCAGCAATGCCGCATGTCGTGTTGGGAAGGCGGCCGCTTTACGCGCGCCGCATCGATAATGCTTGTCCCGCCCATCGGCTCGCTTCCAGCGATGCCTGTCGAACCATTTGTTTCTGCGTCTTGTTCCGTTGCGTTTGTTGCAAACCGCCCGAAGGCGGTGCGTGCGAACCTTTGGACATCAGACGTGAGACGGTTACCGGCAACGCCAGTGCAAGGGCAACTAGATGACCTCGATCGCTTCCTTTACGACCGCCCAGATCAGAGCTCTCTCGACGAAGACGATCAAGGAGCTTTCGGCCGAGGATATCGGGTCGCTCTCTCCTGATCAGGTGAGGGTTCTCAGCAAGACGCAGATTTCTGCGCTCGAAGCGGAAGATATCAGACAGCTCGACTCAGCTCAGCTTGGTGCCATATCGGCCGGTGCGATTGCCGGTCTGGGACCGGAGCTACTCGCAGCGATCGACGCCGCGAAACTTGCCGCGCTTGGCGGGGCTCAGATCGCCGCCTTGAGCACGACCCAGCTTGCTGTCCTCACCCCCGAGCAGATCGAGGCTCTGACGCCCGATCAGATCAAGGGCCTGAGCGCATCCCAGATTGCTTCGCTCGGGGCGGACGATATCGCCAAGTTTTCGGCAGAAGACGTCGGGGCGATCAGCCCCAAGGCGATCGGCGGCTTGCAGACCGAAGCAGTTTCCGCTCTCAGCGGCGAGCAGATCGCCGCATTGAGCACCGATCAGATCAAGGCGCTGACGGCAAAGCAGATCGCCGGCTTGACGCCTGGCCAGATCGCGTCGTTCTCCGAGAGCCAGATCGGCGCACTGTCGGCAGCCCAGGTCGGCACGCTGTCCAACACACAAATCGTCGGACTGACTGCCACACAGATCGCAAGTCTCAGCAACACGGCCATCACAGGTCTGAAGGCAACACAGATCGCCGCGATGAGCGATGTCCAGCTTGAAGGCCTCAGTGTTGCCCAGGCAGCCGCACTGACCGCAACCCAGGTTGGCGCGCTGGGCGCCGATGACATCGCCAAATTCTCGCCCGACGAAATCGGAGCAATCAGCGCCAAGGCGTTTGCCGCGCTGAAGCCCGAAGCGATCGCGGCTCTCAGCGGCGAGCAGATTTCCAAGTTGAGCGCCGATCAGATCAGAATGCTGACGGTAAAGCAGGTTGCCAGCATAACGCCGGACCATTTCGGTGCATTCTCCGACCTGCAGATCAAGGCACTGTCGGCCACCCAGACCGGCGCACTGACCAATGACCAGATCGGCGGCCTGACGGCAGCGCAGATCGGCCAGCTTAGCACTGGGGGCATCAGCGGTCTGAAGGCGGCGCAGATTGCCGTGATGCGGGCGGATCAGGTGGCCGGTTTGACGGCTGCTCAAGCAGGACTTCTCACAGCTTCCCAGGTTGCCGGCTTCAGCGCCACCAATGTTACCGGGCTGAGCGGAGACGCCATCGCAGCCATCAAATGGCCCAGCGGCCTTGGCAATGCGGCAATTGCGGCACTTAGTAGCGATCAGATTGCCAAACTGAGCGCCAATCAGATCAAGTCGCTGACGGCGAAGCAGATCGCCGGCTTCACGCCGGATCAGATCGCCACTTTCTCAGGCGTGCAGATCAATGCATTGTCCGCAGCACAGGTTGGTGCGCTGACCAACGCGCAGATTGCCGGCCTTTCCGGCACACAGATCGGCCAGCTCAACACTGCGGCCACCCCGGGTCTGAAGCCGACACAGATCGCGGCCATGAGCGCGGATCAAGTGGCCGGCATGACTGCAGCGCAGATGGCGGCGATGAGCACCCTGCAGGTTGCCGGCTTCGGCGTCGAAAACATTTCGAAGATGAGCGCGGAGGCCTTTGCGGCGATCAATCCAAAGGCCATCGGCGGCTTGAAGAACGAGATCATCGCAGCCCTGGGAAATGAGCAGGTCGCCTCATTGAGCACGCTGCAGATCAGAGCGCTGACGGCAAAGCAGTTCGCCAGCCTGACACCTGCTCAGTTCGGCACCTTTTCCGACGTACAGATCAAGGCTCTGTCGATAACCCAGGCTGGTGCGCTGACCAACGATCAGATCAGCGGCCTTTCCGGTGCCCAGATCGGCCAGCTAAGCAACACGGCGCTGAGCGTTCTCAAGGCAAGCCAGATCGCTGCGATGACGGCCGAGCAGCTTGAGGGTCTAAGCGTTGCACAGGTTGCTGCCCTGACGGCAACGCAGGTCGGCGCATTGACGCCGGAGGATATCGCCACATTCTCGGACGACGAGATCGCGGCCATCAGCCCCAAGGCCATTGGCGCATTGCCGGCCAATACCATCGCTGCACTCACCGACACGCAGATCGGCATGCTGAGTGCGGATCAGATGAAAGCATTGACCGCCAAACAGATTGCAAGCTTCAGCCCTGCGCAGCTCGGAACGTTTTCCGAGACACAGATGAAAGCTTTGTCGGCAACGCAGACCGGTGCGCTGACCAACGCCCAGATCGGCGGATTTTCCGATATCCAGATCGGTCAACTTAGCAATGCTGCCATATCCGGCCTCAAGGCAACGCAGATCGGCGCGATGACGGCTGACCAGCTTGGCGGTCTCACGGCAGCCCAGGCCGGGGCGCTGACGGCAGCGCAGACTGCCGGTCTTACGGCAACCAACGTCACCAAGCTGAGCGACGAAGCCATTGCCGCCCTCAACACCAAGGCGATCGGCGGCCTGAAGAGCGAGGCGATTGCAGCGCTCAGCAACGACCAGATCTCGATGTTGAGCGCTACGCAGATCAAGGCGTTTACGGCATCTCAAATAGCCAGCTTCACCCCTGATCAGCTCAGAGGTTTCAGCGACGAGCAGATAAATGCGTTGTCTGGGGCTCAAGCCGCATCGCTTGGCACGGCCCAGATTGCAGCACTGACGCCTGCTCAGATCGGTGAACTCAGCAACGCCGCCATTGCTGGTTTGAAGGCGGCGCAGATCGCGGCGATGAGCGCCGACCAGCTGTCCGGACTGACGGCAGCGCAGGCCGCTGTTCTTGCCGCTGCGCAGGTTGCCGGGGTGAGCCCGGGCAATTCCACGAAACTGCCCGTCGATGTTGTCGCCGCCATCCCCCCGAAGGCGATTACAGGCATGAAGAACGAAACGATCGCCGCTCTGACCGACACCCAGATCGGCGAACTCAGCGCCGACCAGATCAAGGCATTCACTGTAGCGCAGATGGGCGGCTTCACTGCCGCTCAGCTCGGCAAGTTCACCGACGAGCAGGTTGGCGCGCTCTCAGCGGCTCAGGTCGGCGCGCTGACCAAGGAGCAGATCGCAGGTCTGTCCGCGGCGCAGATCGGCCAGCTCAGCAGCGCGGCCGTTGCTGGTCTGAAGCCCACGCAGATTGCCGATATGACGGAAGCGCAGCGCGAAGGCCTGAGTGTCGCCCAAGCCGGCGCGCTGACGGCAGCTCAGATTGGTGCGCTCACCGTGGCCGACATAGCCAAGTTCTCCGACGAAGAGATTGCCGCGATCAATCCCAAGTCCATTTCCGGTCTGACCAACGCAGTGATCGCCGCTCTCACCCCAAGCCAGATCGGCAAGTTGAGTGCTGAACAGATCGCAGGCTTGCTGCCCAGCCAGGTTGCCAGCTTGACGGCAACGCAGCTCGGTAAGTTCACTGAAGAACAGATCGGCGCGATAACGGCGGCGCAGGCCGGTTCGCTGACCAATGACCAGATATCAGGTCTGTCCGGTGCGCAGATCGGACAGCTGAGCACTGCGGTTTTTGCCGGTTTGAAGGCCTCTCAGATTGCCGCAATGACGGCTGACCAGATTGCCGGGCTTACGGCCGCGCAGGCCGGTGCCTTGACCGCGGCACAAACGGCTGGCCTGACGGCAGCAAATATCGTCAAGCTTGGCGACGAGGCATTTGCCGCGATCAATCCCAAAGCCATCGCCGGCCTGACCAACGAGGCGATTGCCGCCTTGAGCGACAGCCAGATCGGAAAACTGAGCGCGGAACAGATCGCGTCGGTCACTGCACAGCAAATCCCGGGCTTCACCGCAGCACAGCTCGGCAAACTTACCGAGCAGCAGATAGGCGCACTATCCGCGGCTCAGGTCGGCGCACTGACCGGCACACAGATCGGCAGCCTTACTGCCGCTCAGATCGGTCAAATCAGCAATACCGCCTTTGCCGGCCTGACCGCTACGCAGATCGCGGCGATGACGCCAGATCAGGTAGCCACGATCACTGCGGACAAGAGCGCTTTGCTGACTGCGGCACAGGTCGCCGGCTTCAGCGCGCTCGCTGTCAGCAAGCTGAGCGACGATGCCTTCGCGGCCATCGGCGCCACCGCGATTGGCGGCCTCAAGCCGGAGGCCATCAGCGTCCTCAGCGACAGCCAGATCGCCAAGCTCGGCGCTGACAAGCTCAAGGCTTTGACCGCATCGCAGATGCCCGGTTTCACCCCGGCTCAGCTCAGCAAGTTCACGGACGAGCAGATGGGGGCGTTGTCGGCGGTGCAAACCGGGGCGCTGACCAACGATCAGATTACGGCTCTCTCCGCTGCCCAGATCGGCCAGCTGAACAACGCTGCGGTTGCCGGCCTGACGCCGGCGCAGATCGCCGCCATGTCGGATACGCAGCTTGAAGCGCTCAGCGTTGCCCAGGTCGGCGCAATGACGGCCGCTCAGGTGGCCGCCCTGAGCCCGCAAGATATTGCGAAATTCACTGCCGACGAAGTGGCGGCTATCAGCCCAGCGGCGATAGCCGGCCTGAAGAATGACGCGATCGCAGCCCTGAGTACCGAACAGATCGGCAAGCTCAGCAAGGAGCAGATCGCCGGCCTGCTTCCGGCGCAGATCCCGGGCCTCACGCCTGCACAGCTTGGCGGGCTCACCGACGATCAGATCGGCGCCCTGTCGGCAGCGCAGGCTGGAGCACTGACCAACGGCCAGATCGCGGCGCTTTCTCCTGCGCAGATCGGCAAGATCAGCGCGACCGCCACCGTCGGCCTCAAGGCAAGCCAGATTACGGCCATGACCGCGGATCAGGTGGCCGGGTTGACCCCGGCTCAGATTGGCGGCTTCACCGCCCTGCAGGTGGCCGGATTGACGGTCGCAAACGTCTCCAAGCTGACGAATGAAGCAATCGGCGCCATCAATGCCAAGGCGATGATCGGCCTGCGGAGCGACGTCATCGCTGCCCTCAGCGATAGCCAGCTCGGTAAGCTCGGCCCCGATCAGCTGAAGGGGCTGACGCCGCAGCAGATTCCGAGCTTCAGCCCGGCTCAGCTTGCCAAGTTTACAGACGCTCAGCTCGGCGCTCTGACTGCCGCCCAGCTAGGCGGGATGAGTGCCGTGCAGATCGGCAGTCTGACCGCCGCACAGATCGGAAAATTCAGCGACACAGCTGTCGCCGGTTTCACGCCAGCCCAGATCGCCGCGATGACGGCTGACCAGATTGAAGGCTTCACACCGGCGCAGACGGCAAAGCTGAGTGCCGCACAGCTCGCCGCAATGGCGCCCGAAGATGTGGCGAAGTTCTCCATCGAAGACATTGCTGCCATCGACACCGGGGCGATTTCCGGACTTTCCGTCGAGGACCTCAGGGGTCTCGACAAGAACCACGCCAACGCCTTCACAAGCCCTCAGGTCCTTGCCATGAACGACCAACAGGTTGCAGCCGTTGTGGCGGCCTATAGCGACTTCTAGAGTAGTCTCTGGTTCCTGGCCGCTCCCCATCAAGGATCGGGAGCGGCTATCAATTCGGCTGTGGCAGAGGCCTAACCGCCAGCCAGCCCCTTCACCGGTATCGCGTTGACCAACGCCTCCCGAACGGATTGCAGGACGAGGGAGGCAAGGCGCGCGGTTGCTGCATCCGGATCCGCTTCCGCGCGGTGCAATATCAGCCCGAGCGATGGCAGCGGCGGCAGTCCGGCGGCGCCGGGCGCAAGCGCTCTGACCTTTGAGGGCAGACCAATCGGCGTGCGGATGGTGATCCCGAGGCCTGCCGCGGTCGCTGCCCACAGCCCGCCAAGGCTGGGGCTGACGAAAGAAAGGCGCCAGGGGATGTTGGCGCGGTCGAGAGCATTCGTGGCCGCGGTCCGCAGCAGGCACGGAGCTTCAAGCGAGGCCAGCGGCAGCGGCTCCCCGCTTTCGGCGCTCCACGGTGATGGCCCCGAGGCCGGGCCGATCCATTGCATCGGAACTTCGCCGATCGTCTCGCAATGCGCCGTCACCGTGCCGCTGCTCCAGGCGAGTGCCAGATCGAGCTTGCCAGTTGTCACCCGCTCGATCAGTTCGATATTGCGGACGACACGCGCTTCGATCCGGACCCTTGGGTGCGCCCGGGCAAAACGCCCGAGCACATCGGGCAGCACGGTCTCGCCGAAATCCTCCTGCAGCCCGAGCCGCACCCAGCCCTCCAGCTCGACGCTCTGGATCGCCGCCACCGCCTCGTCGTTCAGTTCAAGCAGGCGGCGGGCATAGGCAAGCATCGTCTCACCGGCTTCGGTCAGCGCCAGGCCGCGCCCTGCCTTGCGGAAGATCGGCATCCCCGCCTGCTCTTCAAGCTTCTTCAATTGCGCGCTGACGGCGGATGTCGAACGTCCCAGACGTTCGGAAGCCTTGGCGAAATTGCCGAGCTCCATGCCGGTCGCGAAGGTTCGGAGAACGTCCATATCGAAATTCGTCTTGCGCATTATAAATCCCATTTTTCAGGATCATATGTTCAGTATATTCTGATTTTATGGATCAACCTGTCGTGCGATGCTCCTCCTGTCAAGATTTCAAACAGGAGGCTCCCATGCCCTTCGTTCGCATCTCCCTTCTCAAAGGAAAATCGCCGGAATACCTGCGCGCCCTTTCGGACGGCATCCATCGCGCGCTCGTCGAGGCGTTCGACGTGCCACCTGCCGACCGTTTCCACGAAATCCAGCAGCATGAGCCGGGCGAACTGATCTTCGACCGCAACTATCTCGCCGGTCCACGCTCCGACGACTTCGTGCTCTGCGCGATCCGCGCCGGCCGGCCGCGGACGACGGAGATGCGCAAGGCCTTCTTCAAGCGCGCCGCCGAATTGCTGAGCGAGGCGCCGGGGCTTCGGAAGGAAGACATCATGATCACCATCGTCAGCTCCCAGCCCGACGAATGGTCCTTCGGCGACGGCCTGGCGCAGATGGCGGATGACGGCTGGCGCGCCCGCGCCATGGGAGAGCCGTCATGAGCGGCAATCCTCTCACGATGACCATCCGCCGACCGGGAAACGTCACGCGCTCGCCCGATGGCGTGGCATCGGCACCCTTCTGGGTCGAGATGCTGCTCGAAGGCGAATCTCGCGGCGAGAACACGGCCATGCGGGCAACACTCGATCCCGGCACCGTCACCAACTGGCACACGCATCCGCGCGGTCAGCTGCTCTATGTCCTCTCCGGCATCGGCCGCGCCCAGCGCGACGGCGGCCCGGTGGAGGAACTCAGAACCGGCGACGCCGTCTGGTTCGCCCCACATGAGAAGCATTGGCATGGCGCGGCCGTCGGCAGCCCTTTCAGCTACATCAGCATCCAGGCGACCGACGGTGAACGCATCGTCGACTGGCTGGAGCCCGTGGAGGTATCCCGATGATCGCCATGCAATACAGCTTCACGCTACCCGCCGATTACGACATGGGCATCATCGACCGCCGCATCCGCGACCGTGGGCCGGGAACGGATGGCTTCCCGCATCTGGGTTTCAAGGCCTATCTCAGCGCCAGGAAGGGCGAGTTCGGCAGCGCGGAAAATCTCTATGCGCCCTTCTATCTCTGGAACGAGCCTGAAGGCGCCAGCAATTTCATCAGCGGGCCGGGCTTTGAGGCACTGACCCAGTCCTTCGGGCGCCCGAGCATCCGGCAGTGGATGGTCTGGCATGCAGCCACCGCGCCCGATCTTGGCAAGGCGCAGTTCGCGTCAAGCGAGGTACTCCCCATCGAGCCGCATGCGGATTTTGCCGGACTGAGGGTGCAGGAAACGGAGCGCGCGGCGCAGACAAGCCGCGGGCGCGGTGTGCTGGCCGCAATCTCGGCTTTCGAAGCGACGACGTGGTCGCTCGTCCGCTTCACCCTCTATCGGGAGGCGCCGCTGATATCGGGTGATGGCCAGATCTACCGGGTCGGCCACATGTCCCTGCCCGCTTAAGCCGATCTGCCCAAAAAAGAAAAAACCCGCCGTGTTCGCGGCGGGTTTTTGTATTCGTTGCAATCTCTGAGGATCAGATGCCGCTGCGGCCGTCAGAGCCGATATAGGCGATGCGGATCATGTTGGTCGCACCCGGCGTGCCGAGCGGAACGCCGGCCGAGATGATGATGCGGTCGCCCGGCTTGCCGAAGCCTTCGTCGGCGACGATACGGCAGGCGCGGTTGACCATGTCGTCGAGATCGGTCGCGTCGTGGGTAACGACGCAGTGCAGGCCCCAGACGATCGCCAGACGGCGGGCCGTCTTGATGATCGGCGACAGCGCCAGAATCGGAACCTGCGGGCGCTCGCGCGAGGCGCGCAGACCCGTCGTACCCGACGAGGTGTAACAGACGATCGCCGAGAGCTTCAGCGTTTCGGCAATCTGGCGGCCGGCGAGCGAGATCGCGTCGGCACCGGTTGCCTCGGGCTGAGCGCGCTGCGCGTAGATGATACCCGGGTAATGCGGCTCGCGCTCGATGGCGGTGGCGATCGACGCCATGGTGGCCACGGCTTCGACCGGATAGTCGCCCGATGCCGATTCAGCCGAGAGCATGACGGCGTCGGCGCCTTCGAAAACGGCGGTCGCAACGTCAGAGACTTCGGCGCGGGTCGGAACCGGCGCAGTGATCATCGATTCCAGCATCTGCGTCGCGACGACGACGGGCTTGCCCGAACGGCGGCAGGCGCGGATCAGCTGCTTCTGGATGCCGGGAACGGCTTCGAGCGGCATTTCGACGCCGAGGTCGCCACGGGCAACCATCAGGGCATCGGACAGCTCGATGATTTCTTCGATGCGCTCGATCGCCTGCGGCTTCTCGATCTTCGACATGATGCCGACGCGGCCCTTGGCGATCTTGCGCACTTCGGCGAGATCTTCCGGGCGCTGCACGAAGGAGAGCGCAACCCAGTCGACGTCGTCGGTGGCGAGAACGGCATCCAGATCGACGCGGTCCTTATCCGTCAGAACGCCGACAGTGAGCAGCGTATCGGGAAGGCTGACGCCCTTGCGGTCGGAAATCTTGGTGCCCGAGATAACCGTGGTGACGATGCTCTTGCCGTCGCACTTTTCAGCGCGAAGGGCGAGCTTGCCGTCGTCGATCAGCAGGCGGTGGCCCGGCTGTACCGATTCCAGGATTTCCGGGTGCGGCAGGAAGACGCGGGTGGCATCGCCGGGCGCTTCGTTGTTGTCGAGCGTGAAGGTCTGGCCGGGCTTCAGGTCGACCTTGGTATCGGCGAACTTGCCGACGCGAAGCTTCGGGCCCTGGAGGTCGGCGAGAATGCCGATCGGGCGGCCGGAGCGGGCTTCGACCGAGCGGATGCGCTGGATCAGCGAGCGCATCACGTCATGGCTCGCATGGCTCATGTTGATGCGGAAGACATCGGCACCAGCCTGGTGCAGCTTCTCGATCATCGCTTCGTCGCTGGAGGCGGGGCCGAGCGTGGCGAGGATTTTTACTTTGCGGTTACGCTTCATCAATTCGGGCTTTCTTGCGTTCCGGGCGTATCGGAAAGTTGGACCATCCAGCTACCCTGGCGGCCCGTATCATATTCCTTGAACCCCATCTTCTGGTAGCCACGGGCATAGCAATCATTGACGCCCGTGATCTTGAACTCGTTCTCCGCTACGCACATCTGCACATCGCCCGTCCAACGGCCTCCCCGGGCGGCATCTTCTGCGTAGAGGTAGTAATATCGCGACTGCAGCTCTCCTTCGATCAGCGTCGCGCAGGTCGTCGCCGGGACCTGCCACCAGCCTTCGGTGATCCAGCCATCCTTGGCACGATAGCCGATGGCGACGCCGACCAGATTTTGGGTGCCATTGCAGACGCGGAAATCCGCGCGTGCCGCGTTTGCGGCGAAGAATGGCATCATGGCTGCGAATGCGAACAAAGCGAGGCGGGCAAGCGGCCCGGACCGGGTGAGGAAACTTGGTGCGGCTTGCATCAACACGGCTTCCGATTTGCTCCCACGGTTATTCGTTTTCCCGTGCCTTCTTGCGCCGCCATCCCGCGAATGTCAACGCGATGCTAATCGATTATATTCCTTTCATAACCTGCTTGTGACCGGCGAGTCACGGCTGTTGCCGTCTCATCCCGCTTGAACCTCCGGCACGTGCATGCGATCAGTGGCGCCTTGCCCGAAATGACGAATGGCCCTTCGCTGATGGAAGACTTCAAACCCTTCGAAATCCTACCCGGCAATCATGACAGCGGCATGGTGATCCTTGGCGATCACGCCATGAACCGGCTGCCGGAAGGTTATGGAAAGCTTGGCCTGCCGGAGACGGCCTTTGCCCGGCATATTGCTTACGACATCGGCATCGAGGGGCTGGTGCGCAGCCTCTCCACCAGGCTCGGCGTTCCCGCCGTCCTCGGCGGTTTCTCGCGGCTGCTGATCGATCCAAACCGCGGTGAGGACGACCCGACGCTGATCATGAAGATCTCGGATGGCGCCATCATTCCGGGCAACCACCCGATCTCCTCCGCCGAATGGCAGAACCGCATCGAGCGCTTCCACCGGCCCTATCACGATGCCGTGGCGGAGGAGGTTGCCAAGGTGGCGAGCGCCACGGGCAAGGCGCCGCTGGTCCTGTCGCTGCATTCCTATACGCCCGCCTGGAAGGGCGTTCCCCGCCCGTGGCACGCAGCCGTCCTCTGGGACAGCGACCACCGCGCCGTCGGCCCGCTGCTTGATATGCTGCGCCGCGATCCCGATCTCATTGTCGGCGATAACGAACCCTATGACGGCGCGCTGAAGGGTGACACCATGTACCGGCACTGCATGGTATCGGGCATTCCGCACGCCCTGCTCGAAGTCCGTCAGGATCTGATCGGCGACGAGGCCGGCATCGCCGATTGGGCGGCGCGGCTGGCACCGGTCTTCGAGGCGATGAATGCCGATCCGGCGCTGCACGAATACCAGGTGCACCCGTCGCGCACCGGCCCCTATGCATGAAGGAAGCGATATGACCGACCTGACGAAAGAACAGCAGACAGAGTTCGAGGCCGCCGCCTTCCGCAGGCTGGTGGCGCATCTGCGCGATCGCACCGACGTGCAGAACATCGACCTGATGAACCTTGCAGGCTTCTGCCGCAACTGCCTGTCGAACTGGTACCGCGAAGCGGCCGAGGAAAACGGCGTAGCCGTCACCAAGGATCAATCCCGCGAGATCGTCTACGGCATGCCCTACGAGCAGTGGAAAACCCTTCACCAGAACGAGGCTTCGGAAGCACAGAAAGCCGCTTTCGACACGAACAACCCGCACAAATAAGCCGATGATGGCCGAAGGGGCTTGACCGCGGCGCCGCTTCACGGCAGTCAACGCCCACGAATTTCAATCCGCAAAAATCAGGAGAACACGGATGTCTGATGCTCACGGCGTCGCCCGCGATCAGCTTCGCGCTTTTGTCGAGCGTATCGAACGCCTGGAAGAAGAAAAGAAGACCATCGCCGACGACATCAAGGACGTCTACGGCGAAGCCAAGGGCATGGGCTTCGACACCAAGATCCTCAAGAAGGTCGTTGCCCTGCGCAAGAAGGACGAGCAGGAGCGCATGGAAGAAGATGCGATCCTCGACACCTACCTGCATGCGCTCGGCATGATCGAGTCACCGCCGGAAGGCTGAGCCGCGACGGCATAGTTCAAAAGCCGCCAGGCCTCGCGCCTCGGCGGCTTTTTCTATGGCCTGACGGGTCCACAAACAAAAAGGCCGCCGGATCGCTCCAGCGGCCTTTGTCAAACGATTGGACGCCTCAGTTCGTGTTGAACTTCTTCACTTCCATGAAGTTGACGGCCGTGCCGCTGAAACGGCCGGGATCGATGGAAGCGGTCTTGACGTTGAAGCCTTCGGCATAGACGGCGGTCGGCTGTGCGCGGAGCGTCTGGCTAACGAAGCGCGGCGCCTTGACTGGCTTGGTGACCATTTCGAGACGCGCATTGGTGAGCGCCCACTGCGAGATCATCTTTTGCGTCAGCTTGGGCTCGGTGCGAACCGAAGCGCGGCCTGCATCGGCGGCGGCAGCAACGGCCTTGGTCGGACGTCCACCCTTGGACGGCGTTACAGGGACGGCATCATCAACGCTGACCTGCTGCTGAGGCAGATCGAAGTTATCGCCGAAGCTCGCAGACTTTGTCGGCGCAAGTGCTGCAAGCTGCACCGGCGCCTTGGCGGCGGCAGGCTTCGATCCGGGCATAGCGGCATTGATCGCCTGCTCGACCGTCGCCGGCGCGAGAGCGGCAACCTGCGGACCGGAAGCAGCGCTATCCTTGTCGAGCTGCTGTGCAACGGCAGGAGAAAGCTGTTCGGCTTCCGCTTCGTCGCCCGCAGCATCCGGGTCAGCATCAGCCGCTGCAGCCAGAAGGTTTTCGGCAGCGACAGGGCGATCAACAGGCGTCGGAACAGGAATGGACGGATCGACGGAAGCCACTTCCGCATCACCCGGCTCGCGGCGCTGACCAAGCAGTTCCGGAACAGGAACATGATAGGTGCTGAGATCGGCAAACTGCTGCGGCTGATCTTCCTGCGCGGTCGCGGCAGCAAGAGCCTGCTGAGCTGCATTGCCCGAATTGGCCGGAAGCATCGCATTGGCGACTTCGCCACCGCCAAGCTGACCGGCGAATGCCGGACGAACCTGCGGAACCGGCGCATTAACCGCGGCAACCTGAACTTCTTCCTGCACCGGCTCGGCCGCGGCGGCCGGAGCTTCAGGCTTGGTCGGCGTTGCCTTGGCAACAGCGACAGGAGCCGAATCGTCCGAGCTGTCCTCTTCTTCGTCCGCACCGCCACCGAACAACGCTGCAAACAGCGTCTTCGGCTTCTTCGTTTCAGAGAGACTGTCACCACCGACCGCAGCAACCAGCGTGTCGGAATTCACGCGGCGCTTGTAGTCGGCCAGAGCCTGCTGGTAGCCGGGAAGCGGCGTGCCGTCGGCAGGGATATGAAGCGTATTGCCCTTCGGGAAGAGGCGGACGAGCTCATCGCGGCTCATGCGCGGCCAGGCACGAACGCCGCCGACATCCATGTGCACGAAGGGCGAACCAGACTTGGGATAGAAGCCGACACCGCCGACCTGCATCTTCATGCCGATCGCACGTAGCGTCGCTAGCTTCACGTCAGGAATGAAGAAGTCCATCGCCTTGCCGAGCATATGCTGGCTCTTCTCGGCGACACCGGAATTGCGCGAACGCGACTTCAGCATCGCATTGGTGCCCGGCGAGCGGAAACCGCAGACGACGTTGATGTAATCTTTCGAGCCACTCTGGCGGTAGACTTCCCAGATCAGGTCGAACAGATGCGGATCCATCTTCGTCGGCTGGTTCTTGCGCCAGTCACGAAGGAATCGATTCAGCTGCTCAAGACCCTTCGGGTCGAACTTGCCGTTGCGCTTGTAGGTGATGACGGCCTTTTCACCGGTATGGATGAAATAGAGCTTCAGGCTGCGTGTTTCGCCGGCCGCTTCGGAAGGCGTGCCGACGAATACAGGTGAGGATACCGCAAGCGCGAGGAGGGCGGCCATTGCCGTCCGGACCACCTTTCCGCCAACGTTGGCGCACAGCGTACGCCAGCTCAAGCGCGAAGGCTTGGTATGCTCATTCAGATCCGGCAAACTCAATCCCCGTCAGACTGCCAAATGTCCGGCTGTCCCAATGACTGTCAAATGCGGTGACACGATGGCAAAAATGCCACACACGATCAACCTTTTCTTTACATAGTCAACGATCGACTAACAAGTGGTTTATGAACAGTAACCGAACATGCTTGCGGGAATATTAACGGATTGTGGACTAAGCGGCGTCCTTCTGGGGATTATCGGGGTCAATGCCGTAGTCCTTCAGCTTGCGATACAGCGTCGAACGGCCGATCCCCAGTTTCCTCGCCACTTGACTCATCTGGCCCCGGTAGAATTTAAGGGCGAATCGGATCAACTCCTCTTCGACGTCAGCAAGTTTCCTCACCTCGCCGGCTGGATTGACGCTCGCGATCGCGTTTTCGGCGCTATCGGCGTGACGATGCGCAGCATCGAGAACCGAGGGCGGCGGAACGCTGTAATCAGATGCCGCGAACTCCGCATCGTGATCGCGATGCGTGTTGTCGGCGACCAGCGCCAGGTGATCGATCACATCATATTCCGGCAGCTGCGCCGCAATCTGCGGGAAGTCCGACTCCGTCAGCTCAGAGCCTTCCGCCAGAACGACAGCACGGAAGATGGCGTTTTCCAACTGCCGGATGTTGCCCGGCCAGTCGTAAGCCGTCAGCAGTGCCAGCGCACCGGAATTGACGGTCATGCGATGGCCGTTCTTCTGCTCCGATGAGAACCGGTCGGTGAAGACGCGTACCAGATGCGGAATGTCTTCCTTGCGCTTGCGCAGCGCCGGAATCGTGATCGGGAAGACGTTGAGGCGGTAATAGAGATCCTCGCGGAAGTGGCCGTTCTTGACCTCCTCGATCAGATCCTTGTTGGTCGCCGAAATCAGCCGGACATTGACCTTATGTGCGGTGCGGGCACCGACAGTCTCGATCTCGCCCTGCTGGACGGCGCGCAACAGCTTGACCTGAACCTCAAGCGGCAGATCGCCGATCTCATCGAGGAAGATCGTGCCGCCATCGGCCTCCATGAACTTGCCGGTATGGCGCTCGGTCGCACCGGTAAAGGCACCCTTCTCATGGCCGAACAGAATGCTCTCGACCAGATTATGCGGGATAGCACCACAGTTGACTGTTACGAACGGCTTGCCGGAGCGGTCGCCGGCAGACTGAATCGCCCGGGCAACAAGCTCCTTGCCGACGCCGGACTCACCTTCGAGCACAACAGGAATATTCGATTGCGCAGCACGCTGCGCCAGATCGATGACGCGAAGCATTGCCGGGCTTGCCGACACGATATCATCGAAACCAACGACGCCGGAGCGCGAACGGCGGCCGGAGCGGGCCTTCACTTCGCGCTGGTCGAGCTTCATCGCATTGGCGATCGAGGTGGCAATCCGCTCGGGCGAGACAGGCTTGACGACGAAATCGAAGGCGCCGGCGCGCATCGCCTGGACAACCGTTTCGATGCCGCCCTGCCCGGTCTGCACGATCACCGGGATCTGTGTGCCGAATTCGTGCACTGCTTCCAGGAATTCGAGACCGGTCATCTCCGGCATCATCAGATCGAGCACGATCACATTGAAGAGGCCAGCATCGCGCTTGACCATTTCCAGGCCGATGCGGCCGTTTTCTGCCTGATGGACGACGTGCCCGTGGCGCTCGATTGCGTTCTTCAACAGACGGCGCTGTACCGGGTCATCCTCGACCACGAGTATCTGCCCTGCCCCTTTGAGCTCATTGTAACCGGTCATTGTCGCCTCACTTCATGCGAAACCTAGGTTGCACTCTGCCTGAAAGGCTTGAACATCCAGTTTTGAGAAATAATTGCATTTTAACGATTGTGACGATGGCGAATCCGTATCGAACCGGGGCCTTTAACGCGCCGAAAGCCCCTTGATGCGGGACCTTCCGGCGCTTAGGTAGTCAGACCTGTTTTGAATGAGGAAGAGGAGCTTCGCCATGAATCTTGCGCTCAACGCTGCCGGTCTTAATTTCTCGGCAACATCTGCCGGTGGCGCGGCCGACGCTGCCCTCGGCGACCTTCCGGTCTGGAAACTGCAGGACCTCTACCCTTCGGCAACCTCGACGGCCTTTACCAGCGACATGGAAAAGGCTGGCAAGAACGCGATCGCCTTCGAGGACAAATGGAAAGGCAAGCTCGCGGAAGCCGCCACCAAGACCGGCGCCGATGGCATCGGCCAAGCGCTGAAGGAATATGAAGCGCTCGACGACATCATCGGCCGTCTCGGCTCGTTTGCCGGCCTCACCTATTTCTCCGATACGACGAGCCCTGTTAACGGCAAGCTGTATGGCGACGTGCAGGCGCGCATCACCGAATTCTCAGGCCACCTCTTGTTCTTCGCGCTGGAACTGAACCGCATCGACGACGCCGTCGTCGATGCCTGCATGGAAAACGACCCGGCCGCCGGGCACTACCGCCCCTGGCTTGTCGACCTGCGCAAGGACAAGCCCTATCAGCTGGATGACAAGCTGGAGCAGCTCTTCCTCGAAAAGTCGATGACATCGGCCGCCGCCTTCAACCGCCTGTTCGACGAAACCATGGCCGAGCTTCGCTATGAGATCGACGGCGAGAAGGTGCCGCTCGAAGTCGCGCTCAACATGCTGCAGGACCCGGATCCGGAAGCCCGCCACAAGGCGGCGATGGCGCTGGCCGAAACCTTCAAGGCCAACATCCGCGTCTTCACGCTGATTACCAATACGCTCGCCAAGGATAAGGACATCGCCGACCGCTGGCGCGGTTTCGAGGACATCGCCGACTCCAGGCACCTTGCCAACCGTGTCGAGCGCGAAGTGGTCGATGCTCTGGCTGCCGCCGTCAAGCAGGCCTATCCGCGGCTGTCGCACCGCTATTACAAGATGAAGGCGAAATGGCTCGGAATGGACCAGATGAATTTCTGGGACCGCAACGCACCGCTGCCGGAAACCTCGAACGCCGTCATTTCCTGGAACGAGGCGAAGGATACCGTTCTCTCGGCCTATGGCAACTTCGCCCCCGAGATGGCCGATATCGCCAGGCGCTTCTTCGACGAACAGTGGATCGACGCGCCGGTTCGCCCCGGCAAGGCGCCCGGCGCCTTCGCGCATCCGACGGTGCCGTCGGCTCATCCCTATGTGCTCGTCAATTACATGGGCAAGCCGCGCGACGTGATGACGCTCGCCCATGAGCTCGGCCACGGCGTCCATCAGGTTCTTGCCGGCGGACAGGGCGCGCTGATGTGCCAGACGCCGCTGACGCTGGCCGAGACCGCTTCGGTCTTCGGCGAGATGCTGACCTTCCGCGCCCTGCTCGACAAGACGGCGGACAAGCGCGAGCGCAAGGCGATGCTCGCCCAGAAGGTCGAGGACATGATCAACACGGTCGTGCGCCAGATCGCCTTCTACGAATTCGAGCGCAAGCTGCACACGGCCCGCAAGGCCGGCGAACTGACATCCGACGATATCGGCGAACTCTGGCTATCGGTCCAGTCCGAGAGCCTCGGACCGGCGATCAAGATTTCCGAGGGTTACGAGACCTACTGGACCTATATCCCGCACTTCATCCACTCGCCCTTCTACGTCTATGCCTACGCCTTCGGCGACTGCCTGGTGAATTCGCTCTATGCCGTCTACCAGAAGGCCGACAAGGGTTTTCAGGACAAGTATTTCGAGCTGCTGAAAGCCGGCGGCACCAAGCACCATTCCGAACTCCTGAAGCCCTTCGGCCTGGATGCCACCGATCCGTCGTTCTGGAGCAAGGGACTGTCGATGATCGAAGGGCTGATCGACGAACTGGAAGCTTTGGATAAGGGCTGAGACGATAGGCCTTCTTCTCGCGGGGGGAAGGTGGACGAAAGGCGATCAGCGAGACGGCTTTCCGGATGTCAGCGGGTTACGCCGTCCTTGCTGTCGCCCAAGAGAGAACGAATGACGCCAACCCACCCACTCCCTCATTCCTGTGCTCGTCACAGGAATCCAGCCACGGCGCGTCTGCGCCGTGAAGGGGCTCTTCCGCGCCCAAGGACTTGGGCGCACTGGATTCCTGTGACAAGCACAGGAATGAGGGAGGCGTAAATTGAGCCCATTCATCCTCTTCCGCGACGACACAACCGATCAGACGATGCTCTTCGCCGAGCCGTCCGAAACCATCATCGCGAACGACCGAGCCGAATTCTTCGCCGCCCTGCAGCGAATGCAGGACGCCAAGGCCGCACGCAAATGGCTGGCGGGCTACATCTCCTATGAGGCCGGCTACGTCTTCGAAGACAAGCTCGCCCCCAAACTCCCCGCCAATCGCCAATCCCCTCTCCTCTGCTTCGGCGTCTTCGACGGCCCGGCACCGGATGGCCACACCCTGTCGCAGCCAGTCCGCCGCCGCGACAACGAGGAATTCCTCACAGCCCCGAAAGCCGGCTGGAATTTCGAGACCTACAAGACCCGCTTCGACCGCCTCCATTGGCACCTGCGCCAGGGCGATTGCTACCAGGCAAATCTCACCATGCCGATCGAGGCGCGCTGGAGCGGCGATCCTCTCGCCGCCTTCTGGTCGCTGATCGAGCGCCAGCCGGTTAAATACGGCGCCTATGCTGATCTCGGCGGTCCGATCATACTCTCGCGCTCGCCGGAACTCTTCTTCCGCACCGATGAGGACGGCTGGATCGAGACGCATCCGATGAAGGGCACCGCCCGGCGCGGGGCCGACGCGAAAGAGGATGAAGCGATCAAAGCCGCCATGCTGGCCGATGTGAAGACCCAGGCCGAGAACCGGATGATCGTCGATCTCCTGCGTAACGATATCTCGCGCATCACCGAAGTCGGAACGCTCGACGTACCAAAACTCTTCGACATCGAGAGCTACCCCACGGTGCACCAGATGGTGAGCCATGTGCAGGCGAAGCTCCTTCCCGATCTGGCGATCCGCGACATTTTCGCCGCGCTCTTCCCCTGCGGCTCGATCACCGGCGCCCCAAAACTCAGCGCCATGCAGATCCTCGACGATCTCGAAGACCAGCCGCGCGATGTCTATTGCGGCGCAATCGGCATGATCGCCCCTTCGGGTGCGATGCGCTTCTCCGTCGCCATCCGCACCGTCAGCCTCTTCGAGGATGGCCGCGCCGTCTTCAATGTCGGCGGCGGCATCGTCTTCGATTCCACCGCCGAGGCCGAGTATGACGAGTGCCTGTTGAAGGCGCGCTTTGCGATCGGCGATCAGGAGATCGCCCGATGAGCGATTTCTCGCTGATCGAGACGATGCGCTGGGATCCGGAAGTGGGCTTCACGCGGCTGCGGCTGCATATCGCCCGCCTCGAGCGCTCCGCTCGCCGTATCGGCTTTGCGGCGCCAAAACATGCAATCGACGAGCTCGAGCGGGCGGTTATCAATGCACAAGGACCGCTTCGCGTCCGCTTGACCCTGGATGCGGACGGCAGGATCGAGGTCACGAGCGCGCCCTTCGCGCCGCTTGCTTCAGGCACCATCTGGAAAGTGAAACTCGCCGCCCGGCGTCTCGATAGCAGCGACAAGCTGCTGCGCATCAAGACGACCCGCCGCGAGGTCTATGAGACGGCGCGGGCGGAATATGCAGCTGCTGATGCCGACGAAGTGCTGATGCTCAATGAGAAGGATGAGGTCTGCGAAGGCACCATCACTTCGGTCTTCCTCGACGACGGCTCCGGCATTCTGCGCACGCCGCCGATCTCCTGCGGCCTGCTGGCCGGCGTGTTGCGCACCGAGCTGATCTGCCAGCGCAAGGCCCGCGTCGGCCGCATCGGTCTTGCCGATGTCGCCGCCGGCAAGCTCTACATGGGCAACTCGCTGCGCGGATTGATCCCCGCCATGCTCCTGCCTTAGGCGACGATCTTCAGCCGATCGCGGCCGCTCTGCTTGGCAACATAGAGTGCCTCGTCCGCCCGCGCATAGATCTGCTGCACCGTATCGCCGATCCTGAGCTCTGCAAGCCCGGCCGAGCAGGTGTAGGAAAATGCCGGCGAAGCCAGCAGCGGCCGCGCAACGCGGACACGGTCGAGCACTCGGTCGACGATCTTCTCGCCCTGTTCCAGCGTCGTATCCGGCAGAACCAGCATGAACTCCTCGCCGCCGATCCGCCCGAAACTGTCGCGGCGGCGGACCATCGGCTGGACCCGGCGGGCAAAATCGATCAGCACCAGATCCCCCACCTGATGGCCGAAGCTGTCGTTGATCCGCTTGAAGAAATCGAGATCGATGATGCACATGCAGCCGCTGATCGACACGGCCGAACCCTGCCGAAGGATCATGTTCTCAAGCGCCGCCATCATGAAGCGCCGGTTGGAAATGCCCGTCAGCTCGTCGGTCTGCGATGCTTTCAGTGCGAAGTCGCGATCCTGCCGGAGATCGCGCTGGCTGGTCTTCATATGCGTGATGTCGCTGGCGATGCAGAGCATCCAGCCGTCACGCTGAACCGTCTCCGTCATCCAGAACCATCGGCCATCGACGACATCGGTCTCGAAAGCACGGAACGGCAGCTTGCCGCGGCGCGACTGCGCCGAAATTAGCCAAGCCTCGAAATCGGCTGTACGGATGATCGTACCGCGTCCAGCCTTAGTGTTGCGGCGCATGAGTTCGGCCCATGTGGGCGTTTCGTCCGGCTCGATGGCGAAGATGGAGCGAAAGGCGGCGTTCGCATATTGCAAACGGTCATCCTGATCGTAGAGCCCGATCAGCACGGCACTTTCTTCCTGCAACTCCGCAAGCCGCTCCGATATCTGGGTCATCCGATGGTCCCGGGCGTGCTGTGGCGATGTGTGGCACATTGCGGCGAAAGTCTAAAAAGAAGATGGATGGACCAGTCCCATTTCGGTTATCAACAGCCTCATAACGGCACACAGCTTTCAGGATCGGAACATGTTCATTCTCTCCCTCACCTACGTGAAGCCCAACGAGGAGGCCGACAAGCACATGGAACCGCACATGGCCTGGGTGAAGGAAGGCTATGCAAAGGGCTGGTTCCTGGCCTCCGGCCGCAAGGTCCCGCGCACCGGCGGCGTGATTTTCGCCATCGGTGACCGGTCCGAGATCGAAGCCTATGTCGCGGCCGATCCTTTCACGGTGCACGGCGTTGCGGAATATCAGGTGACGGAAGTGGCATTGACAACGGTCAATGAGGGATTGGAAGCTTTGAAGGGATAGCTAGTCGCCCGGCTTCAGATCGGTACGCGGGGCGTGCCGTCTACCATCAAAAACTTCGATGATCTCAATGTCTTGGTCGGAAATCCGATAGATGATCGAATAGACCGACCCGGCAACAAGCAACCGCCGGACATGGTTCCTATGGGTGGCCAAGCCGAGTTCAGGCTGTTCACGCAACAAGTTTGCCGACCGCAGAATCTTGTCCGCTACAGCTTTGGCAGCACCCGGATGATGCTCAGCAATGTAGTGGCGGATGGCCAGCAAATCGGCTCGTGCGAGCGCCGCCCATAGAAGCTTCATCGCCGGGCTTTGATAACGTCAATTTTGGGCGGCGATTTCTCTTCCGCACCACCCCATGATTCCAGCCATTCCGACATGGCGTCATGAGAAACAAACTGACCGTCATCTGCAGACCGAAGGGCTTCGTCGATCGCCGCAGCCTGCTCGTCTTGCCGCTGGAGGTAGTCGGCAAGTGCTTCGCGCGCGAGCGTCGACGCATCGCGTTTCGTCATGCGCGAAAGCTGATCGAGCTGACGCTTCATCGGGTCGGGCATATCAAAGGAGACAGTATTGCTTGCCAAGAAGCTTTCCTTTCACTCTTGCATCAAGCCTAGCAAACCGGCAGTTTCCTGACAATGAAACTTCCCGCTTACACACCCTATGATGGATCATCCAGGCCGTTCACCATCGGCCTGATGCCGCTCGATATCGCCAGGTGGATCGAGCCGGATGCGGATCTGGCACGCTATCTCCGGGAGAAGCGCAGCCTCATCGGCGCTCATCGCGAGGACGTGTTTGTCGCCGAAGACG
Organism: Rhizobium sp. 05N430; assembly: GCF_056396985.1. Taxonomy (NCBI): domain Bacteria; kingdom Pseudomonadati; phylum Pseudomonadota; class Alphaproteobacteria; order Hyphomicrobiales; family Rhizobiaceae; genus Rhizobium; species Rhizobium sp. 05N430. The sequence continues at coordinate 32,858 of NZ_JBFTMO010000020.1, read as the reverse complement.
CTACGCGGGCGGCACAGGAAGAATGTCTGGCGCTGCTTGCGGACTATCTCTGCTCTGCCCATCCCGATCTGTATGCCCGCCACGGCAGCGTCATCGAAACGGCGGGCACCAGAATTGATCTCGCCGACAGCACACTGCCGCCGCTGGTGAAAGCCGGCCTCCTTGTTGCCGATGATCTCGTCATCATGCGCCGCAAGGATGATGGCTGGCATTTGGTCGCAGGCCACGTCTCCTTCCCGTCTTCCTGGTCGCTGCAGGAAAAGTTCGGCCGTCCGATGCAGGCGATCCATGCGGATGTGCCCGGTTTCAGCGAAGGCACGCGCAACGCCGCGCTGATCACCCGCATCTTCGACAATCTGCAGGTCACCCAGCCAGTCGAGCGGATGAATTGGTCGGTCAACACGACTGGCGATCTCTTCCTGCCGCTCTCCAAGCACCGCCGCCCGCCTTCTGCCGACGATTTCACGCTGGCCGAGCGCTTCGCCCGCGTCGAGCGGCAGACGCTGCGCAAGCTTCCCGTCTCAGGCGATATCGTCTTCACCATCCGCGTCTATGTCGATCCGATTGCAGCGATCGAACATCACCCGCGGGCCGCGGAACTCGCCTCAAGCTTCGCGTCACAACTCGACGCGCTGGACGAACATCAGGCCGCCTACAAGGGATTGACGCTGCAGAAAGCTGACCTCGTGCAGAAGCTGCACAGCCTTGCACAGCAGCTGGCGCCCGCCTGATATTTGCTTTCCCGGACCAAACGCTCTTTATTGTGACGCCATTTTATGGTTAGAGCCGGTCACTTCGCTTATTTTCAGCGCATTTTGAAGAATTCTTGAGGCTGATTGCCTTCGCCGCCTTCCACAGGAGAAAAGAATGACGGAACAGACCCACCCGGTATATGCCGAAATTACCGGCCCGATCGTGATGATCGGCTTTGGCTCCATCGGCCGCGGCACGCTGCCGCTGATCGAGCGCCACTTCAAGTTCGACAAGAACCGGTTGGTTGTCATCGACCCGCGCGAAGAGCCGGGCGACATGGAAATCCTCAAGAAGCACGGCGTCCGTCACATCAAGGAATATGTGACGAAGGACAACTACAAGGACCTCCTGAAGCCGCTGCTGACCGAAGGCGAAGGCCAGGGCTTCTGCGTCAACCTCTCGGTTGACACCGGCTCGCTCGACCTGATGAAGCTCTGCCGCAAGCTTGACGTTCTCTACATCGACACCGTCGTCGAGCCGTGGCTCGGCTTCTATTTCGACAAGAGCATGAAGAACGCCGACCGCACCAACTACGCGCTGCGCGAAACCGTGCGCAAGGAAAAGGAAAAGAACCCGGGCGGCGCAACGGCCGTTTCCACCTGCGGTGCAAATCCGGGCATGGTTTCCTGGTTCGTCAAGCAGGCGCTGGTCAACCTCGCCAACGACACCGGCCTGAAGTTCGAAGAGCCGGATCAGCATGACCGCGAAGGCTGGGCCAAGCTGATGAAGAAGCTTGGCGTCAAGGGCGTCCACATTGCCGAGCGCGACACGCAGCTCACCAAGACCCCGAAGCCGCTCAACGTCTTCTGGAATACCTGGTCGGTCGAAGGCTTCATCTCCGAAGGCCTGCAGCCGGCGGAACTCGGCTGGGGCACCCACGAAAACTGGATGCCGAAGAACGCCAAGAAGCACAAGAAGGGCAACAAGGCAGCGATCTACCTGGAACAGCCGGGCGCCAACACCCGCGTTCGTACCTGGTGCCCGACGCCTGGCCCGCAGTACGGCTTCCTCGTCACACACAACGAATCCATCTCGATCGCCGACTATTTCACGGTTCGCGACAGGGACGGCGAATTGACCTTCCGCCCGACCTGCCACTACGCCTATCATCCGGCCAACGACGCCGTTCTCTCGCTGCATGAGATGTTCGGCAATGGCGGCACCGCGCAGCCTGTGCACCACGTCCTCGACGAGGACGAGCTGGTCGAAGGCATCGACGAGCTCGGCGTGCTGCTCTACGGCCACGAGAAGAACGCCTACTGGTTCGGCTCGCGCCTGTCGCTCGAAGAAACCCGTCGCATCGCGCCTTACCAGAACGCCACCGGCCTGCAGGTCACCTCGGCCGTTCTCGCGGGCATGGTCTATGCCCTCGAAAACCCGAAGGCCGGCATCGTCGAAGCCGACGAGATCGACTACAAGCGCTGCCTCGAAGTGCAGCTGCCTTACCTCGGCCCGGTCGAAGGACACTACACCGACTGGACCCCGCTCGATGGCCGCCCGGGCCTCTTCCCCGAGGACATCGACACCAAGGATCCGTGGCAGTTCAAGAACATCCTGGTTCGCTCCTAATCGCGAACCTGCAGAGACAAAATGCCCGCCGAAAGGCGGGCATTTTTGTAACGCCTGCTGTGTAATTTCGCTTGCAGCTTGTAGAAGGCTTGCCTTGGCGGCCGCCTCGCGCCATGTTTTTTCCAGAACTTGCGGATATCGTCCGCCGCCAATCGCCGGAGAAGCTTTATGAAGTTGAGAAATATCGCCGCGCTCGCGGCTGCAGCAGCAGCGCTCGCAGCTTGTGTTTCCTCTGATCCCCGTCCCATGCCGGTTTCCACCCGTGCCGCGCCAACGGGCGTTGAAGGCGCATGGCGCGATCCGAACGGCATCGTCTCGACCTTCCAGGCTGGCACCTTCACCACCCGCACGACCGACAGCAACCAGCTGCTGGCATCCGGCACCTATGTGAACACCGGACCGTCTCTGGTGGAGATCAACATGACCTCGCTGGTGCGCAAGACCCAGTCCAAGGTCAACTGCGCACTGGTCAATCAGGGCCAGCTGAACTGCACCTCGGATGCCGGCGCGCAATTCACGCTGACGCGCAGCCTGTAACCGCACTTCACCGATTACCGAGAATTAAAAGCTCCCCTTCGCGGGAGCTTTTTTGTTTACCGCCACTTGGAAAGCACGCGGATTGGCCCAGCTTTTCGCTTGCGGTTGCGTAGGTGAGATGAAAACATCCGGCGCGCCGGGTAAAACGGCTAAGAGGGATCGGCGGAACAGCCAGGGGTAAGCGCTGCCGCCGGAAAATCAGGAGAACAGGATGACGAAATCCTTTAGTTTCGGTCTGCTTACGGCATCCATGCTGGCGCTCAGCACGGGCGCGGCTTTCGCCGACTATCAGCTCAATATTCTTCACATCAACGATTTCCATTCCCGCATTGAATCGATCAACAAGTTCGATTCCACCTGCTCTGCCGAGGAAGAAGGCAAGAAGGAGTGCTTCGGCGGCGCCGCCCGCCTGAAGACCGCGATCGACCAGCGCCGCCAGGCCCTCTCCGGCCAGAACGTGCTGCTGCTCAACGCCGGCGACAATTTCCAGGGCTCCCTGTTCTACACCACCTACAAGGGTGCAGCCGAAGCCGAAGTGCTGAACGCCATGAAGTTCGATGTCATGACCGTCGGCAACCATGAATTCGACGACAGCGAAGACGGCCTCGCCACCTTCCTCGACAAGGTGCAGTTCCCGGTCATCTCCGCCAACGTGCTGGCCGGTGACGGCTCGAAGCTCGGCGACCGCATCAAGCCGTCGCTGGTTCTCGATGTCGGCGGCCAGAAGATCGGCATCGTCGGCGCCGTCACCAACGATACGGAAGAACTCTCCTCGCCTGGCCCGAAGGTGCTGATCGCCGACGACGTCGCCTCGATCACCGCAGCCGTTCAAGACCTGAAGGCGCAGGGCATCAACAAGATCATCGCGCTGACCCATGTCGGCTACCCGCGCGATCTCTCGGCGATCGCCAAGATCCCTGATGTCGACGTCGTTGTCGGCGGCCACTCGCATAGCCTGCTGTCGAACACCGATCCGAAGGCCGAAGGCCCCTATCCGACGCTGGTCGACAACCCGGGCGGCTACAAGGTTCCGGTCGTTCAGGCCGCATCCTACAGCAAGTATCTCGGCGATCTCGTCGTCGATTTCGACGACGCCGGCGTCGTCAAGAGTGCCAAGGGCGATCCGATCCTGATCGATTCTTCCTTCACCCCGGATCCGGCGCTCACCGCCCGTATCGCCGAGCTTGCCAAACCGATCGAAGACCTGCGCAAGAAGGTCATCGGCGCGTCGGAAGGTCCGATCGAGGGTGATCGCACCATCTGCCGCGTCCAGGAATGCTCGATGGGCAATCTGGTGGCCGATGCCATGCTCGACCGCACCAAGAGCCAGGGCGTCCAGATCGCCATCCAGAACGGCGGCGGTCTGCGCGCCTCGATCGACGGCGGCGAAGTCACCCAGGGCGAGGTCATCACCGTTCTGCCCTTCCAGAATACGCTGGCGACCTTCCAGCTGACCGGTGCCGACGTCGTCAAGGCGCTCGAAAACGGTGTCAGCCAGATCGATCAGGGTGCCGGCCGCTTCGCGCAGGTTGCCGGTCTGAAATACAGCTTCGACGTCTCCAAGCCGGTCGGCAGCCGCGTCAGCGATGTGCAGGTTAAGGACGGCGATAATTTCGTCGCCATCGATCCGGCCAAGACCTACGGCGTTGCGACCAACAACTTCATGCGCGCTGGCGGCGACGGCTATTCGATCTTCGAAACAGCAGGCAAGAATGCCTACGACTTCGGCCCCGATCTTGCCGATGTCACCGTCGGATACCTGACGGCGCATAACCCTTACAAGCCCTATACCGACGGACGCGTGACGGCGATCGCAGCCGCTGGTGCCGCCGCACCGGCAGCGCCTGCTGCGGCACCGGCTGCGGCTGCTCCGGCAGCGGCAACGCCCGCCAGCCACGTCATTGCTGCTGGCGACACGCTCTGGGATCTCGCCAAGCAGTTCTACGGCAATGGCGAACTCTGGAAGAAGATCTCCGAAGCCAATGGCAGCCCGAACCCGCGCCGCCTGATGGTTGGCGAAGAGCTGAAGCTTCCGGCGAAGTAAGACGATTTGTCCCGATCTTGAAAGCCGGTCCGGGGTTCCCCGGGCCGGCTTTTCTACTTATAGGGTTGAACCAATCACGTCCGGCTGCGTATGAGCCGGCGAAGACATGAGAGCGTTGGGGCCAGAATGACGACCGCAGAAATTTCGAACCGCCCGGCGGAACACCCGCCTGTGACCTTCGGCAAGGTGGGCGTGCTGCTCGTCAATCTCGGCACACCGGATGGCACCGACTATTCCTCGATGCGCCGCTACCTCAAGGAATTCCTGACCGACAAGCGCGTCATCGAATGGTCGCCCTGGAAATGGTACCCGATCCTGTTCGGCATCGTGCTCAACACCCGCCCCGGCAAGGTCGGCAAGGCCTATGAGCTGATCTGGAACAAGGACAAGGATGAGAGCTACCTGCGCACCTATACGCGCAGCCAGTCGGACCTGATGGCCGAGCGCCTGAAGGACCTGCCGAATGTCGTCGTCGATTGGGCGATGCGCTACGGGAACCCGTCGATCGCCTCGAAGATCGATAGCCTGAAGGCCGCCGGCTGCGACCGCATCGTGCTCTTCCCGCTTTATCCGCAATATGCGGCAGCAACGACGGCAACGGTCAACGACAAGGCGTTCCAGAAGCTGCTCACCATGCGCTGGCAACCGGCCCTGCGCACGATCCCTGATTATCACGACGACGAGACCTATATCGAGGCGCTCACCAATTCGGTGACCAACCATCTGGCGACGCTGGACTGGGAGCCGGAGATGATCCTCGCGTCCTTCCACGGCATCCCGATGTCCTACTTCAAGCAGGGCGACCCCTATTACTGCCAGTGCCAGAAAACCGGCCGCCTGCTGCGCGAACGTCTCGGACTGTCGAAAAACAAGTTCACGGTCACCTTCCAGTCCCGCTTCGGGCCCGAGGAATGGCTGCAGCCCTATACCGACAAGACAATCGAGAAGCTGGCGCAGGACGGCGTCAAGAAGATTGCGGTTCTCAATCCCGGCTTCGTCTCCGACTGTCTGGAGACACTGGAAGAAATTGCCGAACAGGCAGCCCACTCCTTCCATGAGAATGGCGGCGAGAAATTCGCGCATATCCCCTGTCTAAACGACAGCGAAGACGGCATGCGCGTGCTCGAAAAGGTGGTGCGGCGTGAGCTTCTCGGCTGGGTCTGACCCGGCCAGCGGCTTTTTGTTGCGGATCATTGCAAATAACGGGATAAGTCTCCACGTTTGATGTGTGCCGGATATTCCGGCAACAACCGGTGGAGGAATTTCATGGTCCTGGGCGGCTTCGACATCGTCGTCATCGCACTCGTCATCTTCGTTATTCTGGTGCTCTTTGCGGGCATCAAGACGGTGCCGCAGGGCTATCGCTATACGATCGAGCGCTTCGGCCGCTACACGCGGACGCTGGAGCCCGGCCTCAATCTGATCACCCCCTTCATCGAGCGCGTCGGCGCCAAGATGAATGTCATGGAACAGGTGCTGAACGTGCCGACCCAGGAGGTCATCACCAAGGACAATGCCTCGGTCTCCGCCGATGCCGTGTCCTTCTATCAGGTGCTGAATGCCGCGCAGGCCGCCTATCAGGTCTCCAACCTCGAAAACGCCATTCTCAACCTGACGATGACCAACATCCGTTCGGTGATGGGCTCGATGGATCTCGACGAGCTGCTTTCCAACCGCGACGCGATCAACGACCGCCTGCTGCGCGTCGTCGATGAGGCCGTACATCCCTGGGGCATCAAGGTCACCCGCGTGGAGATCAAGGACATCCAGCCGCCCCGCGACCTCGTCGATGCCATGGCCCGCCAGATGAAGGCCGAGCGCGAGAAGCGCGCCCAGGTTCTCGAAGCCGAGGGTTCGCGAAACGCCCAGATCCTGCGCGCCGAAGGCGCCAAGCAGTCGGCCATCCTGCAGGCGGAAGGCCAGCGCGAAGCCGCGTTCCGCAACGCCGAGGCGCGCGAACGCCTGGCCGAAGCCGAAGCCAAGGCAACCAAGATGGTGTCCGAAGCGATCGCCGCCGGCGACGTCCAGGCGATCAACTACTTCGTGGCGCAGAAATACACCGAAGCCCTGACGTCGATCGGTTCGGCCCCCAATTCCAAGGTGGTGTTGATGCCGATCGAGGCGTCCTCCATTCTAAGCTCGCTAAGCGGCATCGGCGCCATCGCCAAGGAAGTCTTCGGCGACGGCAGCACCCCACCCGCCCCGCAACCGCCCCGCCAGGTCGCCCAGCGCAGCACGCCGCCGGTCAATCCCTTCAACCAGAACCCGGAGCGCTGACGCATGCTGGCACGCATCGTTGCAGAGCTTGGCCCGTGGAGCTGGTGGGTGATCGGCTTGATCTTGCTGGCCGCCGAAATGATCGTGCCCGGCTTCTTCCTCGTTTGGATCGGCCTTGCGGCGCTCGCCGTCGGCGTCCTTTCGCTTCTCCTATGGGACGCAGGCTTCTGGGTCTGGGAAGTGCAACTGATCCTTTTCGCGGCCTTTGCCGTGGCGACAACTTTCGTTGGCCGCAAGCTGACGCTGCGCCACGACGCAACGGACGAACCCTTCCTCAATCAGCGCGGCGCAAGCCTCGTCGGCCGCACGGCAACGCTGGCCGAGCCGATCCGCGAGGGACGCGGCCGGATTCGTCTCGACGATACGATATGGCAGGTGATGGGGCCTGACCTTCCGGTCGGCACCCGCGTCAAGGTCGTCGCCAGCAATGGCCGCGACCTGACAGTCGAGGCCGCCTGATCAGGCGACGCCGATCCGCAAGAGATCGTGGAAATGGATGAGCCCGACCGGCCGGTTGTCGTCATCGACGACGATCAGCGCTCCGATATGGTGCTTGTTGAGCAGTGCCAGCGCAGCGGTTGCCAGCACTGACGGCTTCACCACCTTCGGCGTCCGCGTCATGATGTCGTCGACAACAAGTTCCGCGAGGTTGCGCGTCAGATTGCGCGCCATGTCGCCTTCGGTCACGATGCCGCAAAGCCGGCCGTCCTGATCGAGAACGCCGACGCAGCCAAAATGCTTGCGCGACAGAACCTGGATGGCATCCGGAACCGGCGTGCCCTGCGGCACCAGCGGCACGCGCTCGCCGGTGTGCATGATGTCGCCGACATGCGCCAGGCTGGCACCCAGTTTCCCGCCGGGATGAAACACATGGAAATCGCGCGCCGTGAACCCGCGCGCCTCAAGCAACGCTACCGCCACTGCATCGCCGACTGCCAGCTGCATCAGTGTCGAGGTCGTCGGCGCGAGACCGTTCGGACAGGCTTCCTCCTCGTTCGGAACGAGAAGTACCACATCCGAGGCCTTGGCGAGTGACGATTCCGCGCCGCAGGTGATCGAGATCAGCGGGATCGAAAACCGGCGAGTATAGGAAATGATGCTGCGAAGCTCGGCACTCTCGCCGCCCTTGGAGATCGCCAGAACCAGATCGTCCCTGGCAATCATGCCGAGATCGCCGTGATTGGCTTCGGCGGCGTGTACGAAGAAGGCAGGCGTTCCTGTCGAGGCAAATGTCGCGGCGAGCTTGGCGCCGATATGGCCGCTCTTGCCGACGCCCGTCACGATCACCCGGCCACTGATACCGCCGATCGTTTCGACCGCTTGGGAGAATGGGCCGGAAAGCCCGTTGTCGAGCGCGCGCTCGAGCGCCTCGAGACCGCGCCGTTCCGTCGTGATGGTCCGCTTCGCGGATTCCAGCACACTGTTCTCGGCCAGATTGACAGCTTTCCTCATCATGAGCCTGCGTTAGCGCTTTTCACTGTGGCTGTCCATTGCTGTCTCGGTCGAAACGACGACCCGAAGGCACCAGTCTAAACGAATGATTAACTATGACGTTTTACTTTCAGGTAACGAGTTGAAGCATGCCAAACGCGGATTCTGAATGGGCAAGGAACGTGATACGAGCAGTTTGACGCCGCTCCGTGCGACGCGCTTTGCCGTGTCTGCCGTTCTCCTGGCCGCCGCAGCACTGCCGCAGTCCGCATTCGCCCAATCGACGCAGAGCTACGGCAGCGGCACATCTGGCTACTCATCCTCTTCCCAATATTCCTCCGGCGGCAACACCGGCGGCCAACAGACACAGACGGCCGACCTGGATGGCGATGGTGTTCCGGACCCGGGCCAGCCCGGCGTGCCTTCCCCCGATGACACCGCAACCGGCACCCAGACCGGCGCCGCCCAGCAGAACGGCACGTCATCCACGACGGCATCAGGCGATCAGCAGCCGAGCGACGAGACGACAGGCTCGATCCTCGACGAGGACATGCGCCGCCTCAACTCCCGCGAACCGGCGATCGACGAACGCCGTCTGCCGCGCAAGGCCGACGATGCGTTGACCGAGAAGGATACCGATGGCATCCGCGTCGGCACCTTCATCCTGCGCCCGTCGATTACGCAGTCGATCAATACCGAGACGACCAAGGAAAATGGCACCAAGGAAAGCCGCGGCTTCCTGCAGACCGATGGCAACGCGACGCTCACATCCGACTGGGCGCTGCACCAGCTGACCGTCACCAGCCAGGGCAGCTGGCAGCAGAACATCAGCGGCCAAGGCGAAGAGCAGCCCTCCTTCCAGATCGACGGCGATCTGCGCCTCGATCTGCCGGAGGATACGGTCGCGCATCTGAAGGGCGGCTACCGTTTCTACCGAGAAGACACCGACGATCCGAACGCGATCTCCGATGCCAGCAAGCAGTCGAATGTTCAGGAATTCAGCACCGGCGCTTCGATCGAGCGCGACTTCGGCGTGCTGCGCGGCACCACCGAACTCGATGTCGTCAGGACCATCTATTCCGACGTGACGCTGGCAAACGGCACGGACGTCTCCCTCAGCGACCGCGACCAGACCGCCGGCACCTTCCGCGCCCGCATCGGCTACGAGCTCTCCCCGGCACTCATCCCCTTCATCGAGGGCACTGTCGGCAAGACCGCCTACGACGAGACCCGCGACAGCTCAGGCTACGCCCGCTCCGGCAACAGCTACGGCGCCAAGGCCGGCGTCCAGGTCGATCTCGGCGAGAAGCTGAAGGGCGAAGTCAGCGCCGGTTACGAGACCGCCAATTTCGACGACGATCGTCTGACCTCGATCGATACGGCAACCGTGGACGCCAATATCCTTTGGTCGCCGCTGCGCGGTACCAATGTCAACTTCGACCTGCAGACCAGCATCCAGCCCTCCACGACGCCGGGGCTGAGCGGCTATGTCTCGCACGCGCTGACGACGACGATCACGCATCAGCTGCGCGATAACCTGCAGGCAATTGTTCTGGGTGGGGTGACGCTGCGCGACTATCCGGCCGGAGCGAGCAGCGATGAGACGGTCTATACGACGAGTGCCGGTCTCATCTGGAACATCAACCGCTATCTCGATCTGACGAGTACTCTCGGCTACGAGCTGACGACGCGGGATGAAGGCACCGACTCGCAGCAATGGCGAGCCGGTGTCGGTTTGCGGCTGAAACGCTAGGCCTTAAAGACCCTTCAGCAGAGCCTTGAAGCCGTCCTCGACGGTCGGGCGGATATCCGCACGATCGAGCGCGAAGGCGACGTTGGCGAGGATGAAGCCATCCTTGGCGCCGCAGTCATAGGTCGTTCCCTTGAAGTGATAGCCTGCGAAATCCTGCGACGTCAGAAGCTTCAGCATGCCGTCGGTCAGCTGGATTTCGTTGCCGGCGCCACGCTCCTGGGTTTCGAGAATCTTGAAGACCTCCGGCTGCAGGATGTAGCGGCCGTTGATGAAGAAGTTCGACGGTGCGGTGCCCTTGGCAGGCTTTTCGACCATGCCGGTGATGCGGAAGCCTTCACCGATCGCCTCACCGACACCGACTATGCCGTATTTGTGCGTCTGATCCGGCTCGCATTCTTCGACGGCGATGATGTTGCCGCCGCTCTGGGCATAGAGATCGATCATCCCCTTCATGCAGCCCTTGCCCTCGGCCTTCATGATCATGTCAGGGAGCAGCAGCGCGAACGGTTCGTCGCCAACGATCTCGCGGGCGCACCAGACGGCGTGGCCGAGGCCGAGCGGCTCCTGCTGGCGGGTGAAGCTGACGGTACCAGCCTTCGGCAGCTGGCCGGCCAGCAGCGTCATCTCGGCCTTCTTGCTGCGCTCGCGCAGCGTCTGCTCCAGCTCGAAATGGATATCGAAATAGTCTTCGATGATGTGCTTGTTGCGGCCGGTGACGAACACGAAATGCTCGATACCCGCTTCCAGCGCCTCGTCGACCACATACTGAATGATCGGTTTATCGACGACGGTCAGCATTTCCTTCGGAACGGCTTTGGTTGCCGGAAGGAACCGCGTTCCAAGACCTGCGACCGGGAATACCGCCTTACGAACCTTTTTCTGCTGCGTCACGTAGAACCTCCTGGGGGGCTTATCGCTTTGAACTCAAGCTATTTGGGGTGAATTAAGCTAAATTCGCTACTGTTTTACAAATGATGACGGGAAGACGTTGTCATGGTAAAGAATTTGTTGACTTCGTTCCGGTAGTCTCGGGTCCGGACGGAATGCCCCTCCGCCGCACTTGTAACAGAGATGACGGATACGGACTGCCGATGACCAAAAATCACAAATACTCCCTTCGTGGTCTTGCTCTCGCCCTCGTTGTGACCGCTTCCGCTGGATTGGCTCCGCATAACGCAGCCGCCGACCAGCGGTTCCAGAAGTGGATCGCGGACTTTTATCAAACTGCCGCGCAAAATGGCATCAGCAAGGCAACGTACCGCAAAGCCTTTGCGGGTGTGAGCGAACCTGACCCTACAGTCCTTGAAAAGGCGGCTTTTCAGCCGGAATTCACCACCAAGATTTGGGACTATGTGGATTCCCGGGTTAACCCCTACACAGTCGAGATCGGCCGCAAAATGGCCGCAAAGCACGCCTCGACCCTGAACGCTATCGAGCGCCATTTCGGCGTCGACAAGACAATCATTCTCGCCATCTGGTCGATGGAATCGAATTACGGTGCCGTGCTCGCCAAGGACGACCGCCTGCATTACGTGCCGCGCGCACTTGCAACGCTTGCCTATGCCGATGAGCGCCGGGCGAAATTTGCCCAGAAGCAGCTCATCGCAGCACTCAAGATTCTGCAAAATGGCGATATCTCCGCCGACGGCATGACCGGTTCCTGGGCCGGCGCCATGGGCCACACGCAGTTCATCCCGACCAGCTACCTGCTTTACGCCGTCGATGCCGATGGCAATGGCCACCGTGACATCTGGAACTCGGTTCCGGATGCGTTGGCGACCTCCGCCAACCTGCTGGCCAAGAACGGCTGGGATACCGGCAAGACCTGGGGCTACGAAGTCCAGGTTCCCGCAAGTGCCGCCAAGCAGGCAGGCAAGACCCACACGCTGGCTCAATGGGCCGCGATGGGTCTGACCCGCCCGAACGGCAAAAGCTTCAAGGACGCCTCCACCAAGGCGCAGCTGAAAATGCCGGGCGGCCCAGGTGGCCCCGGCTTCCTGATGACCTCGAACTTCTTCACCATCAAGAAATACAACGCTTCCGACAGCTATGCTCTCGCCGTCGGTCTGCTTGCCGACGAGATTGCCGGCTATGGCGGCATGAAGCAGCGCTGGCCGCGGCCAGATGGTACGCTTGATGTGAAGGAAAAGTTCGAGCTCCAGACTCGTCTGAAGACGCTCGGCTATTACGACGGCGAAGTCGATGGCAATTTCGGCTCCGGATCGAAAGCCGCCATTTCGGCAGTCCAGCAGCGTCTCGGCATGCAGACGGATGGCGAGCCTTCGCTTCCTCTTCTGAACGCGCTGCGGCGCTAACAGGAAGAATCCGCGGCACAAATCGCGTTGTGAGTGGACGATTGCGCCCACTCCATGCGAAAATGGCGCGAGATGCGGGGCATGACCATGCGGAAGTCTGATCAAAAGCGGAAACTCGGCGGACGAACGCTGCTGACGGCTGCGTTGGTGCTGTCGTTCGGCGTGACTGCGCCTGTCCATTTTGCCGACGCCCAGGAGCGCTATCAGCGCCGCTCGATCCTCGATTTCTTCCTCGGCCGCCGCGCCGTCGAAGAAGAATATCCGCCAGCGCCCGATGTCCAGCGGCCGCGACCGCAAAAGAAGCGCACCGCGCCGCCTAAGGCAGCGGCTGCGCCGAAGGCTGTGGCACCCGTGCCCGATGAGGACGTCGTTCAGAAGCAGGAAAATGCCCAGAAGATCCTGATCGTCGGCGACTTTCTGGCAAGCGGCCTCGGCGACGGCATGACCGAAGCCTTCAAGACCTCTCCCGGCGTCGTGATCGATGCCCGCGGCAATGTTTCGTCAGGCCTTGTCCGCGACGACTACTACGATTGGCCCGAGCAGCTGCTGAAGATGATGGACGAGGTGAAACCCGCCATCGTCGTCGTGATGATCGGCGCCAACGACCGCCAGCAGATGGCGATCAACGGCACCAAGGAGAAATTCCGGACCGACGCGTGGTATGCCGAATACCAGAAGCGCGTGCTGAACTTCGGCAAGGAAGTGACAAGCCGCAAGATCCCGCTGCTTTGGGTCGGTCTCCCGGCCTTCGATTCGGATTCGATGACGGCGGATGCCGTGCAGATGAACCAGCTGTTCCGAAAACAGATCGAAAGTGCCGGCGGCGAGTTCGTCGACATCTGGGATGGCTTCGTCAACGAGGGTGGCGAGTTCATCGTCACCGGTTCGGATATCAACGGCCAGCAGGTACGCCTGCGCACCTCGGACGGCATTAACCTGACGCAGGCGGGGCGCCGCAAGGTTGCCTTCTACGTCGAAAAGCCGGCACGCCGCATTCTCGGCACCCAGGCAAGCCCGGACCTGGTGCGCCTCGACACCAGCAACCTGCCGAGCCTCGGCCTGCCGGAACCCAACGCGCCGCACACGCAGCCGATCAGCCTCTCCGATCCCAATCTCGACGGCGGATCCGAACTGCTGGGCGCCAAGGCACCGCCGGTATCGCTGACGAAATCGCCACGCGACATTCTGGTGCAGGACGGCATGGTCGAACAGGCGCCCGCCGGCCGGGTCGATGACTACAGGCTTCCCGCTGCCAAAGAACCGAAGCAGGTTTCGGCAAAATAAAGGGCCGCGGAAGCGGCCCTCTTCAATTCAATCTCTCATCAGATCAGAGCGGCAGAACCGTCGAGCCCATCAGCGCTTCGTCGATCGCACGCGCAGCCTGACGGCCCTCGCGGATCGCCCAGACGACCAGCGACTGGCCACGGCGTACGTCACCGGCGGTCCAGAACTTGTCGACCGAGGTCTTGTAGTCCTTGTCGTTGGCAACGACGTTAGTCGAGCCGCGACGGTCCGTGTTCAGCGTCAGCTTGCCGTCGAGTTCCTTGAGCACGCTGTCGGTGAACGGGCCGCGGAAGCCGATGGCGATGAAGGCGAGATCGGCCTTGATGACGAACTCCGTGCCGGGAACCGGCTTGCGGCGCTCATCGACTTCGCAGCACTTCACACCGGTCAGCACGCCGTCTTCGCCGACGAATTCGAGCGTTGCGACCTGGAATTCGCGGATAGCGCCTTCGGCCTGCGACGACGAGGTGCGCATCTTCGTGGCCCAGAATGGCCAGACGGCGAGCTTGTCTTCCTTTTCCGGCGGCTGCGGGCGAATGTCGAGCTGGGTCACCTTGACGGCGCCCTGGCGGAACGCCGTGCCGACACAGTCCGATGCGGTATCGCCACCACCGACGACAACGACATGCTTGGCACCGGCAAGGATCGGATCCGCCTGCCAGCCGACACTGTCGATATTCTCGCGGCCGACGCGCTTGTTCTGCTGCACGAGATAAGGCATGGCGTCATGAACGCCTGCGAAATCCGTGCCCGGAATACCGGCCTCGCGCGGGGTTTCCGAACCGCCGCAGTAAAGCACGGCGTCATGATCGGCGAGCAGCTGCTCGACCGTCACATCCACGCCGACATTGACGCCGCAATGGAAGGTGACGCCCTCGCCCTTCATCTGCTCGACACGGCGGTCGATGAAGTTTTTCTCCATCTTGAAATCAGGGATGCCGTAGCGCAGCAGGCCGCCTGCCTTGCTCTCGCGCTCATAGAGATGAACCTCGTGACCAGCGCGGCCGAGCTGCTGGGCAGCCGCCATGCCGGCCGGACCCGAACCGATGATCGCAACCTTCTTGCCGGTGTGAACGGTCGCCGGCTGCGGGCGGATGAAACCGAGCTCATAAGCCTTGTCGGCGATTGCCTGTTCGACCGTCTTGATCGCCACAGGCGTGTCTTCGAGGTTCAGCGTGCAGGCTTCCTCGCAGGGCGCGGGGCAGACGCGGCCGGTGAACTCCGGGAAGTTGTTGGTGGAATGCAGGTTCTGGATCGCTGCTTCCCAGTTGTTGTTGTAGACGAGGTCGTTCCAGTCCGGGATCTGGTTATGTACAGGGCAGCCGGTCGGGCCATGACAATAGGGGATGCCACAGTCCATGCAGCGGGCTGCCTGCTTCTGCACTTCCGGGTCAGACATCGGGATGGTGAATTCGCGGAAATGCCGGATACGATCCGACGCCGGCTGATACTTCGCAACCTGCCGGTCGATTTCCAGAAAGCCTGTAACCTTACCCATATTTTCGTCCCTTACCCTCATGACCGCCTCGCCTGCGGCCAGTTGTCCATCATCAGCCTCAGCTCTGGAGGCAGGTTGCTTCTTTCGACCGTCATCAGCACTTATCCCCTGAGATCCATCCGTGCGGACCAGCAGCAGGATGCTGCCACCAATCGGCACGGGTCATTTGAAGATAGTCCGGTCATCCGCCACGCACTCGGCGCGGCGGACTTCTTTGCAAATTATTCCGCAGCGATCCCCATCCGGGCGCGCTCCATTTCCTCAAGCGCACGGCGGTACTCGACCGGCATGACCTTGCGGAATTTCGGGCGGTAGTCGGCCCAGCCGTCCAAGATCTGCTTCGCGCGGGTTGAGCCCGTGTAGTGCAGATGGTTGGAGATCAGCTGATAGAGGCGCTCCTCGTCGTGACGCGTCATGTCGCCGGAGACGTCGACGCGTCCCTTGTGCGCCAGATCGCCGCCGTGATGATGAAGCTTCTCCATCATGTCGTCCTCTTCCGGAACTGGCTCGAGTTCGACCATCGCCATGTTGCAGCGCTTGGCGAAATCGCCGATCTCGTCGAGAACATAGGCCACGCCACCGGACATGCCGGCCGCGAAGTTGCGGCCCGTTGCGCCGAGCACGACGACAACGCCGCCGGTCATGTATTCGCAGCCGTGGTCGCCCACGCCTTCGACGATGGCGATCGCACCCGAGTTACGGACAGCAAAGCGCTCGCCCGCGACACCGCGGAAGTAGCATTCACCCTCGGTCGCGCCGTAGAGAACCGTGTTGCCGACGATGATCGAATCTTCCGCAACGATCTTCGAATTTTCCGGCGGACGAACGATGATCTTGCCACCCGACAGACCCTTGCCGACATAGTCGTTGCCGTCGCCGATCAGGTTGAAGGTGATGCCGCGTGCCAGGAACGCGCCGAACGATTGTCCGGCGGTGCCGCGAAGCGTCACGTTGATCGTGTCTTCCTTCAGACCGCGATGGTTATAACGCTTGGCGACTTCGCCCGACAGCATCGCGCCTGCCGAACGGTCGACGTTCTTGATATCGACTTCGAAGGCAACCGGTGTCTTGGACGTCAGTGCCGGTTCCGCCTGCTCGATCAGCTTGCGGTCGAGGATATCGTCGATCGGATGCTTCTGGCGGGTGGTCCAATAGGTCTCTTCCTTGGCGGCTTCGACCTTGTGGAAGATGCGGCTGAAATCGAGACCCTTAGCCTTCCAGTGCGCCAGCATCTCGTCCTTCTCCAGCAACTCCGAAGCACCGACGATATCGTCGAGCTTGGTGAAGCCGAGCGAGGCGAGGATTTCGCGCACTTCGTTGGCGACGAAGAAGAAGTAGTTGATGACGTGCTCAGGCGTGCCCTTGAAGCGCTTGCGCAGAACCGGGTCCTGCGTCGCGACGCCAACCGGACAGGTGTTCAGATGGCACTTGCGCATCATGATGCAGCCGGCAGCGATCAGCGGCGCGGTCGCGAAGCCGAACTCGTCGGCACCGAGAAGTGCACCGATGATGACGTCGCGGCCGGTCTTCAGACCGCCATCGACCTGCAGGGCGATGCGCGAGCGAAGGCCGTTCAGCACCAGCGTCTGCTGAGTCTCGGCAAGGCCGATTTCCCAAGGCGAACCCGCATGCTTCAGCGACGTCAGCGGCGATGCGCCCGTTCCGCCATCGAAGCCCGAGACCGTGATGTGGTCGGCACGCGCCTTGGCAACACCGGCGGCAACCGTGCCGACGCCGACTTCCGAGACCAGCTTGACCGAGACATCCGACGTCGGGTTGACGTTCTTCAGGTCGTAGATCAGCTGTGCCAGATCTTCGATCGAATAGATGTCATGATGCGGCGGCGGCGAAATCAGGCCGACACCCGGCGTCGAGTGGCGGGTCTTGGCGACCGTCGCATCGACCTTGTGGCCGGGCAGCTGACCGCCTTCGCCGGGCTTGGCACCCTGCGCGACCTTGATCTGCAGCATGTCGGCATTGACCAGATATTCCGTCGTCACACCGAAACGTCCCGAGGCGATCTGCTTGATGGCCGAGCGTTCCGGGTTCGACGAACCGTCGGGCAGCGGCATGTAGCGGTCGCTCTCTTCGCCACCCTCGCCGGTGTTCGACTTGCCGCCGATCTTGTTCATGGCGATTGCCAGCGTCGTATGCGCCTCGCGGCTGATCGAGCCGAAGGACATCGCACCCGTCGAGAAGCGCTTGACGATATCGATCGCAGGCTCGACCTCATCGACAGATACAGGCGTGCGGCCCAGCTGTTCGGCGCTCTTGATGTTGAAGAGGCCGCGGATGGTGTTCATGCGCAGCGCCGAGGTGTTCACCATCTCGGCGAACTCGCGGTAGCGGTCTTCGGCATTGCCGCGGACGGCGTGCTGCAGCGTGGCAACGGCATCCGGCGTCCAGGCATGGCTTTCGCCGCGCATGCGGTAGGCATATTCGCCGCCGATATCGAGCGTCGTCGCCAGCAGCGGGTCCTTGCCGAAAGCCGATGTATGGCGCGCAACGGTCTCCTCGGCGATCGCCGAGAGATCGACACCTTCGATCATCGTTGCCGTGCCGAAGAAATACTTGTCGACCAGTTCCTGCTGCAGTCCGATCGCATCGAAGATCTGGCCGCCGCAATAGGACTGATAGGTCGAGATGCCCATCTTCGACATCACCTTCAGGATGCCCTTACCGACAGCCTTGATGTAGCGATAGACGACTTCCGAGGCGTCGACTTCCTTCGGGAACTCGCCCTTGGCATGCATGTCGAGCAGCGTATCGAAAGCGAGATAAGGATTGATCGCCTCGGCACCGTAGCCTGCGAGCAGGCAGAAATGGTGTACTTCGCGCGGCTCGCCGGTCTCGACGACGATACCGACGGAGGTGCGCAGGCCCTTGCGGATCAGGTGATGGTGGACGGCAGCCGTCGCCAGCAGCGCCGGGATGGCGATGCGGTCGGGGCCGAGCTGACGGTCCGACAGCACGATGATGTTGTAACCGCCCTTGACGGCCGCTTCGGCGCGCTCACAGAGGCGGTCGAGCATTTCGGGCATGCCTTCGGCGCCACGTTCGACGTCATAGGTAAAGTCGAGCGTCTTGGTGTCGAAGCGGTCTTCCGTGTGGCCGATCGAGCGAATCTTCTCGAGATCGCCGTTGGTCAGGATCGGCTGGCGCACTTCCAGGCGCTTGGCATTCGCCATGCCTGTATGGTCGAGCAGGTTCGGACGCGGGCCGATGAACGACACAAGGCTCATGACCAGTTCTTCGCGGATCGGATCGATCGGCGGGTTGGTGACCTGCGCAAAGTTCTGCTTGAAATAGGTGTAGAGCAGCTTCGACTTTTCCGACATTGCCGAGATCGGCGTATCGGTGCCCATCGAACCGACGGCTTCCTGACCCGTGGTCGCCATCGGCGACATCAGGATCTTGGTGTCTTCGGTCGTGTAGCCGAAGGCCTGCTGGCGGTTCAGCAGCGAGACGTCGCGGCGCAGCGCACGCGGCTCCACCGGCTTTAGGTCTTCGAGGATCAGCTGCGTACGGTCGAGCCAGCTGCGATAGGGATGCTTGGTGGCGAGCTCGGACTTCACTTCCTCGTCGGAAACGATCCGGCCCTTTTCCATGTCGATCAGCAGCATCTTGCCGGGCTGCAGACGCCACTTCTGAACGATGTCCTCTTCCGGAACCGGCAGCGTGCCGGCTTCCGAAGCGAGGATGATACGGTCGTCGTTGGTGACGAGATAGCGCGCCGGACGCAAGCCGTTGCGGTCGAGCGTCGCGCCGATCTGCTTGCCATCGGTAAAGGCAACGGCAGCCGGGCCATCCCATGGCTCCATCAGTGCGGCATGGTATTCGTAGAATGCCTTGCGTTCGGCAGCCATCGACTGGTTTCCAGCCCAGGCTTCCGGGATCAGCATCATCACGGCATGCGCCATGGAATAACCGCCGCGCACCAGGAACTCGAGCGCGTTATCAAAACAGGCCGTATCCGACTGCCCCTCGTAAGAGATAGGCCAAAGCTTGGAGATATCGTCGCCGAACAGCGGCGAGGACACCGAGGCCTGACGCGCCGCCATCCAGTTGACGTTGGAACGCAGCGTGTTGATTTCGCCGTTATGGGCAACCATGCGGTATGGATGCGCCAGCTTCCAGGACGGGAAGGTGTTGGTCGAGAAGCGCTGATGCACGAGCGCGACGGCGCTTTCGAAGCGCGGGTCCGCCAGATCCTTGTAATAGGCACCGACCTGATAGGCCAGGAACATGCCCTTGTAGACAATCGTCGCCGACGACAGCGAGACCGGATAGAAATTGCTCTCTTCGCCATCGAACTCGTCATAGATGCGGTTCGAGATCACCTTGCGGAGCGTGAACAGGCGGCGCTCGAACTCGTCGTTCGTCGCGGCATCTTCGCCGGCGCCGATGAAGATCTGAACGTGATGCGGCTCGGTGGCGGCGATCTCGGGCGCCTTCGACAGCGACGAGTTGTCGACCGGCACATCGCGGAAGCCGATCAGGACCTGGCCTTCCTCGGTGATGACATCCTTGATCACCTTCTTGAAATGCTCGATCTGCGCTTCGTCGCGCGGCATGAAGATGTGACCGACGCCGTATTCGCCGGCCTTCGGCAGGGTGATGCCCTGCTTCGCCATCTCCTCACGGAAGAAGCGATCAGGAATCTGCACGAGAATGCCCGCGCCATCACCCATCAGCGGATCGGCGCCGACGGCACCACGGTGTGTCAGGTTTTCGAGAATGAAGAGACCGTCCTTGACGATCTGATGCGACTTCTGGCCCTTCATATGCGCAACGAAGCCGACGCCACAGGCGTCATGCTCGTTGCGGGGATCGTAGAGGCCCTGCTTTTTCGGCAGCCCGGAGGCGAATTTGCGCGTTTTGTCCGTTGCGCGCGCATTGGCCGCAGCACTCTGGTCAAAACTCGTGGATGGCGTCTTCTTCGTCATCGTCTTCGCTCCTGTCAAAGCCCGCGGGGGTCGGCGGGCGGCCTTTCGTCATGCACCGTTCCCGATCTTAGGTCCGGCGCGTGACAGCGCTGTTGCATTGTGAAGATCGGCCGCATGCGTCCGCCAGAAGCGATCCGTCGTGCTCCGCGCCTGTCAGCCGCCTCCGCGCAACCTCAAAGGTCTTGCGCTCGCGCGGACTATAACGTGAAAGCCTGCAAAGGTCAGGACTTTCGGCACCTCTCCGGCCACGAAGGCCAAAATAGGACAACAACCCTGTCCTAATTCACAAGTTCTATGCCAGAATGATGGAGCTCCCGCAAGAGTGATAAATTAAAAAAACATCAAGTTTCGACCGAAAGTTACCCGAAACAACAACTAAGCGACATAAAATTACGCCCTTTTGCACTATTTTGTATATTGATTGCGGAAATCAGATTTCGTGATGTGTCTGATGGCTGGCGCTTGATCGGCCGCGGCAATGGCGTAATGTCCCTGCCGAACTTTGCCCCTCCCCCAAACTACCAAGTGCGGTCACATCATGTTTTTTGCTTCCGACAACTGGGCCGGTGCCCACGAGGCCATTGCCAAACGTCTTCTTTCAGCCTCCACCGGCTTTGCCGCCGCCTATGGCAACAGCGATCTCGACAAGAAGGTCGCAGCCCGCTTCTCCGAGGTCTTTGAGCGCGACGTCGCCGTCTTCTTCGTGGCAACAGGCACCGCCGCCAACTCGCTCTCGCTTGCCAGCGTGCAACGGCCGGGCGGCGTGACCTTCTGCCACTCCGAGGCCCACGTGATCGAAGACGAGTGCGGCGCCCCGGAATTCTTCGCCGATTCTGCCCGCCTGATCCCCGTCAGCGGCGAGGCTGGAAAGATCGACCCGGCCAAACTCTCGGCGAAGATCGCCAGCTTCCCGGAAGATGCCGTGCATCACGGCCGCGCCTCCGCCATTACCATCACTCAGGCGACAGAGATCGGCACCGTCTACTCACTGCCTGAAATCGGCGAGATCTCGTCGATCGCCAAAAAGCGCGGCCTCCCGCTTCATATGGATGGCGCCCGTTTTGCCAATGCGCTTGTCGCGCTCGGTGCAACACCGGCGGAAATGACCTGGAAGCGCGGCGTCGATATTCTCTCGTTCGGCGGCACCAAGAACGGCTGCTGGTGTGCGGAAGCGATCGTCTTCTTCAATCCGGAGCAGGCCAAGGATATTCCCTTCATCCGCAAGCGCGCCGCGCAGCTCTTCTCCAAATCGCGCTTCATCGCCGCACAGTTCGACGCCTATTTCGAGGAAGAGCTCTGGCTTGGCCTTGCACGCCATTCGAACGGCATGGCCGACCAGCTGCGCTCCGGCATCGGCGCCAGCAATTCCGCCCGCCTTGCCTGGCCGACGGCATCCAACGAAGTCTTTGCAGTGATCACCAAGGCCGCAGCCAAGACCGCCGAAAGCCGCGGCGCAAAATTCTATGAGTGGCCTATCCCGGTCGCCACCCCGGAACTCGTTGGCGACAACGAAACGCTGATCCGTCTGGTGACGAGCTTTGCGACGACGGAAGCCGATGTCGACGGCTTCCTGAAATGCCTGGCGGCATAAGGCGGCATCAATTCTGATGTCCGAAGACGGCGGATTGGGGTGCACCCTGATCCGCCTTTTCTGCTTCGTGGCCGATCACCACGATCATCATCACGCAGGCAACCAGCCCGGATACAAATATTGCTCCATAAACCATCGGTCCGTTCTCCCTTGCCCCGAACGACGACCTTTAAGGCTTGCTAAACTATCGGCCGAAATCTGACCAAACGTCTAAGCGACACGGTTGAGACGAGCTTAAAGCGGCAAGCAGCCCGTTAACGTTTGCGTGAAAGCCTGCACAAATGTGTAGTCTCGCGGAACTTTCGGGCCGCCTTTCGATTTTACAGGCGAAAGGTGAAAATCATGAAAAAACTCGCAATCCTAGTCATTTCTCTCGCCACCGCCTTCACCGGCATTGCGCCAGCGCAGGCCTTCCCCGTGGTCAACATCGAGAAGCCGCAGCTGGCATCCGATATCCAGCAGGTGCGCAGCCCCAGAATTGTCCGCCACCGCAACTGGAACAACCACCATTGGAACAATGGCCGCTACCACTCGAACTATAACCGCCGCTACTATCGCGATGGCTACTACCATCGCCATAACAACAATGCCGGCGCGATTATCGGCGGACTTGCAGCCGGTGCGATCATCGGCGGCGCATTGAGCGCTGCGTCGCAGCCGCGCTACTATGGCGGCAACTCGCATAGCCGCTGGTGCGCCGACCGCTACCGTTCGTACCGGGCTTCGGACAACACGTTCCAGCCCTATAACGGCCCCCGCCAGCAGTGCGTAGGCCCATAACCGGAACAACAGAAACCCCGCCAATCCGGCGGGGTTTTTGTTTAGCTGCTTGACCGCAAGCTGCGCACCTTGCCGAGGATGTCGTCGGAAAGCGCCGAGACCAGAGCCCGATCGGCGCCCTTGCGTGGAACGAGCACGAATTCCACATCCTCGAGCACCGGCAGCCGACCAGGCGAAATTTCCTTCAATCCTGACGGTGCCATGCTGCGCGGTTGCACCAGCACCCCCATTCCGGCACGCGCCGCCGCCGTAAGGCCGCTGAGGCTGCCGCAGGTGCAGACGATCCGCCACGCCACCTGCGTTCGCCCCAATGCTTCCAGCGCGATGCTGCGGGTGACGCTTGGCGCCGGAAAGGCGATCAGCGGCAGCGGGTTCTGCGCCATGATATGCTCGGGATCACGCGCCAGCCACACCAGCGGCTCGCGGTAAACCAGCTTGCCGCGCGCATCCCCCAGCCGGCGCTTGGCAAGCACGAGATCGATCTCGCCATTGTCTTGCATCTCATAGAGCGCACCAGAAAGARCAAYGGTGAGCTCCAGATCGACGGAAGGATGCGAGCGGACGAAATCTTCCAGCACCGCCGGGAGCTGGCTGGTGACGAAATCCTCCGAAACGCCGAGCCGCAACTTGCCGCGCAGACTGTTGCCACGAAACAGAGAGTGCACTTGCCCCTCGATCGAAAGCATGGCCCGGGCATGCGACAGCAGCGCCTCACCGTCTCCAGTCAGCACCACCTTATGCGTATCCCGCGCCAGCAATTTCCGGCCGACCGACGTTTCAAGCCGCTGAATATGCTGGCTGACCGTCGATTGCCCAAGCCCCAGACGCTCGGCAGCCAGAGTAAAACTGCCCATCTGTTCGACGGCGACGAAACTGCGCAACTGGGTAAGATCGAGCATTCTAATCTCAGTTCATGATAACTGTTATTCCTTGCATCCTGAATCATAATGGATGACAAAACAATGAACTTAGAATTGCCCGGGACCAGATCATGCGCCGCTTCCTGCCAGATACTTTCACGATCCTCCTCGTCTGCACCGTTATCCTCGCGTCGCTGTTTCCGGCGGACGGAGCGTTTGCCGGTTACTTCAGCATCGCCACGGATCTAGCGATCGCCCTGTTGTTCTTCCTGCACGGCGCGCGTCTTTCCCGCGACGTGGTGATCGCCGGCGTGCTGCACTGGCGTCTGCATCTGGCGATCCTGCTGACCACTTTCGCGCTTTTCCCGCTACTTGGCGTAGCCATCGGCTTCATCCCCGATACGATCCTGCCGCAGCCGCTCTATCTCGGCATTCTCTTCCTCTGCGTGCTGCCTTCGACGGTTCAGTCCTCGATCGCCTTCACCTCGATGGCCGGCGGCAATGTTCCGGCAGCGATCTGCTCGGCATCGGCATCGAACATCTTCGGTATGTTCCTGACGCCGCTGCTCGTCGGCTTGCTGTTCTCTGTCGGCGGCCATGGCGGCTTTTCTTGGGATGCGCTTGAGCAGATCATGCTGCAGCTGCTGCTGCCCTTCGTGCTTGGCCAGGTATTGCAGCCGTGGATCGGTGACTGGATCCGCTCGAAAAAGAAGATCCTGATGCCTGTCGATCGCGGATCGATCCTGATGGTCGTCTACGTGGCCTTCAGCAAGGCCGTCGTCGAGGGTCTCTGGCATACATTCTCGATCGGCGATATCGCCGTGGTCATCGTCCTCGATATGCTGCTGCTGGCGCTGGTGCTTGCCATCACCATGTACGGAAGCCGGGCGCTCGGCTTCAACAAGGCCGACGAGATCACCATCACCTTCTGTGGCTCAAAGAAGAGCCTGGCGAGCGGCGTGCCGATGGCCAACGTCATCTTCGCCGGCCAGTCAATCGGCGCCATCGTGCTGCCGCTGATGCTGTTCCACCAGATCCAGCTGATGGCCTGCGCCGTCATCGCCCAGAAATACGCGGCTGCCGCCGCAAAGCGGGCCAGCGCCAAGGAGCTTGAGGAAGCGGCAAGTCCGGCCTGACCGGCAAGTCCGGCCTGACCGGCAAGTCCGGCACGCAATCAACAAAAAAGCGGCGCTCCACCGGAGCGCCGCTTTTCTTTTCAGTCCTGGGAGGGATTGATCAGTTGGTGACCTGAGCCTCAATGGCCTTGGGCGCGTTGACCGCCTCGGCGGCAATCGCAATCTTCCGGGGCTTCATGGCTTCAGGAATGCTGCGCAGAAGATCGATGTGCAGCAGGCCGTTCTTCAGCGAAGCGGCAGTGACCTCGACGTGATCGGCAAGCTGGAAGCGGCGCTCGAAAGTGCGCTTGGCGATGCCACGATAGAGGAATTCGCTGCCATCGGCAGCATCTTCGCTCTTTTCGCCCTTGACGGTCAGAGCGTGCGCCTGGGCTTCGATCGAGATTTCGGTTTCATCGAAACCAGCAACCGCCATCGTGATGCGGTAGGTGTTCTCACCGGTGCGCTCGATATTGTAGGGCGGATAGGTCTGGCCCTGATCGGGCTGAGCAAGGCTGTCGAGCATCGTGAAAAGACGATCGAAACCGACGGTGGAACGGTAGAGGGGAGAGAAATCGACGTGACGCATGGTGTCCTCCTTGGGAAGCGACGAGTTGCGAAAAACATGTCCCCGAAACCCCATATTCGGCAGCTTCGGAGCGGTTCCGCAGGCCCTTCCGGCGCCTGCAGAATTCAGATGGTGATCGATTTTCCGGAGTTCAAGTGCCGCCGATCAGACCGGTGAACCACGCATGAACGCCCGGTTCGGTATCGGTTCAGCCGCCCTGTCCTAGAAATCAAACCGTCGGGTAATCAAACTGGCCCGATGGCTGAAGTGCATCGTCCCTTCTTCTTCAGTCCGACTATGGACCGGCGCCGGGCATCCCTCTCGCCCCGCCGGTCTCTTTTTCCTGCAAGGTTGGCTGCCGGACGATCTTTAAGAGTTGATTTCAGCCTCGCGTGCATTATCCCCTACAATGGACGTTCATCGAGCAGCGGCAAATCCCATGGACCAGGTTCTCATCTCGACTCCAGACAATCCGGCCCCAGAGAACCGGACCGAGGGCTATTTCGAGACCTTTGACGGGCAGCAGCTGCGCTATGCGGTGTTTCGCTCCAACGCCTCCGTCGCCAAGGGCACGGTCGTGCTGCTGCAGGGCCGCAACGAATATATCGAGAAATACTTCGAGACGATCCGCGATCTGACGGCGAAGGGCCTCTGGGTGGCGACCTTCGACCTGCGCGGCCAGGGCGGCTCGCCGCGCCTCGTCAAGAAGCGCAAGCACGGCCATGTCCGGCGGTTTTCGGATTACGAGCGCGATCTGGACATCTTCCTCGAGAAGATCGTGCTGCCGGACACCCGCCTACCCTTCTACATTCTGGCGCATTCCACGGGAGCGCTGATCGCGCTTTCCGCCGCACCGTATCTGTCGACGCGCATCGAGCGTATGGTTCTGTCGGCACCGTTCATCGGTCTGATCGGCCAGGCTGCATCGGCCTCGACCATCCGCAGGCTGGCTTCCGCTGCCTGCAGCGTCGGCTTGGGCACCATGGCGCTGAGCGCCAAATTGCGCGAGCCCGAGTTCCGCGACAACCCGCTGACGTCAGACGAGGTCCGCTTCGAGCGCAACGCCGCGATGATGCGCAATCACCCCGAACTGACGCTCGGCCCGCCGACTGCCCGCTGGCTGGTCGAATCCTTCAAGACGATCGACAAGGTGATGGCGCCAAGCCACCTGTTCTCCATCACCATTCCGACCGTTGTCATCGCCCCCACGCGCGACGGCGTCGTGCCCTATATCGCCCAGGAGCGCCTGTCGCGCTATTTCCGCGCCGGTCAGCTGGTGCCGGTCAACGGCGCCCGTCACGAGATCTTCCAAGAGCGCGATGTCTATCGCGCAGCCGCCCTTGCCGCCTTCCACGCCTTCATCCCCGGCAGCGATGCCGAGGCAATACAGGAAGTCGAAGCGATCGGCACCTGACGCCTAGCGCTGCAGGATGGCGATCGCCTGCTCGTAGACAGCCCGGCTGCCGGCGGCGATAATCGAACCGCCGTTTTCCGGCCGCCCGCCGTCCCAGGTCGTCATGATACCGCCCGCCTTCTCGACGACGGGAATGATGCCGCCGACATCGTAGGGCTTCAGGCTGTTTTCGATCACGAGATCGATATGCCCGGCCGCAAGCAGCGCATAGGCATAGCAATCGCAGCCGTAGCGGAACAACCGTACCTTGCTTTCGATCTCCCGGTACTTGTCCATATCGCTGCCGGTGAAGAGATGCGGCGAGGTGGTAAACAGGATGGCGTTGGAAAGCGCATCACAATCGCGCACCTTGAGCTGCCGGTCGCCTTCCGGCCCGGTGTAGAACGAACCGCTCTGGTCGGCGAAATAGCGCTCTCCGGTGAACGGCTGCTCGATCATGCCCATGATGGCTTGGCCATTCTGTTGCAAGCCGATCAGCGTGCCCCAGACGGGTACGCCCGATATGAAGGCCCGCGTGCCATCGATCGGATCGATGACCCAGACATATTCCCGGTCGAGACCGACGCTGCCGTGCTCCTCGCCCAGGATGCCGTGTTCGGGATAATGCGCCTCGATCAGCTTGCGGATCGCAGCTTCCGCCGCCTGGTCGCCCTCGGTGACCGGGTCGAACCCGCTGGCGAGCTTGTTGGTGACATCAAGGCCGGAGCGGAAGCGCGGCAGCGTTTCGGCCTTGGCCGCTTCGGCCAGACGATTGAAGAACGAGCGGTCGGGGAGCATTGGCGGATCCGTTTCTGGCCTCGGGATTGGCGCTTTTCATAGCGAAACTGCGTTAAAATGCAAACACTTCAGGCAATCGATCTTTATCTGCCTAATTATTTTGCACTGCAATATTTTGCTTGACGATTGTGCAGCGCAATAGTAGCTTCTTCTTACAGTCTTCTGACTGTAAATACCCTCCTTGGGTGTTTCCTCCCTAGACTTAGCCGCGCTGCAGAGCGCGGTTTTTTTTGAGTATTGCCAGAGAGCTATTCGGCCGCCAGCGCCGTATCGTCAGCAAACCGCTGCACGTAATCCGCCATCTGCCGCATGAAGCTCGTCACCGCATTGGCGATCACTGGGAAATCAGCCCGCTTTTCCAGCGTCACCTCATCCACATAGATCGAGCGATTGACCTCGATCTGCAGCGCATGCAAGCCCCGCGACGGCCGTCCGTAATGCTCGGTGATGAAGCCGCCGGCATAGGGCTTGTTGCGAATGGCCGTGAAGCCCATCTCTTCGAAGATGCTGATCGCAGTGCGCGACAACTCGGCGGAGGCCGACGTTCCATAGCGGTCGCCGATGATGAAATCCGGCCGCTGGTTGCTGCCGGCAACCCGCACATTTCCAGGCATCGAGTGGCAATCGATCAACACCCCGAAGCCGAACTGAACATGGGTACGGGCAATCAGCCGCCGCAGTGCGGCGTGATAGGGCTTGTAGACGCTCTCGACGCGATCAAGTCCTTCCTGGACCGGAATGCGCCGCGCATAGATTTCCATATTCTCGGCGACGATGCGCGGGATGGTTCCGAGACCACCTGCAACACGCAGCGAATTGATATTCGCATAAGACGGCAGAAGCCCGTCGAACATGCGCGGATCGAGTTCATAGGGTTCACGGTTAACGTCGAGATAGGCCCGCGGGAAGTTTGCGAGCAGCAGCGGCGCACCGAGCAGGCTCGCCGCCGAGAACAGTTCATCGACGTAGTGATCCTCCGAGCGGCGGATCGAAATGCCCTGAAGACGCGACTGAGCGATAAATTCCGGTGGATAAATGCGGCCGCTATGGGGGGAATTGTAAACGAAGGGAATGGTCTGCGACACGGGCTCACGTATCTCAAAAAGCTCGTATTCGCGGATTTCAGGCACCTTCTACCCTCTTAACCATGTCGTTCGAGGCTTGCTTGCCCCATGTTGCCAGTTGCCCGGCCTCAAGTCCATACTATGTACAGGGGATGACAGCCACGGGTGGTCACTTCACCGGTTGTTTACCGGGGAAGGACTAGTGTATTGGCTGGAGCCTCCCATAAAAATTCATCTCACCAGCGGTCTGGATAATGACTCAGAAGATACTGCTTGCAGAAGACGACAACGACATGCGCCGCTTCCTCGTGAAGGCGCTCGAAAAGGCAGGCTACAAGGTTCTGTCCTACGACAACGGCGCAAGCGCCTATGACCGGCTCCGCGAAGAGCCCTTTTCGCTTCTGCTGACCGACATCGTCATGCCTGAAATGGACGGCATCGAACTCGCGCGTCGCGCGACCGAACTCGACCCGGACCTCAAGGTCATGTTCATCACCGGTTTTGCTGCCGTGGCACTGAACCCTGATTCGAAGGCACCGAAGGATGCAAAGGTCCTTTCCAAGCCTTTCCACCTCCGCGATCTCGTCGATGAAGTGAACAAAATGCTTGCCGCATAAGGCTTGCAGGCGTCAGGTCACAAAACTTCAAAAAAGCCTATTGACGGCCCCAAAGGTTTTGTGATCTATGCGCCGCCATCGGATGGGCGTGTAGCTCAGCGGGAGAGCACTACGTTGACATCGTAGGGGTCACAGGTTCAATCCCTGTCACGCCCACCATCCGATCCTCTTGATTTATTAGAGGATTTTCACCAAGCCGCTGATTGGTGATTTTAGCCTCCCTCAAAGCCGGCTAAGTTTTCTCACAAAGTCTCCCACGCCGCAGCCTTCTGCAGCACTGCCATTTGCCGCGGCTGCCGCGCGCTATCGCAGGGGAAACTGCGGTATGGTTCTCAGTCGAATTAAGAAGCATGCCCTGAAATACGCCATGGCGATCGCGGCTTTGTGCCTGGCCGAATCTTTGGCACAAGCGAAAGTCTCTGCAGAGCCTTCACGACGCGCTCTCTGATGCAACCCGGGCGCAACAGCACAAGACTGTCATCTCTCGCCCTAGGCCCTCTCTGGGCCTTTTATGGCCGTTGAAAAATCGGAATGACCGGACCCAGCCGGCGGCACACTTCCATCACATAAAACAGCCGACGCGAATCGGACGGCAATGATGATTCGCGGCATGGTCTCGGAGCGAACTGGCGGCAGCTTGTTGCCATGCGCGAGGACTAGGTAGGCCGGAAAATGAAAAGGGCCCGCAAAGCTGCGGGCCCGATTGCGTTAAGCCGGTGAAGCGTGGCCGACAGGCCACCCTCCCTTGCGTCTTAGGCTGCGTTGTAGGCGGCCACGACGGCTGCCAGCTGGTCGTCGTTCATTGCCTGGATCTGCGGAGTGGTGAAGGCGTTGGCGTGATCCTTGTCCAAAGCCGTGATGTCGTCCGCAGACAGTCCCTTGATCGCGCTGACGTCGATTGCGGCGATCTCGTCGACCGAGAACTTCGCGACCCCTTCCGGCGCCATGGCGCCGATCTGTGCAGCGTTCAGCTTTGCGGTCTGCGACAACGTGATCCCTTCGATCTGAGCGGTGCTCATCGAGGTTATCTGCGTTGCCTTGAGACCGGTGATCGCCGTGTCGCTGAGCTTGCCGATCTGAGCCGCGGAGAGACCAGCGATCTGATCGTTGCTCAGTGCGCCGACCTGGGCGGCGGAGAGTGCGCCGAGCTGGTCGTCGGTGAACTTGCCGAGCTGGGCAGCCTTGAAGCCGGCGATCTGCTGTGTCGTGATCGACTTGATCTGATCAGCGCTCAGCTTGCCGATCTGGCTGTCGCTGAGAACACCGATCGCGTCGGTCTTCAGACCACCGATCGACTTGGTACCGATCGCGGCAACCGCGTCGTCCGTCAGTTTGGTGACGTTCGTGGCGCTGAAGCCAGCGACCTGCAGAGCAGTCAGGAGACCTGCCTGGCCTGTGGTGATGCCGGCAACCTGATCGGCGCTCATCGCCGTGATCTGGCTTGCCTTCAGACCCGCTACAGCCGCGTTGCTGAGCTTGCCGATCTGGCCGGCAGAGAGACCGCCAATCTGGTCGTTGGTCAGAGCACCAACCTGGGCGGCGGAAAGTGCGCCGATCTGGTCGTCACTGAACTTGCCGAGCTGAGCAGCCGTGAAGCTGGCAACCTGCGTCGACAGCAGACCGGAGATCTGGTCCGCGCTGAGCTTGCCGATCTGGCTTTCGCTGAGAGCGGCAATGGCATCGGCCTTCAGACCGTTGATCGACTTCGCCGTGATCGCCCCGATGTCGTCATCGGAGAACTTCTTGATGTCGTCAGCGCTCAGGGCACCGACCTGGGCTGCCGTCAGCACAGCAGCCTGTGAGGTGCTGACACCTTCGAGCTGTACGTCGCTCATGCCGCTGATCTGGGTTGCCTTCAGACCGCCCACTGCAGCGTTGCTGAGCTTGCCGATCTGAGCAGCCGAGAGACCGGCGATCTGCGTGTCGGAGAGTGCGCCGACCTGAGCAGCCGACAGAGCACCCATCTGATCGTCGGTGAACTTGCCGAGCTGAGCAGCTGTGAAGCCTGCGATCTGCTGCGTTGTCACAGCCTTGATCTGATCGGCGCTAAGCTTGCCGATCTGGCTGTCGCTGAGGACAGCGATCGCTTCGTTCTTCAAGCCAGGGATCGCCTTGGCGGTCAGGCCGGCCACTGCGTTGTCGGTCAGCTTCGTCACGTTCGTGGCGCTGAAACCACCAACCTGCGCAGCCGTCAGCAGAGCACTCTGGTCAGCGGTGATGCCGGCAACCTGATCGGCGCTCATCGCCGTGATCTGCGTGGCCTTGAGACCGGTGACTGCCGTGTTGCTGATCTTGCCGATCTGACCGGCCGAGAGGCCACCGATCTGCGTATCGGTCAGCGCGCCGACCTGAGCTGCGGAGAGTGCACCGATCTGGTCGTCGGTGAACTTGCCGAGCTGGGTAGCGGTGAAGCCGCTGACCTGCTTCGGCGTCATCGCCTTGAGCTGGTCGGTGCTGAGCTTGCCGACCTGGCTTTCGCTGAGGACAGCGATCGCTTCGTTCGTCAGGCTCGGGACCGCCTTGGCGGTCAGGCCAGCAACCGCATCATCGGTCAGCTTGGTAACGTTCGTGGCAGTGAAGCCAGCAACCTGTGCGCCGGTCAGAAGAGCGCTCTGGCCTGCGGTGATGCCGGCAACCTGATCGGCGGTCATCGCCGTGATCTGGCTTGCCTTGAGGCCGGTGACGGCCGTGTTGCTGAGCTTGCCGATCTGACCGGCGGAAAGACCACCGATCTGGTCGTTGGTCAGTGCACCAACCTGAGCGGCGGAGAGTGCGCCGATCTGGTCGTCGGTGAACTTGCCAAGCTGAGCAGCCGTGAAGCTCGCAACCTGTGTCGACAGCAGACCGGAGATCTGGCCGGTCGTCAACTTGCCGATCTGGCTTTCGGTAAGGGCAGCGATTGCCTCGTTCTTCAGGCCGTTGATCGACTTTACACCAATCGCTCCGATTTCGTCGTCGGAGAACTTCTTGATGTCATCGGCACTCAGAGCACCGACCTGGGCTGCCGTCAGTGCGCCAGCCTGAGCAACACTCAGACCTTCAAGCTGCGTGTCAGACATGCCGCTGATCTGCGTTGCCTTCAGACCGCCGACTGCAGCGTTGCTGAGCTTGCCGATCTGAGCAGCCGAGAGCCCGACGATCTGCGTGTCGGAGAGAGAGCCGACCTGGGCTGCCGTCAGAGCACCCATCTGATCGTCGGTGAACTTGCCAAGCTGGCCAGCCGTGAAGGCGGTAACCTGCTTCGGCGTCATCACCTTGATCTGGTCGGCGCTGAGCTTGCCGATCTGGCTGTCGCTGAGAACAGCGATCGCTTCGTTGGTAAGACCACCAATCGCCTTGGCGGATATCCCGGCAACCGCGTCGTCGGTGAGCTTTGTGACATTGGTGGCGCTGAAGCCTGCGACCTGGGCAGTGTTCAGCAGAGCGCTCTGACCTGCGGTGATACCGGCAACCTGATCGGCAGTCATCGCCGTGATTTGGCTTGCCTTCAGACCAGCGACAGCGGCGTTGCTGAGCTTGCCGATCTGACCGGCGGTCAGGCCACCGATCTGGTCGTTGGTGAGCGAGCCGACCTGGGCAGCCGACAATGCGCCGATCTGGTCATCGGTGAATTTGGCAAGCTGGCCAGACGTGAAGGCGGTGATCTGCTTGGTCGTGACCTGCTT